>DATATV010000053.1:0-187670 GCA_036268615.1 Pseudonocardiaceae bacterium
CGTTGGGCGGCCTGTCCCCCGGCGCCGGGCTGCTCGCCGCGGTGCTCGCCCGGGTCGGCCCGACCGAGGTGCACGTCCTGGTTCGCCCCCGGGACGGCAGTTTCCGCTACTCGGCCGGCGAGGTGGACGCGATGGTCGCCGACGTGTGGCACGCGCTCGGGGCGGGTGCGGCCGGGGTGGTCGTCGGCGCGCTCACCGAGCGGGACGAACCGGACCGGGCGGTGCTGGCCGAGTTGGTCGCGGCCGCGGACGGGCGCCAGGTCACCTTCCACCGCGCGCTGGACGTGTGCCGGAATCCGGTGGCCGCGCTGGACACGCTCGCCGAGCTGGGCGTGCGACGGGTGCTCACCTCCGGCCAGGCGGCCACCGCCGAGCAGGGCGCCGGGCTGCTCGGCGAGTTGGTCCGGGCCGCGGCCGGCCGGATCGCGGTGATGGCCTGCGGCGGCATCCGACCGCACAACGCGCTTGCCGTGCTGCATGCGACCGGTGTGCGCGACCTGCACGCCGCTCCCCGCACCCACGCCGGCGCGGACCGGCCGGGGTCCACGGTGGACTTCGGCCGGCACGCCCGGTTCGACCGGTCGACCGCGGCGGAGTTGGTGCGGATTGTCCGGGACGCCGGTTGACGTCGATCTGAACCGTCAGGCCGCCCGCGTCCGTGTTGCCAACGGATGGTCGAGCGGCGACGATCAGTTCACGGCGGCGCGACGGGTCCGCCCGTAAGGTGCCGAATCGTGGGTCCGACCGGCGGTAACGTTGCCGCCGGCGCGGACCGCCGGGGTCAGCACGGAGAGCTGGTGCGACTGTCCGAGACAACTCAGTTCCTGGCCGCAACCAGCGGCCAGGACGCGCGTCCTACACTTTGTAGTGCACAGCGCTGGACGGACTGACCGGCCGGCACGGATCACCTGGAGTATTCGCGATATGCCCGAAGGACGCCGCGATCCCCGTGATCCACGCGAGCCGGCCCGACCCGGCGGCCAGCCACCGGCACGACCGATCCCCCCGGGCCGACGCGTTCCCGGCCCGCCCGCCAATGGTCAACCACCGCGCGGCGCGCCCCGCACTCCCCCGCCCGACCGGCCGACGCCGCCGCGCCGCGAGCCCGCGCCGACACCGGCCGACCGACGGACCCCGCCGCCCGAGCGCCGTGCGTCCCGCGGCACACCGCCGCCCGCCCACCAGCGCCCGCCGGTCCGGCCGGACCCCGACGACGTGTCCGAGGCGCTCACCATCGCCGACGGGCCGCGCCAGGAGCCGCCACCCGGCCGCCGGCCGGCTGCCGCTGCTGCCGCCCGCCCGAACCGGGGCCGGCGCAACGTGCTGCGGGTGGCCCGGGTGCTGCTCGCCGTGGTGTCGCTGGTCGTGTTCAGCGCGACCTGGTACAGCTGGGCGCAGGTGGAGAAGGCCAACAACGGACTGACTCGTTCCGACGTGATCGATCCCGGCGCCAAGACGAACACCGGCCCGGAGAACATCCTGTTGGTCGGCATCGACACCCGGGTGGACGCGCAGGGCAACCCGCTGCCGCAGGCCGTGCTGAACCAGTTGCACGCCGGCTCGGGTGCCGACGGGGCAGATGCCACCGACTCGATCATCATCATCCACATCCCGGCCGGCGGCGGCCGGGCGATCGGCTTCTCAGTGCCGCGCGACTCCTACGTGCAACTCACCGGTGGCTACGGGACACACAAGATCAACTCGGCGTACACCTACGCGGAAACCGCTGCCCTCAAGCAGTTGCGCAATCAGGGCTTGTCCGGATCGCAGCTGTGGGTGCAGGCCGCGCAGGCCGGCGCGAAGAACTCGATCCAGACCATCGAGCAGTTCACCGGCCTGTCCATCAACCACTACGCCGCGGTCAACCTGGTCGGGTTCTACGACATCAGCCAGGCGATCGGTGGCGTGCAGGTGTGCCTCAACCACGCGACCAAGGACAAGAACTCCGGCGCGAACTTCCCGGCCGGCCTGCAGACCATCTCCGGCGTGCAGGCGCTCGCCTTCGTCCGTCAGCGCGACAATCTGCCGCTGGGCGACCTGGACCGGATCCGGCGTCAGCAGGTGTTCATGGCCGCGATGGCCAAGGCTGTGCTGTCCAGCGGCACGTTGACCAGCCCGTCGAAACTGGACAGCCTGATCGCGGCGATCCAGAAGTCGATCACCTTGGACCAGAACTGGGACATCCTCAGCTTCGCCCAGCAGTTGCAGGGCATCAGCGGCGGCAACATCCAGTTCCTGACCGTCCCGATCGTGAACATCACCTACCCGACGCCGCATGACGGCGACGCGGTCGAGGTCAACCCGCAGCAGGTGCGGACCTTCATCCAGCAACAGGTCAGTGCCAGTGATGCGGCAGCCGCCCCGACCACCACCTCCAACGCGGCCGCGGTCACCACCACCACCGCTTCCCCACCGCCACCCAGCACCAGCACCAATGCCGTGGTGGACGTCTACAACGCCAACGGAACCAGCGGACTGGCGGGCCGGGTGCTGACCCTGCTGGGCGACAGCGGCTTCACCAAGGGCGATTCCACCACGTCCGCCAGCCGGAGCGCGAGCGTGATCGAATACGGCTCCGGGAGCCAGTCCGCGGCGCAGGGCGTGGCGACCGCGCTCGGCGGCGGTATCACCATCGAGGCGGATTCGGCGGTCAGCGCCGGCCATGTGCGGGTCTACCTCGGCAAGGACTACCGGGGCCCGAGCACCAGCGGGACGACGGCCAGCACGCCGACCACCACGATCGCCCCGGCGGAACCGGCGGTCACCGGCAACGGGGTGCCCTGCATCAACTGACCCACCGCACGGTTCCGGCGCGGCCGGCCGGTCAGCCGCGCCGGAACCGCTGGCCGAGATCCGGGTGGTCCTCCCACCACATCCGTTGTGGGACAACCTCTTCCGCCGGGCCGGCGGTCAGCCGGGCGGCCTCGCGTTCGTCCTGCTCGGCGTCCAGCAACGCGTCCACCTCGGCGGCGTCCGCGTCGTCGTCGCGGCGCATCTGGGTGAGCACGCCGTACAGGAACGGCAGGCCGGCCAGGTCGCCGCCGATCCAGATCACCCCGGCGCCGATGACCTGGTCGTTGCGCAGGCTCGGCCCCCACGGCCGGGCCAGCAGGTGGTAGTAACCCGACGCGACCAGGTGCCCGGAATCCAGCCACAGCACCAGTCCCAGCACCGCGTCGACGAGTCCCTCGGCGATGCTGATGCCGTAGGCGACCAGCGGCGGGTAGCGCCGGGGCACCAGGTCGCGCTGCATCCGGGCATAGACGTAGAGAAACCCGGTGACCAGCAGTTCCAGCCGGAACAGCTGGTCCACCACCGGGTGTTCGAGCACCTCGACGTAGTAGCCGCTGTAGTACAGCGCCCACGGGGTGCCCATCATCAGCAGCGAGGTGATCGGCGGCGAGGTCACCACCCGCGCGACCCGGCCGTGCAGCACCGAGCGCAGCCGGGCCCGCCCGGGCTCGCCGAGCGTCGCCTCCAGCAGCGTCACCGGCAGGCTCATCGCCAGCCCGTAGGGCCCGAGCATCAGCAGCAGGATGATGGTCGCCGCGCGCACCCAGAACAGCGTGTCGTCGTACGCCCCGAGAAACGACATGGTGGCCAGCACGATGCTGAGCAGGCCGACCAGGAGGAACTGCGCGACCCGCTGGGCCGGCCAGTCCTGCCCGCGCGCCCGCACCCGCCGCACGCCGAACAGGTAGGCACCGCCCAGCAGAACGACCAGCAGCAGCGCCGGCACGTTCAGGGTCCAGTGGTCGAACACCGCGAGCGGGGTCAGCGGTCCGGGACCGTGATATACGTCGGGTCGCACGAACAGCGGCACCTGGCTCGCCTCGTTCCTCGCCCGAGATCGGTCCGGGCGGTCGAATGGCTTGGCACGATCGGCCTCTACATTTTGTAGATACTAGGGCCGCCAACCCGGCTGCCGAATCCGGCTCAGCCCGGGGGTGAGCCCGCTCACCTGCTACGCGGCGGCCGGCCGGGCCTGCCAGCGGTGCGCCACCCGGGCCAGATCGAACAGCGAGTCCAGGTCCCGGCAGACCACCACCGTGGACAGGGTGGCCACAACGAGCACCGCGACGGTCGCGGACAGCAACAGCGTCCGCCGCCGCGGCGGCTCGGCGAGCAGCGCGGCCACCCGGCGCGGCACCGGGCCCAGCCGGTCGGCGGCGATCGCCAGCACCACCCCGGGCACCCGGCGGTGGCGGACGGTCAGCAGGGCGGCCTTGCTGATGGTGCGGGCGACCAACCGGCGGTCGGCGGTGGCCCGGGCCGCGTGCTCGTCGGCCCACCGCTCCACCGTGTACGCCACCGCGGTGGCCACCGGCCGCAGCACCGGGTTCGCGGCGGCGGCGCACTGCGCCACGAGCACGAACCGGTGGTGGCGGCAGTCCAGGTGGGCGCGCTCGTGCGCCAGCAGCACCCGCCGTTCGTCCCGGTCCAGCGCGCGCAGCATCCCGGTGGAGACAACAACTCGGCCCGGCCGGCCGGGCAGCGCGTAGGCCTGGGGCGCCGGGTCGGCGAGCACGCTCAACCGTCGACGTCCGGGCAGCGACCGGGCGGTCCGGGCCGCGTCGCGCACGGCCCGCCCGCGCCGGACCATCGTCACCACTGACCCGCCGACCGCGGCGACCAGCAGCACACACGCCACCCGGGCGATCCACAGTGCGGCCGGGTCGTCCCGGCGCAGGATGCGGCCGGACCAGTGGCCCAGCGCGGCGACCAGATGGATCTGACCGATGGCGGTGGCGGCGAGCGCGGTCAGCGCCACGCCGCTCGCGGTGGCCAGCAGGACCGCGGAAACGGTCAACAGCCAGGTGGCCAGCCGGGGTTCGAGACGCTCGGCCAATCGGCCGGCCGCCCCCGCTCCGACCAGGGGTACCAGCAGCGGGAGATACACGAGCAGATGCACAGCGCTCCCCAGCCGTTCCGGTCCTCGTCCAGTTCGCCGCCCAGCGGTGTCGGTGTCCTCAGTGGACGGGAGCGGCTCGGCGCCGTCGCCCTGGTTCACCCGACATCCACATTACTGGAGCAGGGCCGCCGCTCCGGATCGTGTCGGTCACAGCCGGTGCGTCACCGGACAATGTGGATATTCGTTGCTACTGACCGGTATCCAGACAACCAACAGCAGTCGGGACAATCGTGATCACCGATGGGAACGCGGCGGCGGATAGCCGGGCGCCGGCACCCGCCGCGGTCGACCGTCGTCCGGCCGGTACCGGTCGCCTTGCCGCTGGTAGCGGGGTTCCGGAGCGCGCCGACGGTCGGGGACCTGCGGGTGCGGGAGGTGCGGAACGTCGGTTCGTGGCTGTGGTCGCAACGGTCTTCGTGGCTGTGCCGAAGGAATCACCGGACGGTTGACCCAGGCGTCGAAAAACACGAGCGAAACGGCGACGGCCACAACGACGATACCCAACTGGGGCACGCTACTGACGAAAAGCAGGCCAGCGATGACCAGGACACACACCACGGCCAGCCAGCAGAACGGATCGACGCGACGCAGCGCCGGGCGTCCACGGCGGACCGGCAGTCGCTCGCGAGACATGGGTGCTGTTCCTCCTCACGCGAACCGGTGATCGTCGGCCCTCGACGAGACCCTGTTATCTACAAATTGTAGAGTAGTTCGGTGTAGGGCGGCTGTTACCCGCGTCGGCTCCGGCCGACGATGATGACCGGGCAGTGATGACCGGCGGTGAAGATCGGGGAGGGTCGGGTGTCGCTCGGCCAGGCTGAGACCTACCACCGGCGCAGGCCGCTGGTCGGCATCGTCGTGCTGTGTGTGCTGATGGTCGCGGCCGCCATCGTCTGGTCCCGGGTGATCCGGCAGGCCGACGACGTGAACGCGCAGGTCGCCTGTCCCGCGTCGCAGGTCGCGACCGAGCAGTTGGACACGCCGGTGAGCTACACCGCACTCGACGCGGTCGCCCCGGCGCCGGCCAGTAGCGCCCAGGTTCAGGTCTTCAACGCGAGCAACGAGCGCGGACAGGCCGCCCGGATCACCACCGAGCTGCAACAGTTCGGCTTCACCCAGACCGGCGTGCCGGCCGATGACCCGGAATACCCGCAGGGCAACCTGCGCTGCGTCGGCCAGATCCGGTTCGGCCCCAACGGGGTCTCGGCGGCCAGGACACTGAGCCTGCTGGTGCCGTGCGCGCAGCTGGTCCGGGACAACCGGCAGAACAGCACGGTGGATCTCGCGGTGGGCACCGCGTTCGTCGACCTCACGCCCTCGGCCGATGCCACCGACGTGTTGCAACAGCTGGCTACCTGGTCCCAGCAACATCCGGTGACCGGCGGCGGCCTCCAGTCCTATGCCTCGATCGCGCCGCATCTCCAGTCGTCCCTGCTCACCGGCGCGCACAACGGGCAGTGCTGAGTGTCCGGACCGGCCGGCGGTCCGCGTCTCCTACACTCTGGGCACGGCCGAGAGGGAGGCAGCGAACACGATGAGTGAACGCCGCGCAGGCCGGCGCGCACACGGTGAACTGGAGGCCGACGTGCTGGCCGCCGTCGCCGCCGCGGACGAACCGGTGACGGTGCACGACATCCAACAGGTGGTGGACACCGACCTGAGCTACACCGCAGTACACACCATTCTCAACCGCCTCGTCACCAAGCAGCTGGTCGCCCGCGACCGCACCGAGCGCGGCCACGCGTACCGGCCCGCGGCGGAGGCGGCCACCGTGGTCGCCCGACAGATGGACGCACTGCTGCGCCGCGGTCCCAGCCGGGCCGCCGTGCTGCGTTCCTTCCTCAGTACGCTGAGCAGCGCCGACGAGCGCTACCTCCGGGAACGGCTGGACACCATGCCCGACCCACGGCCGGCGGACACCGACGAGCAGAACGGCTGCACGTGAGCAACAGCATTTCCCCAGTAGCGGCGGTCGCGGGCGGTATCCGCGACCTCGTCGCCGGCTCGCCGATCCGGACCAGCATCCCGAGTCCGTCGTTCAATGGTTTCCACCTCGGGCCGCTGGACATTCGCGTCTACGGACTGATGTACGTGATCGGCATCACCCTGGCCTACCTGCTCACCGCCCGGCGCTGGCGGGCGACCGGCGGGGACACCACGGTGGTCGAGGACGTGACGATCTGGAGCGTGCCGGCCGGCATCATCGGCGGTCGCATCTACTTCGACATCACCACCCCCAACGACGTGCCGCCGCACTGGTGGGGGCCGTTGGCCGTGTGGGACGGCGGGTTGGGCATCTGGGGCGGGGTCGCGCTGGCCGCCGCGGTGGGCATCTGGCGGCTGCGGCGCGCCAAGGTGTCGGTCCGCACGTTCATGGACGCGGTGGCACCGGGCATCATCATCGCCCAGGGCATCGGCCGGATCGGCAACTACTTCAACCAGGAGCTGTTCGGCGGCCCGACGAACCTGCCGTGGGGCCTGCAGATCGCGCCCCAGTTCCGACCGGACGGCTACGCCCAGTTCGCCACCTTCCAGCCGACCTTTCTCTACGAGCTCATCTTCGACCTGGTCTGGGCCGGTGTGCTGATCTGGCTGGGCCGGCGCGGCCTGGTCCGGCCGCCGGGCCTGTTCGCCCTCTACGTCACCGGCTACTCCGCGTTCCGGATCTTCGAGGAGTCGCTGCGGGTCGACTCCTCCGAGCACTTCCTCGGGCTGCGGCTCAACTTCTACGTGGCCACCGCGCTGACCATCGTCGGCCTGGTGTGGTTCATCCGCAGCCAGCGCACGGCCCGTTCGCAGCCGACAGAGCCGGCGGAAGTCCCGTCCGAGGTTTCGGCGGCAGCGCCGGCCGAGGCCCAGCCCGACACTCGGCCCGAGGCGCGGGCCGAGGAACCGGAAGAGGCCACCACCGAGTCGAGCTGACCGGGGACGATCAGCCGCGCCCGGCGAGCCATTCGTCGAACTCGCTGGCCACGACGCGCTCGTCGTGCACGTCGTCGGCGGCCGGCGAGCACAGCCAGCGCACCGGCGCGGCCATCACGTCGGCGGGCAGCAGGTTCGCCGTCTCCGGAACCTCGTCGGGGACCATGCCGGTCCGGGTGGCCCCACCCGGCAGCAACAGGTTCACCCGCACGCCCCGGTCGGCCAGGTCGGCGGCCATCACGTGGGACAGCGCCTCGGTCCCGGCCCGCGACGGTCCATAGGGGACAAAGCCGGCTCGGGTCATCGTGCGGTGGTTCATCGACACGTTGATGATCCGGCCGCGCTCACCGGCCAACAGGTCGCCCACCACGGCGCGGGCGACCAGGAAGTAGCCGGTCAGGTTCGTCTCGATCACGTCCCGGAAGCCGGCGGTCGGCACCTCCCAGAACGGCTGCGGGTCGCTGAGGAACCGCGGATTCACCGTGCGCATCCCGATTCCGGCGTTGTTGATCAGCACATCCAGCCCGCCCAGTGCGGCCACCACCAGGTCGCGGCCGGCCCGCACGGACTCCTCGTCCCGCACATCCATCCCGATGCCCTGCACCGAGTCGGGCAGCTCGGCCGCGACCGACCGGGCCCGCTGCGCGGTCCGGCCGGTGAGCACGACCTGATGTTCGTCGGCGAGGGCACGCGCCATCGCCAGGCCGAGCCCGCTGGTGCCGCCGGTGATCAAGATCCGCATGGCGATCAGTATGCCCCGTCGGGTCGGCTGCCCGGATCAGCCGGCCGGCGCCGACAATGAAACCGGCCGACCGCGAACCTACTCGGGAGTACCCGATCGCGGACGCGATGCGGGTTCTGGACGCAGCCAGCTGCCGATCGCGCGGGGAACTCACGATCGTGGGTCATTTGGTCCGCTGTCGACGGAAATGAGATTAGTCAGGGGCAATTCGGGCTAACTGTCCTGATGTCCGACCGAGGAGCCAGGTCGTGGTGACGCGGCCCGGCACCGCCCTGGAGGTCCCCCCGATGTCCTCGCCCACCGATCATCCCCCGCAGACCGGGCCCACCGCCCGACCCGACACCCCCGACAACGCCGCGGACGGCCACCACGACCTGGTCGGACAGCCGCACGCCAACGGTGGCGAGGGACCGATCGCGCAGGCCGAGGCGATCGCCGCCGACATCAGTACGCCGCATCGACCGTTGGGGCGGCTGGGCAAACCGCTCGACCGGCGCTCGCCGTTCTTCATCGGCATGGCCGCCGCCGCCGGCGTCGCGGTGACCTACGTGCTGGCCGAACTCGTGTTCACCGCCAGACCGGTGCTCATCCTGATCGGCCTGGCGCTGTTCGTCGCGGTCGGGCTGGAGCCCGCGGTGTCCTGGCTGGTGGGGCGGCGGGTGCCGCGATGGCTCGCGGTGGTGCTGGTGTTCGCCACCGCGCTGGCCATCGTCGCCGGTTTCCTCGCCGCGGCGATCCCGGTGCTGGTCGAACAGACCACCCAGATCGTGCACAACGCGCCCACCTATCTGCACCAGGCCGAGGACCACAACTCGTTGCTGGGCAAGCTGAACGCCCGGTTCCACCTCCAGCAACGCCTGGCGGGGCTGCTCAGCGACCAGGGCTCCGCGCTCACCAGTGGCCTGCTGGGCGTCGGCCAGGCCGTGTTCAGCGCGCTGACCAGCGTCGCGGTGCTCGCCGTGCTCACCGTGTACTTCGTCGCCGACCTGCCACGGATTCGGGCCGCGATCTACCGGATGGTGCCGGCCACCCGCCGGCCGAGGGCGATCCTGCTCGGCGACGAGATCTTCGCGAAGGTCGGCGGCTACGTGTTGGGCAACCTGCTCATCTCGCTCATCGCCGGGTCGGCCGCGTACGTCTGGCTGCTCGTCTTCCACGTGCCCGACGCGCTGCTGCTCGCGCTCACCGTCGCGGTGCTGGACCTGATCCCGATCGTCGGGTCGACCTCGGCCGGGATCATCGTCTGTCTGGTCGCGCTCACCGTGTCGATCCCGGTCTGTCTGGCCACCATCGGATTCTTCCTGGGCTACCAGGCGACCGAGAACTACGTGCTGGTGCCGAAGATCATCGGCGGGGCGGTCAAGGTGCCCGCGTTGGTGACCGTGGTGGCCGCGCTGCTCGGCGGCACGCTGCTGGGCATCACCGGTGCGCTGGTGGCGATCCCGGCCGCAGCCGCCCTGCTACTGCTCGCCCAGGAAGTGCTGTTCCCCCGGCTGGACCGCTCCTGATCGGCGGCCCGGCCCGGAAGGCCAGGCCGGCGGGTCAGGTTCCGGGCTTCTTGGTCGGGTCCTCGGCGATCGCGTCCGCCTCCGGGTCGTCCACCGTGTGATCGCTCACCCAGGTGTCCACTTGGGACCACGCGTTCTCCAGCCAACCGGGCAACTCCTCCGCCGACCGCGGTACGGTCGCCCCGGGCACGAGGGTGGTGCGCATCTCCAGGCAGCGGTGCACCGGCAGCCGCCACCACGGGCGGTTCCGACCGTCGGGAGCAAAACCGGTGTGCGCCAACAGAAGGACGTCGGCGGTGGGCGCGCCGGCGAGCGCGGCGAACGCGCCACCGCGATGTGGCGGCAAGGTGTGCGTGCGTCGGCGGGCGCGGCGCAGGGCCGCGTAGGCGCCGGTCGCGGCGAGCCTGGTGAGCGCGAGGTGCCAGCGCGGCCAGGAGAAATTACCGCCCTCGGGGAACAGCAGCAGCGCGTCGCCGCCCAGCATCGTGCCGGCCAGGTCCTTGACCCGATCCCGGGACCGGGCGCCCCGGTGGCCGACGAAGCACAGCGGCAGGTGGTCACCGGCGAGATCGACGGCAGGTTCCAGTCGCAGCAACGACTTCAGCACGACACTGAGCCGGAACTGGTAGCGCACCGACAACAGCCAGGCGATGAACAGCGAATCGCCGGGCCCGCAGTGTCGGGCCAGTACGACGATCGGGTTGCCGGTGGCGAGCCGCTCCGCGGTCGCCGAGCCGTCCTCCAGCACGACGCGCACGTCGAGAATGCGCCGCATCGTCCGGTACGCGGAGTCCAGCACCTCGGGCAGCAGCGCGTCCCAGTCGGGTTCGCCGCCCAGGATTCGGCGCAACAGCCGCAGTTCGATCACCGCGTAGGCCAGCACCAGGGCCACCGTGCGGACCGGCCGGCTGGACCGGGTGCCGATCGCCACCAGCGCGGCGATCACCAGCCACAGCGGACCGGTCAACAGCAGCAGGACTTCGATGAGAGTCACGATCGGCACGGTCAGCGCCCGGCGCAGCGTTGTCATGCCACTGCCGCCGACCCGACGGTGCTCATGGCAACTCCGCAAGGTAGGTGCGGGTCGCCTGATAGGCGCGCTGGGCGCCGCGAACGATCCGCCGGCCGTCCCGGTAGCGCAGGTTCGACCACGTCGACGCCCGCCGTTCGGGCAGGCCGGTCGGCAACACGTGCACTGTCACACCCTCCGGTACCCGGCTGAGGTCGGTGTGAAACCGGTGCCGGCGGGCGATCTCGAACGCCACGAAGCCGACCTCCCAGGGATAACGCGGCACGGTGAGCGCCTCCTCGATGCGCCCGACGTGCAGCACCCACACCGTGTCCGCGCCCTGCTGCACGGCCCGGCCCAGCGGCACGCTGTTCACCAGCCCGCCGTCGAAGAAGTGCTCGCCGCCGATCTCGACCGGCGGGAACACCCCGGGCAGCGCGCAGGAGGCGACCACGGCGTCGACCAGGTCGCCGGAGTCGAACCAGTGCTCGCGGGCCCCCTCGATACTGGCGGCGACACACTCGAACGGCACGGCGAGTTCTTCGAAGGTCTGTACCGGCAGCCGCTCGCGCAGCCGGCGGCGCAGCTCGCCGGTCCCGTGCAGGGAGGTGCCGCTGCGCACCAGTTCGACCACGCGCCCGACCAGGGAGCCACCGAGCACCGAGTCCGCGGCCAGCTCGGTCCAGGTCGCCAGTAGTTCCTGGGCGCCCCTGGGGGTCGGGTCGGCGGCGACGGCGGCACCGTTGATCGCGCCGATGGAGGTGCCGCAGATCAGGTCCGGGACGACGCCTGCCTCCAGTAAGGCCCGCACCATCCCCGCCTCCGCGGCGCCGAGCAGACCACCACCGCCGAGCACAAACGCATTGCACGCCACGGGTGGACATATACCCACTGACCGAGCCGATCAAGCACCGAGCCGATCAGGCACCGGGTCGCTCCTCGCCCCATCGGGTGACTGTCCGGTTGTCGGCCCAGGACAACGGTCGTAGCGTGGACGACGTCGCGGTCGAAATGTCCGACCGTGCCCACAACGTGACCGCGCGGACCGGTCGTGGACCAGCCCGCCGATGACCGCAGTCGGCCATCACGACGACCTCCTCGATCGCCCTCGGCCCCACCACGACGTGGGCCCGCCGGTTCGGTGGACCACGAAGGACGGTGACCCGATGACCACGACCGAACAGCCCAGCAGGACCGGTTACGACCACCTGGCCTCGCTGTTCGAGCAGCTGGCCGACACCGACCTGTCCGAGTCGCAACGGTGTCACCTGCGCACCCGGCTGGTCGCCGAGCACCTGCCGGTGGCCGAGCACATCGCCCGCCGGTTCACCAATCGCGGCCAGCCGGCCGAGGACCTGCGGCAGGTCGCGGCGCTCGGCCTGATCCACGCCGTGGACCGGTTCGATCCCAGGCACGGCAGCGACTTCCTGTCCTTCGCGGTGCCGACGATCACCGGCGAGGTCCGTCGGTACTTCCGCGACGCGACCTGGTGCGTCCGGGTGCCCAGGCGGCTCAAGGAGCTCAACGCGACGATCAGCGCCACGGCCACCGAACTCGGCCAGCAGCTCGGCCGCGCGCCCCGGGCCAGCGAACTGGCCGCGCGGCTCGACCTGCCGATCGAGGAGATCCATGAGGGGCTCGCGGCCGGCAACGCCTACCGCAGCGACTCACTGGACGACAAGATCCCGCACCAGGGCGGCGAGAGCACGCTGGGCAGCCAGTCCGACGACCTGCTGACCGTGGAGAACCGGGAAACGCTCTACCCCGCGCTGGCCGCGCTGCCCGAACGGGAGCGGACCATCGTCGTGCTGCGCTTCTTCGGCAACCTCACCCAGACGCAGATCGCCGAACGGGTGAATCTCTCCCAGATGCACGTCTCCCGGCTGCTGGCCACCAGCCTGGTGGAACTGCGCGCCGCGCTGACCACCGATCCCGACGACCCGGTCGAGGGCACGGACTGAGGTCCACAGTGGCCGGCCCACGCGGGGCCGGTGGAACGCCTATCCTGCTGGGGTGTCCCGGCGTCGACCCACCCCGCGATGACCGCCGGACCCGGCGAGCCAGCTGCCGACGACACCGAGACCCCGCAAGCCAAGCTCACCCGGAACATGGCCGAGCTGTTGCAGGAACTGCGGGTGGCGCAGGCAGGGGTGCAGATCCTGTTCGCCTTCCTGCTGTCGGTCGCGTTCACCGCGCGGTTCGCCCAGGCCACCCGGTTGGAGCGGACCACAGAACTGGTCACCGTGCTGTTGACCACCGGGTCGACCGCGCTGCTGATGGCGCCGGCCGCGTGGCACCGGATCTACTTCCGGCAGGGCCGGCGGCCGGACATCATCTACTGGGCCAACCGGTTCGCCATCGCCGGTCTGGCCCTGCTCGCCGCCGCGCTGACCGGCGCGGTGCTGCTGCTGGTCGAGGTCGTGGTGGGTGGCTGGACCGCGATCGTGCTCGCCGCCGCGTCGGGTGTGCTGTTCACGTTGATCTGGTTCGTGCTGCCGCTGGCCCGGCGCGGGCAGCCGCCGCTGACCGAGCGCGAACTCGAACAGCGGCACCCGCGTCGCCATCAGTCGTAGTCGACGGTCGGTCCGGCGGCGAGCGACACGCCCGGCGGGATGCTGCGCCACGAGTTGCCGCCCCGGGGTCCGCGCACCAGGGCCGGCTGGTCGGCGGCGAGGTAGGGCTGGTCGGCCCCAGTCGGTTCTGGAGTCGGTTCTGGGCTGTCCACGTCGCCGGCCGGGTCACCCGTGCTGGTCGGCATCGAGTCTCCTCTCGCCTGCTGGCGCCGGCCGCGGCCGGCACTCCGACCCATCATGCGCTCATCCCGATGCAGCCGCTGGCCGCCGTCGACGGAGGGCACCGGTATCGCCGTGGCACCACACACGCTAATCTGGAGTCAAGCCGGATGGTTCAACTTCGTGTGCTCTCCGGCCCAGCGGTGATCATCTCGGACTGCAGCCGGGACTCGCCGCGAACCCTCGTCGCGGTTGTGCCTCCGGACCCCGGGCCAACGGTGCCATCCGAGGAATTGCCGGTTTGACCGGCCGCACAGGGGGAACTTTTCCGACATGATCGGACGACTGCACGGCGTCGTTTTCGACAGCCGGAAACCAGCTGAACTGGCCACCTTCTACGCCGAACTGCTCGGCGCCGCCGTGGTGCAGAACGAACCGGACTGGGTCACCGTGGCCGACAACACCGGCCGGCGGGTGAGTTTCCAGCGGGCCCCCGACCACACCGCGCCGAGGTTTCCTGATCCGACCGCCTCCCAACAGGTGCACCTCGACGTCCTGGTCGACGACGTGAACGAGGCGGAGCGGGCGGTGCTCGCGCTCGGCGCGACCCGGCTGCCCGGTGAGGGTGAGGATTTCCGGGTGTTCGCCGACCCGGCCGGCCATCCGTTCTGCCTGGTGTGGAGGAACTGACCAACGGTCCACTGTGGACCACGTGGCGGCGGACAACATGTCCGAACCGGATTCCGCCGACCGGTCGGCAATCGGGCCTTGCCCGACCGGGTTTGCCGATCAACGAATCCGGGCACTGACAGCTGGACGACCCCGACCGAGCAGCGGCGACCGAACATCCCGGTGTGGTGTCCGGGGGCGTTCGCCGTAAACTGTGCGGAGGAGCTGTTCCGGCCTGTCCGGGCGACCCGCTCACCCCCGCCCGTAGAACAGGATTCCGCATGCGCGACGAATTTCAGGGGCAGTTGCAGGAACTCGGCGAACTGCTGACCGCGATGGCCGACAAGGCCGCCCGGCAGATGAGACTGGCGACGACCGCGTTGCTCGACCATGATCTGCACATCGCCGAAGCGGTGCTCGCCGATGACGCCGAACTGGACGCCGACCGGGATCGGTGCGCGCACGACGCCCAGCGGGTGCTCGCGTTGCAGGCGCCGGTTGCCAGCGACCTGCGCGAGGTGATCGCCGTCGTGCACTGCGCCGAGCGGATCGAGCGGATGGGCGACCTGGCCCGGCACGTCGCCGAGGTCGCCCGGCGCACCTTCCCGCAGCCCGCCGTGCCGGCCGTGCTGACCGAGGAGTTCGCCGAGCTGGGCGAGTTGGACGCCGCGATGGCCGAGCGCCTCAGCGAGCTGATCCGCACCCGCGAGCACACCGAGTTCGACCAGCTGGTCCGGGTCGACGAGAAGGTCGACGCGCTGCACCGCACCCTGATGACCGAGGTGACCAGCCCGGACTGGTCGCACGGCGTGCCCGCCGCGGTGAACGTCGCGCTGCTCGCCCGGTTCTACGAGCGTTTCGCCGACCAGGTGGTGTCGGTGGCCAAGCGCATCGACTTCGCGCTCACCGGCGTCCCGTCGAACTGATCACTCCCCTCGATCGGGTGAATTCCGATCGGTCGGTCAGGCGGACTCGTTGCCGTGCCGGCGAACCGGCTCACGGCCGGGCGGCTGCTTCGGCTGTGTGCGCGCGGTGAGTTCGGGAATGCGCACGCTCGCCGACCGACCCACGCCGACGGTGACGAACTCGTCGTAGTGGCCGAGGTCGATCGGTTCGCCGGACAGCAGGGCGTAGCGCGCCTTGCCCTCGGTCACCTCGACGCTGAGCAGTCGCCCCTTGAAGAACAGCCGGAAGGCCAACCGGGACACCCCGGGCGGCAGTTTCGGCGCGAACCGCAGTGGCTTGCCCACCCGGTGCCGCATCCCGCCGAAGCCGGCCACCAGCGCCAGCCAGGACCCGGCGAGCGACGCGATGTGCACGCCGTCCCTGGTGTTGTGCTGGAGGTCGTCCAGGTCCATCAGCGCGGCCTCACCGAGATAGTCCTTGGCGAGGTCCAGGTGGCCCAGTTCGGCCGCGAGCACCGCCTGCACGCACGCCGACAGCGACGAGTCGCGGACCGTCAGCGGCTCGTAGTAGTCGAAGTTGCGCGCCTTCTGCTCCGGGGTGAACTCGTCCGGGCACAGGTACATCGCCAGCACCAGGTCGGCCTGTTTGATCACCTGCTTGCGATACAGGTCGAAATAGGGGTACCGCAGCATCAGCGGGTAGTCCTCCGGCCGGGTGGACCCGAAGTCCCACCGCTGGTGCCCGGTGAACCCGTCGGCCTGCGGGTGCACGCCCCGCTTCTTGTCGTAGGGCACCACCATGCCGTGCGCGGCCTCCCGCCAGGACGCGATCTCCCGGTCGTCGACGCCGAGTTCCCCGGCCCGGTCGACGAACGCGCTCGCCGCGTCGGCGGCGGAAAGCAGGTTCCGCCGGGCCATCAGGTTGGTGTAGACGTTGTTGTCCGCGATCGCCGAGTACTCGTCCGGCCCGGTCACCCCGTCGATCCGGAAACCGCCGTCCGGGTCGAGATGACCCAGCGACCGCCAGAACCGGGCGGTGTCGACCAGCAGTTCGAGTCCGGGGCCGCGGTGGAACTCGTGGTCGTCGGTGGCATCGACGTAGCGGACCACGGCGTCGGCGATGTCGGCGTTGAGGTGGAAGGCCGCGGTGCCGGCCGGCCAGTACGCCGAGCACTCCCCGCCGCTGATCGTGCGCCACGGGAAGGCCGCGCCCTTGAAGCCCAGTTCGGTGGCGCGTTCGGTGGCGTGCGGCAGGATGTTGTGCCGCCAGTGCAGCGCGTCGGCGACCGCGTCGGGCAGCGTGTAGGTGAGCACCGGCAGCGCGAAGATCTCGCTGTCCCAGAAGCTGTGCCCGTCATAACCGGGTCCGGTCAGGCCCTTGGCCGGGATCGCCCGCCGCTCGGCCCGTGCGCCGGCCTGGGCGACGTGGAACAGCCCGAAGCGAACCGCCTGCTGCACCTCGGGATCGCCGTCCAACTCTACGTCGGCGCGCTCCCAGAAGCCGTCCAGGAAGGTGCGCTGCTCGGTCATCAGGCCGTCCCAGCCGGTCTGGGAGGCCGCGGCGAGTGCCGCGTCCACCTGCGCCCGCAACCCGGCCGACGACCGGGTCAGCGACCAGCCGTAGGCGACGAACTTGATCATGCGCAGCCGCTGCCCAGGTTGGAGCAGGGCGGACACGGTGGTGCGGCCGAGGTCGGCGGCGGTCTCGTTGCGGATGGACAGCTCGACCGGCGCGTCCAGCAGGTGGTCCATCGCGCACGCCAGCCCGAGCCCGCTGTGCTTCGTGCGGTGGACCAGGCCGATCCGCGAGTCGCTGCCGCCGTGCTGCACCGCCGAGAGCGGCGAGTCCAGCGCGGTGGCCGAGCGCGGGTCGCCGACGCTCACCGGCAGCGGCTCGTTGGCCACCAGTTCGCACTGGAGCACCAGTCGGGTCGGCCCGTCCAGCGGCTCGACCTCATAGCAGATCGCGGCGACCGCCCGCTGGGTGAAGGAGACCAGTCGGGTGGACTTCACCCGGACCGCGCGACCGGTCGGCGCGGCCCACTCCGCCTGCCGGGTCAGCGTGCCGGCCCGGAAGTCCAGTTCCCGCTCGTGCGAGCGCAGTTCGCCGTAGCGGACGTCGAACGGCTCGTCGTCGACGAGCAGCCGGATCAGCTTGCCGTCGGTCACGTTGATCACGGTCTGGCCCGACTCGGGATAGCCGTAGCCCGCCTCGGCGTAGGGCAGCGGCACCGACTCGTACACGCCGTTGAGGTAGCTGCCGGGCAGGCCGTGCGGCTCCCCCTCGTCCAGGTTGCCCCGCCAGCCGATGTGCCCGTTGGCCAGCGCGAACACCGACTCGCTCTGCGCCAGCACGGACAGGTCCAGCCGCATCTCGCGCAGCCGCCAGGGCTCGACGGCGAAGCCGCCCTGGCTGATCACCGCTCCGCCAGCAGGTCGGCGAGGTCGGTGACCACGACATCGGCCCCGTGTTCGCGCAGCTCGTCGGCCTGGCCGACCCGGTCCACGCCGACCACGAAGCCGAACCTGCCGGCCCGGCCGGCCGCGACCCCGGCCAGCGCGTCCTCATAGACCACCGCGTGCTCGGGCGCGACACCGAGGGCCCGCGCGCCGGCCAAGAAGGTGTCCGGCGCGGGCTTGCCGGCCAGGTGCTGCTCCTCGGCGACGAGCCCGTCGATCCGGGCGTCCAGGTACCGCACGAGCCCGGTCACCTCGATCACGTCCTTGCAGTTCGCGCTGGAGGACACCACCGCGGTGGGCAGGCCGGCCGCGCGGACCGCCTCCAGGTAGCGCACCGATCCGGGATAGGCGTCCACGCCACCCTTCTTGATCATGTCCAGCACCAGCTTGTTCTTGCGATCGCCCAGGGTGTGCACGGTCTCCGCGTCCGGTGGGTCGTCCGGGCCGCCGTCGGGCAGCGTGATGCCGCGCGACTTCAGGAACGAGCGGGTGCCGTCGGCCCTGGGCAGGCCGTCGACGTACTCGTCGTACTCGCGAACCTTGTCGAACGGGACGAACTTCTCCCCGGTCCGCTCCGCCCGGGCCCGCAGGTACTCGTCGAACATCTGCTTCCACGCCTCGGCGTGCACCTTCGCCGTCTCGGTGAGCACCCCGTCGAGGTCGAACAGGCAGACCTGGATGCCCGCCGGCAACCCAAGAGGCGTCGCGTCCTGACTCACTCCCGTAGTCCTCCCCACGCTCCGCGGCCCGCGCGGGGAACGTCCGCCGCGGGCTCGGTCGACTGCCAGCATGCCCCACCGGCCGGGCCGGCGCAGCCAGGTCCCCCACAGTCGATGCATGGTCGGACCGAGCGCTGGGTACCCCGCCGACAGACGGGATTGCCGACCTGCGGGAGGGCCACGACGCACGATCGATCAACTGCCGAGTTGAGTGAATCAACTTGACTCATTCCATTTTCTGCGGGAGCGTGGTCGAGGTCATGGTTGTCGGACGTATCGACCCGGACGACACAGCCCAACAGGCGTTGCGCGCGGCCGGGTTGCGGGTGACCAACCCGCGTCGGGCTGTGCTGGCCTGGCTGGCCACGCATCCTCATTCCACAGTGGACAAAATCGGCGCCGCGGTTCGTCCGCAGCTGGGCTCGGTTTCCACCCAGGCGATCTACGACGTGCTCGGCGCGTGCGAGAAAGCCGGGCTGTTGCGCCGAATCGAGTTGGCCGGCCATCCCGCACGGTTCGAACTGCGCGTCGGTGACAACCATCACCACCTGGTGTGCCGCCGGTGCGGTCGCACCGAGGACGTGGACTGCGTGGTCGGCGAGCGAGGGTGTCTCACCCCGGCCGATGACCACGGTTTCCGGATCGACGAGGCAGAAGTTGTGTTCTGGGGCCTGTGCACCGGATGCACAACCGCCGGACGTTCCCCGACGGACGTCCATCAGTGACAAAGGAGGGACCGCAGTGACGCGAGCACAATTCGAACCGACCACCGACGATGCCGGAATTCCGGTCGAGAGCGACGAGCATTCGCTCACCGTCGGCACCGACGGGCCGATCCTGTTGCAGGATCACTACCTCATCGAGCAGATGGCGCAGTTCAACCGGGAGCGCGTCCCCGAGCGGCAGCCGCACGCCAAGGGCAGCGGTGCGTTCGGTCGGTTCGAGGTGACCAACGATGTCAGTGCCTACACCAAGGCCGCGGTGTTCCAGCCGGGCGTCAAGACCGACCTGCTGATCCGGTTCTCCACCGTGGCCGGTGAGCGGGGCAGCCCCGACACCTGGCGCGACCCGCGTGGTTTCGCGGTCAAGTTCTACACGACCGAGGGCAACTACGACATGGTCGGCAACAACACCCCGGTGTTCTTCATTCGCGACCCGATGAAGTTCCAGCACTTCATCCGGTCGCAGAAACGCCGTGCCGACAACAACCTGCGCGACCACGACATGCAGTGGGACTTCTGGACGCTGTCACCGGAATCCGCGCACCAGGTGACCTGGCTGATGGGTGACCGCGGCATTCCGCGCACCTGGCGGCACATGAACGGGTACAGCTCGCACACCTACCTGTGGGTCAACGCGCAGGGCGAGAAGTTCTGGGTGAAATACCACTTCAAGACCGACCAGGGCGTGGAGTGCTTCACCCAGGACGAGGCCGACCAGATGGCCTCGGCCGACACCGACTACCACACCCGCGACCTGTACCAGGCGATCGAGCGTGGGGACCATCCCAGCTGGACGCTGAAGATGCAGATCATGCCGTTCGAGGACGCCAAGACCTACCGGTTCAACCCGTTCGACCTGACCAAGGTCTGGCCGCACAGCGACTACCCGCTCATCGAGGTCGGCCGGATGACCCTGGACCGCAACCCGACCGATCACCACACCGAGATCGAGCAGGCCGCGTTCGAGCCGAGCAACCTGGTGCCGGGCATCGGCCCCAGCCCGGACAAGATGTTGCTGGGCCGGCTGTTCTCCTATCCCGACGCGCACCGCTACCGGATCGGCGCGAACTACAAGCTGCTGCCGGTGAACGCGCCCAAGTCGCCGGTGCACAGCTACAGCAAGGACGGCGCGATGCGGTCGGCGAACGTGTCCGACCCGGTGTACGCGCCCAACTCCAAGGGCGGCCCGAAGGCGGACACCGAGCACTACGGCGAACCGGCCGGCTGGTATGCCGACGGTGACATGGTGCGGACCGCCTACGTCCTGCGCGAGCAGGACGACGACTGGGGCCAGGCCGGCACGATGGTCCGGGAGATCCTGGACGACGGCGCCCGGGGCCGGTTGGTGGACAACATCGTCGGCCACCTGCTCAACGAGGTGACCGAGCCGGTGCTGCAACGTGCTTTCGAGTACTGGCGCAACGTGGACAAGGAACTCGGTGACAAGATCGAGTCCGGCGTCCGCGCCAAGCAGCACGAGAAGGACCCGAAGGCGGCCGAGCAGGCGAACCCCGCCCGGTCCAGCATGCAGAAGAAAGCCTGACCGGACAACAGCAACAGCGGCACGCCCCCGGATCTCGGCCGGGGGCGTGCCGCCGTTCGCGGTGCTGGGTCTACTCGGGTTCGTAGGCGAGATTGGGGCGCAGCCAGCGCTCCACCTCGGCCCGGCTGAGGCCCCGGCGCGGCACGTAGTCCTCGACCTGGTCCTTGCCGATCCGGCCGACGCTGAAGTACCGCGACGACGGGTGCGCGAAGATCAGCCCGCTCACGCTGGCCGCCGGGGTCATCGCGAACGACTCGGTCAGGCCCATGCCGAGCTCGCCCGCCGTCAGCAGGTCGAACAGTGCCTGCTTCTCGCTGTGGTCGGGGCTGGCCGGGTAGCCCAGCGCCGGCCGGATACCGCGGAACCGCTCGGCGTGCAGGTCCTCAAGTGCGGGCTGGGTGTCCGGCTCGAACCAGGCGCGCCGCGCCTCAAGATGGATGTACTCGGCGAACGCCTCGGCCAGCCGGTCGGCCAGCGCCTTGACCATGATCGACCGGTAGTCGTCCTGCTCGGCCTCGTACCGTGCGGCCAACGTGTCGGCGCCGTGGATGGTCACCGCGAAACCGCCGAGGTGGTCCCCGCCCGGTGCGATGTAGTCGGCCAGGCTCCGGTTGGGCCGACCGGCAGGCTTGGTGGTCTGCTGCCGCAGCATCGGCAGCCGGAGCGCATCCGGTCCGTCGATGACGATGTCGTCGCCCTCGGCGTGCGCCGGCCAGAAACCGTAGGCGCCCTTCGCCTGGAACTGTTGCTCCGCGATGATCTGGTCGAGCAGCGTGTTCGCGTCGTCGAACAGTTCGCGGGCCACCGGCTGGTCCAGGATCGCCGGGTACTTGCCCTTGAGTTCCCAGGCCAGGAAGAGGAACTGCCAGTCGATCATGTCGCGCAGAATGGTGAGGTCAGGCGTGAGGACACGCACGCCGGTGAAGTCGGGCACCGGCAGGTCGGTGAAGTCGACCTGCTCCCGGTTCGCCCGGGCCTGCGCCAGGGTGAGCATCGGGGTGCGCTGCCGGTTGGCGTGCTGCTCGCGCAGCCGTTCCTGCTCGGCGTGGTTGCGCACCGCGAGTGCCTCTGCGCGGTCGTCGTCGAGCAGGTCGGACACCACACCGACCACGCGGGAGGCGTCCAGCACGTGCACGGTGGTGCCGTCGTAGGCCGGTGCGACCCGGACCGCGGTGTGCTGCCGGGAGGTGGTGGCGCCGCCGATCAGCAGCGGCAGCTTCAGGCCGCGGCGCTGCATCTCGGTGGCGACCGCGACCATCTCGTCCAGCGACGGGGTGATCAGTCCGGACAGCCCGACCGCGTCGGCGCCCTCGGCCACCGCGGTGTCCAGGATGACCGAGGCCGGGGTCATCACACCCAGGTCGATGACCTCGTAGTTGTTGCAGCCCAACACGACACCGACGATGTTCTTGCCGATGTCGTGCACGTCGCCCTTGACCGTGGCCATCACGATCTTGCCCTGGCCGCGGCCGGTGTCGATCCGCCCGGCCAGTCGGGCCTGCTCCTTCTCCGCCTCCATGAACGGCTCCAGGTAGGCGACCGAGCGCTTCATCACCCGCGCGCTCTTCACCACCTGGGGCAGGAACATCTTGCCGGAGCCGAACAGGTCACCGACGATCTTCATGCCGTCCATCAACGGGCCCTCGATCACTTCCAGCGGCCGGGCGAAGTGCTGCCGGGCCTCCTCGGTGTCGGCCTCGATGAAGTCGACGATGCCGTGCACCAGCGCATGCGACAGCCGCTGCTCGACCTCGGCCTCCCGCCAGGCCAGGTCGACCACCCGGCGGGTGCCCCTGCCGCTGACCGTCTCAGCGAAGCTGACCAGCCGGTCGGTCGCGTCGGGCCGCCGGTCGAACAGCACGTCCTCCACGAGTTCCAGCAGGTCAGCCGGAATGTCCTGGTAGACGGCGAGCTGCCCGGCATTGACGATGCCCATGTCCAGGCCGGCCCTGACGGCGTAGAACAGGAACGCCGAGTGCATCGCCTCACGCACGATGTCGTTGCCGCGGAAGGAGAACGACAGATTGGAGATGCCGCCGCTGGTGCGCGCGCCCGGACAGCGCTGCTTGATCAGCGGCAGCGCGTCGATGAACGCCTTGGCGTAGCCGTTGTGCTCGGACATGCCGGTGGCCACCGCGAGCACATTCGGGTCGAAGACGATGTCCTCGGCCGGGAACCCCGCCTGCTGGGTCAGCAGGTCATAGGCGCGCCCGCAGATGGACACCTTGCGCTCGACCGTGTCGGCCTGGCCCTGCTCGTCGAAGGCCATCACCACCACACCGGCGCCGTAGTCCCGGATGAGCCGGGCCTGGGCGAGGAACTGCTCCTCGCCCTCCTTGAGGCTGATCGAGTTGACCACACCCTTGCCCTGCACGCACTTGAGGCCGGCCTCCAGCACGCTCCACCGCGAACTGTCGACCATGATCGGGATACGGGCGACCTCGGGCTCGGTGGCGATCAGGTTGAGGAAGGTGGTCATCGCCTCGACGCTGTCCAGCAGGTCGGCGTCCATGTTCACGTCGAGCAGGTTCGCGCCACCACGCACCTGCTCCAGTGCCACGTCCACCGCGGCCTGGTGGTCGTCGGACTCGATCAGCCTGCGGAACCGGGCCGAGCCGGTCACGTTGGTACGCTCGCCGATCATCACGAACCCGGTGTCCGCGCCGATCTCGAAGGGCTCCAGCCCGCTGAACCGGGTCTGCGCGGCCGGCGCCGGCACCTCGCGCGGCGGCAGGTCGGCCACGGCAGCGGCGATCCGCTCGATGTGTGCCGGCGTGGTGCCGCAGCAGCCGCCCACGATGTTGACCATGCCCGCGGTGGCGAACTCGCCGAGCATTCCGGCGGTCTCCTGCGGCGTCTGGTCGTAGCCACCGAAGGCGTTGGGCAGGCCGGCGTTGGGGTGGCAGGCGGTGTAGGTGTCGGCGAACCGGGCCAGCTCGGCGACGTGCGGGCGCATCTCCGCCGCGCCCAGCGAGCAGTTCACGCCCACGACCAGCGGCTTCGCGTGCTCGATCGAGCTCCAGAACGCCTCGACGGTCTGCCCGGACAGGGTCCGCCCGCTCAGGTCGACGATGGTCACCGAGATCCACAGCGGCAGCTGCGGGGCGACCTCGCGGGCGGCCGCGATCGCGGCCTTGGCGTTGAGCGTGTCGAAGATCGTCTCGACCAGCAGCAGGTCGACGCCGCCCTCGGCGAGCGCCGCGATCTGCTCGGCATAGGCCGCCCGGACCTCGTCGAACAGCACCGCCCGGTAGGCGGGGTCCTCGACCCGGGGCGAGAGCGAGAGGGTGACGTTCAGCGGGCCGATCGAACCGGCGACGAACCGGCCGCCCACCTCGTCGGCGGCCTGTCGGGCCAGCTGGGCGCCGCGCACGTTCATCTCCGGGACGAACGCCTGGAGGCCGTAGTCGGCCTGGCCGATGCTGGTCGCGGTGAACGTGTTCGTGGTGGTGATGTCCGCGCCGGCCGTGAGGTACTGCCGGTGCACGTCGAGCACCACGTCCGGCCGGGTCAGGTTGAGCAGATCCGGGTCGCCGGTCACGTCCTTGGGGTGGTCACCGAACCGGTCGCCGCGGTAGTCGGCGGGGGTGAGCCCAGCGCCCTGCAACATGGTGCCCCAGGCACCGTCGAGCACGGCCACCCGCTGGTCGAGCAGCTCCCGAAGGGCCTGCGTCCGATCACCCGCTACTGCCGACAAGCGCCACCTCCAGTGAAGGAGGCGCCCTTGCGGTAGAGACCCAGGCCGAGCGTGGCGGACCGGAATCCGTCGCAGCGCCTCTCGACCTGGACACCGAGAATACCGGAGCGCCCCGACGCCCGGCACATTCCCCGCGGCCACGGCCACGGTGTGGGAAACCCTGGTCGAACCGCTGCGGGCAGCCGCCGCCGACGCGCGCGGATCACCCGAGCGCCTCGATCACCGCGGAGAAGTCCGCCCATTCGATACCGCTGTCGATCACCCGGCCGAGCAGCTGCTCGGTGGCCGGGCCGATGCGTACGCCGACGCCCGCCTCCTCGGCCAGGCCGATGGCCAGCCGAAGGTCCTTGCGGGCCAGCGCGGGCGTGAACCAGCCGGGATGGTCGGTCGACAGCAGCGCGTCCAGCCGGATCTTGGACCCCTCGCTGACCACGAAGCTCTCCGCGAACACCGAGCGCAGCAGGTCGTCGCTCAGGCCGTGCCCGCGCGCGGTCGCCAACGCCTCGCCGAGCGCGGCGACGCCGGTGATCAGCAGCAGGTTGGACACCAGTTTCATGGTGGCGCCGCTGCCGACCGGGCCGCAGTGGGTGTAGCCGGCACCGAGGTCGGCCCAGAGCGGGGCGAGCCGGGTGACGGTCTCCTCCGCGCCGCCGATCAGGAACTTGCCCTTGCCGGCGGCGATCGCGGCGGGCGCGCCCATCACCGTCGAGTCGAGCACCCGGCCGGCCGGTCCGGCCTCGGCCAGCGCGCGGGCGGTGTCCGGGGAGACGGTGCTGGCGCAGGCGAGCACGGTGTCCGCGCCGAGGGCGGCGAGCGCTCCGTCCGGGCCGAGGCAGACCTGGGTGACGGCCTGGTCGTCGGCGAGCACGACCAGCACCACGTCGGCGCCGGGGACCGCGTCGGCGATACTCGTCGCCTCGGTGGCACCGGCGGCCACCAGCTCGGGCGCACGGCCCGGCGTGCGGTTCCACCCGGTGACCTGGTGGCCCTGGTGCAGCGCCCGATTTGCGAAGGCCTGCCCCATATTGCCCAGGCCCAGCACGGTGACTCGCATGGTGCCGACCATAGTGGCGGCTCTCGGCCCCGGCGACCGCCCCCGGCCCGATGTGCTGATCTTCACGATCTGTCGGAGCAGGAGAGAAGAGTGACCGTCATGACCGAAAACCGGCCGGATGCGCTGGCCCGGCTTGATGTCTTCATCGGCGACTGGTCGATGGCAGCTCGCTTTCCTGGCGATCCCGGCGCGGACGGCGGCCCGGTGGGTCGCAGCCGGTTCGAGTGGGCCCTGGGCGGCCAGTTTCTACTCCAGCACGTCGAGATTCCGATTCCCGAAGCTCCGGACAGCCTGGCGATCGTCGGCACCGACCCGCGAACCGGCGACTACGCCCAGCACTACTACGACTCCCGGGGCGTGGCCCGCGTCTACGCGATGAGCTTCACCAACGGACTCTGGACGCTCACCCGGGAGTCGGCCGACTTCTCGCCGCTGGACTTCGGGCAGCGGTTCACCGGCACGTTCAGCGCGGACCGGAACACCATCACCGGTGCCTGGGAGAAATGCCCCGACGGCGCCGAATGGGAGCACGACTTCGCCCTCACCTACCACCGGACCACCTGACCCGCACGATCAGCCGGTGTCAGCGACCACCCGCAGTCGGGCGAACTCCGCCGACAGGGCCGGCAGCTGCCAGTGCGCGTTGAGGCCGCTCGGGTTGGGCAGCACCCACACCGGGCGGTCGGCGATCCGCTCGTCCTGCCGCCCGATCACGGCCTTCCGCCGGCCGAACGCGGTCCGGTAGGCGGAGATGCCGACCACGGCGAGCCAGCCGGGTCGGTAGCGGCCGACCAGTTCGGTCAGTCGCGCGCCACCGGCGGTCAGTTCCTCGGTGGACAGCTCGGCGGCCTGCGCCGACGCCCGCGCGACCAGGTTGGTGAGGCCGAGTCCGTAACGCGGCAGCTCGTCCTGTTCGGCCGGCCGCAGCAGCCGGGGCGTGAACCCGGACCCGTGCAGGGCCGGCCAGAACCGGTTGCCCGGCCGGGCGAAATGGTGCCCGGTGGCCGCGGACACCAGCCCGGGATTGATCCCGCAGAACAGGACACGCAGCCCCGGCGCGAGCACGTCCGGGATGGTCCGGTTCACCGCCCCCGCCAACTGCGCCCGGGTGAACCCGCTGGTCAGTGGTCGATCCGGGCGACCACGGCAAGGATCTCGGCCTCGGTCGGGTCCTGGGTCTCCAGGTCGCCGTCCGGCCGCCACTCCGGCGTCCAGACGATGCCCGGTTCGAGGATGTCCAGCCCGTGCAGCAGCTCGCCCAGTCGCTCCCGGCTGCGCGGCACCACCGAGGTCTGGGTGCGCTTGTAGGCCGCGAGGCCGCTGCGGGTGCGCGCCCGCTTCTCCTCGCTGTGGCCGTCCTCGGTGTAGTGCGACATGGCCAGGTAGCTGCCCGAGGGCACCATCGACAGGTACCGGCTGATGATCTCCTCCGGACCGTCGGTGTCCTGGATGAAGTGGAAGATGGCCACCATCAGCACTCCGACCGGACGGCTGAAGTCCAGCAGCCCGGCCACTTCCGGGCTGCCCAGCACGGCGTCCACGTCTCGCAGGTCGTGCCCGACGATGGCGGCACCCGGGTTGTCGGCGAGCAACTGGCGGGCGTAGGCGATGGCCACCGGCTCGTTGTCCACATAGACGACCCGCGCGTCGGGATTGGCGTGCTGGGCGATCTCGTGCACGTTGCCCACGGTCGGGATGCCCGAGCCGAGGTCGAGGAACTGGTCGATACCCTGGTCGACCATGAACTGCACGGCCCGGCGCAGGAACGACCGGTTCAGCCGGGCCGGTGCCGCGCTCACGCTGCCGGCGGCCATCGACTGCTCGGCGGTCTCCCGGTCGACGGCGAAGTTGTTCGCCCCACCGAGCAGGTAGTCGTAGATGCGCGCCGGATTCGGCGTCGACACGTCGACCTGTGGCGGCAACTCGCCCGACATCGAAGGCACATCGGCACTCATCGTTGACCTCCAGGTGCTGGCGGGGCAGGGCGACAGGCTATCCCAGGTCCACCGCCGTGATCGACATCCGGGGCGGCCCCGATCGGGCCGATCTCGGTCGGGTCAAGCCAAAATCCGCAGGCTCCGGTACAGGTCGTGGCCGCGTCGGCACTGCTCGTGACGACGCGTCGCCGGACCGTGCTCAGCCTGCGCCGGACCCGGTTCGGTGCAGCAGCGTGCGGGCCAGGTCGAGCGCGTCGTCCACGTCGGTGCTGAGGTACATCAGGTCCACGAACATGTCACTGATACCGGTGCCCTCGGCGACCGTCTCCAGCGTGTCGACGACCTCCTCGACGGAGGTGCCCTTGCTGACGTTCGCCCGCAGCACGGTAGGCAGATCGGTGACCGCCCGGCCGGCCGACGCGGCCGCCGCTCGCACGATCTCCCGCTGCTGGCTGAAGATCTCGGTGGTGAACCGCCCGGGAATCACCCCGGCGGGCAGCCACCCGTCCGCCCGCCGACCGATCCGACGCAGCGCCGCCTCACTCGGTCCGCCCAGATAGATGGGCGGCCGCGGCCGCTGGACCGGCCGGAGGTCGAAGTGGCTGGCCGGCAGGGTGAGCACGTCGCCGTGGTACTCGGCCGGGTTGCCGCCCCAGATCGCTTCCAGCGCGTCCAGGCTCTCCTCCAGCCGCACCCCACGCCCGGCCCACGGGATGCCGGCCGCCTGGTACTCGTCCGGCGACCAGCCGATGCCGAAGCCGGGCAGCAGCCGCCCGTTGCTGACGATGTCGATCGTGGTCAGCGTCCGGGCCAGCACGGCGGGCGCGTACCACGGCAGGTTGAACACGTTCGAGCCGAGCAGTGCCGTCTTCGTGGCGGTCGCGGCGACGGTGAGCAGGGTGAACGGGTCGAGCACGGCGCGGAACTCGTCGGGCAGCGTGGTGCCCCCGCCGTAGCCGACCACCGGGTTGACCGGGCTGAGCAGCCGGTCCCCCACCCACAGACTGCGCGCGCCGAGCCGCTCCGCCTCCGCCGCGAACCCTGCGACCTGATCACCCTGTGTGGCCAACTGCCCGAACTGCGGCAGCGCGAAGCCGAGCCGAATCATCTACCCGCACCCGTTCCGGAATCGTTCGTGCTGGACGTGTCGGCCTGGACTCTACGTCCGGTTCACGAGCCGCTCGTGTTGAGCGTCTCGGTCATCGACGCCGCCGTCGAGTCGCCCGGTCGCTCGAACTCCCGGCGCAGGAACGGGTCGGCGCCTCCGCCCGCGCGGATTCCCTGGGCGCGCAGGGCACCGGGTTTGTCCTCGGCCGAATGGGTACCCCGCAAGGACACCCCGAACAGCCGACGACAACGAGGAGGCGCAATGCCCACGTACCAGAAGTCCGTCGACGTCGCGGTGCCGGTGCGTACCGCCTATGACCAGTGGACCCAGTTCGAACGGTTCCCGGAGTTCATGGACGGTGTGGACCACATCACCCAGCTCACCGACACCCGGACCCACTGGGTCACCTCGATCGGCGGGGTGCGGCGCGAGTTCGACGCGGAGATCACCGAGCAGCGGCCGGACGAGCGGGTCGCCTGGCGGGCCAACAACGGTCCGGCGCAGGCCGGCGTCGTCACCTTCCACCGGCTCGACCAGCACACCACCCGGGTACACCTGCAGATGGAGCTCGAACCACAGGGTGCGGCCGAGAAGGCGGGCGCGGCGGCGGGTGTGATCGGTCACCGCATTCAGAGCGACCTCACCCGGTTCAAGCAGTACATCGAGACGCGCGGTGAGCAGAGCGGCGACTGGCGGAAGACCGTCGAGCCGGGTCCGATGGACAACCAGGCCGTCGGCCACACACCCGCGTAGCCACCACGGTCCACACCAGACAGTCGGCGAGAGGGAATCCCACTCATGGCTGAAAAGACCACGGTCATCTTCGACGTGGACGGCACGCTGATGGACACCAACTACCAGCACGCGCTGGCCTGGTTCCGCGCGTTCCGCAGTCGGGACGTGACCGTGCCGATCTGGCGGGTGCACCGGGCGATCGGCATGGGCGGCGACCGGCTGATCGAGCACGTCGCCGGCGCCGCGGTGGAGGCCGAGCACGGCGACGAACTGCGCGGCCGGTGGAAGCACGAGTACGAACGGTTGATCGACGAGGTGGTGCCCTTCGCCGGTGCCCACGACCTGCTGGCCACGGCGCGTGCGCAGGGCCGGCGGGTCGCGCTGGCCAGTTCGGGCGACGCCGAGCACGTCGAGCGCTATCTCGACCAGCTGGGCGCCCGGGAGCTGGCCGACGAATGGACCACCTCGGCCGACGCGGAGAGCAGCAAGCCGGCACCCGACCTGGTGACCACCGCGTTGCGCCGGGTCGGCGGCGGCCCGGCGGTCCTGGTGGGTGACTCCACCTGGGACTGTCTGGCCGCCGGTTGCGCCGGCCTGCCCTGTGCCGCGGTGCGCACCGGCGGGTTCTCCCCCGCCGAGCTGCGCGAGTCCGGTGCGTCGGTGGTGTTCGACTCGCTGCCGGAGTTGACCGCCGCGTTGCCGGACCTGCCCTTCGACCACGCCGACGCCCGACCGGCCGAGGCGCACTGACAGCCACGCAGCACCATCCGCACCACAACGCCGGCGCACGGACAAGTACGGACAAGTGAGGTCACCGATGATCGGATCGCCCGACGCACTCGCCATCTATCTCAACGACCATCTGGCCGGCGCCACCGGCGGCACGGAACTCGCCCGCCGGGTGGCGGCCGGCAAACGTGACTCGGCCCAGGCGGCCACGTTCGAGCGGCTCGCCGCCGAGATCGCCCAGGACCGGGAATCGTTGCTGCGCATCATGGGACAGTTGGCGGTGCGCACGAATCCGGCCAAGGTCGCGGCGGGCTGGTTGGGTGAGAAGGTCGGCCGGTTCAAGCTGAACGGCCGGTTGCTCAGCCGCGCACCGCTCAGCGACGTGCTCGAAGCGGAGCTCCTGCGGCTCGGCGTGACCGGCAAGGCTGCCGGCTGGCGAGCGCTGCGCGCGGTGGCCGAGGTCGACGACCGGCTCGACCGCGACGACCTGGACTCGCTGATCCAGCGCGCGGACCGGCAGGTGGACGAACTGGAGGAGCTACGGGTCCAGGCAGCGGCCGCGGCCTTCGTCGCGAGTCCCGCGAAATCCTGATCCGTAGAACAATGGCGGGGTGAGTAACGGTACTCACCCCGCCATTGTTCTACGAGAAGTTTTACGAGAAAAAAGCGGGCACAGGACGCCCGGTCCCCCGTTGGACCGAACACCCTGCGCCCTGCTCGGTGGCGCCGCGTCGGGGCGGCGCCGCGCACTACTTCTTGAAGACGTCCTTGATCTTCTCGGCCGCCTGCTTCACATTCGCCTTGGCCTGATCGGTCTTGCCCTGGGCCTCAAGCTCCTGGTCGTCAGTGGCGTGACCGACGCCCTCCTTGGCCTTGCCCCGCAGCTCTTCGGCCTTGTTGTCGATCTTGTCGCCAGTAGACATACTCACTCCTCCGAACAGGGAATCCGTAGGAACAACAACTATTGCTCCGCTTTGCGTTCCTCGGTCCCCTCTCGAATACCCACGCTCATCGGGCGCCAAACAAGCCGGACAACGGACGTCGGTGGCAACGTCGGATCCGACCGATTACCGTGGTCAACAGGGTGGTGGTGATTGGTGGCCGATCTGCAGGAGTACCGGCGGCGACGCGACGCGCGGCGGACGCCCGAACCCGTACCCGCCGACGGGCCGCTCCCCCGTGGCGACAACGACGTGTTCGTCGTGCAGGAGCACCACGCCCGCCGGCTGCACTACGACGTGCGGCTGGAGCGCGACGGGGTGCTGGTGTCCTGGGCCGTGCCCAAGGGCCTGCCGCCACGGTCGGACGCTGTCCGGCTCGCCGTGCACACCGAGGACCATCCGATGGAGTACGCCCAGTTCGAGGGCGACATCCCGGCCGCAGAATACGGCGGCGGCCACGTGGACATCTGGGACCGCGGCACGTACGAGACGCTGAAGTGGACCCGGGACGAGGTCGAGGTCGTGCTGCACGGGCAGCGGGTGGACGGACGTTACGTCTTCTTCCGCAAGGACCGGGGCACCGACGACAAGAACTGGATGGTCCGTCGGCGCAGCGATCCGGCGGACAAGGCGGCCGAGTCGGGGCCGGTGTCGGTGCGGGTGGAGGACCGCCAGCTGCGGCTGACCAACCTGCGCAAGCCGCTCTACCCGGAGGACGGCTTCACCAAGGGCCAGGTGATCGACTACTACCGGCAGATCGCCCCGGTGCTGCTGCCGCATCTGGCCGACCGGCCGGTGACCTTTCGCCGGTACCCCAACGGTGTCGACGGCACATCCTTCTTCGAGAAGGACGTCTCCCGGCACGCGCCGGACTGGGTGCGCACGGTCCGGCTGGACACACCGGGCAGCACGAAGAACAGTGAGACCGCCGACTTCCCGATGATCGACGGGCTGCCCGCGCTGATCTGGGCGGCCAACCTGGCCGCGCTGGAGCTGCATGTTCCACAGTGGACCGTCGGCCCGCGCGGCGCCCGGCGCGCGCCGGACCTGATGGTCTTCGACCTCGACCCGGGCGCGCCGGCCACGGTCGTGGAGTGCTGCCGGGTCGCCGACCTGATCGACGACGTACTGGCCGAGGACGGGTTGACCGGCTACCCGAAGACGAGTGGCGCCAAGGGTCTCCAGCTCTACGTCCCGGTGCGGGTCGGCTCGGCCGAGCGCACCACCCGGTATGCCAGGGCGCTGGCCCAACGGCTGGCCCGGGAACACCCCGACCTGGTCGTCGCGACGATGGCCAAGGCGCAGCGGACCGGCCGGATCTTTGTCGACTGGGATCAGAACAACCGCACCAAGACCACCATCGCGCCCTATTCGCTGCGCGCCCGGGACCGGCCGACCGTGTCCACGCCGGTGACCTGGCGCGAGGTCCGCCGGTGCCGCAAACCCGAGGATCTCGTCTTCGTCACCGACCAGGTGCTCGGCCGGGTCGGCCGGCACGGTGACCTGCTCGCCGACATGGCCGAGCACGCCTCGGTGCTCCCCCGCTGAGCAGGCCGGGGGCCGCGCCGACTATCTCCGACCGATCTTCCGGCGTACCGTCATTGACCTGCGGTTATCTCGCCCGGCGACGGACGTGGAGGTGCGTGCGATGCGCGCGATGTGGAAGGGCTCGGTCTCGTTCGGGCTGGTCAGCATCCCGATCCAGCTCTACGCGGCCACCGAGAACAAGGCCGTGTCGCTGCACCAGGTGCACGAGAAGGACGGCGCCCGGGTCCAGTACAAGCGGTACTGCTCGGTCGAGAACGTCGAAATTCCCTACGGCGAGATCGCCAAGGGCTTCGAGCTGGACGACGGCCGGATGGTCATCCTGACCAACGCCGACCTGGCCGACCTGCCGCTGTCCACTTCCCGGGTGATCGACGTGCTGGAGTTCGTCGACCTGGAGGCGATCGACCCGATCTACTTCGACCGCAGCTACTACCTGGAACCGCAGCAGGCCGCCGTCAAGCCGTACGTGCTGCTGCGCGACGCGCTGCACAAGTCCGGTCACGTCGCCGTGGCCAAGGTCGCGCTGCGCCAGCGGGAGGCGCTGGCCGTACTGCGGGTGCACGCCGACGTGCTGGTGCTGACGACGATGTTGTGGCCCGACGAGGTGCGCACGCCCGACTTCGGCTTCCTGCGGGAGGACAGTCCACAGGTGCGGCCGCAGGAACTGACCATGGCCGGCGCGCTGATCGAGTCGCTGACCGAGCCGGTGTTCGAGCCGGACAAGTTCCATGACCAGTACCGCGCGGCCCTGGACGCCGTGATCGAGACGAAGATCGCCGGCAAGCAGGGCGCCAAGACGCCGAAGAGTGCCGGCAGCAGCGAGGTGGCCGACCTGATCTCGGTGCTGGAGGCGAGCGTGTCGGCCGCGAAGAAGGACCGCGAGCCGGCCACACCGAGACGGGCAACGACAACCCGCAAGACGGCCGACACCGCGACGAAGACCACGACGAAGACCACGACCACCACTCGAAAGCCGGCAACCACCAGGAAGTCCGCTGCTGCCAGCAGATCGACCAGCAAGTCGACCGCTGAGACCGAGCCGGAGCCGCCGGCCAGGACCCGCCGCCGCGCCACCGGGAAGTGACCGCCACCGCCCACGGGAGGCAGTGCGCGACACGCCGGGCGCACCTGGCACACTCAGTCGTCCCACGGTGGTAGGAAGACCTGGTTGACCCGACCGAGGCGCCCCGCCCGGACACGTAGTCGCTGGTCAGCGGGAGGTGGCAAGGGCATGAGCTGTCCGGAGTGCGTGCGCGAGCTGGACCACTGCCACGGCACGCTGCTGATCCACCTCGACGACCAGGTGGAGTGCACCGACGGCGACTGCACCGACCTCGACCAGGTTCGACACGTGCTGGTGGTGAGCTGCGACCTCGTCGTCGGCGGCTGCGCGTGCCAGCCGGAGGTCGAACTGGAGCGCCAGGCCTCCTGAGCCTGCCTTGACATCCCTCCGGCAGCTATCCAGACTTCCTGACTGGCTCACCGTGACGAACTGAGCGTGGGGGCTCCGTTCGGGGAGGTGGTCGGTGGCCGGCACCGCGCATGGCGCCGATTCGGCGCCGGAATCCGGTCGCACGATGATGTACCGGGTCAAGCAGCTCGAACTGGCGATCCGCGCCCGGCTCGACGAACTGCTGCGGCCGGCGGGCATCACCCCGCTCCAGTACACCGTGCTCACCGTGTTGCGGCGACGCGCCAGCCTGTCCTCCGCCCAACTGGCCCGGAACTCGTTCGTCACCCCGCAGACGATGGCCGACATGGTGACCGCGTTGGAGAAACGCCGACTGGTCGAGCGGCACGCCGATCCGGCGGACGCGCGCCGGCTTCGGCTGTCGCTCACCGACATGGGCTACGAACTGCTCGCCGACTACGAAGGTCCGGTGGCCGAACTGGAGGAGTCGATGCTGCGCGCACTGAGCCCGCAGGGGCGCGCCGAGTTGGGCGAGGTGCTGGACCAGTGCCGGGCCGCGCTGGCCGACGAACCTCCGCAGTAGCGGATTCCCGCCCCGGATCACCAGCGATCCGGGGCGGGTGCCGGTGTTTCCGGCCCGTTCAGCCGGGCAGCACGAGCGGGCCGGCGGCCTTCACCGTGCGCAGCACCGGCGCCGTCTCCAGCGAGCGGATCTCGTCGAGGGCGCCCAGCCGGTGGGTGAGGTAGTGGTGCAGCCCGGCCGGGTCGGCGCACAGCGCGTACGCGGCCAGGTTGGTCGGGCCGGTGGTGGCCGCGACGAACGCGAGTTCGGCGTGGCCGGCCAGGGTGGTCGCGACCCGGTCGAGGTGCGCCGGGGCGACCGACATCCAGAGCATCGCCTCGATGCTCGCGCCGAGCAGCGCGGGGCTGATCTCCAGATCGAAGAAGAGCGCGCCGCCGGCCCGCAGGTCGGCCAACCTGCGGGCCACGGTCGCCGCCGACCAGCCGGTCGCTGCGGCGAGGTCGCCGAGGTTGGCCCGGCCGTCCTGGGCCAGTGCGGCCACCAGGTTCCGGTCGGAGTCGGTGATCGGCTGTCCGCTGGTCGGCGCGGTCGGCTCAGCCACAAGCTGGGCTTGTTGCTCGGTGGTCAGTGTGCTGACCCGGCCGGCCCACGCGGTCGGGCCGCCGACGTAGAGGTGCAGCAGGTAGTGCGCGGACACCGCGGTGATGCTCGCAGTCCGCGGAATGTCATGCAACAGCAGGGAATTCCCGCTGTCGACGGCAGCCGGTGTGTTGATCACCGCGACGATCTCGGTGCCACCTGAGGCGAGCTTGACCCACGACGTGTCCGGCCGCCGGGACAGCGCGTGCGCGAGGTCCTGCGCGGTGCGCGGGCTGGCGGTGATCCGGGCCAGCCACTGCGCCTGCCCGGCCTGGTGCGGGTCGGCCAGCCCGACCACCCGCAGCCCGGCATCGGCCCGCAGCCGCCGGTAGCGCCGGGTGACGGTCTGCGTGGACACGCCCAACACCGCGCCGATCCGGGCGAACGGCGCCCGGCCGTCGAGCTGCAACGCGTGGACCAGAGCGCGGTCCAGCTCGTCAAGCACGTGAACATCCCGCAGGAATCAACGTTCGATGGAACATATCCTCGAAGATAACCCAGCGAGTGGAGCGCCGCCCAGCAGGCCGGAACGCTGCTGCCAGAACCTGCGGGAGGGGAGAACCTGATGAGTAACGACGTGGCGGCACCGGTCGTGGCGCCGGTGCACCGGCGGCGCTGGGTCGCGCTGGCCGTGCTGCTGGTCGCGGAGGCGATGAACCTGCTGGACTCGACGATCGTGCAGGTCGCCGCGCCGGTGATGCACACCGACCTGGCCGGCCCCGACTCCGACATCCAGTGGTTCACCGCCGCCTACACGCTGCCGTTCGCGGTACTGCTGATCAGCGGCGGCCGGCTGGGCGACATGGTCGGGCGAAAGCGGATCTTCCGGCTCGGTGTGGCGGTGTTCGTGCTCGCCTCGCTGTGCTGCGCGCTGGCCGGCTCGGCCGAGTTGCTGATCACCATGCGGGCGGTGCAGGGCGCGGCGGCCGCGTTCATCGTCCCGCAGACGTTCGGCCTGATCCGCGCGATGTTCGGCGGCGACGAACTGACCAAGGCGCTGGGCAGCATCGGCCCGGTGATGGGCCTGGCCGCGGTGTGCGGGCCGGTACTGGGCGGGGTGCTCACCCACGCCGACCTGTTCGGCTCGTCCTGGCGGGCGGTGTTCCTGGTCAACGTGCCGCTGGGGGTCGCGGTGCTGCTGGCCGCGCCGCTGCTGCGCGAGGACCGGGCCGCCACCCGGCCCAGCCTCGACCTCGTCGGCACGGCGCTCGTGATCGTCGGGGCGGGCCTGGTGGTCTATCCGCTGATCGAGGGCAACACCGCGGGCTGGCCGGCCTGGACCTGGCTCACCCTCGGCGCGGGTCTGCTGGTGCTGGTGATCTTCGGGCTGCACCAACGGCTGGGCGCCCGTGCGGTGCGTGGTCGGCTGGTCGCGACGACCTTGTTCCAGGACCGCGGTTTCCCGGCCGCGCTGGCCAGTTCGGTGTTGTTCTTCGCCGTGATGACCGGTCTGATGCTCATCGTCGTGTTGCAGTTGCAGCTCGGCCTGCACGCCGACGTGCTCACCGCCGGGCTCAGTCTGCTGCCCTGGTCGGTCGGGCTGGGGGTGGCCTCGTTCCTCGCCGGGTCCTACCTGGTACCCCGGTACGGCGCGCGGGTGATGTTCGCCGGGCTGGCAGTGCTGTTGGTCGGGGTGCTCGGCGCGATCACCGTCTACGCGACGAGTTCGGCGACCGCCTACCCGTGGCCGCTGCTGCCCGCGCTCGGCATCAGCGGTCTCGGGCTGGGCCTGTTCACCACGCCGTTCTTCACCGTCGCGCTCAGCCGGGTGCGCCCGCCCGAGACGGGCTCGGCCGCGGGTCTGCTCAACGCCGTGCAGCAACTCGGCGGCACCCTCGGGGTTGCCCTGCTGGGCACGGTCTTCCTGCACACCCTGACCGGTGGCGGGAACTCGCTGGACGCCGCCCAGCGGGCGTGCTGGCTGGCCGTCGGGCTGCTGGTGGCCACCGGCGTCGCGGTCGCCGTGCTCGTCTCCCCGGTCAGCCGACCAGATCACGAAGCCCGATAGGTTCGGGCTGCCGGCGTTCCGGTCCACGCGCCCGAGGCGACCGGATCACATGTCCAGAACGAGCCGAGGCGAGCGGGCGCGGGACACGCACAGCATCATCGTCCGGCCTGCGGCCTGCTCGTCCTCGGTGAGCACCGAGTCGCGGTGGTCGACCTCGCCGGCCAGCACGGTCGTCTCGCAGGTGGCGCAGGTGCCCTCCAGACAGGAGGACGGCACATCGAGACCGGCCCTGGTCAGCGCGGCCAGGATCGACTGCCCGGCCAGCACCGGCACGACGGCGCCGGTGCTGTTGAGCACCACCTCGAACCCGCCGTCGGCGGCCGGGTTGGTCTCGATCTCCTTGGCATGGAAGCGTTCGACGTGCAGCGTGCCGGCGGCGCGACCGCCGTGCACCTGCTCGACCGCCTTGAGCAGCGGCTCCGGCCCGCAGCAGTACACCGCGGCGCCGTCCGCGGCCGCACCGAGAATCTCGGCCAGCGGCAGCAGGCCCAGCTCGGCCTCCGGGTGCACCCGAACCCGGGCGGCGTAAGCGGCGAGTTCGGGCAGGAACGCCATCCGCTCCCGGAGCCGACCGCCATAGTGCAGCTGCCAGTCCGCGCCGTTCGCGTGCACGGCCGCGATCATCGGCAGCAGCGGGGTGATGCCGATGCCGCCCGCGATGAACTCGTAGCGATCCGCCTCGATCAGCGGAAAGTTGTTGCGCGGAGCGCCGACCGAGAGCAGCGAGCCGGTCGTCACCCGCTCGTGCAGGTAGCGCGAGCCGCCCCGGCCGGGCTGTTCGAGCAGCACCGCGATCCGCCAGTGCCGGCGGTCGGCCGGGTCGCCGCACAGCGAGTACTGCCGGGACAGTTCAGCGGTCAGCCGCACGTCGATGTGCGCGCCCGGCGTCCAGGCCGGCAGGTCCGCGCCGGTCGGGTCGGCCAGGGCGAAGGACAGCACGTCCTCGGCCTCGCGGGTGGCCCGGACCACGCGCAACTCGCGCGCCGCGCCGGAAACCTGGCTGGACGTAGGCACCGTGTCGGCTCCTCGGGTCACGCCGTACCTGGGCCGGCGATCCCGTGCGGGACTGCCGTAGCTCGACTGCCAAATTAGCCAGTATTCGCCCGAGCAGATAAGGCGTGTTTCGAATTCGTGGGGTGCGCGATTGGACCTGCCTATGAGCACCTTGGGTCTATGTGTGGGCCCCGATAATTGCTTCGGCAGCCGACGTCGAGCAGATCGGGGCAGCCATGACCGCCGCACTCAGGACTCGATCCGCTCCCCCATTGCCCGCCGAGCTCGCCGAGGTGGTGACGGAGTTCGTCCGCGAGCGGGTGCTGCCGATGGAACAGGACGCCCTGGCCGACGGGAGTGCCGACGCGGAACTGCGGGCTCGGTTGCGGGCCGCGGCCCGGGAGTGCGCGCTGTTCGGTCCGGTTTCTCCGATTCGGTACGGCGGGTTGGCGCTGGACCACCGTGGTCAGGTTGAGGTGTTGCTGGCGGCCGGGGCCAGTCTGCTTGGTCCAACGGCGCTGAACTGCGACTTTCCCGACGACGCGACGATCAGCCTGCTCGACCGGGTCGGTACGGCCGAGCAGGTCGTCGTCGGGGACCGCGGGTTCCTGGTGTGCGCGGCCCGGACCGATCAGGACGTCACGTTGTTCCTGGTGGACAGTGACAATCCGGGCCTGCGTCGGTTGTCCACGCCGGGTCTGGTGCGGTTCGAGAACTGCGTTGTGCCGGATTCCGCGGTGCTCGGCGCGGTGGGTGCGGGCGTCGACCTGCTGCGGTCGGGGCAGCCGGCGAGCGGGGTGCGGCAGAGCGCGCGTCGCCTCGGCCTGGCGATCCGGGCGCACGAGCTGACCGCCCGCTGGCAGCCGACGGTGGACCACGGATTGGTTGCCGACAACGAGATCGACATCATCGCGGCCGGCAGCCTGATCCGGTCCACTGCGGCCCTGCTCGACGAACGGTCCGGCGCCGACCTCGATGTCGCCCACACGGCGGCTGTGACCAGCACGTTCGTCGCAGACGCGGTGGCCAGGGTGCTCGATCGCGCCACCCAGCTGGACCGCGGCCACGACCGGTCGCCCGTCAGCTTTCTGGCGCGGGCACGCGGATTCCGAACGTACGACGGTCCGGCCGGGTTACCACGCTGGGCGATCGCGGACCGGGTGCTCCACCGGTTGGGTTGAAAATCTGAACGTGTTGTCGGGCTGTTCACGAATTGGCAATTCTACTCAGTTGGGATGGGCACGTGACCCAGACACAAACGTCATTCTTCGATCGCGCGTTCGCGCCGTTCGCCGAATTCGCCACTAAGAACCCGAACTACGAGAAGCTGATGGAAATCGCCAACTCGGCGGTCCCGTTCGGCACCTTCGTCGGCGTGCGGATCACCGAACTGGACGCCGAGCACGCGGTCGCCGAACTGCCCGACAAGCCCGAGTTGCAGAACCACGTCCGGACCGTGCACGCGGCCGGGCTCTTCCTGGCCGCCGACTTCGCCGGCGCGGTGGCCTTTGTCGGTGCCGCCGGTCAGGACGCCGGGCTGGTCGAGTGGATGGTCGTGCGCGACTCGCGCGCGACGTTCCTCAAGCCGGCGATCGGCCGGATTCGCGCGGTCGGGGTCGTCGAGGAGCGGGCGATGCGGGCCATCGCCAGTCGGACGGCGGACCAGCGGCGGTTCGACGTGGACGGCAAGGCACTGCTGTACGACGACAACGACGTGCTGGTCGGCAAGGTGTCGTTCGACTACGTGTGCCAACTGGCGACCCGGGACTGACTGCGGCCTCATTCACCGAGCGAGGAGTTCCCATGTCTGCCAGTTCCGAGGCCGGCAGCGGCACCCGGCGGCCGAGCCAGTTCGACACGCTCGAATCGATCCCGGTCGACGTGCCGGAGTCCGCGACGTCCGCGGCGTCGTCGTTCGTCGTGCGGGTACTGCCGGCCGCTGATCCGACCGCGCCGGTGTTGCTGATGCTGCCGGCGATGGCGGTGAAGGCGAAGTTCTACCTGCCGATGATCAAGGCGTTGCAGGGACTCGGTTTGTCCGGCGCCACCGTGGATCTTCGGGCGCAGGGCGAGAGCACACCGACGCTGGACACGGCCGGCAACTTCGGCTATCGGGAGATGCTGGAGGCCGATCTGCCGGCGATCGTCGCCGCCGTGCGCGGGCGGTTCCCCGGGGCGCCGGTGTTCCTGTTCGGACACAGTCTGGGCGGCGTGTTGTCGCTGCTGTACTCGGCGGGGACGCCGGACGGGGTGGCCGGGGTCGTCACCATCGGCACAGGCAGCGTCTACTGGCGGGCGTTCGCTGCCGAGCGGCGGGTGAAGGTGCTGCTCGGCGCGCAGTACGTGAGCATCGTGTCCCGGGCGCGCGGGCACTGGCCGGCGGGCAGCAAGGTGATGGGCGGCCCGATGGCCGGGCGGGTGATGGTCGACTGGGCTCGGCATTCGCGGACCGGGCACTACCGGCCGTCCGGGTCCACTCGGGACTACGACCGGCTGCTGCGTGAGCTTGTTCTGCCGGTGTTGATGATCTCGATGGATTCCGATCCGCTGGGGCCCAGGTCGACGATCGACCATCTGGGGGCGAAGTTGGTCTCCGCCAAGCTGACCCGGTTGCATCTCGACGAGGCGTCCGGGGTCGTCAACCGGGATCACTTCGCCTGGGTGAAGGACGCTCCGGTGGTCGGCGGGCTGGTTTCCGGGTGGGTCCGCGAGAACGCCTGAGTCCTCGTCGGGCACCATTAGGGGTGTGGGATCTGCGCGACGGGTTCGTGGTTATCTGTTCGGTGCTGTTGATCTTGTTAGGCGGATCGCGCTGTTCAGCCACACCGTGGACTGGCCCGGTGTGCGGCAGGAGGCCGAGGACGTGCTGGCGGGTGCGTCCTGTTACGCGGACACCCATGCGCTGATTCGATCGGTCCTGCTGCGGGCGGGCGGCCGGCACAGTCAGCTGACCGTGCCGGGACAATCGCGGGTGCTGTCGCCGCAGGTGCTCGCCGCGGTCGGGCCGCCCGTGCCCACCGGCCGGGTGGTCGACACCGTGGGGTATCTGCGCCTGCCCCGACTGTCCGGTTCGGTCCGACGCAGACGCGAGTACGTGCGGACCGGCGGTCTGCTGCTTGCCGAACTCGCCGCCGCGCGGCCCACCGGCTGGATCGTGGACCTGCGGGCCAACACGGGCGGCAGCATGTGGCCGATGCTCGCGGTCGCGGCGCCGTTGCTGCCCGAAGGCGAACTGGGGTACTTCCTCCTGCCCGGTGGCGCGCAGCGGAGCTGGTCGCTCGCCGACGGGCGCGTCCGGCTCGCCGGGCGGCAAATGGCTCGGTCGCGTGGTCCCCGCTCGGTGCCCGACCCCGGCCCGCTGGTCGTGCTCACCGGCAACCACACCGCCAGTGCCGGCGAGGCGGTGGCGGTCGCGTTCTCAGCTCGGCCCGAGGTGCGCGTGATCGGATTGCCGACGCGTGGGCTGACCAGCGGAAACGAGACCCGGGTGCTGCGCGACGGCACCCGGATGCACATCACCGGGTCCTTCTACGCCGACCACCGGCGGCGCCGGATCACCGGGTCGCTGGGGGTCGACGAGGAGGCCAGTGGCGAGGCCGCGCTCGCGGCCGCGGTGTCCTGGGTGCGAGGGCGGCAGGGTTAGCCGATCGTACCGATCAGGGCGGTGTCGTGGGTGGCCGCGCGGAACCTGGGGTGGTCGAGCAGATCGGCGAGGAACGCGGCGGTGGTGGTCACCGCCGGACCCTCCACCCGGAGCTCCGCCAGGGCACGTCGCATCCGGGCGATCGCGGTCTCCCGGTCCGGCGCCCAGACGATCACCTTGGCCAGCAACGAGTCGTAGAGGGACGGGACTCGATAGCCGGACCGCACATAGGTGTCCACCCGGACAAAAGGACCGCCGGGCGGCTCGAACTCGGTGAGCACACCCGGGGTCGGAGCGAAGTCACGGGCCGGGTCCTCGGCGTTGATCCGGCATTCGATCGACACACCGCGCGCGTCGATGTCGGACTGGCCGTAGCCGAGCGGCTCCCCTGCCGCGATCCGCAACTGCTCGCGGACCAGGTCGAAGCCGGTGACCATTTCGGTCACCGGGTGCTCCACCTGGAGTCGGCAGTTGACCTCCATGAAGTAGAAGCGGTTCTCCGCCGGGTCCAGCAGGAACTCGAAGGTGCCGGCGCCGACGTAACCCGCCGCGGTGGCGCCGCGCACCGCGGCCGCGCCCATCTCGGCGAGCAGGTCGGCCGGGACCTCGGGCGCCGGCGACTCCTCCACCAGTTTCTGATGTCGGCGCTGGAGCGAGCAGTCGCGCGCGCCCAGGTGGATCACGCTGCCGTGGGTGTCGGCCAGGATCTGGATCTCCACGTGCCGCGCCGATTCCAGGTAGCGCTCCAGGTAGAGTCGGCCGTCGCCGAAGACGGCCTGGGCGGTGGCCCTGGTGCGGGCGAAGGAACGGGCGAACTCGGCCGGGTCGCGGACCACGACCATGCCGCGGCCACCACCGCCGGCCACCGCCTTGATGATCACCGGGTAGCCGATCTCGGCGGCGAGGACCTCCGCCGCGCCCGGGTCGGCGATCGGGTCGCGGCTGCCGGGCAGCAGCGGCAGCCCGGCGTCGAGCATGATCGCCCGGGCCCTGGCCTTGTCGCCGAGCGTGGCCATCACGTCGGCCGGACAGCCGATGAAGGTGAAGCCCTCGGCCGCGCAGACCTCGGCGAAGTCCGGGTTCTCCGACAGGAAGCCGTAACCAGGGTGGATCGCGTCCGCGCCGGACATCCGGGCGGCCTCGATGATCGCCGGGATGCGCAGGTAGCTCGACCTCGCCGGACCGGCGCCGATCCGGACGGCATGGTCGGCGAACCGGACGACGGCACTGTCCTCGTCGGCCGTCGAGTAGACGGCCACCGAGCGCAGGCCCAACTCCTGGCACGTTCTGGCCACCCGCAGTGCGATCTCGCCGCGGTTGGCGATCAGCACGGTCTTGATCACCGGTCCACTCCGGCGAGCAGCATCAGCGGCTGGCCGTGCTCGACGGCCTCCGCGTCGGCGACCAGCAGTTCGACGATCCTGCCGGCACGGTCGGCCTCGACCGGGATCATCAGCTTCATCGCCTCGACGATGCCCACCTGCTGGCCCGGCCGGACGGTGTCGCCCTCGCCGACGAAGGGCGCGGCGCCCGGTTCCGCTGACCGGTAGAAGACGCCGACCGTCGCCGCGCAGAGCGGGAAAGTGTTGGGATCGTTCGCCACCACCGGTTCCGGAGCCGCGGCGACCAGGGCCGGCGCGGCCACCCGGACGGGCGCGGGCAGCGGGAGCTGATCGGGTTGGTTGACCGGCCAGGCGACCTCCACCTGGACCTCGCCCACCGCCACCCGCACCGAACTGGGGGCGCGGGTGGCCTGCGCGGACATCGCCAGCGCACGGTCGGCCAGCACGGCGACCAGTTCGGCCACGTCGGGCAGGGTGCCGGGCAGGCCGTTGTCGATACTGGCACTCATCGGGCGTCTTCCTTGTTGTCGGAGGTGCCTCGGTTGTCCAGCAGCACCGCGCTGTCCGCGCCGAACTGGCGGAAGCGCGCGTGCCGGCCGGTGACCAGGTTCATCTGGTCCTGGGGCAGCAGTGCGGCCAGGCAGGCGGCGAGCGCCTCGCGCAGGTTCGCGGCGGCCTGGAGGTGGTCGGTCTCGGCGCCGTCGCCGGGCTCGGGCACCACGCCGTCCACCACGTCGATGGCCAACAGCGAACGGGCGTCCAGCCGCAGGGCGGCGGCGGCCTTCGGGGCCTCGGCGGGGCTCTTCCAGAGGATGGACGCGCAGCCCTCCGCGCTGATCACCGAGTAGACGGCGTTGGCGCACATCAGAACCCGGTTGCCCAGCGCCAGGGCGAGCGCCCCGCCGCTGCCGCCCTCACCGGTGATCACCGAGATCACCGGGACCGGCAGGCCGGCCATCAGCCGCAGGTTCTCGGCGATCGCGACCGCCTGCGCCTGCGCCTCGGCCTCGATGCCGGGATACGCGCCCGCGGTGTCCACCAGGGTGATCACCGGCAGGCCGAGCTTGGCGGCCAGCCGCATCGCGCGGGCCGCCTTGCGGTAGCCCGACGGGTTGGGCATACCGAAGTTGCGGGCGGCGAGTTCCGCCGCGGTGTGGCCCTTCTGGGTGCCGATGACCACCACCGGCGTGCCGGCGAGCCGGCCGAGTCCGGCCACCAGGGCGGGGCAGTCCGCCGAGGCACGGTCGCCGTGCAGTTCCTCGAAGTCCTCGACCATCAGGGCGATGTAGTCCAGTGTGGTCGGCCGGCCGAGTCGGCGGGCGGCCCGGACACAGTCCCAGGCGCCCCGGTCGGGCAGCCGGGTGTGGTCGGTGACCAGCGCGTCGGTGCTCGCCGGCTGGTGCAGGACCGCGTCGGGCCTGCGGCTGGCGACCGAGAGCAGCCGGGTGAGCGTGCCGCGGAGTTCGGCGCGCGGACGGATCATGTCGACGACGCCGTGGGCCAGCAGGAACTCCGCGGTCTGGAAGTCCTTGGGCAGGGTCTGGCCGATGGTCTGCTCGATCACCCGCCGGCCGGCGAAACCCAGCCGGGCGCCCGGTTCGGCGATGATCACGTCGGGCAGGGTGGCGAAGGACGCGGCCACTCCCCCGTAGGTCGGGTCGGTGATCAGCGCGACGGTGAGGATGCCGGCCTCATCCAACTGGCCGAGTGCCTGGCTGGTCTTGGCCATCTGCATCAGCGAGAGAATGCCCTCCTGCATCCGGGCACCGCCAGAGGCGGTCACCAGGATCAGCGGGGTGCGTTCGCGCAGTGCGATCTCGGCGGCCTGGGTGATCGCCTCGCCGACCGCGCTGCCCAGGCTGCCGCCCAGGAAACGGAAGTCCATCACGGCCAGCACCACCGGGTTGCCACCGATCTCGCCACGCGCACACACCACGGCCTCGTCCAGGCCGGTGCGCAGCCGCGCCTCGACCAGCCGCTCGGCGTAGGGGCGGGTGTCGGTGAACAGCAGCGGGTCGACACCGGCGGCGGCCACGTCCAGCAGCTCGACCGAACCGGCGTCGCAGAGCTGGGCGACGCGCTGCGGCGCGGTCAGCGGACCGTGCCAGCCGCACTCCGGGCAGACCCGGCCGGACCGCTCGAACCGCTTGCGGTACAACATCTCTCGGCAGCGGCCGCAGAGCAGCCAGTCGGTCTCCTCGGTGCTCGGACGGGCGGATGCGACCAGAGTCATCTCATGCCTCCAGTGGGGTGGGCAGGTAGGCGCACGCGCTGGCGGGCAGCCGCGCGCCGGCGATTCGAAGGTGGGCGGTGCGGGCGGCGACGGCGGCACCACGCATCAGCTGGGCGGCCAGGTCGGCGGCGTGCCGGTGCTCCACCGCCGCCAGGTACGAACCGGCGACCCAGGTGTTGAACGCACCCATCGCCGGCCCGCACCAGACCTGGTAGTCGGCCGGTCGATCGGGGTGGCCGGAAATGCTCCAGCCCGACGAAAGCCCGAGATACCAACGGAAGATCAGTGCCATCTTGCGCTTGGGGTTGTGCTCGGCCCTGGCGATCTGCTCCGGGTCGCGTTCGGTGAAGTAGCTGACACAGCCCGCCCAGACATCCTCCAGCGGCCGCCGGAAGGTGCGCTGCTCCAGCTGTTCGCGCTCGGCGGCCGGGATGGTGTGGATGCCCTCGTTGGTGCGGAAGACCTCGTAGAGGCGCTTGGCCCTGGCGGGGAACATCGTGCCCCGCTTGAGTACCTGCACGTCGACGCCGAGTTCGAACATGTCCGCCGACGGCGCCATCTCGCAGTCGTTCACGCCGGCCCCGGCGAGCAGCCGCTTGGTCGCGTCGGACTGGGCGGCCTCGACGCTGGCCTGGTTGATCGAGCCGGTCACCACGTAGGCCGCGCCCAGCGCGAAGGCGGCATAGGCCGCGGCCGGGGTGCCGATTCCGCCCGCGGCGCCGACCCGGACCTGCTCGGCGTAGCCCAGCTCGCGCTGGACACGGTCGCGCAGCGCGATCAGCTCGGGCACCAGCACGCTCAGCGGCCTGCGGTCGGTGTGCCCGCCGGAGTCCGCCTCGGCGGTGATGTCGTCGGCCAGCGGCAGACTGCGGGCGAGTTCGGCCTGTCGGGCGGTGACCGCGCCGCTGGCGACCAGCTCCCGCACGATCGACTCGGGCGCCGGGCGCAGGAACGCCTCGGCGACCTCCGCGCGGGACACCTTGGCGATCACCTTGTTCTCGGCGACCACCCGTCCCTCCCGCTCGACCAGGCCGGCCAGCCGGTAGTGCACGATCTGCGGGGTCAGGTCCAGGAACGCCGACGCCTCGACGCAGCGGACCTGGTGGCGCAGGCACAGCTCGACCGTGGCGCGCTCCATCGCCAGCTCGCTCGGGCTGTGGATCAGGTTGCAGGAGAACGGAAGTCCTGGCGCCTCCCGGCGGATCGTGGCCAGCGCCTCGTCCACCTTGGCCGGCAGCACGCCGGCCGCGCCGAACGACGCGAGCACGCCCGCCCTGGCCAGTGCGACGACCAGCCGGGCCGAGGCGATGCCGTTGGCCATCGCACCGGCCATGTAGGCCAGCCGCACGCCGTGCGCCCGGCGGAACTCGCTGTCGCCCAGCGCCTCCGGGCGGCCCGGCGGCAGCGCGGCGAGCACCCGCGCGGTCCGGGCGAGCGTCGCGTCGTTGGTCGCGGCGACACCAGAGTCGCCGCGTACCAGGAAGAACGGCTTGTCCAGAGTGGACAGTGCGGTGCGCACCGTGTCCAGGTCGCCGGACAGTCCGGCGGGTGCGGTGGTCACCACGGCTGTGCTCCTTGCTCGCGCAGTTCGACGGCGATGTCGGTGAGTTGGTAGATCCGCAGGCCCGGCTTCCACATGCTCGCGTCGGCCACCACCCGCACCCGGCCCGGCCTGCGGGCGACGCTCTTGATGTGCGCCTCCAGCACGACCTCGCGGTCGGTCGGCAGGAACTGGCCCCGGTACTTCCAGGTGAACGGAAGGCCCACCGGGAGAACAAAACCCGGCTCGTGCAGGTCGTCGCCGAGGCCGGTGTCCAGCGCCCACTCCTGCAACGCCTGCACCACCGTCTCCACCCCGAGCGAGCCGGGGATCACCGGGTCGTGCCGGAAGTGCCGGGCGAAGAACCAGTCGGCCGGGTTGATCGCCCGCCGGGACCGCAGGTAGCCGAGGCCGAACTCGCCGCCGCCGTCCACCACCTGCACCTCCTCCAGCAGCGCGAGGTGGTCGCGGGTGACCAGCCGGGCGCCGGGATCGGCCCGGCGGGCGGCGATGTCGATCGTCCGGGTGGCCGGCCGTGGCTGCTGCTCGTCCAACCAGGTGGGCACGTCCCGACCGGCGTCCAGGCCGGTCTGGTTGGCCAGCGCGGCATCACTGAAGTAGCCGAACAGTGTGTCGCCGGAGTAGTAGGGCTCGCCGTCGACGGACTGGACGTAGTCGAAGGTCTGCAACGACGCGCCCGGCATCAGCGCGGTGGACAGCAGGTTGGAGTGCTGGCTGATCGTCTTGTCCCGCAGGTCGACCTCGCGCAGCACGGTGGCCGTGCCGCCAAGGTTGCGCAGGCTGATCGTCAGGTCCGGGGTGTGCAGGGTCGGCCCGAGGTGGTAACCGAGCATCAGCGCGGCCTGCAACGAGGTCTCCATGTAGACGACGTTGGGCATCGAGGCGTTCGCGGTGTCCGGGTAGTACCAGGAGTCGGCCGGCGAGTCGTACTCCGTGCGGTGCGAGCCGTGTTCCAGCGCACCCCGCTCGCCGACCACGTCGAGCACCCGGTCGACCAGCAGCAGCCCGCCGTCCGGTGGCCGGGTGGCCTTGCCGGCGCTGTACCGGGCGAACTCCGGCCCGAGGCCGAGGGCCTGGTCACCACGGCAGACCTGGGCCAGGTTGAACTCGCTGAGCAGCACCCGGTCGCCGTGGGCACCCACCCGGCCGAGCCAGCGGGCCGGCAACCCACCCTGCTCGGGTCCGACCGGCACGCCCGGCTTCTCCACCACCGCGACGGTCACCCCGCGCACCTCGCCGACCGGCGCACCACCGGCGAACACCTGTGCGTCCACCCGCAGGTGCGGACGGGGCACCAGGTCCACCGCGGTCACGTCCAGCACCAGATCGACCGGGCCGGTGATCGGGCCGAGGGCGGTCCGCACCTGCTCCGGTTCGCCGGGCAGGGCGGGGTGCAGGGTCGCGTCGACCAGGCAGAGGTGCAGGCCGAAGGACAGCGCGGCCACCTGGGCCGCCTGCCGCACGGCGCCGGCCACGTCCGTGGTCCGGACCGTGCGGGCGGTCAGCCTGCCCCGACCCCAGGCTCCGCCACGCGGGGACAGCTCACTCACCGAGGCCAGCAGGCCGCCGGCGGTGTGGAGGTCCGGGTTCGCGTCGAGCTGGCCGTAGGCCGAGCCGAAGACGGCGGCGATGTCGCCCACGGCCAGCCGCGCCAGTGCGTCGGCGTCCAGTTCACGGACGCTCGTGCGGGCCAGGGGCTTGAACCACGCCTCGTTGTCCACCGGGACGGGGGCCGGGCGAGCCGGCAGCGCGGGCCGGTCCGCCGGCCCGCTGATCCCGCGCAACGCCTTACGTACCAAGGCATCCTGTGCGCGGAGGGACTGCTCGTGGGCTGCCACCAGGGTGGCCCGCAGCTCCCGGGCCATCATGGCGACCGTCGCCGGTTGCGGGGCCGGCGCCCGGACCGGTGGCGCGGCGGCGATCGGGCCTGGCGGCGGAGTCGTCGGGATGGTCAGGGTCGGGGCGGCCGGGATCGGGTCGGTCAGGGCGAGGGCGTCGAACGGTTCGCCGACGAAGTCGAGTTCCGTCGTGCTCACGGGGTCAGGGCTCCTAACACACTGGCGCTACACAATGGCGCTCGATCAGCGAGCGGGGTCCAGGTGGCCGTCATGCCGTCTCCAGTTCGGCCCGCCACCGCGCGACCGACTCGGCGAACTTCGCCGCCATGTCCGGCGTCGGCACCAGCGCGATCTCGGTGAACCGGACCAGGACGCGGCCGGTCTCGTCGGTGCCGGTCGCGGTCACCGTGACCCCGGCCGGTACGGCGCGCAGGTCGTCGAGCACCAGCACGAAGTTCTGGTCGTCGGGCAGCGGCGCGTAGTAGTCGGCGGTGCGGATGCCCAGCGGCAGGCAGGCCTGGCCGAGCAGCCGATTGCCGAGCACCGACGAACCCTGCAACAGCAGGTCGGCGAGCACCGGACTGTGCCGGGTGCCGGCGAACGCTCCCCCGGCGACCAGCGCGTCGGGCAGCCGGCACCGGACCACGAACCGCTCGTCGGTGAACTCCAGGATGTCGCGCATCCCTTGCAGCGGCGGACCGTGGAACTGGGTGGCGCTGGTGTAGATGGGCAGCGCGTCCCCGGCACCGACGCCGGCCACCGGCAGCGGCACGGTGGGCGCCGGGTCGCCGGTGGTCGCCAGTTCCAGGGTCGCCGCGTAGTGCGCGGCCGGCAGTTTTCCGCCGGTGTCACCGCGCGCGGTCACCCGGACGACCACCCGGTCGCCCTGGTGTTCGGCGGCGCCGACCTCCACCCAGCGTTCGCCGGCCGCGTGGCCGTCGAACACGATTCCCTTGTAGACCTGGAAGTCCCGCATCCGCACCACGGTGTGCCCGGGATATGCGCGCTCGGCGACGTTGATCAACCAGCCGGCGCCGAAAGTCGCCGGCAGCACCACGTTGCCGCCGATCCGGTGGGCCAGCAGCACCTCGTGCGCCGGCACGTCGGACAGGTCGCGGCGGGCGGTGAACGCGGGCAGTTCGACCCGCGACTCACCGGCCAGTGACGTGTCCGCGCCGATCAGCACGCACGTCTCGGCCGCGTGTGCGGCGGTGAACTGTTCGACGAACGCCCGCGCGCCGACCGCCGGGTCGAGCAGCGTCACCCCGCGCGCCGCGAACAGCGTGCGCAGTTCGGGAGTGACCATGCCACCGTCCCAGGCGCCCCAGTCGATCGCGACCACGTGCTGTTCGGGGTGCCGACGCCGCCAACTCGCGGCGAACCGGCAGAGCGCCTCGTTGGCGGCGGCGTAGTCGGACTGCGCCGAGTTGCCGAGCAGGCCGGCAACCGAGGTGAACAACACCAGGTGGCGCAACTGGTCGGTGTCGAGCGCCGCGAGCACCGCGGCCAGGCCACCCAGTTTCGGCGTGAACACCCGCTGGATCTGGGCCGGCGTCTTGTCCGGCAGCAACGCGTCGGCGAGCACCCCGGCGCCGTGCACGATGCCGGTGACCCGACGGCCGTGCAGGGCCGTGCGGACCGCCTCGGTGTCGGTCACGTCAACCGGCAGGTAGTGCGCGGTGGCGCCGGCCGCCGCCAGCCGGGCGAGCGTCGCACGGATCTCCCGCTGGGCGGCGAGTTCCCCGTGTCTGCGCTCGATGTCCCGGGGCGTCGGGCGGCTTCCCTCGGCGCGCAGGCCGGCGATGACGGCCGCCTTCAGGTCGGCGCCGGCCACGCCCGCGGCCCACTCCGGTTCGTCGGCAAGCTCGGTCCGGCCCAGCAGCAGGAACTCCGCAGGCCGGCAGTCGGCCAGCGCCTGCACGCACAGGGCGGTCACCCCGCGCGCGCCGCCGGTCACCACGAACACGTCATCGTGTTCCACCAGCGGTTCCGGCGTCGTCGACATGTCCACTGTGGACTTCCTACTGGTGCCGTACCGGCCGGGGGTGATGGTCCGGCGGGCCAGCCGCGTGTCCACGCCGACCTCGACGGTGTCGGTGGCCGCGTCGCGCAGTTCGGCCAGCAGCACGCCGACCAGCGTGTCGGGGTCCACCTCCGGATGGATGTCCAGCGCCCGGCAGAACAGCCCCGGTGCCTCGGTGGCCAGTGTCTTGACCACGCCGCCGGCACCGCCGAGCAGACCGGCCGCCGGCGACGCGGCGCCGAGCAGGCCGAGGCCGCCGTCCAGTCGGGTCAGCGCGACGAACGCGGCCCGGTCACTCGCCGCGAGCAGCGGCCCGTGGGCGTGCTTGGCCAGCAGGATCAGCTCGGCCAGCCGGCGTTCCGACTCGGCCCAGCTCGGTTCGCTGCCGCCGTCCAGCAAGGTCAGCACCGCGTTGACCGGGCCACTGGTGGCCGCGGCGAACGCCTGCTCCAGTGCCTGCGGGTCGGCCGTCCAGTCGCCGAGAAAGGACAGGTCCAGCCGGCGGACCGTCCAGCCCTGCTGCTCCAGGCCGTCGGCGACCGCGGCGGCGTCCGGGCCGCCGTGCTCGACGAGCACGGCCACCGGATCGGTGGGGTAGGGCCGGTCGACCAGGTCGATCGCCGGCAGGTCGATCAGCTCGACCAGGTGACGCGGGGTGGGCGCGGGCGTCGTGCCGGCTGCCGAGCGCTGCTCAGCTGCCGGCGACGGCGCTTTTGAGTCGACACCACCTGCCTCACTGACCAGGAAGTCGACTACCTGATTCAACGTGTGCAACTCGCCGAGTTGCTCCGGTCCGACGGTGGGCAGGTCCGGGAACCGCTCCTGGACCGCGCCGATCACCTGCACCCGCTTGATCGAGTCGACGCCGAGGTCGGCCTCCATGTCCATGGTCGGGTCGACCAGGTCGGCCGGGTAGCCGGTCTTCTCGGCGACCACGTCGACCAGCGCCGCCCGCACCGAGTCGGCGTCCACGGTGGACGGACCCGCGGCCGGGGCGGCGCGGCCGTTCTGCTCGGGCACCGGCGCGGAGACCGGCTGCGGGGCAACGGGTTCGGCCGCCGGGGGCTGCGGTGCGACCAGGGCGACCGGGGCCGGCTGAGCGACCGGCGCGGGCTGAGCGACCGGGGCCGGCTGGGCCGGCGGCCGCTCGATGGCCGGCTGCGGCGGATAGCTCACCTGCCGGGGAGCCGGGAACCGCACCGGGGCCAGGCTGTCGGCGGGCGCGGCACCGAACTCCAGTTCGGTCAGCCGGGCGAGCACCTCTGCGGCGCGGCCGTGGGCCTGGCCGATCGCCACGCTCTGATCCTTGACGGATTCGACGATGCCGGGCAGCCGGGCGTCGTCGAGCCCGTGCTCGACCACCAGGCCGACCAGGGTCTCGGCGACCTGGAGCTGGCTTTCCAGGTAACGGGAGTGCAGGGCGAGGTGCTGCGCGGCCGGATCGTCTCCTGCCGGCCGCGGGGCCGAAGGATAGGCGGTCATCGACGGTTCCTCCTGGACGTGGTGCACAACCGCACCGTTGACGGGCTGGACTGCGGTGGGCGGGTCGGCAACGGCGACCGGAGCCGGCGCGGGCGCAGGGGCGGGAGTCGGGGCGGGCACGGCGGCTGCGACCCGGAAGCCGTCGGTGAGGCCGGCGTCGTAGGCGGCCTGCCGGGCGGGTGGGACGTATTCGTTGCCGGACAAGGTGACCGTCATGCCGGCCGGCTCGGGCTGGACCAGCGGCGGCTCGTCGTAGCGGTTGATGCCGGTCACCGGTGCGCCGAGTACGGCCAGCGCGACCGCGGCCTGCTTCAAGGCGAGGTCGGCGTCACCCAGGGGGCCGCCGTCGGTGGCCAGCGCGACCACATCGGTGTCGGCCAGGATGTGCCGGACCAGACCGGTGAGCACCTGCTTGGGACCGAACTCGACGAACACGGTGACTCCGTCGGCGTGCATGGCGCGCACCGCCTCGACGAACTCGACCGGCCGAAGCAGTTGGCTGGTCAGGGTTTCCGCGTTGGCCGCCGGGTCGGTGCCGTAGCCGGCGCCCGGGCTGTTGGCGTACACCGGCGCGTTCGGCTCGCCGATCCGGGCCGCGTCGACCGACGCCCGGAACGCGTTCACCGCGTGCCCGACGTGCTCGGTGTGGAAGGCCGCCGAGACCGGCAGCAGCCGGGCGCCGATGCCCTGCCCCTTGCACGCCTCGACCACCGCCTCGACCGCGGCCGTGCCGCCGCCGACCACGACCTGCTCGGGTGCGTTGTGGTTGCACACCAACACATCCGGATGCCCGGCCAGGATCTCGGTGACCCGCTCGCGGTCGGCGGTGATCGCGGCCATCGTGCCGGCGTCCTCGGTGTCCGGCGCGGGCGCCATCGCCGCCCCCCGGGCCATCGCCAGCCGGAAGTAGTCCGCGTCGGACAGCGCGCCCGCCGCCCACAGCGCGGTCAGCTCACCGAAGCTGTGCCCGAGGAACCCGCCGATCTCAAGGCCGAGTTCACGCAGGAAACGGAACTGGCCGGCGGACAGCGCGCCGATGGCCGGCTGCGCGTACTCGGTCCGGCGCAGCGTCGCCTCCTGGGCCTGGCGCAGTTCCGGGTCGAACATCGGCGGCGGGAACACCACTTTGGCCAACCGGGTCGGCTCGCCGGCGAACGTCGCGTTCGCCTCGTCGAAGGCACCGGCCACGGTCGGCACGTTGAGCACCGCCTCCAGGCCCATGTCCAGGTACTGGCTCCCCTGCCCGGCGAACAGCGCGCCGACCTTCAGGTCGGTCCGGGCCCGGCGCCGGTAGTGCGGGCCACGCGGGTGCGTCCAGTGCTCGGCGTCGAGGTCGGCCGCGATCCGCTCGGCGGCCAGCCCGCGCAGTTGCTCGGCGGTCTGCTCGTCGGCGGCGACGAAGCCGATCCGCGCGTGCTCGGCCGGCACCGGGCCGCCGTCGGCGGAAGGCGCGCCGGAGTTGAGCAGTTCGACCAGGGCGGCCGGGTCGGCGGCGTGCCAGACGCGTGCCCGCGCGGTGCGGTGCAGGTTGCGCACGGTGGACCGCTCGCCGTCGTGTTCCTCCAACACCAGGTGGAAGTTGGTGCCGCCGAAGCCCATCGCCGAGGCCGCCGCGCGGCGGACGGGGCGCCGCGGGTCGAGAATCCACGGGCGGTTCTTCACGTTGATGTAGAAGGGCGCCGAGTCGAAGTCGATGCCGCTGTTGGGCTTCTCCACGTTGATCGTCGGCGGCAGGCTCTTGTGGTAGAGGCCGAGAGCGAGCTTGATCAGGCTGGCTGTGCCGGCCGCGCCCTTGGTGTGCCCGATCTGCGACTTGACGCTGCCCAGCGCGGCGAAGTGCTGCTCGTCGGTCGACTCGGCGAGCAGTTCGCGCAGCACGGTCAGCTCGGTGCGGTCGCCGACCGCGGTGCCGGTCGCGTGCGCCTCGAACAGCTCCACCGTGTCCGGCGTGCAGTCCGCGTCCTGGTAGGCCCGGTCCAGGGCGACTCGCTGGCCCTCGGCGCGCGGCGCGTAGATGCTCTTGGCCCGCCCGTCGCTGGACGAGCCGAGACCGCGGATCACCGCGTAGATCCGGTTGCCGTCCTGCTCGGCGTCGGCCAGCCTGCGCAGCGCGAGCATGCCGATGCCCTCACCGATCAGCGTGCCGTCGGCCTGGTCGGAGAAGGGGCTGATCCGGTTGGACTTCGACAGCGCGCCGACCTTGCCGAAGCACAGGTAGACGAAGATCGAGTTCTCGGTGTCCACCCCGCCGGTGATCATCATGTCGGCCCTGCGGTCGAGCAGCTCGGCGATGGCCATCCGCACCGCGGACAGCGACGCGGCGCACGCGGCGTCCACCGTGGTGTTCATCCCGCCCAGGTCCAGCCGGTTGGCGACCCGGCCGGCGACCACGTTGCCCAGCAGACCGGGGAAGGAGTTCTCCTCCCACGGCGCGAACGCCCGCACGTACCGGTCGGCGATCTCCTGGGCGTCCTCGGCGGACAGTCCGGCCGCCCGCACCACCTCCTTGAGCACCGGGGTGGACAGCCGCGCGGCCAACGGGTGCATCAGCGGCACCGGGCCGGTCACGCCGAACACCGCGCCGGTGCGGGTCGGGTCGTACCAGTCCGAGCCGGTGGCCCCGGCGTCACGCAGCAGGTCCCGGGCGACGCCGAGGCTCAACGTCTGCATCGTGCTGGTCACGTCGAGCTGGTTCGGCGGCATGCCGAACTCCAGCGGGTTGAAGTCCACATCGGGCAGGAACGCGCCACGCCGCGAGTAGGTCTTGTCCTGCGCGGTCGGGTCCGGGTCGTAGTAGTCGTCAATTTTCCACCGGGACTCCGGCACCTCCGACGTGCAGTCCGCGCCGTCGACGATGTTCTGCCAGTAGTCCCGGTGCGTGCGGGCCATCGGGAACAGGCCGGACAGGCCGACGATCGCGATCGGATCGTCGGCCAGCCGCCGGCCGATCCGACTGTGCTGCTCGCTCACGTTCTTCCTCTCGTTGCGGTCCAACCACAAAGACGTTCGATCAGCGGGCGACGGCCAGCGAGAGTCCGGTGGCGCGCTCCAACAGGTCCGCCGTCGTCTCGGCGAACCACTGGTGCCCGAGGGGGCTGGGATGCAGGCCGTCGGCCGACCACATCGCCGGGTCCGACCACTCCGGCATGGCGGTCACGTCCATGCACAGCGCGCCGGTGCCCGCGGCGATCTCGCGCAGCATCTCGTTGGCCGCGGCGAACCGTTCGCGCAGCAGCGCGCGAAATGTCTCCGGAACGGGCAGGTTGGCCGGGATGTCGGCGTAGGTCGCGGTGAACACCACCGTGTCGAAGCCGGCCAACCGCTGGAAGATGGTGCTCAGGTTGCGCCGCAGCCGACCCGGGTGGAAGTCGCTGACCAGGTCGTTCACCCCGACGATCACGCCGTTGAGCGGCGACTTGTTGACCAGCGCGGCGGGCAGTTGGCGGTCGACCACGTCCTGGGTGGTCGCCTGGTGGGTGCCGAGGTTGCGCACCCCCGACGGCGGCACGCCGAGCAGCTCGGCCAGCCGGGTCACCCAGCCGTACCAGGGACCAGCCGGCCCGGGGTCGCCCCGGCCTTCCGCGAAACTGTCGCCCAGCGCGCTCAACCTGATCGCCGGCATGGTGTTCTCCTCGGGTCGCAACCAGTCAGGAAGAGCGGGTCAGGAGGCGTCGGCCGCGAAGAGCCGTTGGTCGGCCGGCGTGCCGGCCGCGCGGTAGAGGGCGTTGAGGTTGTCCCTGGCGAAGAAGGCGGCGCCGTGCATCCCGCCGCCGATCATCGAGAAGAACTGGGAGTTGCCCAGCTCGCTCTCGCTGGCCGCCTGGAACACCGACCGGTAGTAGGGCGGTGCCTGCAGCTCGGAGATCATGCAGGTGAATTCGAAGGTGTCGTTGGACTGCTCGTCGCGCAGCTTCTCGTACTCGCGGGCGGCGTCGTCGATGGGCTGTTCCCCGGCCAGGCCGGCGTGCAGCTTGTCGGCGAGCACTTCGGCGTACTTCAACGCGTCGGAGATACCCCAGCCGGTGAACGGGTCCTTGTGGTAACCGGCGTCGCCGACCAGCGCCCAGCCCGGACCGGCCGAGCGGCGGTAGTAGTTGTCCGGGTAGCGCATCGGCCGGAACCGCTCGACCCGGCTGCCGCTGTCCCGCAGCTGCTCGCCGATGTCCGGCCGGAGTTGGTCGAACACCTGGTGGAAGCTGGCCTCCACGTCGGTACGGAACTCGCTGAACCGGTCCCGCCTGCGCATCACGGTGACCAAGTGCTGGTTGTCGTTGGTCGGCCAGGCACCGAACTGCTGCTCGTCGGAGCCGGTCCAGTGGTGGAACTCCCAGTCCAGGCCGTCGTAGTAGCTGTAGTAGACGAAGCAGGACGCGGGCACCACCCGGTGGTACTCGGCCTCCACCAGGTCGCCGACCTTGGAGTTGCGACCGTCGGCGCCGACCACGAAGGCGGCCCGGAACTCCTGCTCGCCGCCGTCCTCGGAATTGCCGCGGATGCCGGCCACCCGGCCGTCCTGCCAGACCAGGTCGGTGACGGTGAAGCCCTCGATCACCTCGGCGCCGGCCTCCCGGGCGGCGTCCACCAGCAGCGCGTCCAGCACGGTGCGGCGCGGCGCGTAGGTGGCGGTGATGTCGTCGATCGGCTCGGCGGCGAAGCCGCGCAACGTGATGCCCTGGTAGGAGAAGTTCATGTTCCGAATGGGCGTCGGGCCGGTGGCCAGCAGCCGGTCCAGCAGGCCCCACGCCTTCAGCCGACCGAGGCCGACCTGCTGGATGTAGTGGGTGGACACGGTGTCACTGGGGAACGTCGACCGGTCGACCACGAGCACCCGGTGGCCCCGCCGGGCCAGCAACATGGCCAGCGGCGAACCGGCGCACCGCGCGCCGACAACGATTGCGTCGTACATTGTGGACTTACTCCTGTCCTCCGACCGACCAGAATCCCGTCGCGCGCCGTCGCCTCCGGCCGGCACGGAAGAAGTCTGGAAAACAAAAGCGGTCCTGGTCAATGATCCATACCCAAGCACCATCGCGCGATTGCCCGGTCCGATCGAAAAGATCCTTACGAAACGCCTCGGAAACAATCTTCGCCAAGAAAGTCGGAATGATTTCGCCGCCTGTTCACCGGCCACAAATCTGCCGTCAAGACAATTAACCCGAGTCGGCCGGCCAGCTTGTTCAACGGAAATTCCGGTCAGCCGTACAGGGCGGTCAGCGCGGCGGGATACGCGCCCTCGATGACCGCCCGACGCAGCTTCATCGACGGCGTCAGCTGACCGTTGTCGACAGTGAAATCCCCGTCCAGCAGCCGGAAGGCGCGGATCGACTCGGCCCGGGACACCAGGGCGTTGGCATCGTCGATGGCCAACTGCACCTCGGTGACGAGCTCGGGCACCTCGGCCATCGACCTGGGCGCCAGCTTGATCCCCTGCTGTGCCGCCCACTTCGCCAGCGCCGGGGCGTCCAGGGTGACCAGCGCGGTGACGAACGACCGTGCCTCGCCCACCACCATGCAGTTGCTCACCAGCGGATGCAGTCGCACCCGGTCCTCCAGCGGCGTCGGCGACACGTTCTTGCCGCCGCTGGTGACCAGGATTTCCTTGCGCCGCCCGGTGATGTGGAGGTAACCGTCCTCGTCCAGCCGGCCGAGGTCGCCGGTGTGCAGCCAACCCGGGGTGGCACCCTCGGGCAGCGGCCAGTAACCCGGTGAGGCGTTCAGCCCGCCCACCAACACTTCCTCGTCGGCCGCGATGGCCACGGTGGTCCCGGGGATCGGCCGGCCGACGCTGCCGGCCCGGTTGGCGTGCACCTCGTTGATGGTGACCGCGGTGGCCGCCTCGGTCAGCCCGTAGGCGCCGAGGATCTGCACGCCCAGACCGGCGAAGAAGGCCTGGGTGCTGGTGTCCAGCGAGGCACCGCCGCAGATGACGTGTCCGAACCGGCCACCGAAGGAGTCCCGCACCTGAGTGAAGACCGTCCGGTCCAGGCTCCGGTGCTCGGCCGCGAGCGCCGGCTCGACCTCGTCCTGGACGGCCAACGCCCGGCCGTACTCGACGGCGACCTGCTCGGCCCGCGCGTTCACCGCGCCGCGGCTGAGTTTGCGGATCTTCTCCAACGCGTAGGGCACCAGCGCCAGGAACGTCGGCCGGAACTCCGGCAGGGCCGCGAAGAGATCGGGGATGCCGACCAGCAGCCCGGCCCTGGTGCCGGCGAACAGGCACGCCAGCAACATGCTACGACCGAACACATGGGACAGCGGCAGGCACAGCAGGGTCGACGCACTGTCGGGCAGGAACAGGGATTCCAGGTGCCGCACGGTGTTCGCCGAGGAGGCGAACATGTTGCGGTGGGTGAGCACGCAGCCCTTGGGCAGGCCGGTGGTGCCGCTGGTGTAGACGATGGTGGCCACGTCCTCGGCGACCACCGAGGTGCTGCGCTCGACGAACGCCGGGGTCAGCTTCGGGTTGTCCACGGCCAGTGCGGGCACGTCGGCGAGCAGTTGCACCGGGGCGAGCCAGCGGGCAGCGCCGAGCCGGGTCAACATCGCCTGCTGCTCGGGCAGTTCGGCGAAACCGTAGGTGGCCCCGGAGTCGGTTAACACGTGCCGGACCTGATCTTCCGACGCCGTGGGGTACACCGGCACGGTGATCGCGCCGATGCTCAACGCGGCGAAGTCGGCCACCGCCCACTCGTAGCTGTTGCGGCCGAGGATCGCCATCCGATCGCCGTGCCGCACGCCCCAGCCCAGCAGGGTCAATGCGAGCGCTCGGACGTCCCGGCCGAACTCGGCGAAGGTCAGGTCGGTCCAGCCGTGTTCGGTGCGCCGGCTCAGCGCCGGGTGGTGCGAGCGCAGCCGAACACCTTCGGCCACGACGTGGTAGAGCCCTCGGTCATCGGGCAGGGTGTGGAAGTCCTGCCGGCCCTGGCACACCAGGGCCGGTTCAGGCGCTTCGACCGGATCGGAACGCAACACGTCTACCACCTACTCGCATCGAAGGACGCTCCCGCCGATCCGCGGCGGCAGTCATCACCGGGTCGTGGCCAGCAACAGGTCGAGTTCGGCGACGGTGTCGGCGGTGGCCCGATGGTGGATCGCCCGCCAACCGGCGGCCACCGCCCCCCGGCAGTTGCGCTCGCTGTCGTCGACCAGCACACAGTCCGCCGGCCGCACGTCCAGGGACCGCTCCGCGACGCGGAAGATCGCCGGATCGGGCTTGCGCACCCCGTGCTCGTGCGACCGGATGACCGTCTCGAACAGACGCAGGTCAGGCATGAGTTCAGCCCGGTAGGGCTCCCACTCGCGCACGCTGTTGGTCAGCATCGCGAGTCGACAGCGGAGTCCGCCGCGAGCGGCGAGGGCGTCCCGCAGTTCGACGTTGAGGCTGCGGTCGGCCTACCACAGTTCACGGAAACGGCGCAGATCGGTGCGTGGCTGCCACGTCGGAGCCAGCCTGGCGGCGACCCGAGCGCCCCACTCGGCCTCGGCCAACCGCCCGGTTTCCAGCGGGAAGATGCCGTCACCGCCGAATTCCGCCACGACCGAGGAGAGAGCGGTCAACAGCGCGTCGACGGGTACCGCGCACATCGTCGATACGCGATCGAGAAGATCCGCGCCGGGGTCGGTCAGTACACCACCGAAATCGCACCAGATCACCTGGGTGCTGGTCACGACGTCATTGTCGTTGACCAATTCCGCCATCGGCAACGTAGGATTTCCACACGTACGGTAGGTCGCGCCTATCGCGCGAGGACGGATTCGGGTGGGCTGCCCAGTTCGACCGGTTTTGCTGACTCGATGCAGCCGAGCATCGCCTGGACCAGCGGCCGGGTGTCATCGGCGCGCCAGACGGCGTAGAGGTCGACGGTGGGCACCGGGTCGTGCAGCGCGACCATCGCGGTCTGCGCGTAACCAGGTGCGGAGGTGTTGTAGATGGCTCGGGGCGCCGAGGCGAAGCCGACCACGGGCTTGACCGAGACCATGATCGCGGTGGCGTTGGGATCGTCCAGTCGGTACTCGACACTGAGTCGGATGCCGCTGCGTTCGGCGGCGGTGAGGATCGCGTCATACATCGCCGGGCACTGCTGGCGTTCGAACAGGATGCACGTCTGGCTGGCCAGTTCGCTGAACGACGTGCGCGAACGCCCGGCCCAGCTGTGGCCCTTGCCGACGACCGCGACCAGCGGCACCTGCAACAGCGGCCGGAACCGGAACTCGGTGGACGAGGGCCGCCCGTAGACCAGGGCCACGTCCAGTGACCCGTTGGCCAGCGCGGCCAGCTGCGGACCGGTCCGGTTCTCCACCAGGGTGACCCCGACGTTGGGGAGGATGGTGTTCATTCGGGCCAGTGCGGTGGGCAGGATCTTCTGGCCGGCCGGGAAGTTGTAACCGACCCGCAGGGTGCCGGCCCGACCGAGGGCGACCTCGCGGACCGCCTTGGTCGCCTCGTCGACCTGTGCCACGATGTTGCGAGCCAGTTCACTCAGGACCTCGCCGGCCGGGGTGAGACTGACCTGATGCGAGGTGCGTTCGACCAGCTTGACCCCGACGGTGCGTTCCAACCGCTGGATCTGCTGGCTCAGTGAGGGTTGGGCCAGGTGTAGGCGGGCGGCGGCCCTGCCGAAGTGCAGCTCTTCCGCGATGGCCAGGAACGAAACAAGATGTCTGAGCTCCATCGTCTCCTCCGCGTCCGTGTCGCCGACCAGGGTATCCGGGCCGGATAACACCGGGTGAACCTTGCTCGCGGCTCCGCGGGCGGCCAGGTGTCAATCTGCCGTCACGGCCGGGGCCACCCGTTCTGACGATAACGGTTTCTCATAGTTCGATTGGGCCGCCGAATCAGACCAGACCAGCGGTTCGCCGGCCAATTCCTGGATACTTTCCCGTTTTTCGGCAGTTCACTTCCGGGACACCCCGGGATGTTGCACTGTGGTCGGTCCGGGCCGCAGGGGAGGCAGCTCGGTTCTCCCCTGATCCCGGAGGCGAGTACTCACGATGAGCCGTATCCAGCTCGACGGCCTGACCAAACGGTTCGGCCCGGTCACCGGCGTCGACGAGGTGAGCCTGGACGTCGCCGACGGCGACTTCCTGGTCCTGCTCGGGCCCAGTGGCTGCGGCAAGTCCACGCTGCTGCGGATGATCGCCGGCCTGGTCGAACCGACCGAGGGCCGGGTGCTGGTGGACAACCGGGACGTCACCTGCACGCCACCCCGCGATCGCGATCTGGCAATGGTGTTCCAGAGTTACGCGCTCTATCCGCATTTGTCGGTGGAGCGCAACATCACCTTTCCGCTGCGCGCCCGACGCCGGCCAAGGGCCGAGATCAAGCAGCAGTTGGACGAGGTGGCGAATGTGCTCGACCTCACAGAACTCCTGCGCCGCAAGCCAAAGGAGCTCTCCGGCGGCCAGCGGCAGCGGGTCGCTCTCGGTCGGGCGCTGGTGCGCGACCCGGGCGCGTTCCTGATGGACGAGCCACTGTCCAATCTGGATGCCAAGCTGCGCACGGCGACCCGGGCCAGTCTGTCGGCGCTGCACCGCAGGCTGGGCTCCACCTTCGTCTACGTCACCCACGACCAGGTCGAGGCGATGACCATGGCCACCCGGATCGCCGTGCTCAACGGCGGCCGGCTGGAACAGCTGGGCACGCCCGCCGAGGTCTACGACGAACCGGCGTCGGTGTTCGTGGCCGGCTTCCTCGGCTCGCCGGCGATGAACCTGATCAACGCGACGGTGGAGTCGGTGGCCGGCCGGCTGCGGGTGCGCGCCGCCGGGGTGGACGTGCCGCTGTGGTCGGGTTCGCTGCCGGCGCGCGAGGTGGTGCTGGGCATCCGTCCGGAGAACCTGCTGCGCGTCGACCCGGCCACCGCGATGATCCGGGCCACCGTCGAGCTGGTGGAGAACCTTGGCAGCGAGGAAATCGCCTGTCTGACCACCGACCAGGGCGACTCGACGCTCGCCCTGCGCGGACCGCGCCCGCTGGGGCTCACCCCCGGCACGGCCGTCGGCCTGGACGTGGCCGCCACCGACGTGCACCTGTTCGACGCCGCCGGCGGTCGCCGGCTCGCCTGGCAGGAGGCCCCGGCCGCGGTGACCGTCGCTGGGACTGTCACCCCGACCGTCATCCCGACCGTCACCGCGGGCAGGTCCGAGTCCACGCCTGTCTCCCCCACCGACGCCGTGCTCGACCCGACGGCCGTCTGACCCCCTGTCCGAACGCCCCGCAGTAACCAGCCGGCCCTCCCCCACCGGCTGGACCCGAGCAAGGAGCGCGTCCGTGAAGAGAATCCGTAGGCCGGTACGCATCGCGCTGGCGATCGTCCCCGCTCTCGCCCTGGCGGCGTGCGGGCTCGGTACGGCGTCGACGACCAGTTCGCCGGCGACCACCACCAAGGTCATTCCGGATCTCCGGCCCAACCAGAAGGTGTCCATCACCTTCGAGAGCTACAACCTGTCCACCGCTGGCCCCTGGACGGACACGTTCAACCAGCTGATCGCGAACTTCGAGAAGATGTACCCGAACATCACGGTCACCGCGCAGAAGCCGGGCGGCGCCACCGCCAACGGGGTGACCAACGCGATCAGCAGCCTGCAGACCGAGGTCGCCGCAGGCAACGCGCCCGACGTGGCCCAGGAGACCTTCGGCGACATGGACTTCGTCGTCAACAAGCTCAAGGCGCAGCCGCTGGACGACCTGGTCGGCAAGCAGGCCGTGCAGGCCAACTTCGGCGGCACCTATCCCTACGCGCCGAGCGCCGAGACGCTGGGCGACGTGGGTGGCAAGACCTACGGCGTGCCGTTCGTGTTCTCCACCCCGGTGCTCTACTACAACGCCAGCCTGTTCAAGGCGGCCGGGCTGGACCCGACCAGGCCGCCGACCACCTGGGCCCAGGTGAAGACCGACGCGCTGGCGATCAAGAGCCACACCGGCAAGGACGGCGCCTACGTCGACTGCCTGACCCAGGTCGCCGGTGACTGGTGCTACCAGGCGCTGGTCGGCTCCAACGGCGGCAGCGTGATCTCCACCGACCAGTCCAAGCTGACCTTCGCCAACCCGCCGGCCGTGCAGGCCGTCGCGATGGCCCAGGACCTGGTCGACTCGGGCGCCTCGCCCAAGCTCACCCAGGTGCAGGCCTACCCGGAGTTCGCCGCCGGCAACATGGGCATGATCCTGGAGAGCAGCTCGTTGCAGGGCACCTTCCAGAAGGGTGCGGCCGCGGCCGACTGGCAGCTGTCCGACGCGGTGATGCCCAGCTTCAACGGGAAGACGACCGCGCCGACCAACTCCGGCGCCGCGCTGTTCGTGATGTCCACCGACCCGGCCAAGCAGCGGGCGTCCTGGGACCTGATCAAGTACCTGACCAGCAACCCGGCGTTCACCCTGATCGCCAGCAAGATCGGCTACCTGCCGCTGCGCACCGGGCTGGTGAACGACCCGACCGGTCTGCAGGGCTGGGCCAAGCAGAACCCGCTGCTGCAACCCAACCTCGACCAGCTGGCCCGGCTGCACCAGTGGGTGTCCTTCCCCGGCGACAACTACGTCCAGATCCGCAACGACATGTTGCAGGCCGTGGAGAAGGTGGTCTATCAGAACGCGGACCCGGCATCGACGCTGGCCGCGGCGCAGCAGGAAGCAACAACGCTCATGCCCAGCGCCTGAGCGAGGGATCGACCGTGTTCGTGGAGGCAACTGGATGACCACCGGCACCTTCGTCGAGGTGGCCCCGGTGTACGTGGCGGGTCGGACCCTGGTCCGGCCCGCCCGGCCGCCGTTGTGGCGCCGGGTGTGGCGCGCGCTGCCGCCCTACCTGTTCCTGCTGCCGGCGCTGGCCTGCGTGGGCTTCTGGGTCTACCGCCCACTGGCGCAGACCTTCGAACTGTCCTTCTACAACTGGGATCTGCTGCCGACCAGCCCGATGGTGCCGGTCGGCCTCGGCAACTACACCCAACTGCTGCACGACCCCCAGTTGGGCAACAGCCTCTGGCTGACCGTGCTGTTCATCCTGGGCATGGTGCCCTTCACCATCATCCTGCCCACCGTGATCGGCCTGCTCACCCGGCGCGTGCGCGGCCGGGTCGCCGCGCTCTACCGCGGGCTGGTGTTCGCGCCGATGCTGGTCGCGCCGGTGGCCGGCGCGGTCGTCTGGGAGTGGCTGATGGACCCGCGCTACGGGGTCATCGACCGGGTGCTGGGCAGCCAGATCAACTGGTTGCAGGACGCCGGGCCGGCCCAGCTGGCGATCGTGGTGATCACCGGGTGGCACGTGCTCGGCTTCGCCGTGCTGATCGTGTCGGCCGGACTGTCGGGCATCAGCGACGACTACACCGCCGCCGCCCAGCTCGACGGCGCGAGCCGGGCGCAGATCACCCGGTGGATCACCCTGCCGCTGCTCTCGCCGACGCTGACCTTTCTCGGCCTGATGACGATTCTGCTGTCCGCGCAGTGGTCCTTCCCACTGATCGACACGCTCACCCAGGGTGGCCCGAGCGGTGCGACCACGAACATCTACTACCTGTTGTGGGAGAAGGCATTCCAGGGTTTCGCCGCGGGCAGCTCGGCCGCGGCCGGGGTCCTGTTCTTCCTCGCCTTCGGCGTGGTCGCGGTGATCCTGGTGCGACTCGCCGACCGGTTCAGCTTCCACGACAACTAGGAGTCATCTTGTCCACAGTGGATACTCCGGTGGCCGCTCCGGTGCGGGTGGCCAGGCGGCCTACCGAGCGCTGGTCGGCGAGGGCCCTCGGCGGCCATCTGGTGCTCGTCCTGCTCGGGGTGGCCTGCGTGTTCCCGATCTACTGGATGTACGCGACCTCGTTCCGCCGGCCGGGCGACGTGTACGGCCACTCGTTGTTCCCCTGGCCGCTGTCGGTGCAGAGCTACGGCAACGCCGCGCGGATCATCGACGTGGGCGGCCTGCTGCTCAACACCTTCACGGTGGCCATCCTGACCGCGCTGGGCCAGCTGCTGATCAGCCTGTTCGCCGCATACGCGCTGGCCAGGTGGAAGTTCTTCGGCCAGCGGCTGGCCTACCTGCTGTTCGTCGGCACCTGGCTGGTGCCCTTCCAGGTGACCATGCTGCCCAACTACGTGGTGATCGTGCAGTTGGGCCTGCTCAACACGCTGGCCGGGGTGATCATCCCGACGCTCTGCTCGGCGATCGGCGTGCTGATGCTGCGCCAGCATCTCCAGGCGGTCCCCCGGGAGCTGCTGGACGCGGCCGCGATGGACGGCCGGGGCTCGTGGGCGACGCTGTGGACGGTGGTCGTGCCCAACCTGCGTGCGGCGCTGTCGGCGTTGGGCATTCTGCTGTTCATCACGTCCTGGAACGAGTACTTCTGGCCGGCGATGGTACTGCGCGGCACCCGCTCGGTGATCCAGCTCGGCCTGGAGGGCTTCTTCTCGCCGGAGGGCACCGACTGGTCGGCGCTGATGGCCGCGGCCGGCCTGGCCTGTCTGCCGGTGTTCGCGCTCTACGTGGTGTTGCAGCGGCACATCGTCAACGCGTTCGTCCGCTCCGGACTGCGCTGAACCGCCGGCCCCGAAAGCGGCTCGGCGGTCGTGAGTGGATCGGTCCGGTCACGATCGCCGAGTTGGGCGGAACTCAGGCACCGACGGTGATCCGGGCGCCGGGGGTGGCCAGGTGCACCCGCCGCGGGAACAGCTCGACGGCCTCGGCCAGCCGCGCCTTGAGCCACACGTCGTCGTTGGACGGGAAGTGCGTGAGCATCAACTCGCCCACGTTGCCCCGGGCGGCCGCGCGGGCCGCGTCCGCCGCGCACAGGTGGCCGTGCGCGCCGAGGTCGGTGCGCTCCAGGCTGGCCTCGGCCAGCAACAGGTCCATGCCGTCGGCGAGCCGCACCAGGCCGTCGCAGACGCCGGTGTCGCCGGTGTAGGCCAGCGAACCGCTCGGGGTGGTCACCCGCGTGCCGCAGTTGGTCTTCGCGTGCTTGAGCCCGACCATCTCGAACGTGCTGTCGCCGACGGTGAAGGTGTCCCCCGCCTCGTACTCGCGCACGTCGAACGCGCCGTCGAACACCCGGTCCAGCAGCGGCATGGTCTCGATGGTCAGCAGGGACGCCCAGGTGTCCAGCATCGACCGGGAGCCGGCCGGCACGTACAACGGCACCATCGGCAGTTCGGCCGGTGGGCCCGCCGGCGCCGTCTCCGCGCCCGGATAGTGGGCCAGCGCGAGCGGGGACAGCAGCGTCTTGCCCAGCGGCAGCAGGTCGTAGCAGTGGTCGACGTGCAGGTGGCTGATGATCACCGCGTCCAGCACGCTCGCGTCGAACTCGTCACTCAACGCCGTGGCGATACCGGGTCCGCAGTCGAGCAGGAATTTGTTTCGTCCGCTGTCGACGAGATATCCAGAACTGGGCTGTCCATTCGCGGGCATTCCACCCCGGCAACCGAGCACCGTGAGTTGCATTCCGAATCTCCGTTCGACGAGTCACCGCAACAATCACAAAAGCTGGAACTGGATCGTGCAATCGCCAGTCATAGCTGGTCCCATTGTCAGGACGATTGGCACAACAGGCAACCCACGAATTCCACATGACCGATCGGCGCGGCCTATCGGTCGACCTCCTACGGAGGGTAGCGCCTCGTGGCGGCGCGCTGCCGCGCAGGCTGACGCCGGTGCCTCGACCCAATCACGTGATGCGGAGTTCCTATTGGCGCAGCACGAATCGCGCGCCGAAATGACCCGTTCACTCCTGGTCCATCTCGCCGTGTTCGAATTCGAATCAGGGAAACGGCGCCGACCGGGCAGGAGTTTCGACGATGACGACGACCGACGACCAGGAGACGGAAACCCCGTCCACCCGCCGGATTCGCGAGTTGCGCGGCCTGCTCGACCAGGGTATCCGGGAGGGCATCGGGGTCGGGGCCTCACTGGGCGTCCAGGTCGAGTCGCTCGCCGAGGGCCGGACCGTCTACGTGCTCGACCCCAACCCCGCCACCATCAACGCGATGTTCACCGTGCACGGCGGTGTGCTGGCCACGCTGATGGACACCGCGATGGGCAGCGCCGTGTTCACCGCGCTGGCCGACGGCGTCTTCTACACGACGCTGGAGCTGAAGGTGAACTTCATCCGGGCGGTCCGCGCCGACGGCGAGCGGCTCACCTGCACGGCCACCACCGTGCACGTCGGCAAGCGCACCGCGACCGCCGAGGCCCGGATCACCGACCCCGCCGGCAAACTCGTCGCGCACGGCTCGTGCACCTGCCTGATCTTCCAGCCCAACGGCTGAACCGGCACGAATCCGGTGCTGTGTCCACCGTGGACACAGCACCGGATTCGTGCCGCCATCGGAGTCAGCTCGCGACGGTGCGGCAGCTCTCGACGAAGCGGACGAGTTCGTCCAGCCGGTCGGACTTCACCGTGACCGCGCGGTCGAGCACCTTGGTCAGGTGGGTGTAGGCGTCGGTGTGGTCGTACCGGGCGGTGTCGGCGATCTTCAGCGCCCACCGCCAGTAGCCGCGGATCGTGTCGGCCAGCGGCATCCGGAAGTCGGCGATGACATCCCGGACCGGCCCGACCATGGCATCGCCGTAGGTGCGCAGGTAGCGGGTGACGATGTCGGCCATGAAGGTGAAATGCCGCGCCTCGTCCCGGCTGAGCCGGATCAGGATCTCCCGGAGCACCGGATCGCCGACCACGTCGCGCAGCTGCTGGTAGTAGATCTGGGTCGCCTTTTCCTGCACCAGCGCATAGGCGAAGAACTGCACCGAGTGCTCGAAGGGCAGACCGAACTCCTTGCGGCCCTCCGTCGCCAGCTCACCGCGCAGCGAGTCGACGTCGGTGAGGCCACTGGCCACCTGGTAGCGGGCGAGCACCCGGGCGTGGGTGTCCTCCTCGAACGCCCAGCGCACGGTGAAGTGGTACAGCTCCCGGTTGTGCACGAAGATCGCCGGGTCGACGCCCTCGGTGACCGGGAAGTGCCGCTGGTAGAGATCGAAGTAGCCGGGCAGGTGGTCCTCGATCAGGGTGACGAACCGGACCGCGGACCGCTCCCCCTCGCTCAGCCGGCCGGCGTCGGCCGCCGACCAGTCGAACGAGGTCTCCGCGTCCCACCGCCGCGACGCGGGCACCGCGGCCATGAAGTCGTCGACGGCCGCCGCGACCTCGCCGGGCGCGAGCAGCGGCCCACCGGCCTGACTCACCGGGCGGATGTTCACGGGCTTCTCCATCCTGGTCACCGTCCTCAGCGCGAGTTCCGGCAGACCAGCGCATAGTGCTTGGTGGTGTAGCCCCAGCCGGCGTTGGCCACCTCCAGGTAGCGGGTGAACTGGTCGGTCAGTCCCGGCGCGAACTTCTCCAGCCGGTCGCGCGCGGCGGCGACGTTGGCCAGCCAGTCCTCGATGGTGCGCCGGTAGTGCTCGGTCAGGTCGTCCACCGCGACGACCGAGAACCCGGCCTGCTCGGCACCCTCGACCAGCGCCGACAGCGGACGCAGGTCGCCCCAGCCGAAGATCGACTCGCGGACGAACTCGGTGCCGGCGCGCCGGTCGAACGCCTCGCGGGCGGTGGCGTTGCGGAAGCAGCTCTCCGACACGTACAGCGAGCCGCCCTTGCGCAGCACCCGCCGGGCCCGGCCGAACACCTCGCCGAGGTCGGGCATGTGCACGATCGAGCCGAGCATGGTCACCGCGTCGAAGCCGCGCGCGGGCAGGTCGAGCCGTTCGAAGTGGCCGACCGTCGTGTCCACCCGGTCGGTGAGGCCGAGTTCGGCGGCCCGCGCGTTGATGTACTCGTGCTGGCGCGGGGCCGGGCTGACGCCGAGCGTGCGGCAGTTGTACTCGCGCGCCATGAACAGGACCAGCGCGCCCCAGCCACAGCCGATGTCCAGCAGCCGCTCGCCCCCGGTCAGCCCGAGCCGGCCGGCGACGTAGTGCAGCTTGTGCTCCTGCGCCTGGGCGAGGGTGTCCTGCGGCGACTCGTAGAGCGCCGAGCTGTACTTGCGCAGCGGGTCGAGGAACTGGCCGAACAACTCCGGGTCGAGGTCGTAGTGGCCGTTGGTGTTCGCAATCCCGCTGTCCGGTCCGGTGACCACCGTGGTCATACCCGCTCCCGCAGCGCCTGCTCGACCAGGGCGGCCGCACCGCCGACGGTGCTGATGCCGAACACGTCCTCGTCCTCCAGTTCCACGTCGAACGCGCGCTCGATCTTGGCGATCATCCGCAGCATCTTGACCGAGTCCACGCCCTGCACCGCGCGCAGGTCGGTGTCGGCGGCCAGTTGGACGCCGCCACCGATCTCGCCGGCGGCGATGTCGGCGACGGTGCGGGTGATGTCGGTGATGTCGGTGGGGGTGGTCGGCGGGTTCATGGTCAGGCTCCGTTCGGTGCGGTGGTGTCCAGAGCGGTCGTGTCCAGAGCGGCGGACAGCGCGGCGAGCTCGTCGTCGGCGAGCGCGAGCCGGGCGCGCGCGTCGGCAAGGGTGAAGGGTTGGTAGGTGGCCGTGGCCGTGGCGCACACCGCACCGTGCGCGTCCAGCACCTCGGCCGTGGTGTGGAACAGCCCGCCGTCAGCGCCGGCCCGCAGCCGGGCGACACAGGTGTACGGGCGGCCGATCAGCATCGGGGCGACGTAGCGCTGCCGCATGGACACGGTGAACGCCGAACGGCCCCGGCGCAGCACGATCAGGTTGCCCATCGTCTCGTCGCAGATCACCCCGACCAGGCCGCCGTGCACGACACCCGGGTAGGACTCGAAGCGCCGGTCGAGCTGGAACCGGGTGCACACGCCGTCGGGGTGCGGGTCGAAGGTCAGCCCGAGGCCACCCGGATTGTGCGGCGAGCAGCCGAAGCAGCGGTAGTCGGGCAGCACCGACCAGGGCAGCTCGATGGTCGTCATACCAGCGCCTCGGCCAGGGCCCGGCGGACCCGGGCGTTGGAGCTGAGGTCCAGTCCGGTGAGGTTGCCGAAGGTGCGCCGGATCTTGTCCCGCAGCTGGTCGAGTTCACCGGTGCCGGCGACTTTGGCCAGAAACAGGTCGAAGCCGGTGTCGATGGTCTCGGTGTCGCCCAGCTCACTCAGGCCGGCCTTGAACGTGCTGACCGGGTGCTTGATGGTCGCCTCGGCGCTGTACACGTAGAGCGTTTCCAGCACCGAGGGCAGCTCCTCGGGCCGCCGGGCCAGCCGCCGGCCGGTGTAGTGGATGAACTCCCGCGCGTGCCCGGCCTCGTCCCGACTCGCGTTGAGCAGCAACGTCTTGAGCACCGGCTCGGCCACCCACGCCGACACCGCGCGGTACACGTGGTTCACGGTCAGCTCGGAGATGATGTTGGTGGCCAGCGTCGCCGACGGGGTCGAGCCCGGCGCGTAGGGCGCGCGCATCGCGTCCACCGCACGGTCGTTCACGCGCTCGCCGATCGCCTCCAGCCAGGACCGGAACGCGTAGTGGTGCTGCACCTCCTGCTGGCCCCAGACCACCGCGAAGGTGGAGAAGTCGTAGTCGTCGACGAACTCGTTGAGAAACCCGTGCACCGCGGCGATCACGTTCGACTCGCCCATCGTCGCGCTCTTGGCGAGGGTCACGTACTCGGGCCGGACGTGGGCCGGGTCGATCGCGTCGAACTCCAGGTCGGCCAGTTTCCAGTGCAGGCGCTCGTAGTGCCGGAAAACGTCAAAACTGTGCATCGGCTCGCTCCAGGGAGGTCGATCGGGTGGTCGGGCGGGCGAGCTCGCGGGTGGCGAGCCGCTGGACCTTGCCGCTGCTGGTCCGGGGAATCGCGCGCGGGCGCACCAGGTGCACGGTGATCTCGCCGAGCCCGAGTTCCGCGCTCACCCGGCTGCGCAGCTCGGTGCCCAGCGCGTCGGCCGCGGCCGCGGTCAGCGCGGTCTCGGCGACCAGCAGGATCTGCTCGGCGTCGGCGACCGCCGCACACCGTCCCTTGTAGACTCCGGGCACGGTTCGCGCGATCGCCTCCACGTCCTGCGGGTAGAAGTTACCGCCGCGAACGGTGATCATCTCCTTGAGCCGGCCGGTGACGAAGACCTCGCCGGCCCGCTGGTAGCCCAGGTCACCGGTGCGCAGCCAGCCATCCACGAAGGACTCCGACGCCGGGTGGCCGAGATAGCCCGAGGTGACCGACGCGCCGCGGATCTGGATCTCGCCGACCACCCCGTCGGCGACCGGCAGGCCGCTCTCCGGCCCCACCATCCGCAACTCGATCCCGGTCACCGGCCGGCCGACCGAGGCGACCGCCCTGGACCGGGCGGCCCCGGCCCCGACGGTCACCGCCCGGCCCGCGCCGGCGAGGCGGTCCCGGTCGACCCAGTCGAAGTGCGGTGCCCGGCCCAGCGGCGGGAAGGTGACCGCGAGCGTCGCCTCGGCCATCCCGTAGACCCCGAACATCGCCTCCGGCCGGAACCCGCCGAGCGCGAACCGGTCCAGGAACGCGCCGACCGCGTCCCGACCGATCGGTTCGGCGCCGTTGAACGCGATCCGTCAGTGCCCCATCGACAGTTCGGCCGCCTGTTCCGGCGACACCGCGTCGGCCAGCAGGTCGTAGCCGAAGTTCGGCATCGCCGAGATGGTCGCGCCGCTGGCCAGGAACTCACGCAGCCAGCGCGCCGGGTCCTTGACGAACGACACCGGCGACCAGACGTGCGCCGGGATGCCCTTCAGGATCGCCGACAGCGTGCCGAACAGGCCCATGTCATGGAACAGCGGCAACCAGAACCCGCCACCGTCGGTCGGGCCCAGCCTGATGCCCTCGCGGATCGCGGTGAGGCCGGCGAGCACATTGGCGTGGCTGAGCCGAACCCCCTTGGGCAGCGACGTGCTGCCCGAGGTGAACTGCACGATGGCGGTGTCCTCGGCGGCCACCACCGGCAGCTCGCCGGCCGGCTCGACCTCCTCGTCGGTGCGCCACAGCTCCAGGCCGGGCAGCGCCCCGGCCAGATGGCCGGCCAGCGTGCCGAACCGGTGGGACAACACGATCCGGCGCATCCCGGCCGCCTCGGCGATCCGGGCGAGCCGCTGCGGATAACTGCCCAGGTCCCGCAGGCCGAAGGGCAGCGGCAGCGGGCAGGCCGCGCCGCCGGCCACCAGCACCGCGAACAGCGAGCGCAGGAACTCCGGCGCGTTCGGGCACAGGATGCCCACCGGGTCACCGGGTCGCACCCCACGGGCGACCAGGCCGGCCGCCATGGCCAGCGACGAGTCGGCGAGCTCACGGTAGCTGATCGACTCGCGCTCCGACGGGAAGGCCGCGGTCACCTCCGGATGGGTGCCGGCGACCTCGGCCAGCGCGCCGTGCACGGTCGGGCTCATCCGGCCACCTCGATGCGCACCGGCACGCTTTCCGGCCCACGCATGGAGATGCTCGGCCGATACACCGGCTGGTCGGTGAGCACGGTGATCTCCTTGGCCCGCCGGGCCAACCGGTCGAAGGTGATCTCCGCCTCCAGCCGGGCCAGTGGCGCGCCGAGACAGAAGTGCGGTCCGTGGCTGAACGCGAGGTGCCGGTTGGTCCGGTTGTCCTGGTGGAACCGGGTCACGTCCAGCCGCTCGGGGTCGGGGAACGCGGCCTCGTCGTGGTTGGCCGAGCCGGCGAGCAGGATCACCCCGGTGCCCCTGGGCATCGGCCGGCCACCCAGTTCGGTGTCGCGCATCGCCACCCGGGTCGGGAAGGGCACCGGCGTGTCGTAACGCAGGAACTCCTCCACCGCCAGCGGCACCAGCTCCGGGTCCGACCGCAGCAGCGCCCACTGGTCGGGGTGCCGGCCCAGCGCGAGCACGCCACCCGCGATCAGGTTCATCGTCGTCTCGTGCCCGGCGATCAGCAGCAGCACGCCGATGTCGACGAGTTCCTTGTCCGACAACGAGTCCGTGCCCTCGGAAGCCTGTGCCAGCGCGCTGAGCAGGTCGTCGGCCGGCTGCCGGCGGCGCTGCGCGATCAGCTCGGTGAAGTACTCGGCGAAGTGCCGCACCGCGATGGCCCGGGCGGCCTTCTCCGACTCGGTCAGCACGCCGTCCGGGTCGAGTCCTCGGCTCAGGTCCCGGGCCCACGAGCCGAACAGCACGTGGTCCTCGGGCGGCACGCCGAGCAGCTGGCAGATCGTGGTCAACGGCACCGGATAGGCCAACGCGGACACGATGTCCACCTCGCCCGCGCCGATCGCCGCGTCCAGCAGTTCGTCCACCACCTTGGTGATCCGCGGCCGCAGCGCGGCCACTGCGCGCGGCGTGAACGCCTTGCTGACCAGGCCACGCAGCCGGGTGTGGTCGGGCGGGTCCATCAGCAGGAACGAACCGGGCAGCTGGTGCGGGTCGACGCCCGGCCGGAACGGGTTGATGCCGGCGAAGTAACCGTGCCCCCAGGTCGGGTCGCCGAACACCGAGTCGCACTCGGCGTAGCGGGGCACCAGATAGATGCCGATCCCGGTCGGGTGCACCGGACCGGCGGCTCGCAGCGCCCGGTAGGCCGGGAACGGGTCGGCCCGCAACGCCGGGTCGAAGACGTCGAGAGTGGTGGACGGCCCGCCGGGCTCGGCTGACGCAGCCATGCTGGCTCCTCGGGGCTTCAGGCGCGGAAGCGGGTCGGCAGCGCCGAGAGCCCGCGCACGATGAGGTTCGGCTTGTACGGCGGGCGATCGGTGAGCGGTTCGAGCGTGCTCACCCGGCGCAGCAACACCTCCAGCAGCACCTCCATCTCCAACAGGGCCAACGGAGCGCCCAGGCAGTAGTGCACGCCGAGGCTGAAGGCGAGATGACGGGGCGCCGGGTTGGCCCGGTCGTGGTAGCGGGTCACGTCCAGCCGGTCGGGGTCGGTGAACACGCGCTCATCCCGGTTGCCCGAGTTGACCAGCACGACCACGCCGTCACCGGGCTCGAACCGCGCGCCGGCCAGCGTCATCTCCCGCTTGGCCGAGCGGGTGGTCATCTGCACCGGCGGCTCGTAGCGCAGCAACTCGTTGACCGCGGCCGGGATCAGCTCCGGCCGCGCGCGCAGCAGCGCCAGCTGGTCGGGGTTGCGCATCAGCGCGAGCAGCCCGCTGCCGACCAGGTTCACCGTGGTCTCGTGCCCGGCGACCACGGTCGTCACGCAGGTGGTCAGCAGCTCGGTCTCGGTCAGCACGTCACCGCGGTCCTCGACCGCCGCCAGCGCGCTGAGCAGGTCGTCGGCCGGCCGCGCCCGGCGCTCGTCGATGAGCCCGCGGAAGTAGGCCATGAACTCGCCGGCCGCGTCGCTGCGCGCGGCGTGCGCCTCCGGCGTCATCAGCACGTCCGGATCGAAGCCCCGAGCGAGGTTCTGCGACCACTTCTGCACCGCCCGGTGCGCCTCGGCCGGTACACCGACCAGCTCGCAGACGATGGTCAGCGGTAGCGGGTAGGCGATCAGGTCGATCAGGTCGAACTCGCCCGCGTCCAGCGCCGCGTCCACCAGCTGCTCGGCCAACCGCTCGATCCGGGGCCGCAGCCTGGTCACCATGCGTGGCACGAACGCCTTGGACACCAGGGTGCGCAGCCGGGTGTGGTCGGGCGGGTCCATCCACAGGAACGACGTCGGCAATTCCTCGGCCGCCTCGGTCGCGGCGACGCTCGGGTGCAATTGCGCGGCCTCGTTCGCGTGACTCCAGTCGTTGTCGTGCAGAACCGAAACGCATTCGGCGTAGCGGGTGATCAGCCGCAGTCCCAGCGGCGTGCGGTGAATGGGTCCGGCCGCGCGCAGTATTCTGGTCGGGGTGTACGGATCGGGGCGATTGTCCGGCACGAAGAGCTGCACCATTGCCGCGGTCACCGCCGGATCGGGTTCCCCTTGCGGCACAGTCACGGTGGTCGATGGGTCCATGAACCGCTTCTCCTACCGATCTGGTTGGCTGAACTGTCGTCCGGTCGCAGACAATCAGCGGAGCATGGCGACCAGATGAACGGATCATTAATCCGCAACGGTGATTACCGATGACAATTTTTCGATAGGATCATGACCCGTTGATTGCGCAGATCAATGGGTCGATAGGACCAGAAATCGGCCCGTTGACTTTCCGCTCCGGCCGGCTGGAATGTGGCGGTACATGATTGTGCCGCGGCGGGGAGGCCAGATGGCGGAGAACGCAGCATCCGGGCACGCGGTGGTCCTCGGCGCGAGCATTGCCGGCCTGCTGGCCGCGCGGGTGCTCGCCGGGTACTACCCGAGGGTCACCCTGATCGAACGCGACGAACTGGCCGGCGCGACCCAGCGCCGCGGCGTGCCACAGGGGCGGCACCTGCACGGCCTGATGGAGGGCGGCCGGGCGATCATCGAGGAACTGTTCCCCGGGATCACCGCGGAGATCGGCGAACTCGGCGCGCCGACCACCGAAGTGCTCGTCCGGTCCCGCTGGTACCTCAGTGGCCTGCGCGCCTGCCCCACCCCCACCGGCCTGACCACCCTGCTGGCCAGCCGCCCGCTGCTGGAGAGCGCGATCCGGGACAAGATCACCGCCACCCCGGGAGTGTCGCTGCGCCAGGGAGTGGTGACCGGCCTGGTCACCGAGGCCGACCGGCCCGGCGTGGTCGGCGGCGTGCGGGTCCGCACGGCCGGGGAGACCGAGCAGACGATCGCGGCCGACCTGGTGGTGGACTCGACCGGCCGCGCCTCACGCAGCACCGAGTGGCTGGCCGCCCTCGGCTACCCGACCCCGCCCGAGCACCGGGTCGACGTGGATCTCGGCTACGCCTCCCGCACCTACCGACGCCGGCCCGAACACCTCGACGGCGACCTCGGCGTGGTCGTGTCGACCATGCCGGGTCGGCGCGGCGGCGGCGCGATCGTGCTGGAGGGTGGCCGCTGGCACGTCACCCTCGGCGGCATGCTCGGCGACCACCCGCCGATCGACGACGCGGGCTTCGTCGCCTTCGCCGCGACACTGCCGGTGCCCGACGTGCACCAGATCGTGCGATCCGCCCAACCGCTGGATGACCCGGTGCCGCACCGCTTCCGCGGTTCGCTGCGCCGCCACTACGAGCGGCTCACCGTGGTACCACAGGGCTTCCTTGTCCTGGGCGACGCGCAGTGCAGCTTCAATCCGCTCTACGCGCAGGGCATGACGGTGGCCGCGCAGCAGGCACTGGCGCTGCGCGAGTGTCTGCGCGCCGGCCGGGACGACCTGCCCCGGCGCTTCTACGCGCGGGCCGCGCCGCTGATCGACATCGCCTGGCAGATGTCCACCAACTCCGACCTCAACCACCCCGGCGTGGCCGGTCGACGCAGCCTGCGCACCCGGCTGACCAACGCCTACGTGCACCGCGCGCACCTGGCCGCGCACGTCGACCCGACGGTGGCCCGCACGTTCATGCGGCTGGCCAACCTGGTCGAGCCGCCGACCGCACTGCTGCGCCCGGCGATCGTCGCCCGCGTCCTGCGCCAGGGATCGACCACCCCGCGCGCCGAGACCACCAGCGCGCCCGAGGCCGATCAGGCCACCGTGGGCTGATCAGACGTGGCCGCGGGCCAGCCGGATCAACCGGTCCAGCACGTGAGCGCCGTTGGCGCGCAGGCCGTTGTGCTCGTACTCGTTGGTCAGCCACGGCCGCATGGTCGGGATCAGCGCGGCCGTCTCCTCGGAGAACCTCCGGTCGACGTAGGCGTCCTCGGCGTAGATCGCGGCCGCACACGGCACCTCGCAGTCGCGCAGCCGGTCGGCGTCGTAGAGCCGCGGCCACTCGTGCTCGGCGAGCAGTTCGGCCGCCGCGGCCAGCGGGGCCAGGTCGCTGTAGTCGGTGAACATCCACGGGAACACGTGCTCGCCGGTGAACAGCGACCGGTCGGCGTCGAACTCCGCCGGTCGCACCCGGTCGGCCGACCAGCGGGTGGCGTGCCCGTCGGCGTAGCTCGACTCGTGCACGACCGCGTACAGCGGGGCACGCCCGGAGAAGGGCATCATCGCGGCGACGTCGTAACGGAACGCCGGCGAGGACGGGTCGCGCTCCAGCAGATAGTGCAGGTGCTCGGCGCCGTCGCTCATGCCCAGCCCGTTGCCGAGCTGCCGGAACCGGCGGGAGGTGAGCGGGTCGCCGTTGGGCAGCAGCACCTCGCCTGCGTCGAGCCGCTCGTGCAGCGCGAGCACCCGGTCCCGGTCACCGGGGTAGCGCCGGTAGTAGCGGCGGTTGCGCTCCAGCATGGTCTGGTAGGTCAGCCGGTACACCTCGTCGGGATGCCGACCCACCGGCGGCACCCCACCGGTGAACAGCGCCTCGCGCAGCCCCTCCGGTGCCTGCGAGAGGTAGGCCAGCGCGCAGAAGCCGCCGAACGACTGGCCCAGCACACTCCACCGGTCCACGCCCAGCTCGGCCCGGATCCACTCGGCGTCCCGGACGATCGCGTCGGCCCGGAAGTGGGTCAGGTACTCGGCCTGTTGCGCGGCGGACCTCCCGGGCAGCATGCCGACCGGGGTGGACCGCCCGGTGCCGCGCTGGTCGAGCATGAGCACTCGGTAGTCACGCAGCGCACGATCCAGCCAGCCCGGCGCGCTCGGCACCCTGGTCGGCCGGGGAGCCTCCTGACCAGGGCCGCCCTGCAGAAACACCAGGAACGGGCGGTCCCGCCCGTCGGGGTCGGCGACTTCACGAGCGAATACGGTGATCCGCTCACCGTCGGGCCTACTGTGATCCAGCGGGATCAGGAACTCGTGTTCGGTCAGGACCAGTCCGGGAACCCGCAGGGTGTGCGCCACCCGACCGATCCTGCCATCCCGGGGCCGTCGGTTCACGTTCTAGTCGACCAACCCCGACAGGTGACTCAGATCTCATCGCGCCGAAGGCTTATGACAACTCGATCCGTACCGGGAAAACGGTTTCTACTTTCCGTGGTTCTCGCTTTTGTCAGGAAAACCGAACGACCACTTCGACGCTTTGCCGATCTACTCAGAGGAGCATCCGCGCCCGCCGTCGCTCGTGCCACGCCATCCAGCCACAAGCCCCTCCCACCAGCACCAGAACCACCCCGAGCACCAACGGCCACTGCTCGATGCACGTCGCGGCGAGATAGAGGTTGAAACCGGCGGCGGCGAGAAACACCGCTGCCAACACAAGCCAGACGGCTACTACCCGTCTGGCCTGCGTCGCGGTGCTACCTGGTGACCGTCGCCTCATCTGCGAACCTTTCCTCCCGTTATATAGCTCAGGATCGCTGGACCGGTCGGATAAGTTACACACAACTCCCCAGGTAGACTGCCGTGTTAAAGCCGGCGGCGCGCTCCGCTATTCGGAATAATCGCGTTACGCGGAATGCGGACAGAGACCGTCCTTGACGGACAGTGCCGATCATCACCCACCATCGCCCTTCGTGACCCATCACGACTGTCCGACCGGGCCGATGTCGTCCAGGTCGTTCATCCATCCGAAACTGTCACGCTCAGTCACCATGGCCTTGCCGGCTCGACTTCACTTGCCACTGAAGCAACAGTATCGCCATAACCCTCGCATATCAGGACCAATACGACACCAACCCACGTCGGCCCCCGGTTCCCCGAATTCGCACGAATCAAACTCGTTAACAGCAGAACCCGGCGAGTGAATTTTCACGAGTTTGACAATTGCGCCAGTGTTGATGCGAAAAGAACCCGACCATGGTCGGTATTTCGTCAATCGTCCTTGCCAACTCGGGAACCGGTGTCGCACGATCGAGGAACGGTTCCGACCATGACCCTCACCAACACCCGGCGCGGGACTGGTCCCCGTAATTCACCCTCCCTGCGATTGCCGAAGAAAGGGTCCCCATGGGTAAGAAGTCCCTGCGCGCCGGTGTGCTCGCCGGTTTAGCGGCCGGCCTCGCGTTCGCCGTGGTGCCCGGCGCCGCCTCAGCCGCACCCAGTCAGCACGCCAACAGCCTGGACCACGTGATCGGGCACAACCGCTCGACCCAGCAGTCCAGCAACTGGTCCGGCTACGCCGAGACCGGCGGCGGCTACACGAACGCGTCGGCCACCTGGACCGTCCCGTCGGTCTCCGCGACCAGTTCGAGTACCTACTCCTCGGCCTGGGTCGGTATCGACGGCGACGGCAACTCCAACCTGATCCAGACCGGCACCGAGTCGGACTACCAGAACGGCCAGGCAACCTATTACGCCTGGTGGGAGATCCTGCCGGCGGCTGAGACGCCGATCGACAGCCTGTCCGTCTCGCCGGGCGACTCGATCACCGCGTCGGTCGCCCAGGACGGCGGGAGCACCTGGACGATCAGCCTGACCGACAACTCCACCGGCCAGAACTTCACCACCCAGCAGAGCTACAGCGGCAGCGGTGGCTCGGTGGAGTACATCCAGGAGGCGCCGGAGATCAACGGCACGATCGCGCAGATCGCCGACTACTCCAGCTTCGACTTCTCCAACCTGACGGTCAACGGCCAGAGCCCTGCCCTGACCAGCGACGACGAGATCCTGCTCGTGCAGAACGGCACGACCTACTCGACGCCATCCGCTCCGAACAGCAGCGGCGACGGATTCAGCGTGTCCTATACGGGCTGACCAACCAGGCACAACAATGCGGGCCGGTTCACCCCAGCAAGTGCGAGCCGGCCCGCATTGTTGTCTGTTCGCCGAATTCGGCAGCCAATTCAGGACCGTTGACCGGCACTCCGGCCGGCGGCGATCGCCGCGTCGACAACCGCCGTCGCGAGACTGACCGACGCAATGGCGGCAGTCGGATCGCGATCGATCCAGGCACTGATACCCGCGCCGTCATAGAGGATCACCAGTTGCCGGGCGAGCGTTGCCGGATCGGCCACGCCGGCCTCCACCGCCAGGTCGCGGAAGAGCGACTGCACCCAGGCGCGATAGTCGGCGGTGGCCTCCTGCACGGCGGTACCCGAACTCGCCTCCGCACTGGCCCCGACGAACGCGCAGCCCCGGAACCCCGGGTCGGTGAAGGACAGGCTCTGCACCTCGAAGACGCCGATCAGCCGGTCGCGCGGGGTGTCGAAGCGGACGAGCCCCCGCATCATCCGCTCCTGGGTCGCCGCGTGCCGCGCCTTCAGGTAGGCCCGGATCAGCTCGTCCTTGCAGCCGAACGCGCTGTACAGGGTGGCCTTGGCCACCCCGGCGCGCTCGATCACCCGGTCGATGCCGACCGTGTGCACGCCCTCCTCGTAGAACAGCTCGCCGGCCGCGGCGAGCAGCCGCGCGCGGGCGGAGGTGCCGTCGGTCTGCTTCGTGGGCATGACTTGACAATATCAGACAGGTCTGTCTACCGTCGGTCTCCAGACAGACCTGTCTGTTCAGGTCTCGCGACGGAAAGAAGTTCCGATGCCCGCTCTGCTGGCCGATCCCGACAACGCACCCACCCAAGTGCGTCGTCCTCGGCTGCCGGCCAACGTCGCCTTCTACCTCCAGGCGTCGATGGTGGTGTTCTTCCTCGCCGGCTCCTCGGCGCCGACCCCGCTCTACGCGGTCTACCAGGCCGAATGGGGCTTCTCGCCGATCACCACCACCGTCGTGTTCGGCGTCTACGCGGTGGCCGTACTGGTCTCGCTGCTCATCGCGGGCTCACTGTCCGACCACGTGGGCCGCCGACCGGTGCTGCTGACCGCAGTGGTCATCCAGGCACTGGTGATGCTCGCCTTCGCCGGCGCACCCGGCGTGCCCGAACTGCTCGCCGGCCGGGTCGTCCAGGGCCTGTCGACCGGCGCGGCGCTCGGCGCCCTCGGCGCCGGGATGCTCGACCTGAACAAGGCGAAGGGCACGTTGGCCAACGCCGTCTCACCCGCGACCGGCACCGCCACCGGCGCGATCGGCTCCGGCGTGCTCGTGCAGTACCTACCCGCGCCGACCAAACTGGTCTACCTCGTGCTGTTCGGCGTCTTCGTGCTCCAGGCGATCGGCGTCGCCCTGATGGCCGAGTCCTCGACCCGCAAGCCCGGCGCACTCGCGTCCCTGCGCCCACGACTGGCCGCACCTGCCACGGTGCGCCGGCCGCTGCTGGTGGCCATCCCGGCGCTGGTCGCCGTGTGGGCACTCGCCGGCCTGTACGGCGCGCTCGGCCCGACGCTGGTGCGCCTGGTGATCGGTCAGAACTCGTTCGTACTGGGCGGATTGGCCCTGTTCGCACTGGCCGGCGCCGGTGCCGTGACGGTACTGGTGCTGCGTAACACGCCGCCGCGCCTGGTGATGTTCATCGGCGCCGTCGCCCTGCTCGTCGGCACCGCGGTCACCCTGGTGGGCGTGGCATCCGCGTCGCCGGTGGTCTTCTTCGCCGGCACGCTGGTGGCCGGGGTCGGCTTCGGCGCCGGTTTCCAGGGCGGTATCCGCACGGTGGTCCCACTCGCCGCACCTCATCAGCGCTCCGGCGTGCTGTCCACCGTGTTCGTGGTCTCCTATCTGTCGATGGGCGTGCCCGCGGTGATCGCCGGTTTCCTGGTGGTGCACGGCGGCGGTGTGCTGAGCACGACGTGGGAGTACGGCGCGGCGGTGATGGTGTTGGCCGCGCTGGCTCTGGTCGGCCTGCTCCGTCGGCCCGCGCGGCAGCCGGCTGCGCAGCCGGTGTCGGTCACGACCTGCCCGCAGCGGAGTCTGGCCGCCGAGGGTTGCTGAGCCGGGAAGCCGGTAGAGTTCCGGTCTGGCTTAGTGCGGCCCTGTCGCGCCGGCGACGATCCAGGGCCAGGAGCGGAGCGACCCGGTGTTGCCTGATGAGCGGCCCGCGAGCGAGCCGGAACTGGACCGGGTGCGCGGCATGTTGCTGGGCGGCGCGCTCGGGGACGCGTTGGGCAATCCGGTGGAGTTCCTGGACATCTCCTCGCTGCGCGCCGAGTACGGCCCGGACGGCATCACCAGCCCGGCCGTCGGCAGCAGCGGTTCGGCCGAGATCACCGACGACACCCAGCTGACCCTGTTCACCCTGGAAGGTCTCATCCGTGGCCACCACCGGCTGCGCCTGGACAACCCACCGGACCCGGAGGCGGTGGTGCTGAATGCGGTGCACGCCGCCTACCTACGCTGGCTGCACACCCAGCACGAGACCGTCCCCGCGGTAAGGCTGACCGGTTCGCTGATCACCCACTCCCGCCTGTTCGTCTGCCGGTCGCCAGGCAACACCTGCCTGACCGCACTTCGCGCGACGAGCTACGCGGGCGCCGCGCCCGGCTCGATCCACCGTCGGCTCAACGACTCCAAGGGCTGCGGAGCCGTGATGCGAGCCGCCCCGGCCGGCCTCTGGCCCGGTTCACCGGAGCAGGTGTTCCAACTCGGGGTCGGCGCCGCTGCCCTGACTCACTCCCACCCCACCGGCTACCTGGCCGCCGGAACGTTCGCCGTCCTCATCCGTGAACTGCTGTCCGGCCGTTCGCTGACCGACGCACTCACGGCCGCGCGGGCTGCTGTGCACGGATGGCCGGGGCATGAGGATGTGTTGACCAGCCTCGATGCGGCCCAACGACTGGCCGATCGGGGCCGGCTGACTCCGGCGGACCTCACAGGTCGGTTGGGTGGTGGATGGGTGGCCGAGGAGGCGTTGGGGATTGCGGTGTGCTCGGCCCTGTGTGCGCGCGACTTCGCCGACGGGGTGCGGTTGGCGGTCAATCATTCCGGGGATTCGGACTCGACCGGGGCGATCGCCGGGAACATCCTTGGCGCGCAGTTGGGTTATGTCGGGCTGCCCCCGGAATGGCTGGAGACCTTGGAACTACGCGAGGTCATCGACGCACTGGCCCGCGATGCGGTGGCAGAGCTGGGTAGCGCGGAGCCCGAACCCGACCCGGTGACATGGCGAGACCGGTACCCACCGGACTGACGCTGTGAAGCGGGACCGGGTCGCTTCGCTCCTGGTCCTCCCGCGCCGCTGGCGCGGCAGGACCGTCCACATCAGGCCATCCCGGTACTCGTCCATTGACCCACCGAACGATCTGAACAAAACTCCCCACCTGTAACGTTTCAAACGCGAAGGGGAGCGTCTCGTGGGTTCACCGACGAACCACCTCGGTCCGGTCCTCGACAGCAACACCACCCAAAGCCGCAGACGAAGCAGCACCCGCAGACGACGAGCGCTGGTCGCCCTGGGCGTCACCGTGGTGCTTGCGCTTCCCAGCGTCCCGGCCCTGGCCGCCACCACCAACCTCGGCGGACCAGGCCACGGCGGCCAGTCCCAGCCGTGGGACAAGTACAACCTCTCCCCCGCCGGCCGCACCGTCACCCCGGTCGCGATCAACCGCACCACCGGCACCGTGACCAACGCCAACGGCCTGCTGCACAGCGGATCGGCCACCCTGAGCGGCGCGAACCCCTCGGTCACCCTGGACTTCGGCGAGGAGGTCGGCGGCCTGGTCAGCCTGCGCTTCGCGGCCTCCTCGGCCGCCGGCCAACAGCTCGGCCTCGCCTTCACCGAGTCGCCCGAGTTCATCGGCACCACCAGCGACGCGAGCAACGGCGGCGGTGACAGCGACGGCGCGCTGACCGCGACGGTCACCCCGGGCACGACCTGGACCATGCCGGCCGCGCAGTTGCGCGGCGGATTCCGCTACCTCACCCTGTTCGCGCAGACGGCCGGGCCGATCAGCCTGGACCACGTCTCGCTGGCGATCAGCTTCGCGCCCGACTCGGCCAACCTGAAGGACTACGCCAACTACTTCTACTCCAGCGATCCGCTGCTCAACAGAATCTGGTACGCCGGTGCGTACACCGTGCAGACCAACACGATCGCGCCGACCACCGGCCGGGTCTGGGGTCCGCCGGCCACCGGCTGGGACAACAGCGGCACCGTCGGCGTCGGCAGCGAGGTGCTGGTCGACGGCGCCAAGCGGGACCGCACCGTGTGGCCGGGCGACCTGGGTGTCTCGGTGCCCACCGAGTTCGCCTCGCTCGGTGACCTTGTGCCCACCCGCAACGCGTTGACCACGCTCTATCAGCACCAGGCGAGCACCGGCGAGCTGCCCTACGCCGGCCCGGAGGTCAACTTCTACGGCTCGGACACCTATCACCTGTGGACGCTCGTCGGCACCGCGAACTACGTGCAGTACAGCCAGGACACCGCGTGGCTCGCGGGGATCTGGGCGGACTACCAGAAGGCGCTCGCGTTCTCGCTGGCCAAGGTGGACACCGACGGGCTGATGTCGGTCACCGGCACCGCCGACTGGGCCCGCGGCGACCAGGGCGGCGAGAACATCGAGGCGAACGCGCTGCTGTATCAGGTGTTGCGGACCGGTGCCCAACTCGCCGCCATCGAACACGACCCGACCGACGCCACCGCGTGGACCGCCCGCGCGGCCACCCTGAAGACCGCGGCCAACAACCTGCTCTGGGACGACCCGGCCGGTGAGTACCGGGACAACCCGACGAGCAGCCTGCTCCCGCAGGACGGCAACTCGCTCGCCGTGTGGTACGGCCTGACCGACTCCGACACGCAGGCCCAGCGGATCAGCGCCGCACTGACCACCGACTGGAACAGCTACGGCGCGACCACCCCGGAGAACGGCGGCCAGATCTCCACCTTTCCCGGCTCGATGGAGGTGCAGGCGCACCTCCAGGCCGGCGACGCCACCCGGGCGCTGGACCTGATCCGCACCGAGTGGGGCTACATGCTCAACTCCCCGCTGGGCAGCGGCAGCACCTTCTGGGAGGGCTACCTGGCCAACGGCCAGCTCGGCTACGGCGGTGCCTACATGAGCAACTCGCACGGCTGGGCGACCGGACCGACCTCGGCGCTGTCCTTCTACGTGCTGGGTATCCGTCCGCAGTCGGTCGACGGCGGCTACCTGGTCGCGCCCGAACCGGGTGACCTGGCCAGTGTGCAGGGCTCGCTGGCCACTCCGCGTGGCGACATCAGGCTGTCCTGGACGCACACCGCCGCCATCGGTCGGTTCACCGAAACCCTGGACGCGCCGGCAAAAGCGGTCGACTCGGTTGAGGTGCCCACGTTCGGCGACCGGGTCGCGGTCACGGTCAACGGCCGGTTGGTCTGGGACGGCATCCGCGGCCTGGCCGACGGCGCCCACCTGGACGGCGACAACCTGGTGCTCAACGGGATGTCCGGGCACGTGGCGATCGCCAGCCAGGCGGTCAGCAGGGCGAAAACAAGCCTGTCGGTGGCGCTCACCTCGACCACGGCCGACCCGCTGCGGCCGAACACCGACCGGACCATTCCGGTCACCGTCAGCGCGACCGGTGACCAGGCCGTGCACGGCTCGGTCACCGCCGAGGTACCCGCCGGCTGGACCGCAACGCCGGCCAGTTTCAGCCTGAACCCGTTGGCGGGAAACACTTCTACCGTGGTCGACGTGTCCGTGCGGGCCCCGGCGAACGCGACCAGCGGCCAGCTGACGCTGCCGGTGACCGCGACCTCCGGCCGGCTGAACGCGAGCACCAGCGCGAGCGTGCAGGTGTTCGGCAACTGGCCCACCGGCACGACGGCGGTCGGGTCCAGCGAGGCCGGGCCGAACGTGTTCAACGGCCAGCCGCGAACGTACTACGCCAGCAATGCCATCGACGACGACTCGGGCACGTTCTGGAACGACGCCACGCCCGGCGTCTTCCCGGACACGCTGACGTTGACCACACCGACCCCGGTGACGCTCAGCGGCGTCGGTTTCGAGTCCATCGTGGACGGTGTGCCTACCGATTTCACCATCCAGACGTGGACCGGCACCGAGTGGGTCACCAGCGCCACGATGACCGGCAATTCCGCACTGTCCCGGTGGATTCCGTTCCCGACTCCGGTGACGACCAGCCAGGTCCGGATCGTGGTGACCGCGTCGCAGACGCAGAACGGCAACTACACCCGGGTCGCCGAACTCACCCCGTGACCGACTTCTCCCCGCACACCTGGAGGTGGCGAGCCGATGCGCTCGACGTTGTTCTCCCACGCCCGCGTGCTGCCGCTGGCCGTGGTCGGCCTGCTCGCCCTGGCCATCGCACCCCCGGCCACGGCGATGTCGGCCACCCCGATGTCGGCCGGCCCGGCGCCGGCCGCCCGGCTGGCAAGCGATCCCTGGCAGCAGGCCGACTACCGGCCCCAGCCCGGCGACTGGCGGCCGTACGTGCTGTCACCGAGCAGCCATCTGGTCCGGCCGGTCGCTGTGCAGGCCGTGTACCCGCGCGGCGGACAGGTCACCGGCGAAACGAAGTCCGCGCTGGGCAACGGTTCCGGCCGGTCGGTCCGGTTGACCAGCACCGGCGACCAGACCGTGTCCCCACTGCTGGTGCTGGACTTCGGCCAGGACACCGGCGGCCAGATCCAGCTGCACGTGACCGGAGCTTCGGCGACCCGGCCACAGTTGCACGTCTGCTTCAGTGAGTCGCTGGCCGAGATGGCCCTCCAGCCGACCGACAACAACGGCGAGGGCGCGCTCGCCCCCGGCTGCGACACGGCGAACATCTGGTCGGGCTACCCGGGCCAGCCCTACACCCACGACGCGGACAGCCACACCCTGCCGCTGGCCGGCGCGACGCTGCCGGCGACGCTGACCGATCCGGACCTGCGTGGTGGTTTCCGTTACGCCACAATCTTCCTGAACGGTCCGGGTTATGTGGACATCAACGGCGTCTCGCTGTTGGCCGAGGCCGCGCCGGCCCAGCCCGATCCGGCGAACTACCAGGGCTGGTTCCTCTCCAGCGACAACGAGCTGAACAAGATCTGGTACGCGGGGGCGTACACGGTGCAGTTGGACACCTGGCAGTCGGACACCGCCAAGAGCTGGCCCTACGCCGACAACGAGACCGATCACGCGAACGCGCAGGTGCCCTACGCCGACCCGAACGGCGAGGTGATCTTCGACGGGGCGAAGCGGGACCGGATCGTCTGGCAGGGCGACCTGTCCGTGCAGGCGCCGGTGACCTATCTGACCACCGACGATCTCGGCGCGGTGAACAACTCGCTGTCCTCGCTGGCTGCCCAGCAGCTGCCCGACGGCTATGTGCCGGCGGAAAGCCTGGTCGGACAGCACAACACCGACGAGATCCGCACCTACGGTGAGTACGTCACCTGGTTCGTGGACAACATGTACCAGCACTGGCTCTACACCGGGGACCGGAGCTACCTCCAGCAGTGGTGGCCGGCGCTGACCAGGGCGACCGCCTGGCTGGAGTCGGTGCGCCAGCAGGACCCGCAGGGCCTGATCGCCTTCGGCCAGGTCGGTTCGTGCGGTCACTACGGCTACAGCGACTGCGGACACGAGACGTACGTCAACGCGCTCTACGCGCGCAACCTGGACCAGATGTCGGCGATGGCGACCGCGCTGGGCCGGACCGCACCGGCGGCGACCTACGCGAGCACGTCCAGCACGCTCAAGGCGACCATCAACCAGTTGCTCTGGGACCCGTCGGTGGGCGCCTACCGGCTGTCCGAGGAGATCCCGACGGCCTACCCGCAGGACGCCAACGCGATGGCGGTGCTCACCGGTGTCGCCTCGACGAGCCGGTCGATCAGCGCGATGGCCTATCTGAAGAAGAACGACTGGGGCAGCTACGGTTCGCTGGACGTGGCACCGTCCACTCCGAACGCCTCGATCAGCCCGGTCTACGAGCCGCTGCCCACCGGCTTCGAGGTCAGCGCGCGCCTCGACCTGGCCGATCCGTCCGGGGCCGCGCAGCAGGACGCGCTCGACCTGATGCGCACGTTCTGGGGCTACCAGCTCGGTCAGGACCCGGGCAGCACGTTCTGGGAGAAGGTCAACACCACGGGCCAGCCGGGCATCGCCCAGTTCACCAGCCTCGCGCACGGCTGGGCGGCCTCGCCGACCACGACCCTCACCACCCAGGTGCTCGGGGTCACGCCGACCGCGCCGGGCTTCGCCGACTACCAGGTCGTGCCCACCCCGGGCGGCCTGACCTGGGCCCAGGGCGTCGTGCCGACGCCGCACGGGTCGATCAGCGCGGCCTGGCAGCGCACCGGCTCCACATTCACCCTGACCACCGACGCGCCGCGCGGCACCACCGGTCAACTGGCGGTGCCGGTGTCGGGCAACCACGCGGTGGTGACGTTGGACGGACGGCCGATCTGGGTCGCCGGCCACGCCTTGGGTGGAGCACGGGTGACCCGGTCCGGTTCGTCGGTGCTCGTGTCGGGCGTCGGCGCGGGGCGGCATGTGTTGCGGGCGGTGGGCAACGGCTAGGGCCCGGACGATCCGGGTCGTGCGTCCAGGGAAGGGGTCGTAGCCGGGTTGTCAGGGATGCTGATGTTTCCGTTGGCAAGGGACCCGAGAGCCGCTTGCGGCTCTCGGTGTCTCAAATTGAGACCTCCCACCGGCTCTTTTGGTTGTGTCATGAGTCACAAGGGGACTGTTCGATAGCCATCGGCGCGAATACCCGGCATCGGGTCGACCTGCCAAGGAGATCGTTATGACAACCACAAGCACCAGCCTCGAAGAGCAGCCCGACACCGGCCCGGCGGGCCGGCACAATGCGGAAGCCGCGGCCGAGGCGCCGGCACCAACGGGCGATCCGTTGATGCTCGGCCTGCCGTGCTTCATCGTCGGCTCCATCGCCCTCGGCCTCGTGCTGGTCGGCTACGTACCGGCCTCAGCGGTCGGCGCGTCGCTGCCGATCATCCTGGCGGCCACCGGACTCGGCCTCGGCATCGCCGCGGTGTGGAGTGCGTTCGTCGCCCAGAGCGCGGTCGCCAGCGTGCTGGGTATCTTCAGCGGATTCTGGTGGAGTTACGCGGTGCTCGTGCTCGGGTTGACCCACAACTGGTTCGGCATCGACGCGAGCGCGGCCGTGTCCACCCAGGGGCTCTTCCTGATCTGCTGGCTGGCCGTCGTCGTCATGCTCACCCTGGCCACCCTGCGGCTGCCGACGGCGTACACGCTGTTGTTCGCCCTCATCGACGCGGCCCTCGCCCTGGTCCTCGCCGGCACCCTGCAGGCGTCCACGACGCTGACCCACATCGGCGGAATCATCGTGTTCGCCTTCGCCGTGGTCGGCATCTATCTCTACTTCGGCGCCGCATCCCAGGCGACCGGCGGCCCCGCACTCCCCCTGGGCCGGCCCGCCCTGCACTGAATGCGGCAGGAGCTGCCGCGTTGGCAGCTCTCAATGGGGGGACACCCACCCCGGCGGTCAACCGCGCCAGGAGCCACCGCACCAGCACGCTGTCCCGGTCAGCCGGCCAGCGTGGTCAGGAAGTGGCCGGCGACGGTGACCGCCGGGGTGGACGTGCCCGCGTCGACCAACAGGAAGGCGAAGGCCAGGTCGCCCTGGTAGCCGACGAACCAGCCGTGTGAGTGGGTGCCGTCGCCGAACTGGGCGGTGCCGGTCTTGCCGAACACCGGCGGGGTGATGCCGGCGATCGACTTCGCGGTGCCGGTGGTGACCACGGCCCGCATGAGGGTCTGCACCGAGGACCGGGTCGCCGCCGGCAGCGGGATCGGCTTGGTGTCCGAGGTCGTGGTCCGGCCGGCCATCAGGACCGGGGTCGGCGTGCTGCCGTGCGCGACCGTCGCGGCCACCATCGCCATGCCGAACGGACTGACCTGGTCCTTGCCCTGACCGAAACCGTCCTCGGCGCGGGCCAGCACGTCCGAGTCACTGGGCACCGAACCGGTGTTGGTGGTGAAGTTCGGGATCGCGAAGTCCACGCCGATGCCCAGCTGCTTGGCCGCGGTCGGCAGCGCGGTGGCCGACAGGCCCGCGGCCACCTGTGAGAAGGTCGTGTTGCAGGACTGGGCGAACGCGTCGGTCAGCGGCACGGTACCCAGATCGAACTGGCCCTCGTTGGGGATCACCTTGCCCTCGATGGTCGTCGTGCCGGGACACGGTTCCGGTGTGCTCGTGGTGACCTTGCCGGCCTGTAGCGCGGCCGACGCGGTGGCGATCTTGAACGTCGAGCCCGGCGGGTACAGGCCGGTCAGCGGGTTGTCCCCGGCGGCGACCGCCTGCGGATTCGCCGCCACCGCGAGGATGTCACCGGTCGACGGCTGGAGCACCACCGCCATCGCCTGCTGCGGCACCGTGCCCAGCGCGCTCTCCGCCGCCGCCTGCACCTTGCTGCTCAGCGTCGAGGTGAGCGGCGCGGCCGTGCCGGCCGGCTTTGTGTAGACCTGCTGGAGTTCGTTGCCCTGGGCGTCCTCGATGGCGACCGTCAGGCCGCTCTGCGTGGTCACCTCGGCCTGCGCCACCGCGCGCACCGCCGGCAGGATCGCAGCACCGAGGTTCTTCTGCGGCGCCAACAACTCCGTCCGGGTGCCGAACCGGACCCCGGGCAGGTTGTAGATCTGCGACTTCACGTGCTGGTAGTCGCTGTTGCGCAGGGAAACCACCAGATAGCCGGCCGAGCCCGCCTTGGTCGCGCCGTCGACGATCGACGGGGCGGTGATGGTCGGGTCGAACTGGGACAACGCACCGGCCAACGAGGTCGCCACCGAGTTGAGATTGCCCGCCTGCGCCGCGTAGACCTGCACCGAGATGACGTTCGTCGACGCGAGCAGCGTGCTGCCGTCGGAGCCGAGCACGGTGGGTTCGGCCGGGGTGGTCACGGCACGGGCGAGGGTCTGGCCGACGACGAGTTTCGGGGCGAGGATCGACGGCGCCCAGCTCACCCGCCAGTCGGCCGCCTTGTCCTGGGTGAGTTTCAGCGAACTCGGGTCGGTCCAGGTCGCGTCGGGGCCCAGCTTCCAGGTCAGCGTGTAGTCGGCGGTCGCGCTCGAACCCGAGGTGGTGACCGGTCCCAGCTCGGTGGACAGCGAATACGGTGACATCGCCTTGTGCGCGTCGGTGAGAAATTTCTGCGCACTGACCGAATCGGTGGTCCATTTCGCCGCGGTGGGCAGATCTCCGTTGCCGAGTGCGGTGAGGAAATCCTGTGTGATGGCCTGCGCGGTGGGTGGCGATGTGCTGCCGCACCCCGAGACGACGACGGCCGCGGTGACGGTCAGGAGCACACCCAGCGCACGCCAGGAATTGCGCATCCGACATCCCTCCCCCGAGATCGGCACATGGTAGCGAACCGGCCACCCGCCCGGCCGTCGGTAGGTGTGTCCGCGTTCTGTTTCGGCAGAATCGCGGTCAAATCGGGCGGTCAACCGTTCCGGGTGCGGCGTGATCAGGGCTGATCACGCCGCACCGGGCAACCGGGCACGGGGCGCGCACGTCTGAAAAGATGGCGGGCCTCGGCGGTATGTCCGGGGAACAGCTTCGGTCGGGGAGGTAGTTGGGTCATGGCAGATCGCTGGCAGGGTGGCGGTGGCGGTTACGAGCCGCATCGGCCGCCGGTGAACCCGCGCCCGCACGCGATGTCCGGTCGGCAGGGCCAGCCGCTGCCGCCTCGGGGTCGCTCAGACGGGCCGCCGCCGGCGCCGCCACGGCGCCGGAAGCGACGCGTCGGCCGGATCATCGGCATCATCGTGCTCGTGATCATCGTGCTGCTGGCGGCGCTGTGGTTCTACGTCGACTTCTCGCTGCAACGGGTCGGCGCGCTGGCCGACTACTCCGGACGCCCGGCGCAGGGCGCGGGCACGAACTGGCTGGTCGTCGGCTCCGACTCGCGGCAGGGACTCACCGACGCGCAGGCCGCGCAGCTGCACACCGGCGACGCGAGCGCGGTGTCCGGTGGGCGCACCGACTCGATCCTGCTGGTGCACCTGCCGGCCAACAGCACCAAACCGACCATGGTCAGCCTGCTGCGCGACTCGCAGGTGAGCATCCCCGGTCACGGCAAGACCAAGATCAACGCGGCGTTCGCCTACGGCGGCGCGCCGCTGCTGGTGCAGACCGTCGAGGAGGCCACCGGGCTACGCATCGACCACTACGCCGAGATCGGCCTCGGCGGCTTCGCCAGCGTGGTGGACGACGTCGGTGGTGTCACGATGTGCCTGCCGCAGGCCGACAACGACCCCGATGCCGGGGTGAACCTGCCGGCCGGTTGCCAGAAACTCAACGGCGCCAACGCATTGGGTTACGTCCGCAGCCGACATGCCTTTGCCAGCAGCGACTTCGCCCGCACCGAGCACCAGCGTGAGTTCATCGGCGCGCTGGCCGACCGGATCGCCAGCCCCGGCGTGCTGCTCAACCCGTTCGACTTCGTGCCGGTGCTGACCGACCTGCCCAAGGCACTGACCGTCGACGAGGGTGACCACCTGCAGAACCTGGTCGGGCTCGCCTGGGACATGCGTGGCATCTCCAGCGGCGGTGTGGTGACCACGGCCGTACCGATCAGCGGCTCGTCGGGCGGCAACCTGCTGTGGGACCCGACGAAGTCGCAGGAACTCTTCCACGACCTGAACAACGACGACGCGGTGCCCAGCAGCTTGATCACGAACAACTAGTTTCCGGGCGAAGTGGGCCGTCCCGTTTTCGGGGCGGCCCACTTCCGCATCAGCTGCCAGCAATCAGGTCCAGCAGGTGTTGAGCGGCGATCGCGGTGCCGTCGGTGCGCACCGTGGTCTCCTCGGCGCGAACCTTGACCTCCGGCCGCACAGCCGAACTCAGCGCGGTGACCAGCGAGTCGACCGTCGGCGCGACCGGCGGGTGCGCGGCGCCGATGCCGAGCTGGTCGATCCGGCGGCCCCAGTAGCGCTGGTCGTAGATCTGCGGGACGACGACCTGCGGCGCGTGCGCGAGTGCGGCCGTGGTGGTCGTGCCCGCCCCACCGTGGTGGACCACGGCCGCGACGCGGACGAACAGCTCCTGCTGGTTGACCTCGCCGACGGACAGGCAGTCGGGCTCGTCGTCCAGCAGGGACAGGTCAGCCCAGCCGCGGGACACGATCGCGCGCCGGCCGAGTGCGCGGGCCGCCGTGATCATGGTCCGGGCGAGGTCGGCCGGCGCGCGCATGCTGCCGAAGCCGAAGTAGACGGGCGCCTCGCCGGCGGCCAGGAAGTCCAGCAGTTCCGACGGAAGCCGGCGGTCGTCCGGGGCGATCCACGCGCCCGTCCGGACGACCGTCGGATCGGCCGGGTCGGGCCACGGTCCGAGCGTCGGGTCGGCGGCCAACCAGGGCCGGTCGGTGAAGATGTGCCCGCGTACGTCGGTAACCGGAGCCAGGCCGGCCGCGGCCCGATGGGAGTTCAGCGCCGGACCGAAGTTGTCGTTCCAGCGCCGCGCGTCCTCGGCCCACTGGGTTCGGTTGTCCGCCGGAGCCGTCGGTGGCCCCATCGGCGGCGGCGCATGGTGCGGCGACGGCAGGGTTACCGGGCAACAGCTCGTGTAGACGTAGGCGATGCCCAGTTGCTCGGCCACCGAGCGGGCCGCGATCTGGCGGGCTCCCCCGGCCACCAGCACGTCACAGCCCTCGGCAGCCGCCGGAACCGCGGCGAACTGGGTGGCGACCGTGCCTTCGATCATCGCCTGCCGCTGTTGCGGCGTGGCCTGCGCGACGCGCGGACCGCTCGCCGACGCGGTCGGGCGCAGCACCGGCCCGATCGGCACCACCTCGAAACCGAGTCCGGTGAGCCAGTCCTGAAAGTCCGGCGGCACGCACAGCCGGACCTGCTGGCCGCGATCGCGCAACTCCACCGCGAGCGCGACCACCGGCTGAACATCACCACGTGACCCGATCGTGGACAGCAGTACCCGCACGAAACTCCCCCTGATTCGTGTCCGGAGACGAATTCTGGGGCAGGACGGGGGTCTTGCCGCAAGTCCCCCCATCGGTTATACGTTGAGGTGGCGACAACGGCGGTTCCCGGCTGAGCGCGATCGCGTCCGCTGTGGACGGTTGATCGGCTACCAGCGCTCGCGGTGCACGACATCGTCGAAGGCGCGCCGAGCCGGCTTGCTGATCGGGGTCAGCGGGCGGTCGGCCGGGTAGCCGAACGCGATCAGATACGCACAGCGCCTGTCGGCCGGCAGGCCGAGCAGCGTGCGGGCCAGGTCCTGGTCGCCGACCGCCGAGTGGCCGGTGCCGATCCCCAGGTCGGTCGCGGCCAGCATCATGCTCATGGTGACCTGGCCCAGGTCGTACTCGGCGCGCTGCGGCCCGCTCTCGGTGACCGGCGCGATCAGCGCGACGGTGGCCGCCGACCGCGCGATGTGACCGGCGCCCTGCCAGACCGTGGCGAGTTCCACCAGGTGCTCGCGCCGCGTCACCAGCACGAAGTCCCACGGCTGGGTGTTCTTCGACGAGGGCGCCCGGCGGCCGGCCTCCATGATCCGGTGCAGGTCCGGTTCGGGGATCGGGCGGTCCAGGTAGCTCCGGACATTGCGTCGCGAGCTGATCGTGTCCCAGGTATCCACCCGCACAGCTCTACCACCGACCCGCTCCCGCCGGAACTCCACCGAGACGAGGGACCGGCAGCCGACAAGGCATGATCGGCGTCCACAGGTGACGCACCAGGGGCGCGCCGCCGGGTTGGGAGTCCGCGATGGTCTGGAGCTGGATCGGCTTCGCCGCCGGCATCATCGTGCTGGTGGGCACCGCGGTCAGCGTGGTCGGCACCCTGGTCGTACCGCGCGGCCTCGACTCGCGGATCTCCCGTGGCTGCGAGAACGCGGTCGACTTCACCTTTCTGCTGCTCACCAGATGCGTCCGCAACTTCCACCGGCGCGACCGGATGCTCGCCTGGCAGGCGCCGGTCACCCTGTTGGTCCGGCTCGCGGTCTGGACCGGCCTGCTCGTCGTCGGCTACGGCCTGGTGCTCATGCCCGAGGTGCCCGACTCGCTGGCGCACGCGTTCAGCGAGGCCGGCTCGTCGATCTTCACCCTCGGCTACGCCGCGCCGAGCAACACCGCGAGCACCCAGGTCGACTACGTCGCCGCCTACACCGGCCTGGTCGTGGTCGGCCTCCAGGTCGGCTACCTGCCCACCCTCTACGCGGCGTTCAACCGCCGGGAGACGCTGGTGACACTGCTCACCTCCCGCGCGGGCGTGCCGGCGTGGGGTCCGGAGATCCTGGCCCGCACCCGCTGGGGCATCTACGACGGCGACACCCGCCCGGTGCTCGACGAACTGTTCGACGCGTGGGAACAGTGGTCGGCCGAGGTCGCCGAGTCACACACCACCTACCTCACACTGGTCCGGCTGCGCTCGCCGCGACCGCTGTCGCACTGGCTGACCTCGGTACTCGCGGTGATGGACGCCGCCGCCCTGCACCTCGCGCTCGCCCCGTCCGGCGAACCCAAGCAGTCCGCCCGGCTCTGCCTACGGATGGGCTTCGTCGCGCTCAACCAGATCGCCCGCGCGATGCGCCTGCCCTACGTCGAGGACGCGGACCCGGACACCGAGATCTCCATCAGCTACCAGCAGTTCGCGGCCGCGATCGACATGCTGCACACCGTCAAGTACCCGATCGAGCGATCCACCGAGCAGGCGTGGCCGCACTTCCGTGGCTGGCGGGCGAACTACGACATGACCGCCCTGCGACTCGCCCGCGCACTGGACGCCCCGCCGTCACTGTGGAGCGGCGACCGCCGCTGGCCGTCCACCCCGATCCCGCCGCAGCGCCCGCCCAGCCGGCTGCCCAGCGAGCCCACACCGCCCACCGACACCGAGCCCGACGAGTCCTGACCAGCTCACCACTGGGTCCAGAGCAGGGTCTTCACGACGAGGGCGACGACCACCTGAGCGAGTAGCCACCACCGCCGCTGCCGCGCCGGCAGCAAACTGGTCGCGGCCACCAGCCACACCGCGAACGGCAACCAGATCCGCTCCGTCTCCGCCTTCGACAATCCCGACTCATCGGCCCCGGCGACCACCACCGCAGCCGCCGCGACCAGCGCGAGCACCACAATCTCCCGATCCCACGACCGGGACCGCACCATCCCGACCGCACTCACCACACCCCGGCGCAAACCCGCCACGAACGCCGGTCCGGTGATCAGGACCAGCGCCGCGAGATTCGCCCACACCCAATAGTTGTACGGACGGGTGCGGCCCACATCCTGGTAGTACCGCTGCACCACCAGGTGATAGCCGTCCAGCCACCAGAACCCGCCGGCGGTGAACACCCCCACCACCACAGCGGCACCGACCACCACCGGCACTATCGTCCGCGGACTGCGCGCCAGCACCACCACCGCCAACGGCACCAGGGCGAACAACACCAACCCGTACGAGAGGAAGATCGAGAACCCCAGGACGACACCGGCGGCCAGGCAGGTCAGCACCGCCCGCAACGGCCAGCGGGGCTTCGCCGCGCGCAGCCCGACCGCGCCGATCGCGACCAACGCCACCCCGGTCGAGGACACCCCCGCGAACAGCCAGTCCGCCGACACCCCGGCGATCGCCGCCCCCGGCAACACCACCAGGAACGGCACCACCGCCCGCGCCGCGTCCTCCCGGCCCAGGGCCCGGATCGTCACCGGCACCGCCACCATCGTCAGGCCACCGACCAGCAGACAGACCACGGCCGCGGGATTCGGGCCGCCCAGGCCGATCCGTTCCAGCCAGACGAAGACCAACGTCGCCCCGGGCGGATGTCCCGACACGTGCGTCGTCCACGATCCCGGCCGCCCGGCCAGAATGTGGCTGGTGAACACCCGCAGAAACTGCGGAATGTCGGTCACCCGGGGAACATCGTGCAAATACTCGTCCCCCGTCGCGATCCGCGCCGGCACCCCGCGCTGCCAGCCGTCCACCAACGGCACCACCACCGACCAGACCACACCCGCCACATAGCCAAGGCCCAGCAACCGACGCCACGGCAATCGGGCGGCCAATCCCGGTCCCCACACCACAACCGCAGCCCCGAGCAGAATCACCAATGGTGTTCCCGGGCCCACGTGCGGGTGCCAGTATCCGTACAACGGTGGCGCCCACGCGAAAATCCGGTAGAACGAATACCAATGACCCCACGTGATCACCAGGTTCGCCGCCGCCACCAGACACAACGCCAGGAACGCGGCGATCGCGTCCGCCCGCCAACCGGAGCCGCGGGTGGGCTCGGTGTCCGGTGCCGGTGATGTCTGAGTGGGCGCGGAAGTCACCCGGCGACCTTAGTGGCGCGTCCGGTGCCGGCAGGTGCGTCGGCGCGGGTGTTACGCGGAATTAAGGTATTACGGCGAATTAAGAATCGCCGTCGGGCTCGACCGTGTGGTCGCCGGGCGTGATGCCGGTCACTTGCCGGGCCACCGGCAGGCCGACGGTCGCCCCCGCTCCGAAGCACAGCCAACGACTTGTCGGTCGCTGCCGCCTGGTCCCGTCCCGAGAGGAAGCTCCACATGCGTCATCGTCGCCGACACGAACAGCACACCGTGGCCGGTGGCACGGCCGAGCAACCGGACCGGGAGTTGGACACCCTGGTGCTCAACCTGGGCGCGGGCCAGGGTGCCCTCGCGGTCTTCACGGCGGCCGAGCGGGTGGGCAGCAGCGTCGAGATCAGCCTGGTCGGCGCGCTGCCGCCGGTGCGCAGGCCGACCGTCGTACACCCCCGCACGGTGGGCACGAGCACGATCTACGCGGCGGTGTTCGCCGGCGTGCCGATCGGCGAGTACACCGTGTGGCGGGACGCCGGCACGCCGGCCGGCACAGTCACCGTGCGCGGCGGTGAGGTCGTCGAGTTCCGGCTGAGCTGACCGGCCGGGACCGGCGGCGATCGTGACCCGGCGCACTCGCTGCCCCACCCGGGGTGACCTGCGCACGAACGGTGGGCCAACATCGACGGCACCGTCGGCGCACCGTCAGCGAGGAGATCCGCCATGTCCACCCTGCACGTCGCGATCCTGGACGACTACCAGGAGGTCGCGCTGGCCAGCGCCGACTTCTCCGTGCTCGCCGAGCGGGCCGAGATCATCGTGTTCACCGACCACGTGGCCGAGCAGGATGCGCTGGTGGACCGGCTGGCCGGGTTCGACGTGGTGATCGCGATGCGCGAACGCACCGCCTTCCCGGCCGCGGTGCTCGATCGGCTGCCTCGGCTGCGGCTGCTGATCACCACGGGCATGGCCAACGCGTCGATCGACGTGGCCGCCGCCCGGCAGCGGGGCATCACGGTCTGCGGCACCGGCGGCACCCGGACCGCCACCTCGGAGTTGATCTGGGCGCTGATCATGTCCGTCGCGCGCGGCATCCCGGCCGAGGACGCGTCGGTTCGGGCCGGCGGTTGGCAGCTCGGCCTCGGCCTGGAGCTGGCCGGCAGCACACTGGGCATCCTCGGGCTGGGCCGGCTCGGCCAGACCATCGCCCGCTACGCCCGCACGTTCGAGATGAACGTGCTCGCCTGGAGCCCGAACCTCACCGCGGACACCGCCAGGACGCACGGCGCCGAGTTGGTCGGCAAGGCGGAACTCTTCGAGCGCAGCGACCTCGTCACCGTCCACATGAAACTGTCCGAGCGCAGCACCGGCCTGGTCGGCGCCGACGAACTGCGCAGGCTGGGACCGCGCGGCTACCTGGTGAACACCTCGCGCGGCCCGATCGTGGACGAGGCCGCACTGGTCGCCGCCCTCCGGCAGGGCGCCATCGCCGGCGCCGGGCTCGACGTGTTCGACACCGAGCCGCTGCCGGTCAACCATCCGCTGCGCGGCCTGCCCAACACCGTGCTCACCCCGCACATCGGCTACGCGTCCACCCGCTCCTACCGCTACTTCTACTCCGACGCGGTGGACGACATCGTGAACTGGCTGGCCGGCACGCCGGTCCGCGAACTGGCCTGACGGGCGTGGGTGGCCAGGCCAGCCACCCACGCCCACTGTCGGCTCAGTCGCCGCCGACCTGTTCGGCGGCGGGGTCGTAGGGCAGGTAGGACGTGCCCAGCTTGGGCTGCCAGCCGATGGTCAGCTTGTCCTGGATCGGTTGGCCCGGGTCCTCCGGCAGGAAGCCGATGTCGATCGGCGTGCCGAAGGCGACGGTGAGGAACTGGGTCGGTTCGGTGACGCCGCTCATCGGCCCAACAACTTCCGGATCGCCAGCTCACCCAGGATCGGGTCGTTGCTCGGGTCGTCCGGGGACAGTTCGAGCACTCCGGGTGCGAACGCGTTCGGCACACTCGCGACCGGGTCGGTCGGCGCAACCGTGTGATAGTCCGGGAAGTGCGCCTGATAGTCGATCATCGCCTGGACGATGTCGGGTTCGGCGAAGCGCGGGCCCCAGAACTGCGCGGACACCGGCAGGCCCTGCACGTAGCCGACCGGGAAGCTGACCATCGGCCAGCCGATCGCGTTGGGTACCTGGTAGTAGGCGCGGAACACCGGGAAGCCGGGGCCGCCGCCGGCCCGCTTGCCGATCACGTCACCGAGTTGCAGCACCAGCATGAAGTCGACGCCCGCGTCGCTGAGCGACTTGGTGTAGTTGGCGATCAGCTGGCGGCGGCGCTGCTCCCCCGCATAGCGGATGGCGGCCGGGATACCGCCGTTGAACCGGTCCGCGCTGGCGAAGCTCGGCGCCGTCTCCCCGGGCGCCTGCCGGCCGTACTGGCTGGTCAGCGTCGCGATCGAGGCGGCGGACGGGATGCCACTCGCGCAGAAGTCGGCCACCGCGTCGGCGAAGCGCACCTCGTAGCGGTTGGCGTTGACCACCGCCGTCGACGGCGACACCGGCGAACCGTCCACTGTGGCCAGTACGTCCGTCGAGGCGAAGTAGGGGTTGGCGGTCGGGTCGGTCATGTCCAGACCGGCGAACTGGATCACCCTGGCGCCCAGGCTCTCCAACTGACCGACCAGCCGGTTGAACGCCTGCAGGTGGCCGGCGCCGTAGGTCGACTGCGGGCCGACCCCGACCTTGATGGTGTTGTCGACGTTCATCCAGTCGGTCTGCGGGATGCCGATCGTCAGGCCACGTAACGGGGTGCGGCCGGATCTCGGGTTGGCCGGGATGGCCGGGAACGGGATCGGCGCGGACAGCGTCTGCGGGTCGTTGACCGGGTCCGGGCCGAGGATCGTGCTCAGGATGAGCGCGGAGTCCCGGCCGCTGCGGGAGATCGGCCCGAGCACGTCGTAACCGGGTGACAACGGCATCAGCCCGGCGATGGACACCGTGCCCAGCGAGGGCTTGATGCCGCTGGCGCCGTTGGCCGCCGACGGGCACATGATGCTGCCGCCGGTCTCCTCGCCGATGCACGCCGCCGCCAGCCGGGCGATCGGTGCGACCCCGGAGCCCTGACTCGATCCGCCCGGAACATAGGCGAGATTCCAGGCATTCCCGGCGAACGTACCGGTGATCGAACCGGAGAACGCCGAGCAGATCGTGTTGCCCAGCAACACCACGCCCGCCGCACGCAGCCGGGCGACCACCGTCGCGTCCTGCAGGGCGACGTTGCCGGCGAAGGCCGGGCTGCCGTCCTGGGCGTTGAGCCCCTTGATGCCGACGGAGTCCTTGATGCCCATCGGGATGCCGCACAGCGGCGAGAGTGCGGTGCCGTGCCGGCGCAGGTTGGCAAACTCCTGGTCGGCGGCCTTGGCGGCGGCGAGCGCGCCGGCCGCGTCGATCCGCACGAACGCGTTGTACAGACCGTTGTCGCCGTACACGTCGAACGGGCCGTTGAGCTTGTTGATGCGGTCCAGGTAGGCCTGGGTGAGTTCGACGCTGGACACCAGACCGACCCGCAGCATGGCGGCCAGTTCGATGATCTCGTAGTCGACGAGCCGGGGACGGTGCGGAATCTGGCCGGGCGAGGGCAATGCGGGGCCACCCGGCGCGGTCGCCGGAGTGGCGTTGGCCGGGCTGCTGCCCAGCGTCGCGGACAGGGCCGTACCCACGGCCACCGTGCCCGCCCCGCCGAGCAGTGTTCTCCGACTGAGCTTTGCCGCTTTTTCCACGTGTCTGCCTCGTTTCTGGCTGGCGGAAGGACAGCAGCCGAGACGCTATGAGCAGATCGTTACCGGCACGTTTCAATCACTCGCGGGTGACGCTGAGCTGACGTGATTTCCGCTTCAGACAACCAGTTCGGCGTAGACCGCGCGGTGGTCGGAGCCCGGCACGTCGAAGATCCGGCAGGCGGTGACCACCGCCCGGCGGTCCACCAGCACGTGATCCAGCGTGACCGGCGGCGGAAAGGCCGCGCCCGGCCAGGTCGGGCGGAGGCCGAGCCCCCGGCACGCGGCCGCGTCCTGGTAGCCCAGTCGCAGCAACCGCCGGAACGCCGCGTGGTCCAGGGTGGCGTTGAAGTCTCCGGCCAACACCCGCACCGGCCCGTCGGCGACCGGCGCGGGCAGTCCGGCCAGTTCGGCCCGCCAGGTCGTCGCCGAGGTGGTCGGCGGGATCGGATGCACGGCGACCACCTCGATCACCCGCTCCCCCAGGTCGATCCGCGCGCTGGGCTGCTTGAGCAGGGACTTGCCGGGCAGCGCCAGTTCGGTGAGCGGGTGCCGGGAGAGCAGGCCGGACCCGCCGCCGCCCCGGGCCGGCTGCAGGATGCGGTGCGGCAGCAGCTCGAACATGCCGGCCCGGTCGAGTTCCTCGATCGCCTGCTCGGTGAGTTCGAGCACGTTGAGCACGTCCACCTCGTGTTCCCGGACCAACTCCACCAGCGTCTTCACATCGCCGCGACCGAGGTAGATGTTGCTGGAGAGCACCCGCACCCGCTGCCCGGCCCGCGCCGGCCGGCTGGACCGGACGACCCGCGGCAGCACCCGGGCGGCCAGCCCGAGGGCCGCCGCCAGCTCGACCCCGCCGATCCACCACTGGCCCAGCACCAGCGACAGCACGCCCAGCAGCAGGCCGACAACGGTGGCGTACGGGGTGAGGGCCAACACCGACGCGGTGAACCGGCTGCCCTCGATCCCCAACAGCCGCAACCCGGCGAACCCGACGAACAGCGCCGCCAGCACGAGCAGCACCACAAACTCAGCCATGCCGCAAGCCTGCCCGACCCGCCCGGCGGCGGCCGCTCCGGCCACCAGAACTGTCGTCGACCTACGAATCAGCACTAGGGTCCCTATATGCGCTTCGGACTTTTCGTGCCACAGGGGTGGCGCCTTGACCTGACCGGCATCGACCCCGCGGACCAGTGGGAGGCGATGCTCGGCGTCGCCCGCGTCGCCGAGAACGGGCCCTTCGAGTCGATCTGGGTGTTCGACCACTTCCACACCGTCCCGGTGCCCACCGAGGAGGCCACGCACGAGGCGTGGACGCTGATGGCGGCGCTGGGTGCGGCCACCAGCCGGGTGCGGCTGGGCCAGATGTGTACCTGCATGGGTTACCGCAACCCGGCCTACCTGGCCAAGGTCGCGGCGACGATCGACGTGATCACCGGCGGCCGGGTCGAGATGGGCATCGGCGCAGGCTGGTACGAGCACGAGTGGCGGGCCTACGGCTACGGCTTCCCGTCGGCGGGCGAGCGGTTGGGCCAGCTGGACGAGGGCGTGCAGATCATGCGCCAGCTGTGGACCGAGGGCAAGGCCACCCTGGACGGCAAGCACTACCAGGTCGACGGCGCGATCAGCCGGCCGCTGCCGTTGCAGGAAGGCGGAATCCCGCTGTGGATCGCCGGCGGCGGTGAGAAGAAGACGCTGCGCATCGCCGCGCAGTACGCCCAGTACACCAACTTCGACGCCACCCCCGAGGTGTTCGCGCGCAAGTCGGAGATCCTCGCCGGCCACTGCAAGGACCTCGGCACGGACTACGACGCGATCGTCCGCTCGGCCAACTACAACGTGGTGATCGGCGAGACCGAGAAGGACGTGCAGGACCGGCTCGCCTGGACCCACGCGCACCTTGAGCCGCACGTGCCGGCCGCGGTGCTGGAGCAGAGCGACAAGAACTACGCCAACGGGCCGCTGGTCGGCACGCCCGAGCAGCTCGTCGAGCGGCTCACCGCGGCCAGGGACATCGGCATGAGCTACGCGATCCTGAACTTCCTCGACGCCGCCTACGACAAGTCGAGCATCGAACTGTTCACCCGCGAGGTCATCCCGGCCCTGGCCGACTGACCAGGCTTGACCCACCGCGTGGCGGTGCCCGGCTCGACGGGCACCGCCACGTCGGTGTCGCGGGGCTTCGCGGCGATGCCCAACCGGCACGGCTACGCGTATCTTCTGGCTGGCTCGACCTGGTCGATCTCAGTGAGGTGCGCCGTGAGTACGCAAGCCGTCCCGTCCGCACCGCCCGCCCGGCCGGGGTCGTGGGCGCCGCTGCGCATCCGGGTCTTCCGCATCCTCTGGCTGGCCCAACTCGGGTCGAACATCGGTACCTGGATGCAGACGGTCGCCGCGCAGTGGTTGCTCGTCTCCGCCCCGCACGCGGCCGAACTCGTCTCGCTGGTGCAGACCGCGAGCCTGCTACCGGTGTTCTTCCTGTCGCTGCCGGCCGGCGTGCTCGCCGACATCGTCGACCGGCGGCGGCTGCTCTACGCCACCACGATCGCGATGGCGCTGTGTGTCGGCGTGCTGGCGTTGATCACCGGGTTCGGGTCGATCAGCCCGGCCCTGCTGCTCGCCTTCACCTTCCTGGTCGGCTGCGGGTCCGCGCTGACCAGCCCGGCGTGGCAGGCGATCCAGCCGGATCTCGTGCCACACGAACAGATCCCGGCGGCGGCCGCGCTGGGCAGCATCACCGTCAACGGCGCCCGCGCGGTCGGCCCGGCGCTGGCCGGCTTCCTGGTCGCCTGGGTCGGGCCGGCACCGGTGTTCGCGCTCAACGCGATCTCCTTCCTCGGCATCGCCGCGGCGACCCTGGCCTGGAAGCAACCGCGTTCGGCCCGCCAGCACCAGGCCGAACGGATGGGTGAGGCGCTCAGCGCCGGCCTGCGCTACCTGCGTTCCGCCCCCGGGGTGCGCCGGGTGATCCTGCGCTCGATCCTGTTCGCCGCCCCGGCCAGCGCGCTCTGGGCGCTGCTGCCGGTGGCCGCCGACCAGCGCTACCACCTCAACGCCGCGGGCTACGGCCTGCTGCTGGCCGCGCTGGGCATCGGCGCGGTCGCCGGGGTCGTGGTGCTGTCCTGGCTGCGCAGGCGAATGGCGGCCAACCTGATCCTCGCCCTCTCGGCGGTCGTGTTCGGCCTGGCCACCGCGGCGCTGGCCTACCTGCCGGTGGTGATCACCGCCGTCGCCCTGGCCGTGGCCGGGGTGGCCTGGATCGCGACGCTCTCCTCGCTGAACGCGGGCATGCAGGTCGCGCTGCCGGCATGGGTGCGGGCGCGCGGCATGGCGGCCTACATCCTCGCCTTCATGGGCGCGCAGGCCGTCGGGTCGACCATCTGGGGTCTGGTCGCGGCGGACACCAGCCTGTCGCTCACGTTGACCATCAGCGCGGTCCTGCTCGTCGTCGTCGGGGCGACCGTGCCGCTGCTGCCGGTGCACGCGCGCACCGCGCGGCTGGACCGCACGGTGGTCAGCGACTGGCCGAGCCCGACGCTGGTGTTCGAACCAGCACCGTCCGACGGGCCGGTGCTGGTCGTCATCACCTATCAGGTTGCCGCGCCGGACGTGGCCGAGTTCCTCGCCGCCGCGCACGAACTCGAACGTGCCCGGCGGCGCACGGGAGCCGGCCGCTGGCGGCTCTACCGGGACGGCGCCGCGGTCGACCGCTATCTGGAGACGTTCAGCGTGGCGTCGTGGGCCGAGCACCTCCGCCAACACGACGAGCGCTGGACCGCCAGCGACCGCGAGCTCGACGAGCGGGTCAAGGCGATCGCCGTCGGCGCACCCGACGTGCGGCATCTCCTGCCGGCCGAGGTCCTGCGCACCGATCAGCCCGAATCGTGACCTGAAGTCATGGCAACCGATCTGGTCCGCCCAGCGTCCTTTATGTATCGGAACATTTCCGAAACGGGGAAGTCGGGGGACAAACATGATGGGAACCAGTCAGCACCGAGCACTGTGGATCGGCGCGGTGGCGCTGGTCGTGGTCGCCGGGGTGGGCACGACGGTGGCGCTGGCCGCGACCGGGCAACCGACAACCACCCGGACGGTCGCCGCGACGAGTTCGCTGAGCCAACCCGATCCGGTGGTGCCACCGGTCAGCACACCGATCGCTGTCGCACCGACCACAGTGGTCCCGCCGGTGGCCACCACCACTGCGCCGAAGGCGCCGACCACCACACACCAGGCGCCCGATCCGAAGACGGTGCCCGGCTGCGAAAAGGGTTGCCAGGTCGCGTTCAGCACGGTACTCCCGGGCGACGGTCGCCTGGAAGGACTGGTGGCGAGCCTCGATTCTACTGGCGGCGAAACGGGAATCCTCGCCTACTGGGTGAGCGGCAGGCTGGTGAGCCACCAGGTCGAGACCGGCGGCGACTCGACGATCGGCGACCTACCGCAACAGGCGGTGTGCCAGGGAACCGGTTCGACCCAGCACTGCATCGTGTCGTTCGAGGCGGGCGCGCACGGCGGGGTGGCCAGGCTGCTGACGCTGAGTCCGCACACCGGAGTCACCGTCACCGACCTGGTCAGCGGGGACGACGCGGACACCGAACTGGTCGACCTCAACCACGACGGCGTCACCGACGCGGTGATGCGGTTGAGTACCTACGAACCGGACTATGCGACCGCGCCGCAGGCCTGGCAGACCGTGCTGGTCCACAACGGACGGTTCGACGCCCCGACCGGCTGCACCGTCCCGGTGCCGGGCGCCGGACCGGCGCCGACCAGCCCGGTCACCGGCAACTGCCCCAGCTGATCCAAAGCAGTTCCCGAACACCGTCGGAACACCGTCGGGTCACGAGGTCAGCGCCTCGATGTGATCGATCATCGAGTCCAGCGCCGCCTCCAGCGCGACGGTGTCCCGGCGGATCTGGGTGAGCAGCAGGCCGCCCTGCAACGCGGCCAGCGTGCCGAGGGCGAGTTGCTCCGGGTCGGCGTCGGCGCGTAGCTCGCCCCGATCGTGCATGGCCTGAAGTCCTTGCCGGATGGCGCTTTCCCACCGTCCGAAGCCGACCGCGACATCGGCCCGCGCGTCGGGATCGCTCTCGGCGAGTTCGCTGCCGATCGAGCCGATCGGGCAGCCGCCGAGGCAGTCGCGCTGCCGCTGCATGTCGACCAGGAAGTCGCGCCAGGCGCGCAGCGCGTCCAGGCTGTCGAGCCGGCCGAGCAGTGGCTGCTGGGCGTCCAGCACGGCGTCGGTCTGGTGCGCGATGACCGCCCGCACGAGCGTGCGCTTGTCGCGGAAGTAGTGGTACACCTGCGAAGTACTCACGCCCGCGGCGGCCTGCACGTCGTCTGTGCTCGTGCCGGCCACGCCCCGGAGGAACATCAGCTCCGATGCGGCAGTGACGATCCGGTCCCGGGTTGCCTGCCCCTTGCGCGTCAGGCGCGGAGCGGTCGCGGCGATTTCGTCCGCTGTCATGCCCGCCAGCATACCTCGACTCTGGAACAAACAGTCCAAAACTTTTGGAGTTGACACTCCAGAACTTTCGCCGCAGTATTGGAGTCGTCCCTCCAATCCCTCGCACGCCCTTCCAGCGAAAGGCCCACACCTGTGACCAGCACCGATCAGACGATCGTCGAACAGGTAGTCACCCTCAGCACCGCCATGGCCGGCCAGCTGCCGGCCGAAGTGCGCGAGGTATTCGCCGCCGAGCAGACCCACCTGGACGCGGCCGGCCTACCCGACGGCCTGGCCACCACCGGCGCGGCCTTCCCCGACGCCCCGCTACTTGATGCGCACGGCCGACCGACCAGTGTGACCGCGGCGCGCGCCGGCCGACCCGCGGTGGTCGTGTTCTACCGGGGCGCGTGGTGCCCGTACTGCAACCTGACTCTGCGCACCTACCAGCAGCAGGTCGTGCCCGCGCTGGCCGAGTTGGACATCCAGCTGATTGCGGTCAGCCCGCAACTGCCGGACGGATCGCTGACCATGCAGGAGAGCAACGAGCTCAGCCACCCCGTGTTGTCCGACGCCGGCAACCAGATCGCCGGCAAGCTGGGGATTCTGAGCGTACCGACCGAGGAGGTGCGCGCCGCCCAGCTCGCGCTGGGGGTGGATGTCGGCGCGGGCAACGGCGACGGCACCAACGTGGTGCCGATGCCGACGACCGTGCTCATCGACGCCGAGGGCGTCATCCGGTGGATCGACGTGCACCCGAACTACACCACCCGCACCGAGCCCGCCGAGCTCCTCGGCAAGGTCGCCGCGCTGCTCGGCTGACGCTCCGCGAGGCCGCCATCCCGCTCACCAAGGCCGGCGCGGCACACTCTGCGGGTGGACCTACCCGCCGAGCTGCCCGACCTGCCGGTGCGCGCGGTGCTCGGCGAGGTGACCGCCGCGCTCAGCACGCACGGCACCGCCGTGTTGGTCGCCCCGCCGGGCACCGGCAAGACGACCGTGGTCCCGCTGGCGCTCGCGGCGGCCTTCCCCGGTCGGATCGTCGTCGCCGAACCGCGCAGGCTGGCCGCCCGGGCCGCGGCCGCGCGGATGGCCGAGCTGCTCGGCGAGCCGGTCGGCCGGACCGTCGGCTACGCGGTGCGCGGCGACCGGCGGACCTCGACGGCGACCCGGATCGAGGTGGTCACCAGCGGGCTGCTGGTCCGGCGGTTGCAGGCCGACCCGGAGCTGCCCGGCACGGACGTGGTGCTGCTGGACGAGTGTCACGAACGGCACCTGGACGCGGACCTGCTGCTCGCCCTGCTGTTGGACGCGCGAGCGGGGCTGCGGCCCGACCTCCGGCTGCTGGCCGCGTCGGCCACGGTCGCCACCGACCGGCTCGCCGAACTGCTCGGCACCGGAACACCGGCGGACACCCCGGTGGTGCGCGCCTACGCCCGGACCTACCCGGTCGAGCTGACCTACCTGCCGCCGGTCCGCTCGGAGCGCATCGAGAACTGTGTGGCCAGGAGCGTGCACAAGGCCCTCGCCGAGACCGACGGCGACGTGCTCGTCTTCCTGCCCGGCGTCGGCGAGATCCGCCGGGTGACCGGACTGCTCGGCGGGCTCAACGTGGTGCCGCTGCACGGTCGGCTGCCGGCCGCCCAGCAGGACGCGGCGCTGCGGCCGGGCAGTGCCCAGCGGGTCGTGCTGGCCACGGCGGTGGCCGAGTCCAGCCTGACCGTGCCGGGCGTGCGGGCGGTGGTGGACGCCGGGCTGGCCCGGGTGGCCCGGATGGATCACCGACGTGGCCTGGCCGGGCTGGTCACCGTGCGGGTGTCGGCGGCCGTGGCCGAACAGCGTGCCGGCCGAGCCGGCCGGGAGGCGCCCGGCCGGGTCTACCGGTGTTGGCCCGAGCACGAACAGAGCACGCTGCCGCGCTACCCGGAGCCGGAGATCCGGACGACCGACCTGACCAGACTGGCGCTGGAACTCGCGTGCTGGGGCACCCCGGACGGCAGCGGACTTGCCTGGTGGGACCTGCCGCCGGCCGGCGCCCTCGCCGCCGGCCGGGACGTGCTCGGCGCGTTGGGCGCGCTGCACCGGACCGGCCGGGTGACCGCGCGCGGCCGACGGATCGCCGGCATCGGGCTGCACCCGCGACTGGCCAGGGCGCTGCTGGACGGCTCGGACGCGGTGGGCGCGACGGCCGCCGCCGAGGTGGTGGCGCTGCTGGACGACGACGGCCTGGCCAGCAGCACCGACCTGGACGTGGCCCTGGGCCGGCTGCGCGCCGACGACCGCGGCGACGGCGGTCGCCGCTGGCGCCGCGAGGTCCGTCGGTTGGCCGCCCTGGTCAGCAGCGGTGCGGGCGCGGGTCGGCCGGATTCGGCGTATGTGGTCGGCCTGGCGCACCCGGAGCGGCTGGCCCGACGACGTTCGGCGGACTCCCGGGTGTACCTGATGGCCGGCGGCACCGCGGCCGAATTGGACAGCGCCAACGACGCGGAGTGGCTGGCGATCGCGAGCGCGGACCGTGAACCCGGCCGCGCCCAGGGCAAGATCCGGCTGGCCGCCCGCGCCGACCAACAGCTGGCCGAACGCGCCGCGCCCGCCCTACTGTCCACAATGGATGAAGTCGGCTGGGTGGACGGCGACGTGGTGGCCCGCCGGGTCGACCGACTCGGCGTGATCGTGTTGCGTGAGCGCGCACTGCCGAATCCGGACCGGGTCGCGCTGCGCGTCGCACTGGTGGCCGGTCTGCGCGCCGAGGGCCTCGGAATGTTGCGCTGGCCGGAAAGCGCCGTCCGGCTGCGCGAACGACTGGCGTTCCTGCACCGGGCGATCGGCGATCCGTGGCCCGCGGTCGACGACGAGACGTTGCTGGACACGGTGGAGCTGTGGCTCGGCCCGGAACTGGGGTCCGCGCGGCGCCGGTCGGATCTGGCCCGGATCGCCGCGCACGACGCGCTGTCCCGGTTGCTGCCCTGGCCGGCGGCCGGCCGGTTGGAGGAACTGGCGCCGGATCGGCTGGCGGTGCCGTCGGGTTCCCGGATCAAGGTCGACTACTCGGCCGACGAGCCGGTGCTGCCGGTCAAGGTGCAGGAGGCGTTCGGCTGGACGGACACCCCGACGATCGCCGACGGCCGGGTGCGGGTGCTGCTGCACCTGCTCTCCCCCGCCGGCCGCCCGGTCGCGGTCACCAGTGATCTGGCGTCGTTCTGGCAGAACGGTTATCCCCAGGTTCGGACCGAACTCCGCGGCCGCTACCCGAAACACCCGTGGCCGGCCGACCCGACCACGGCAACGCCCACCCGCAGGCTGAACCGCCGCCCCTGACCCTGCTGCGGCGGATCAGTCGATCTCGCTGCGGCGGCGCGACTTCCGTCGCCACCAAGCCGCCCGCCGGTGCGACACCGCCGATTCCGCCGGCGCGGGTGTCGCGGACGGCCGTTCAGCCCGCCACCGGTCGACCACCTTGTCGGCGTTGACCGGGCTGACCGTGATCCGTGGCCCGGACGGGTTGCGCAGCCAGTCCGCGATGCGCCGGTTGAGTTGGTCGACGGCCTGTCGGACGGCGAACTCGCTGGGCAGGTCACGGACCGTCCCGGGCAGCCGTTCGATCTCCTTGCGGAGTTTCAGCGGCGGCGGCAGCAGTGCCTCGGTCGGGACGCCCTCGCGGCGGAGGTAGCTCTTGAGCCACCACTGCTCGTCGTAGCTCTGCCCGTGGTCAGGGAGGGGTTGCCCGGTTCCGGGCAGGTTGTCGAAGTCGCCGCGCTCCTGCGCCAACCGGATCTGCTTGTCCAGCCAACTCTCATCGCTCATGCCCGTGTCCCGCGCTCGGTCATACCCGATTGTCCCCGATGAACCGAGTTCGAATCATGCCCCGCACGACCGGCGAGGGCCACCCCCGTTGCGCGATGACCCGCGCCGCGGAGGCGGGCAGCAGACGGCCCGACCTAGCAGCGGGCCGCTACCAGACCCCCGACCAGTTCCTTCGCGTGCGCGGCCTGGTCCAGCAGCGTTTCTATCCAGGTGAACGGGCGGTCATCCGAGGGGTAGAGGCCGATCGCGCCGATCAGCACGGCGCACCGGTTGGTGCGGGTGATCAGTGCGCACCATGGCGGAGCCTGCTCGCACTGCCCGTCGTGGACGATCGTCCCGTCCGGGGCGGTCAGTCGTGCCGCGCGGGGGGCAGACAGGTCGAGCCGCCATCCCGGGGCCGGGGCCGGCGGTTCGGCGAGCAGGGCCGGACCGGGCGGTTGGCTGATCGTGGTGACCGGGGTCAGGCCCATGGCGCGCAGGGCTGCGAAAAGAGGGTCCGCGCGCTCGGTGGGGTCGGTGCGCACGGCCAACTCGGGTCGCTGATCGAGGATCAGCAGCGGTAGAGGTCCGTCCGGGCCGGGTATCTGGTCGGTCAGCGTGCGCATCTCCGCGCCCCTCCCCGGTTCGGCCACCGCAGCCACTACCTCGCCCATCGGGCACACCTCCGGTGACGACAACGCGCGTGCAGTCCAGTTTACCGACCACGGCGCCCCTACCAGGACTCGGACCTGGGGCCTCGACGTTCGTAGCGTCGCGCTCTGTCCGACTGAGCTACAGGGGCGGATCACCAACAGCACAGCAGCGTCGACGGCAGGAATCGAACCCGCAAAACGATGAACGCACCATTCATCGTCCTGACATCCAGGTCTCGCCGACCAGTTGAATACCGAATTCACGCACCCGAAATAAGGAAAGCCACCCGGTTCGGTTTCCGAAGGGCGGCTTCCAGTTCTGTGACACCAGTGGTGTCACGGCGGGAAAGCCGAGCTGAACATGGAGTACGCGCGGTGTCGTCGGCCGGTGTCGGGGCGACACGGCCGGTCCGGGCGACTGCCGATGAGCATTTGAGTGACGCGGGCCATGACTACCTCCGTTCCGTATGAGTCCACTGTGCGATACCGCGCCAATCCCGTCAATACTTTTACCGGAATCAACACCGTCACGAAATTGTCGGCGAGGGCTGCGCTCAGGTGGCGATGTCCGGATAGGGCAGGGTCATGTGCGAGAGCCGCCGGGCGTACTCGGTCTGGAAGCCCAGCGGCTCGGCGTAGTCCCGCTCGAACAGCGCAATGAACAGGGTCAGCGTCAGGAACGGATGCGCGCCCAGCTCGAACAGTTTCGGATAGTCGTGACCGGCCAGCGCGGCGCGCTCGGTGTCGTCGAAGGCCAGCCAGCTGCTCGACTCGCCGTCGACGCAGCCCAGGATGCGGTTGGCCTGTTCGGCCTCCCACCAGGCCACCATGCCGCTCGGGTCCGCGCGGTAGCGCTCGACCAGCTCCGGATCGCGGTCGACGGTGAACAGGAACTTGTCCAGCAGATACTTGCTCATCGCACGCCACCGTTCGGGTACCAGGTGAAGTAGGCCTCCATCGTGTGGAACAGGTCGTAGGTGTCGACGTAGTCCGCCTTCTGCCCGTCCCCGGCCACGCCCATCATCAGCATGAAGTCCATGAACCCGTGGGTGGCGTTGCCCGGCAGGTGCAGGCTGTCCAGGCTCACCTCGGCCAGGCAGCCCTCGATGTCACCGGAGGCGATCCAGCCGACCGCCTTCTGGTCGAACTCGGGGTCGGGCCCGTGCGGCCCGAACTGGCGCGGGCCGCCCAGTTCCAGCGACAGGTGGCCGGTGCCGATCACCGCGACCCGCAGCTCGGCCGGCCAGGACTCGACCAGCTGGCGAATGGTGCGGCCCAACTGCACGAAGCGTTTGGGCTGCGGCAGCGGGGGCGCGAAGATGTTGGTGTAGATCGGCACGATCGGCAGGTCGTTCTGCGGCCGCAGAGTGATGATCGGGCAGGTGATCGAGTGGTCGATCCGCAGCTCGTTGGAGAACGCCAGGTCGAAACCGGCGTCCAGGCCCTCGCGCAGCACGAAGGTGGACAGGTCCTGCTGGCCGCGCACCACCATCTTCGGCAGGCCGAACTCGCGTTCCTCGTTGTAGAAGTTCGCGTCGTAGCAGGGTGCGTTGCCGACCAGGAACTGCGGCATGTTGTCCAGCCACAGCTGGTGGAAGTGGTCGGAGCCGACCATCACCAGCACGTCCGGCCGGGCCTTGGTCAGCGTCTCCCGGAACGCCTCGACCTTGCGCACCCACTCGTCGGCGAACGGCGGGCGGTCGGCGCCGGTCGCCGTGCTCGCGCGGTAGTAGAACGGGTGATGGGTGGACGCGATCACCGCGACCAGTTCAGCCATGCGAACCTCCGTTGGGGTACGGCTCCGGCGGGACGGACCGGTTGTTCAGGTCCACCGACAGAAAAATCTGGTTGGCCACCGGATGGCGCAGCTCCTCGGCCAGCTGGCCGATCAGTCCGGCCGTGCGGGCCAGCAGGGCGAAGCCACGCAACAGCTCCAGCGGCAGGCCGAGGTCGGCCAGCGCGGCCCCGCACACACCCGCGCCGTTGAGCGGCAACGTTTTGCCCAACACCTGGGGATGCACCCGGCCGATCGCGGCGAACAGGGACAGATGCGGGCCGAACAGGTTCTCCTCGGTGGCGATCCGCATCAGCCGGGGCGTCCGCGGGTCGCCCTCCTTGTGCACGTGGTGGCCGAGCCCGGGCACGAAGGCGTGCGCCGCCCGCCGGGCCGTGACCGTCGCCAGCGCCAGCGCGTCCCAGCCCGCGTCGTCGGTCGGCAGTTCGCCCTCGACGCCGGTGATCACCTCGTGCAGGAAGCGACCGCAGTCCTCGGTGACACCAAGGAAGCGTGACCCGCCACCGAGCAGGCCGGCGGCCAGCGCGCCCTGGATCGAGTCGGGCGCCGAGAGGTAGGTCAGCCGGGTGGCGATCGCGGTCGGGGTGAAACCGTGGTCGGCCAGGGCGGCCAGCACCGCCTCGAACACCCGCACCTCGCCCGGCGTGGGCCGGCGCTGGGTGGCCAGCCAGAAGGACAGCTCGCCGAAGCCGACGTTGCCCATCACATCCTCGGCGAGGTCCTGGCCGAGCAGGGTGATCTTCTTCAGCGAGGACGCGCCGAGCGCGGTCGGGTACTCGGGCCGGTCGATCTGCTCAGCCACGGTCATCCTCCTCGGCCGACCCGGTGGACAGCCAGTCCCGCAGTTCGGCGCCGTGCTCGTCCAGTTCGGGCGGCGGCAGCCGGTAGCCGGCCGGCGTCTCGGAGAACCGGATCGGGTTCCGGGTGGTCGGCACGGCCCGGTCGCCCTTGCCGACCTCGACGATCGGGTCCAGCCCGAACCGTTCGGCCATCGCGAAACCGCCGTCGATGGTGTTGATCGGTCCACTCGGGACACCCGCGTCGACGAGCAGTTCGAACCACTCCACCGCACCGCGTTCCACCAGCCGCCCGGCCAGGATCGGCCGCAGCTCCTCCCGGTTCTTCGTGCGGTCGGCGTTGCGGGCGTACCGGGGGTCGTCGGCGATCTCGGGGATGCCCAACACCTGGCACAGCTTGCGGAACTGGCCGTCGTTGGCGGCCGCGATGATCAGGTCGTTGTCCTTGGTCGGCAACGGTTCGTACGGGAACACGCTGGGGTGCGCGTTGCCCATCCGATAGGGCACCACGCCGCCGGCGACGTAGGCGGAGCTGTGGTTGACCAGCCCGGTCAGCGCCGAGGACAACAGGTTGACCTCGACGTGCTGGCCGACACCGGTCGAGTCCCGGTGCCGCAGTGCGGCCAGGATGCCGATGGCGGCGTGGTTTCCGGCCATCACGTCGAACACCGAGATGCCGGCCCGGTAGGGCGGCCCGTCCGGGTCGCCGGTCAGGCTCATCAGGCCGGATATCGCCTGCACCATCAGGTCGTAGCCGGGCACGTGCTTTCCTTCGCCGGCGCCGAAACCGGAGATCGAGGCGTAGACGATGCCCGGGTTGGCCGCGCGCACCGACTCGAAGTCCAGGCCGAACCTGGCCAGCCCGCCCGGCTTGAAGTTCTCGATCATCACGTCGGCCCGGCGCACCAGCTCGCGCCCCAGTTCGGCGTCTGCCTCGTCGCGCAGGTCCAGCGCGATGGACCGCTTGCCCCGGTTGATGCCGAGGTAGTAGGTGGAGACCTCACCGCGCACCGGCGGCATCCAGGTCCGGGTGTCGTCGCCGCCGGGGCCCTCGACCTTGATCACCTCGGCGCCGAGGTCGGCGAGCAGCATGGTGGCGTACGGGCCGGCCAGGATGCGGGAGAAGTCGGCGATCAGCAGGCCCGACAGTGGACCGCCGGTGCTCCCCGACTGCGGCTCGGTGCGTTCTGACATCCAGCTCCGCCTCTCGATCCCACTCAGTCGTCCGGCTGGCGGACAATCGTCCGCCACAGCCAATCATGGCACAGTGAACTGCTCGCCCACCAGGTCAGGACGCGGCAGGCCGGGTCACCTGCGGGACGGTCTCCAACCGGGCGAAGTCGGCGCTGATCTCGCCCGCGGTCTGCAGCAGCAGCGGCAGATACTCCTCAAGCAGCTGGTCCACCGGCGTCTCGGCGGCGTGCGTGTTGACGTTCAGCCCGGCGATCACCCGGCCGGTGCCGTCCCGCAGCGGCGCGGCCACCGAGCGGATTCCCCTGGTCAGCTGCTCGTCGGTGAGTGCCCAGCCGCGCGCCCGGACCTCCCGCAGCTCGGCGTCCCGCTCGGCCCGGGAGGGCTGCCAGCGCGGCACGAGCCCCGACCGGGTCGGCTCGGCGAGCACCCGGTCGACCTCGTCGGCGGACAGCGCGGCGAGCTGCACCTTGCCCAGCGAGGTCTGCAACGCCGGGAACCGGGTGCCGATCTGCACGGCGAGCGCGACGATCTTGGGCACCGCGACCCGGGCCACGTAGACGATGTCCGAGCCGTCCAGCTGCGCGACCGAGCACGACTCGTTGGTGCGGTCGACCAGCCGTTCCATGTGCGGGCGGGCCACGTCCCACAGGCCCGTCGAGCGCACGTAGGACACGCCGAGGTCGAGCACGCGCGGGGTGAGGGTGAAGCCGGCCGGGCCGGACCGGACGTAGCCCAACTCCGCCAGCGTGAGCAGGATGCGCCGGGCGGTGGGCCGGGCCAGGCCGGTGGCCGCGGCGACCTCGGTCAGCGACATCGCCGGCCGGTTGGGCCGGAAGGCGGTGATGACCTCCAGCCCACGGGCCAGCGCCTCGATGAAATCAGGTCCGGTGCCCTCGCGCGGCATGCCCGCTCCCCTGGTTCGGCCTCGACTGGAGTCCCAGGCTACCGCGCACTGTCCGCTCTGCGGACACCTCGACCCGCCAGCTGGGACAAATCTCTCCGGTTGCCATCTTGACACCGCAACAAAGCCTCCGAAGAGTAGCCAATCACAGACTTCGACCGCCATACGGACACTCGTCCGCACTCGGAGGCGATCGGTGAGGAGTTCAACGATGAGCGAGCAGGCCGAGCTGACGGCCGGACGGCCGGTGGTGCTGCGCAACGGCACGGTACTGCCGATGGATGACACCCGGCAGATACTCCCCCGGGCCGACGTGCTCGTGGTGGACGACCGGATCGCCGCGGTCGGTACGAACCTGACGGTGCCCGAGGGCACGGCGGAGATCGACGCGACCGACGGCATCGTCATGCCCGGCATGATCGACACACACCGGCACATGTGGCAGACGGCGATGCGGGGTTACGGCGCGGACTGGACCCTCACCCAGTACTTCGTCTGGTACTACCTCGAATCCGGCAAGCACTTCCGGCCGGAGGACGTGTCCGCGGGCAACGTGCTCGCCGCGATCGAGGCGATCGACGCCGGGGTGACCACAACCGTCGACTGGTCGCACGGGCTGCAGACGGTCGACCACGCGGACGCGGCGGTGGACGCGCTGCGGTCGGTGCCGGGCCGGTTCGTGCTGGCCTACGGCAACATCCAGCAGGCGCCGGCCGAATGGACCGGCACGCCGGAGTTCCGCGACTTCGTCAACCGGCGGATCACCGGTGACGACATGCTCGGCTTCCAGCTCGCCTTCGACGTGACCGGCGACCCGGCCTTCCCGGAGAAGCCCGCCTTCGAGGTCGCGCGCGACCTGGGCGTGCCGGTCACCACGCATGCCGGGGTGTGGGGCGCGACCAACAACGACGGCGTGAAACTCATGTACGACAACGGTTTCATGACCCCGGAGACGGTCTACGTGCACGCGGCGACGCTGTCCACCGACTCCTACCATCGGATCGCGGCGACCGGTGGCTCGGTGTCGGTGTCCACCGAGAGCGAGCAGAGCGCCGGTCAGGGCTACCCGCCCACCTGGGCCATCCGCCAGCACGGCATCCCGGTGTCGCTGTCGATGGACACCAGCGTCTGGTGGAGCGGCGACCTGTTCTCGGCGATGCGCACCACGCTGGGCGCCGACCGGTCCCGGGAGCACATGGCCGCCCACGCCAAGGGCGAGACGATCACGCACAGCAGCCTGCGCGCCGAGCACGTGGTCAACTGGGCGACCCGGGGCGGCGCGCACGCGCTGGGCCGGGACAGCGACCTGGGCAGCATCGAGGTGGGCAAGAAGGCCGACCTGGTGCTGATCAAGAACGAGCACTCGCCGGTGTCGTTCCCGCTGCTCAACCCGTACGGCCACGTCGCGTTCCAGGCCCAGCGCGGGGACGTGCACACGGTGCTGGTGAACGGCCGGGTGGTCAAGCACAACCACCGCCTGGTCGGCGTCGACCTGGCGGCCGCGCGGCAGGGCGTCGAGCGCACGATCGAGCACCTGCGCTCGACCATGGGCGAGCAGGCGTGGCAGGACGGGATGAACCCGACGATCCCGGAGTCCAAGGTGTTGGACAACCCGTACACCTACACGGACTACCAGAGCTCGGCGACGCACACCGGTTAACGCCCGCGCCGGCCCGGCCACCCCGAACGGGACCGCCGTGCCGGCGTGGCACAACCGGCGTCGACGATCACCGTTTGGGCGGATGACATCGATACAGTCGAGCCACCAGCATGGTCACCTGGCCCGAGCAGCGGCCAGCCCGACGATGGGGGAACCGACCATGACCAACTCGTCAGTTGTGCGCAGCCCGACGTTTCTCTGGTTGGAGGTGACCGGCCGCTGCCAACTGGAATGCGTGCACTGTTACGCCGACAGCGGCCCGACCGGCACGCACGGAACCATGAGCGTGGCCGACTGGACCCGGATCATCGACGAGGCCGCTGACCTCGGCGTGCGTACCGTCCAGTTCATCGGCGGCGAGCCGACGCTGTACCCGGCCCTACCCGAGCTGATCAACCACGCGCTCGGCCGGCTGCTGGCCGTCGAGGTGTACACGAACCTGGTGCACGTCACCTCGGCGATGTGGGCGGTGTTCGAGCAGCCGGGCCTGTCGTTGGCCACCAGCTACTACTCCGACGATCCCGCCCGGCACGCGGCGATCACCGGCCGCCCCAGCCATGCCCGCACCCGGGCGAACATCGCCGAGGCCGTGCGTCGGGGCATCCCGCTGCGGGTCGGCACGGTCGACCTCGGCGACGACCAACGGACCGAGCAGGCCCGCGCCGACCTGGTCGAACTGGGTGTGCCGACGGTCGGCTACGACCGCGTCCGCCAGTTCGGCCGAGGCGCCGCGGGCGAGCAGTCCTCAGCCGACCAACTCTGCGGCCGCTGCGGCGACGGTGCCGCCGCGATCGGCCCGGACGGCGCCGCCCGCCCGTGCGTGATGTCCCGCTGGGTGTCGCTGGGCAACGTTCGGCACGACTCACTGGCCGAGGTCGTCGCGGCACTGCCGGCCGCCCGCCAGACCCTGACCAGCCAGGGAATGCGCGCCGGAACGGACACCTGCGGCCCGAACTGCAGCCCGATCAGCACCGGCACCGAGTGCTTCCCACACAACTGCCACCCACGCTGACCGGTCCTGCTCACCCCGGCGTCGGCGCGGCCTCCGCCGCCGGCGCCGGGTCGGGCGGCGTCCCGCCTCCCAGCCCGCAGGCAAAAGAGGGTCGCTTCGCTCCTGGCCCTACCGCGCCACTGGCGCCCCAGGGCCAGGGCCTGGCGCGCCGCGACCAAAACTCCGATTGGCCGAGGCGCTCAACTGCCCCAACGAAACCTCATGCCCGGACGCACACCGAATCTCCACCTGCGCCTCACTACCGCAATCCCGATGGCTCAGTCGGACAGGCCCACCCGAAGGCGCAGCCAGGTAACGATCCCCCCACTGCATCAAAGCCATGGTGACGGGCAACAAATCCCGCCCCATCTCGGTAAGCACATACTCCTGCCGAGTACGTTGCCCGGGCTCACGATAGGGCCGGCGGGACAACACCCCGAGCGAAACAAGCTCCCGCAACCGTGCGGCGGCAACAGCCTCGGTGATACCGACCCGTTTGGCGAAGTCGTCAAACCGGCGAGTGCCATAAAAGGCCTCCCGCATCAGCAACACGGTGGACCGGTTGCCAATGGCCCGCATGGCCCGGTCGATCGAGCACCCGGCCGCGAACCAGGAGTCCCGGTCGGCCAACTGCCCCTCAAGGTGTGCGGCATCTCCGTCCATGCGATTCAGCTTACCCTGCCTTGTGTTGCCCATAGCCAGCGTCTACCTTCCTGGCTATGCAGACGCATAGCCAGGAAGGCCGGGGTCGCTGGGTCCTGCCGGTGCTCTCGGTCGCCGCGTTCATGGCGAGCCTCGACCTGTTCATCGTCAACGTCGCGTTCGCCAACATCGGGCGGAGCTTCGGTGGCAGCCCGCTGAGCGACCTGAGCTGGATTTTGAACGCCTACGCGATCCTCTATGCGGCCCTGCTCGTCCCGCTCGGCCGGCTCGCCGACCGGTTCGGCCAGAAGGCGGGCTTTCTGCTCGGGCTGGGCCTGTTCGTGGTCGGCAGCGCGGCCTGCGCGATCAGCCCGGGCCTCTGGTCGCTGGTCATCTTCCGTGCCGTGCAGGCGATCGGCGCGGCCGCGCTCACCCCGACCAGCCTGGGACTGCTGATCACCGCGACCGCGCCGGCGCGCCGCGCACGGGCGGTGCGGATCTGGGCGGCGACCGGCGGACTCGCGGCGGCGGCCGGGCCGGTGGCCGGCGGGTTGCTGGTCGAGGCGTCCTGGCGCTGGGTGTTCCTGGTGAACGTACCGATCGGCATCGCGGCCCTGATCATCGCGGCGATCACCGTGCCGGGCACCCGGCACGACAGGTCGGCCACCGTACCCGACCTGGCCGGGGTCGGCCTGCTCGTGGTGGCCATCGGCGTGCTCGCGCTCGGCCTGGTCAAGGCACCCGACTGGGGTTGGGACAGCCCGAAGGTGATCGCCTGCCTCGTCGTCGCGATCCTCGCCACCGCCGTGTTCTGGCGCCGGTCGCTGCACCATCCCGCGCCGGTGGTCGAACCGACCCTGTTGCGGGTGCGCACCTTCGCCTGGTCGAACGTGGCCTCGCTGCTGTTCACGGTGGCCTTCGCCGGCGGCCTGCTGGCCAACATCCTGTGGCTACAGGATGTCTGGCACTACTCCGCGCTGCGCACCGGCATCGCGACCGTCCCCGGGCCGCTGATGGTGCCGTTGTTCGCCGCGCTGTCCCAGCGGGTCGCGCACCGCATCCCGGCCAGTTGGATCGCCGCGGCCGGCTGCGTTGTGGTGGCGGTCGCCCAGGTGTTCATCATCTTCGGCCTCGGGCCGACGCCCGCGTACTTCACCGAGGCGCTGCCGGGCTGGCTGCTGATCGGCATCGGCGTCGGGCTGGCCCTGCCGACCATGCTGTCCACCGCGACCCACGACCTGCCGCCCGCCCGGTCGGCAACCGGCAGCGCGGTGGTCAACATGAGCCGGCAGATCGGCACCGTGCTCGGTGTCAGCCTGCTGGTGGCCATCCTCGGCGTGACCGTCGGCTATCCGGCCACGCACGCGGCCTACGTCGACGCCCGCTGGGTGCTCGCCGGTGCGGCACTGCTCGGCGCGGTGACCGCGATGGGCATGACGAGTCGGCGGCTCCGGACAGAAATCCCTTCTGTCGCAACGGAAACACCCGCGGTCGAACTGGCCTGAGCGATCAGGACCGGCCGGGACGCCGGTGCCGCAGCAGCACAACACCGTTGTCGAACGTGCGGGTCTCGGCCAGCTCCAACGGGATCGGCGCCGCGGCCGGCGGGAACAGCGGGATGCCGCCGCCGAGGATGATCGGGTTGACGTAGAGCCGGTACTCGTCGATCAGGTCATGCCGGCGGAAGGTCGCGCCGAGATCGGCGCCACCGACCACGAGGTCTCCCCCGGGCTGTGCCTTGAGCGCGAGCACGTCCTCGACCACGACTTCACGCTGGATGGTGGTGTTCCAGTCGGCGTGCTGCAAGGTCCGGGAGTAGACGATCTTGGGCATCTCCCGCCAGATCCGGGCGAACTCGACCATCTCCGGGCCGTTGGCCGGGTCCTGGTCGGCGGTCGGCCAGAACTCGGCCATCAGCTCATAGGTCACCCGCCCGTCCAGAAAAGCGCCCGCGGTGGCGAGCAGCTCGTTGAAATGACCGTGTAGCCCGCCGTCGACCAGGTGCCAGTCGATCTCCCGGTTCGGACCCGCGATGAAGCCGTCCAGCGACACCGACATCATCGTGAAGATCCTGCGCATCACGGCTCCCCTGCCCCGCATCGACCGCTTTGCGCAGATCCTACTGATCGGCCCTGACCTTCTGCCGGGCACGATAGGCCCGCAGGTTCTGCGCGTTGCCACAGGTGTGCACGTCGTGCCACACTCCGCTGTTGTTGCGCGAGCGGTCGTAGAAGGACACCGCGCACTCGGTGTTGCGGCACGTCTTGAGCCGCCGCCACTCGTCGACCGCCTGCGCCGCACCGATCTCGATCAACACCAGCGACACCAGCCCACGCCAACCGGCACCCCGCGGTTCGGTCCGCACCACCCCGTCGGCGCCCAGCGAAACCGTCGTGGTGGCGGCGCGCAGCACGGGTGCGTCGGCCGGCCCGGGAGTCGAGCCGACGAGCCGACCCAACTCGGCCCGGAAGGCACGCACCTGGTGCAGGTCCGGCGCGGTCAGCGCGATCTCCGGTGCCGGGCGGCCGGTGGCCAGGGCCCAACCGGCCAACGCGCCGGCCAGCCAGTCCTGGGCGTCGCCGAGGTCGTCGAGCAGGTCCACCGACGTGCCCGCGGAGTGCGTGTTGAGCAGGTCCTGCACCAACGCCAGCGGTCCCGGCGCGGGGTCCATCCGGTACCGGGCCGATGCCGCCCAACCAGCCACGCTGTCCGCCTCCGCTCGATCCTGTTGGCACGAGCGGGAAAATCAACTCTGCCAAATGAACCATAGCCCGTTTGGTTCTGTCGAGCAACCGGGTCGACTCACTCGCCGTAGAGCCAGTCGAGGTGCCGGTAGTCGTGCGGGTCGCGGTCGCGCAGCAGCTCGTTGCGGACCGAGCGGAACAGCCCGTCGCAGTGCCACAGGTCGCCCCAGTCCCGCGCGGTGCGCTGCACCCGCGCGGTGCGGACCGTGCGCACGTCGTTGTAGTCGGTCAGCGCCGCGTCCCAGTCCGGGCCGTCCGGTCCACCGTGCTTGCCGACCAGCGCGGCCAGGCCGTCCGCGTCCTCGATCGCCTGGCACGCGCCCTGGGCCAGGTACTGCAACATCGGGTGCGCCGAGTCCCCGGTCAGCGCGAGCCGACGGTCGACCCACCGGCCGATCGGCTGCCGGTCGTACATCCGCCACCAGCGGTCCCGCCACAGGTTGGGCAAACCGGCGCGGACCGCGGCGCAGGTGCCCGCGAACGCCGCGTCCAGCTCGTCCGGCGTGCCCCAGTCCGGTTGCCCGGCCAACGCCCTCGGCGAGCGGAACACCGCCACCTGGTTGAAGATCTCGCCGCGCCGCAACGGGTACTGGACCATGTGACAGTGCGGTCCGATGTACACCACGACATCGTCGAGGGCCAGGTCCGCGGAGTCGGCGAGCTGGTCCATCGGCACCGTACCGCGGTAGGCGACATAGGCCGAGCTGACCGGTTCGTCGTCGCTGAGCCGGGTCCGCAGCACCGAGCCGAGGCCGTCGGCGGCGAGCACCAGTCGGCCGGTGTCCCGCCGGCCGGCACTCACCGCGACCGCCTGGTCGGCGCCGATCTCGACGTCCCGCACGGTGGTGTCGGTGACCAGCTCCACCCCGGCGGCCCGGCACGCCGCGAGCAGGATGGCGTGCAGATCGCTGCGGTGGATCACCACGTAGGGCGCGCCGAACCGGCGTTCGGCGTCGGCGAGGTCGAGGTGGGTCAGCTCGGTGCCGTCGAGTGCGTCCCGCATGACCAGTCTGCGGGGCAGCACGCCCCGGTCGACCACCTCGTCCAGCACGCCCCAGGACCGCAGGATGCGGGTCGCGTTCGGCGCCATCTGGAGGCCGGCACCGACCTCGCCGAACTCCGCCGACTGCTCCAGCACCCGCGCCCGGCGGCCGCCGAGGGTCAGCGCCAGCGCGCTGGCCAGCCCGCCGATCCCGCCGCCGACCACCACCACGTCCGGGGTCGAACCGTCGATCTCGGAACTCATCCTCGCCTCCTCCAACCAGCGGCCTACAACCAACGGCGCAACACGGGCAGTTCGGGTCGAGTCATCCGTCCGGTCAGCCACCCGACGAGCTCGGGCGCCGGCAGCGACACGTGCACCGCCTCGCCGCGCCCGGTCACCTGCCAGGTCGCGGCCGTGTCGCGGGCCTCCAGCGAGAGCGACGGCCCGTCGCCGTGCTCGCTGCGCCGCACGGTGACGTCGCTGATCAACGCGTGCACGAACGCGGCGGGCATGTCGGCGAAGGTGATGCCGGTGTCCAGGTCGACGCTGTGCACGAGCACCTCGCGGGCGCGCAGCCAGGGCAGTTCAGTGGCCGGCACGGTGCGCCGCTGCGCGGTGACCACGTGCGCCCGCCACGCCGAGTCCGGCATGGCCGAGAACGCGCCGGCCAACTCGGCGGCCGAGCCGTGCGCCCAGGTACGCAGCTGCCGGGCCGAACGCAGCGCACCGGACGCGATGTCGTCGGTGCGCTGTCGGGGCGAGGCGTACATCGGCGTGGCCTGACCGGTGCGGGCCCAGCTGACCAGCCGGCCGATGCCCTCGGCGTTCGACGCGACGTGCGCGACCAGGTGCCGCCGGGTCCAGCCGGGCAGCGTGCTCGGCGCGTCCAGCTCGTGGTCGCCGAGGTCGTCCAGGGCCCGCAGGAACAGCGCGGTGCCGCCGGCGGCCCAGTTCGCGGATGGTGCGGAGACGCTCACGCGGCAACCGCCACGTCGAGTTCCACGGCTGTCTCGCCGTCGACGCGCGCGCACCGGGTGCCGCCCGGTGCGCGCAGGGTGGTCAGCCTCATACAGGTCCCCCTTCTATCTGCACGCGGTCGGCGTGCAGCCGTTCAAAAATCGGTGTGTCGCTGAACCGGAACAGGTCCAGGTCGATCTCGGCGGACAGCGTCAGCGGCTGCCAGGACGGGACCACGACCAGGTCGCCGCGCTCGACCGGCCACTCGTGCTCGCCGACCCGGACCAGGCCGCGGCCCTCGAAGACCTGCCAGACCGCGGACCCGACCTCACGCCGGGTCGCGGTGCGGGTGCCGACCCGCAGCCGGTGCATCTCCGCCCGGATGGTCGGCATCACGTCCCCGCCGGTGGTCGGGTTGGTGAAACGCACCGCGGCGTGGCCGGGTTCGACGATGCCGGGGTGCCCCTCGGCCTCCAGCGCGAGCTGGTCGGTGAGCGCGGCATCGGTGTGTTCCCACCGGTAGGCCGCGATCGGTGAGCTGGGGGTCCGGGTTGGCTGGGAGACCGGGCGCAGGCCGGGATGCGCCCACAGCCGCTCGGCGCGCGAGCGGGCCGGCGTCGAGTGGTCGGCCACCTCGTCCGGGCCCAGCTCGAAGAACGCCGAACCCATCGCGTGCACGAACGGGATGTCCAGCCCGTCCAGCCAGGCCATCGGGGTGTCGCTCTGGTTGTGGTGGCCGTGGAAGCGCCAGCCGGGGGTGAGCAGGAAGTCGCCGCGGCGCATGGCCACCGGGTCGTCGTCGACGACCGTCCACACGCCTTCCCCCTCGACCACGAACCGGAAGGCGTGCTGGGTGTGCCGGTGGACCGGGGCGTCCTCACGGGGGTTGAGGTACTGGATGGCCGCCCAGAGCGTGGGGGTCGCATAGGGCGCGCCGCCGAGGCCGGGGTTGGCCAGCGCGATCGCCCGCCGCTCCCCGCCACGCCCGACCGGCACCAGGTCGCCCGCCCACCGGGCGAGCTTGAGCAGTTCGGCCCACCGCCAGACGTGCGCGGCCGCGGCCGGCGTGGGCGTGTTCGGCATCAGGCCGCCGATCTCGGTCCACAGCGGAACGAGCAGCTGCCGTTCGAACCCCCGGTACAGGTCCTCCAGTTCGGGCGACGGGGTTGGTTGCCCCGGTGCGTCGAGTGCCCGCAGGGTCACCGGTGAAACTACGGAGGAGGTCATGTCCGGTTGCTCCTTCCATGCCGACCGAACCGAATTCGTGCCGAGGTGTCGCAGGCCACTGGAAGCCGGGTGTGAACGCCGATCGGGCTACTGATCTGCGACAATTGGGCCCATCGTGTTAACTGTAAGGTTATTCTGCCTAGCGGGAGATACGATTCTGCTGTGAAGAACAAACCGGCCTATGGCATCGAGTCGGTGGACCACGCGCTGCGGATGGCGGTGTTGTTGCAGCAGGAGGGACCGCTGCGGGTCACCGACGCGGCCGAGCGGCTCGGGGTGGCGCGGTCGACCGCGCACCGGCTGCTCGCGATGCTCGTCTACCGGGAGTTCGCCGAGCAGGACGCCGACCGCCGGTACGCCGCCGGGCCGGTGATGCGCAGGCCCACCGTGCCCGAGCCGGTGGCCCAACTGCGGGCCGCGGCCCTCCCCCACCTACAGGCGCTGGTCGGGCGGACCGACGAGACGGCGAACCTGATGATCCTGCTGGGCGACCAGATCCGGTTCGTGGCGACCGTCGAGTGCGGACAGGTGTTGCGGGTCGGCGACCGCGAGGGGCGGATGCTGCCGGCACACCTCGCCTCGGGCGGCAGGGTGCTGCTCGCGACGCTCACCGACGAGGAGATCGTCCGGCTGTACGAAACGCCCGGCGCCGCCGAGGTCGATCTCCCCCGCCTGCTCCGCGACCTGCGCCGGGTCCGCCGGCAGGACTTCGCCGTGAACGACCAGGGCACCGAGGCCGGGGTGACCGCGATCGGCCACCCGATCCGCGGGCCGAGGGGCACCCCGGTGGCCGCCGTGTCGGTGGCGATGCCGACCGCGCGGTACAACCACGACCGGTTGCCGGAGTGGGTGGCCGCGTTGGGCGCGATCACGGCGAACATCGAGCGGGAGCTGGCGGGCCCTGTCGCGCCGGCGACACGGGAGGGCCAGGAGCGGAGCGACCTCTCGTGACCGCCACCCGACCGAGCAGCCGATCCGGTCTTTATGTCCGAATAAGGGCGAATACACCGCCTCGTAGTGAAAGCTTTGCCCCCCGGTAACCCCGAATCGCTTCACTCTTGGCGCTTTCGTGCCGCTGACGCGCCAGGGCCTGGCAGACTGACGCCGTGTACGACTTCGACGTGCTGGTTCTCGGATCGGGTCCCGGCGGGCAGAAGGCCGCGATCGCCACGGCCAAACTGGGCAAACGGGCCGCGGTGGTCGAGCGGCGAGACATGATCGGCGGAGTGTGCATCAACACCGGCACCATTCCGTCCAAGACGCTCCGCGAGGCGGTGCTCTACCTCACCGGCCTGAGCCAGCGCGAGATGTACGGGCAGAGCTACCGGGTCAAGGACGACATCACCGTGTCCGACCTGCTCGCCCGTACCCAACACGTGATCGGCCGCGAGATCGACGTGATCCGCAGCCAGCTCACCCGCAACCGGGTGGCCATGCTGCCCGGCATGGGTTCCTTTCTCGACGACCACACCATCGAGGTCCTGGACGGCACCGGCCAGGAGACCAAGGTGACCGCCGAGAAGATCGTGATCGCCACCGGCACGCTGCCCGCCCGTCCCTCCACTGTGGACTTCGACGGCAAGACGGTGATCGACTCCGACGGCATCCTCCAGATCGAGCGCGTGCCGCAGTCGATGATCGTGGTCGGCGCCGGGGTGATCGGCATCGAGTACGCCTCCATGTTCGCCGCCCTCGGCTGCAAGGTGACCGTGGTCGAGGCACGCGAGCGGATGCTGGAGTTCTGCGACATCGAGGTCGTCGAGGCGCTCAAGTACCACCTGCGCGACCTCGCGGTCACCTTCCGGTTCCGGGAGACCGTCTCGGCCGTCGAACGGCACCCGCGCGGCGCGATCGCCGTGCTGGAGAGCGGCAAGAAGATCCCCGCCGAGGTCGTCATGTACTCGGCCGGCCGACAGGGCATGACCAGCAGCCTCCGGCTGGAGAACGCCGGGCTGGCCGCCGACAAGCGCGGTCGGCTGTCGGTCGACCAGTTCTTCCGCACCGAGGTGCCGCACATCTACGCGGTCGGCGACGTGATCGGCTTTCCCGCGCTCGCCGCCACCTCGATGGAACAGGGCCGGCTGGCCGCGCACCACGCGTGCGGTGAACAGGTGCACGGGCTGTCGGAGTTGCAGCCGATCGGCATCTACACGATCCCGGAGATCAGCTTCATCGGGAAGACCGAGGACGAGCTGACCGAGGCACGCATCCCGTTCGAGGTCGGCGTGTCCCGCTACCGCGAGCTGGCCCGCGGCCAGATCATAGGCGACTCCTACGGCGTGCTCAAGCTGCTCGTCTCCTCGGAGGACCGGTCCCTGCTGGGCGTGCACGTGTTCGGCACCGGCGCGACCGAGCTGGTGCACATCGGCCAGGCCGTGATGGGCTGTGGCGGCACGGTGGACTACCTGGTCGACGCGGTGTTCAACTACCCGACCCTGGCCGAGTCCTACAAGGTGGCCGCGCTGGACGCGATGAACAAGATCCGGCAGATCGAGCGGCTGGAGGACTGACCGACCCACGGCACCGGCTTCGACTCGCCGCCACCAAGGGGCCGGGTCGAAGCCGGCCGCGGAGTGTGGTTAACTGTGTTCGGTCGTTGGTTTTGTGTTCGTGTCTATCCACGCTCGCGAAACATTGTTGCGGGCGTTTTGTTTTCCTCCAGGCATGGTCGGAGAAGTTCCCCGCCACAGGCAGGCCCGGTTCGTCGCGTCCCGCGGCGGTCCGCTTCCGTCACCTGTTGAGGAGACAAACATGGCTCAGGGCACCGTGAAGTGGTTCAACTCCGAGAAGGGCTTCGGCTTCATCTCCCCCGAGGACGGCGGCTCCGACGTCTTCGTGCACTACTCGGAGATCCAGGGCAACGGCTTCAAGTCGCTTGAGGAGAACCAGCGCGTGCAGTTCGAGGTCGGCCAGGGCCAGAAGGGCCCGCAGGCCACCGGCGTCACCGTCATCTGACCTGACACCGGATTCGATGGGCCGCACTTCTACCGGGGTGCGGCCCATCGGCCTGTCCGGACCTGGCCGGCAACCGTCCACCGTGGACCGTTCAGCGCTCCACCGGGGCCGGGCGGCCGGACTCGGCCGGCTCGTTGGTCCAGCTGGCCAGCAGGTGCAGCGCGTGTTCGGAGGGCGAGCCGCGCTCGGCGGTGTGCAGGCCGAGTGTCTGCTCCGGGTCGTCGGCGACGTTGAGCGCCTCGTAGGCGAGCGTCAGCTCCCCCACCAGCGGGTGGTGCAGACGCTTGGTGCCGAAGGTGTGCCGGAGCACATCGTGGTCGGCCCACCAGCGGCGGAAGTCCCGGTCGCGCACCGACAGCTCGCCGATCAGCTCGGCCAGCTGCGGGTCGTGCGGGTAGCGCCCGGCGTACAGGTTCAGCACGGCCACGGTGCTGCGCGCGGCGGATTCCCAGTCGACGTAGAGCGTGCGCGCGCCCTCGTCCAGGAACATGTACCGGGCCATGTTGCGTTCCCGGTGCGGCAGCGCGTCGAAGTCGGTGAACAGCGCGCGGGCCAGCCGATTGCTGGCCAGCACGTCCCGACGGCGGCCCAGCACCAGGGCCGGCGTGTCGACCAGTGAGTCCAGCACCCGCAGCACGCCGGGCCGGACCCGTTGCGGCGGCAGCGGCCGGCGACGGGCGCGGGTGTGCCGGGCCAGCACGAACAGGTGATCACGCTCGGTGTCGTTCAGGTTCAACGCCCTGGCCAGCGCGTCCAGTACCGCCTCGGACACGTTGATGTCCCGACCCCGCTCCAGCCGCACGTAGTAGTCCACGCTCACCCCGGCGAGTTGGGCGACCTCCTCCCGACGCAGACCCGGCACGCGACGAGCACCCGGCTGGCGTGGCAGGCCGGCCTCCTCGGGACTGATCCGGGCGCGGCGGGACCGCAGGAAGTCCCTCAGCTCCGCGTTGCCCATCGAACCGGACACTTGATCGGTCATTACACCAGGCTAGGACGTGCTTCAAGGGCCTTCGCGGCGCAGCCGGAAAGGGGCCCGGGAAACACGCCCTGGGACGGCGACAGGCTTCGTGCGGGGGCCTGCCGGACCCCCGGTTGCCCGGACCCCGGGTTGCGCCTGCCCCGCCGCGGCGCGCGAACCCACGGTTTCCAGTGCTTTGCTTGACCGGTAGCGATCGGCAGGCAGCAGAACGGAGGTCCAGGTGAAACGCGGAATCCTTGGCGGCACGGGAATCTCGGTCAGCGAGTTCGCGCTCGGCGCGATGATGTTCGGGGCGATGGGCAACCCCGACCACGACGAGTCGATCCGGATCATCCACACCGCGCTGGACGCGGGCGTCAACCTCGTCGACACGGCCGATGTCTACTCGCAGGGTGAGTCCGAGCAGATCGTCGGCAGGGCGATCCGGGGCCGGCGGGACGAGGTCGTGCTGGCCACCAAGTTCGGCCTGCCGATGGGTCCGGACGACAACCAGCGCGGCGGCTCGGCCCGCTGGATCAAGCAGGCGGTCGAGAACAGCCTGCGCCGGCTGGACACCGACCACATCGACCTCTACCAGATGCACCGTCCGGACCCGAACACCGACCTGGACGACACCCTCGCCGCGCTGTCCGACCTGGTCAGTTCCGGCAAGGTGCGGGCGATCGGCTCGTCGACCTTCCCGACCGAACTCGTCGTCGAGGCGCAGTGGGTCGCGGAGAAGCACGGGCACCACCGGTTCCGCACCGAACAGCCCCGGTACTCGATCCTCACCCGGCACATCGAGGCTTCGCTGCTGCCGGCCACCCAGCGGTTCGGCATGGGCGTGTTGACCTACGGGCCGCTCAGCAGCGGTTGGCTGTCCGGGCGGGCCGACCCGACCACCGGCGGCCGGGCGGGTTCGGCGCCGCAGATGTTCGACATGTCGGTGCCGGCCAACCAGCGCAGGCTGGACGCGGTCACCGAACTGGGCAAGCTCGCCGCCGACGCGGGCGTGTCGCTGCCGCAGCTGGCCACCGCGTTCGTCCGCGCGCACCCGGCGGTGACCTCGGTGCTCATCGGCCCACGCACGCCAGAACACCTGGCCGGGCTGCTGGCCGGCGCGGACGTGGAGCTGAGCGGGGACGTGCTGGACCGGATCGACGAGATCGTGCCGCCCGGCACCGAGGTCAACCCGGACGACAACTACCTCACCGCGCCGCCGGCGATCACCGACAAGCGGCTGCGCCGGCGCTGACCCGATCAGGTAGGAAGGGCCGGTGACCTCACTCGCGGGAGCCGGCCCGTTCGCCGGGATGTCGATCACCGAGTTGGCCGGACGGCTGCGGACCGGCCAGACCACCGCTCGCACGCTGGCGGAGTCGGCGCTGGCCTCGGCCGACGAGCTCAACCCCAGCCTGAACTGCTTCGTCACCATCGACCACGAGGGCGCGCTGCGCGCCGCCGACCAGGCCGACCGGGAACTGGCCACCGGCATGGACCGCGGTCCGCTGCACGGCGTCCCGGTCGGGGTGAAGGACATGATCGACACCGCCGGTCTGCGCACCACCCGTGGCTCCCGGCACTTCGAGCAACACGTGCCGACCGCCGACGCGGCCGTTGTCGTGTCCCTGCGGCAGGCCGGCGCGGTGATCGTCGGCAAGACCCACACACACGAGTTCGCCTACGGCCCGACCGGCGACGTCGCGCACACCGGTCCGGCCCGCAATCCGCACGACCCGAGCCGGATGACCGGCGGGTCGAGCGCGGGCTCCGGCGCCGCGGTCGCCGCCGGCATCGTGCCCGCCGCGCTGGGCACCGACACCGGCGGTTCGGTGCGCATCCCGGCGGCGCTGTGCGGCATCGTCGGGCTGCGCCCCACCCAGGGCGCCCTGGACGGCACCGGCGTGTTCCCACTGTCGTCCACATTGGACACCGTCGGTCCGATGGCCGCGTCGGTGGCCGACACCGCGCTGCTCTGGGCCGCGCTGACCGGCCACCCGGTCAGCATTCCCCCACTGGCCGGCCTACGGGTCGGCGTGTTGCGGCCCGAGCAGGTGGTCAACACTCAGGAGGCGGCGCTGGACCAGGCGGTGACCGCACTGACCGACGCCGGTTTCGCCCTCGGCGACGTGGCGGTGCCCGAGCTGATCGAGTTCGCCCTGGCCTATCCGCGGGTGCAGAGCCCGGAGGTCTACGCCGTGCACGCCGACCGGGTCGCGCACGCGCCGGAACTCTTCCAGCCCGAACTGCTCGACCGGATGAGCCGCTCCGCCGAGGTGCGCGGCTGGGAGTACGTGGCGGCGCTGGACTTCCGCGCCCGGCAACGCGCGGGCTTCCCGGAGCGGCTGGGAGTGGACCTGCTGATGCTGCCGACGGTGCCGATCCAGGCGCCGCCGGTCGGCGCCCGGGACACCGAGTTGGGGGCGGGCTGGACCAATCCGATCGCCGCGCTGCTCTCGCTGACCTCGCCGTGGAGCATGCTCGGCGTTCCCGCCATCAGCGTGCCGGTCGGCGCCGATCCGCTGCCCGCCTCGGTACAGCTGGTCGGGCGTCCCGGCGGCGAGGACCAACTGCTGGCCGCGGCCGCCGTGCTCAGCGCGCGGGTCTGACCGGAGGGCGTGGGCACGAACCGGCGCCCACGCCCCGGATCAGCGGGTCGTGGCTCGGTGCAGGTAGCGGCCGGTGGGCGTGCCGAGCACCTGGCCGCCGCCGTAGACCTGCCGGCCCCGGACGAAGGTCGCGGTCACGCTGGCGCCGATCTCCATGCCCCGGAACGGCGTGTACTCCTGGGTGGAGAACGAGTCGGCGGGGTCGACGACCCAGGACCGGTCCGGGTCGACCAGCGCGATGTCGGCGTCGAAGCCCTCGGCCAGGTCGCCCTTGGTGTGCAGGCCGTAGCGCCGGGCCGGGTTCCACGCGGTCAGCTCGGCGATCCGGCCCAGCGACAGCCCGCGCTTGCGGCCCTCGCCGACCAGGCCGGGCAGCAGGTACTCGGTGCCGCCGAAGCCGGACTTGGCGGCGAACACGTCCTCGTGGTCGGCACCGAACTTCGTCGCCTCCTTGCAGCACGCGTGGTCGGACACCACCCAGTCGATCTCGCCGGCGAGCAGGTGCTCCCACAGCTTCTCCACGTCGTCCCGGCTGCGCAGCGGCGGATTCACCTTGCCGCCAACGCCGTCGGCGGTGGTGAAGTCGGCCAGCAGGTGACCGATGGTCACCTCACGGCGGAAGTTGACGTGCGGGAACGTCTTCGCCATCAGCAGCGCGGCCTCCAGCGCCTTGGCCGAGGACAGGTGCAGCAGGTTGATGTTGGGCAGTCCGGTCTCGTGCGCGAGGTAGGAGGCGATGGTGACCGCCAGGCCCTCGGAGTGCGGCGGCCGGGACGCGCTGTAGGCCTCCAGGCCGGACAGTGAGCCGTCCTGCTCGACCAGCTTGGTGTAGGCGGTCATGATCTCGGCGGTCTCGCAGTGCAGCGACAGCGAGATCGAGTCGGCCTTGTCCGGGTACAGCTCGCGGGCGCGCTGCACGCCCCGCATGACGAACTCGAAGTGGGCGATGTCGTAGCGCTCGCCCTCCGGGATCATCAGGAACGAGTTCTGGTCGGCCGACCGCCCGTGCAGGCCGTGGCTGCCGTAGAACATGAAGATCTTGAACGAGGTCACCCCGTGCTTGTCGATCAGCTCCGGGATCTCGTCGATGTGCGAGGACTGCATGGGTGCCAGGTGAAAAGCATAGTCCACATAGGACTTGCCGGCGGCCGCGGCGAGCACCTCGGGAAACACCTCGGCGTAGCTGCCACCCCGGTTGAGGTAGTACTGGCCGGTGCGCATGTAGGTCAGCGAGGAGGTCACCCCGCCCTGCGCGCACGCCTTGCTCTCGGTGCCGGTGTCCTCGGCGAGCGGGTTGTAGATGCCCCAGTGCTGGTGCGCGTCCACCCCACCGGGGAAGGCCAGCAGGCCGCCGCCGTCGTGCACCTCGGCGGCCTCGGCCGCGGCGATGTCCGGCGCGACCCGGGCGATCCGGCCGTCCCGGACCGCGATGTCCGCGTCGATGGCCTCGGCGTGTCCGGGCCGCACCACGCGGACGTTCTTGATCACCAGGTCGTAGGAACTCATGCTGTGACTTCTCTCCGGTATCAGGGACGGGTTTCGAGGCGTTCGCCGTCCGCACGGCTGGTGGCGGCACGGGTGTCGGCTCGGCTGGCAGCGGCATGGGTGGCGGCCAGGTAGGCCAGGCCGAGCGCGGGTAGCAGGCCGTTGCCGGCGAGATAGCCGGCGGCGCCGTGGCCGGAGATTCCGGCGGCCGCACCACCGGCGGCGTACAGGCCCGCGATCGGCGAACCGGGTCCGGTGAGCACCCGGGCGTGACCGTCGACCAGCAGGCCGCCCTGGGTGTGGAACAGCGCCGGGATCACCCGGACGGCGTAGTAGGGCGCGGAGAGGCCCTGGTCGAAGGCGGTGCGGCCGAACCGGTCGGCCGGCCGCTCGCCCGAGGTCACCGCGGCGACCTCGGCCAGTTCGGCGGCCAGGCGGTCCGGGTCGACCGAGATCCGCTCGGCCAGTTCGGCCACCGACCCGCCGGTCCGCAGCGCGCCGCTCCCGGCGACCTGCTGGTAGTCGGTGAAGGCGCCGCTCAGCTCGTGCACCCGCTGGTCGAAAACGAGCCAGCCGGCCGAACCGGGTCGCCCGGCCAGTCGGGCGGCGTACTCGGAGTAGCCGACGGTCTCGTCGCCGAACCGCTCGCCGGCCAGGTCCACCAGGATCGCGCCGTGCATCACCGTGGTCCAGGTGACCAGGGTGCGGGCAGCCGAGGACAGCCCGGCGTGCCCCTGGTAGGCGTCCAGGAAGCCGTTGGCCGCGCCGAGTTCGGCGCCGATCCGGAGCGCGTCCCCGGTCGAGTACTCACTGCCGTGGTAGTCGGCGCCGGCGATCTCCGGCAGGTGCTCGGCGACGAGCGCCTGGTCCGCGCCGTAGCCGTTGGTGGCCAGCAGCACCGCGCCGGTGCTGATCTCCTCGGTGCTGCCGTCCGGTTGGGTCAGCGTGGCGACCAGTCCGTCCACACCGGACCGCACGGACACCAGCCTGGCCGGTACCAACAGGTCCACCAAGTCCTCGGCGGCGACCGCTTCGGCCAGCCGGCCGAGCAGGGCGGAGCCGTGCCGGCCGGGCACGCTGTGCACCCGGGGCGCAGAGTGGCCGGGGTAGTCGAAGTCGGTGGGCAACTCGATCGGCAGCCCGACGTGGTCGGCGAGCCATTCGACGAGTTCCGCGCTCACCCCGGCCAGCGCCGCCGCGATGACCGGGTCGGCGGCCGAGCCGGTCTTCGCGACGATGTCGGCGAGGAAGCGCTCCGGCGAGTCCTCGATGCCGGCGGCGCGCTGGAAGCGCGAGCCCGCGCCGGGCACCATCGCGGTGGACATCGACGTGTTGTTGCCGCGCAGGAAGTGCGGGTTGGCCTCCAACACCACCACCCGCAGCCCGAGCTGCGCCGCGCGCAGCGCGCCGGCCAGACCACCGCCGGCCCCGGCGACCACCAGATCGGTGTCCGTCACGCGCCCACCTCGTGTTTCTCCGCCTCCGACCGTTCCGTTGGCAGGAACGGTGATGAATCCAGACTGACACCGGCAACTTCGGTTCGTCAATAGTGACATGCGCATAGCCATTGAGTTCTGCACTGATGATGTTCTATGGTCGGTTCACGCCTGACCGCCTTGCCCATTGACCGTTTCGCCTAGCGAAACAGCGAGCGGGGCGAACGCCAGCCGGGCGCAGCCGACGAGGGAGACGACCATGCCGGAACCGATGGTGGGCACCGAGGCCGCCGTCCGGGTGGCCGACGTGCTGCTGCTGTTCACCGACGGCCCCTCGACGATCGGGGTGTCCCGGATCGCCCGTGAGCTCAACCTGAGCAAGGCCGTCGTCTACCGCATCCTGCAGTCGCTGGCCACCCGCGGCATGGTCACGCTCGACCCGTTCAGTCACGAGTACCGACTCGGTGCGGCCGCGGCCGCGCTGGGCGCCCGCGCGCTGCGCGACTCCGATCTGCGCTCGGCCGCACTCCAGGTGCTGCGCCGGCTGCGCGACGACATCGGCGAGACCGCGACGCTCACCGCGCCGGTGCCCGGTGGCCGGGTCTACCTCGACCAGGTCGAGGGCGTGCACGAGATCAAGATGACCGTCGAGCTGGGTCGCCGCTTCCCCCTGCACGCCGGCAGTTCGGGCAAATGCATGCTCGCCTTCCTGCCCATCGAGCAGCGCGAGGACGTGCTCACCGGCGACCTGCTCCGGCTCACCGAGCACACCGTGGTGGACACCGCCGCGCTACGCGCCGAACTGGCCACCATCCGGGACCGGGGCTACGCCGCGTCGGGCGGCGAGCGCCAGGCCGACGCGGGCTCGGTGGCCGCGCCGATCTTCGGCATGGCCGGCATGGTGATCGGCGCCATCTCCGTGTGCGGGCCGCGGTACCGGGTCACCGCCGAGTTCGTCGAACGAATCGCTCCCAAGGTCAACGCCGCCGCCGGGGAGATCTCGCGGCGGATGGGCTGGGCCGGCGATCCCGCCGCCGCCCGATCCCGAAATGAGGACTGAGATGCCGGAGGACACCACCCCGCAGGCGCTGGCCGGACTGCGCGTGCTCGACGTGGCCACGCTGTTCGCCGGGCCGCTGGCCGCCACCATGCTGGGCGACCACGGCGCCGAGGTGATCAAGATCGAGCACCCGAGGGGCGACCCCGCGCGCACCCACGGCGCCCGCAAGAACGGCGTCGGCCTGTGGTGGAAAATGTTGGCCCGCAACAAGAAGGCCATCACCCTGTACCTCGGCTCGGCGCGCGGCCAGGAGCTGTTCAAGGCGATGGTCGCCGACGCGGACGTGGTGATCGAGAACTTCCGGCCGGGCACGCTGGAGCGCTGGGGGCTGGGCTACGACGTGCTCTCGGCGATCAACCCCGGGCTGGTGCTGGCCCGGGTCACCGGATTCGGCCAGTTCGGCCCGTACGCGTCCCGGCCCGGCTTCGGCACGCTGGCCGAGGCGATGAGCGGCTTCGCCGCGGTGACCGGCGAACCGGACGGCCCGCCGACCCTGCCACCGTTCGGGCTCGCCGACGGCGTGGCCGCGCTGACCACGGCGTTCGGCATCATGACCGCACTGCGCGCCCGCGAGTCGACCGGCCGTGGCCAGGTGCTCGACCTGGCCATCATCGAGCCGATGCTGACCCTGCTCGGCCCGCAGATCACCGCGTTCGACCAGTTGGGCACGCTGCAACCGCGGCTGGGTAACCGGTCTACCAACAACGCGCCGCGCAACACCTACCGGTGCGCCGACGGCAGCTGGGTGGCGGTGTCCACCAGCGCGCAGTCCATCGCCGAGCGGGTGGTCAAGCTGGTCGGCCGGCCCGAGTTCGCCGGCGAGCCCTGGTTCGCCTCGGGCGCCGGCCGGGCCGAGCACGCCGACGAGCTCGACGAGGCGGTCGGCGGCTGGATCGCCACCCGCTCCCGGGCCGAGGTGATGGCCGCGTTCGAGGAGGCACAGGCCGCGGTCGCGCCGATCTACACCGCCGAGGACATCCTGGCCGACCCGCAGTTCGCCGCGTTGGGCAGCATCGTCTCGCTGGAGGACGAGGAACTGGGGCCGGTGCGCATCCAGAACGTGCCCTTCCGGCTCAGCGAGACGCCCGGCCGGGTGCGCACCACCGGCCCACGGCTCGGCCAGCACACCGGCGAGATCCTGGCCCGCTACGGCGTGCCGGCGACCGAACTGGACACGCTGCGCGACGAGGGCGTGCTGTGATCGGCCGCGCCCGCAGCTGGCTCTACGTGCCGGCGCACCGACCGGAGCTGCTGGCCAAGGCGATGGCCGGCGCGGCGGACGCGATCGTGTTCGACCTTGAGGACGCGGTGCCCGCGCAGGCCAAGGCCGACGCCCGGGCGAACGCGGTCGCCGCAACCGCCATCGAACAGCCGAAACCCTTGTGGGTCAGGGTGAATCCGCTCGGTTCGGAGTGGGGCGAGGCCGACCTGGCCGCCCTCGCCGGCAGCGCCGCCGCCGGCCTGCGACTGCCCAAAGTGGAGGATCGCGACGCGGTCGCGACGGCGGCCGAGCGGGTCGGCCTGCCGCTACACGTGACGATCGAGTCCGCGCTCGGCGTGGAACGCGCGTTCGAGCTGGCCGGCGCACACCCGCTGGTCGCGGTCGTCTCGCTGGGCGAAGCCGACCTCATGGCCGACCTGCGCATCCGCGACCGGGACGCGCTCGGCTGGGCCCGACAACGGGTGATCAACGCCAATCGGGCCGCCGGCCTGCCCAGCCCTCCGCACGCGGTGTGGACCGCGGTGGCCGACCTGGCCGGGCTGGAGTCGGACAGCCGGTTCGCCCGCGACCAGGGCTTCTTCGGCCGCTCGGTGGTGCATCCCAGCCAGGTGGAGATCGTCAACCGGGTGTTCAGCCCGGACCCGGACGAGGTCGAGCGGGCCCGGACGCTGCTCGACTCGCTGGCCGGGCAACCCGACCAGGACGTGGCCGCGTGGCTGGACGAGCGCGGCCGGTTCGTCGACCCGGCGGTGGTCGCCGGTGCCCGCTGGGTGGTCGACCTCGCGGACGCCATCGCCGGCCGCCCGACGGCGGTCGGCGAGACAACACGTCAGTCAGCACAAGGAAGGACCAGTTCGTGACCGCTTCGCTCACCAGTGCCCTGCTCGCCACCGTCGCGAGCGGCATCACCACGGTGGAGTTGGGCCAGCCCCTGTTCACCGGGATGCCCTGCTCCCCCAACCATCCCGGCTTCCGGATGCTGCTGGCCCGCCGGCACGGCGACATGAACCGGCCGGACGGGAGTTCGGCGGCCAACGAGGTGCTGATCACCGGCGGCCACGTCGGCACGCACATCGACGCGCTGGCGCACGTCAGCTTCCAGGGCAAGCTGTTCGGCGGGGTGGACGCGTACCAGGCGCAGACCGGCGGCCGGTTCAGCGAGCTTGGCGTGGACCAGATCCCGCCGCTGGTCACCCGAGGCGTGCTGCTCGACGTGGCGGCCACCCGGGGCGTGGACTCATTGGCGGGTGGCTACGGGGTGACCGACACCGACCTGGCCGACGCCGCCGAGCGGGCCGGGGTGACGCCGCAGCCGGGTGATGTGGCGCTGGTGCGCACCGGCTGGGCCCGGCACTTCGGCGACGCGGGCACCTATCTCGGCCAGGACACCGGCGTGCCCGGGGTGACCGAGGCGGGCGCCCGCTGGCTGGCCGACCGGCAGGTGGTGGCCACCGGCACCGACACCACCGCCTACGAGCAGATCCCGGCCGGCGAAGGCCACCGACTGCTGCCGGTGCACAAGCTGCTGCTGGTGGAACGGGGCATCTACATCATGGAGCACCTCAACCTGGAGGACGCCGCCGCGCGCGGGCTCACCGAGTTCGTGTTCGTGGTGGCGCCGCTGCGCATCCTCGGCGGCACCGGTTCGCCGATCCGTCCGTTCGCGGTGGTGGGCGCATGACCGCCGGTCCACTCACGCCGGCCCAGCGGCTGGCCGAGCTGGCCTTCCGGGTCAGCCGGGACGGCCTGTCGGCGCAACTGCGCACGGACATGGCCGGCCGGGTGGTCGACTTCCTCGGCAACAGCCTGGCCGCCCGCCGGGAGCAGCCGGGCGAGATCGTCTCGGCGATGGTCGCCGCGTGGGGCGGCAACCCGGTGGCCACCGCGATCGGCCTGGCCACCCGGCTGCCGGCGCCCTCGGCCGCACTGGTCAACGGCACCCTCGGGCACAGCCTGGACTTCGACGACACCCACCTGCCCTCGGTGCTGCACCCGTCCTCGGCGGTGCTGCCGGCGGCGCTCGCGGTCGCCGAGGAGGTCGGCGCGGCCGGCACGGCGCTGCTGGACGCGGCCACCGTCGGCGTGGAGGTGACCTGCCGGCTGGGCATGGCCGGTTACGACTCGGCCGCCAACAACTCGGTGTTCTTCGACCGGGGCCAGCACGCCACCGCGATCTGCGGGGCGGTCGGTGCGGCGGTCGCCGCCGGGATGCTGCGCGGGTTGGACGTGGCCGGGCTGACCTCGGCGATCGGCATCGCGTGCAGCATGGGCGCCGGGGTGATCGAGGCCAACCGCACCGGCGGCACGGTCAAGCGGGTGCACTGCGGCTGGGCCGCGCACGCCGGCGTGGTCGCCGCCGACCTGGCCCGGCACGGCCTGACCGGGCCACCGACCGTGCTGGAGGGCCGGTTCGGCTTCCTTCAGGCGTTCCTGGGTGACAACGTGGACCTGGCCCAGCTCACCGACCGACTCGGCGAGCACTGGGAGACGCCCGGGATCTTCTTCAAACCCTATCCCTGCAACCACTTCACCCACGCCGGCATCGACGCGGCGCTGCGCCTGCGGGCCGACGGCGTGCGGCCCGACCAGATCGTGTCGTTGCGGCTGGGGGTGCCCGAACCGGTGCTGCGCACCATCGGCGAACCGCCGGAGGAGAAGGCGCGGCCGCGGTCGGGTTATCACGGCGCGTTCAGCGGACCGTACACAGTGGCGTCCGCGCTGCTGGGCGGTGGCGGCCTCGGTGTGTTCCACGAGGACTTCACCGACGCGGCCGCCGCCGACCCGGAACGGTTGGCGCTGGCCGCGAAGGTGAGCGTGGTTGCCGACGCGGAGTGCACCGCGATCTTCCCCCGGCAGTTCCCGGCGGTGCTCACCGCGGAACTCGCCGACGGGACCAGCCGGACGGAGAAGGTACTGGTGAACCGGGGCGGCCCGGGAAACCCGTTGAGCCGTGAGGAGTTGACCACGAAGTTCGTACTCAACTCGGGCCGGGCGCTGGAACCGGCCGCTGCCGAACGGATCGCCGAGTTGGCCTGGGGCCTGCGCGACGGTCGCCCGACCACCGACCTGACCGCGACCCTCGGTCCGGTCAGCGAAACAGCGTGACAGTTGAATAACACTGGTGACCGCACGTTTCCACCGCACGTAACGACTTGCGAAACCGGATCATCGAACGACATCTGGTCATTGACAAAGCATCACCCGGTTGTCATATTTCGTGCAAAGCGCTGGATCAGTGTTCCGCTAGGCGAAACAGGCCCACCGTAACGACAGAAGCGTTGCGCGACGGAGAAATTCCGAGGTGACTGTCTTGAGAACTCGATTTCGTTGGCTGACGGTCGTCACCATCCTGGTGCTGATCGTGATCAACTACATCGACCGGAGTGCAATTTCGTACGCGGTGACGCCGCTGTCCTCGGAATTCCACATAAATTCGTCCCAGTACGGCTTGATCAGCAGCGCGTTCTCACTGGGCTACATGGTTTTCGCATTTCTCTCCGGTCCGCTGGTGGACCGATTCGGACCGCGCAGGATCTTGCTCATCGGCATGGTGGTGTGGTCGCTGGCCAGTGCGATCACCCCCATCTCCGGTGGGTTCACCGGCCTGCTGCTGATCCGGATCGTGCTGGGCGCGGGTGAGGCGCCGGCATTCCCGGCGTCCACCCGGTTGGTCAGCCGCTGGCTGCCGCAGACCGAGCGTGGCTTCGCGCTGTCGCTGCTGGGTGGCGTCGCGGTCGCCGGCAGCCTGCTGATCGGCGGCCCGATCGTGACCGGGCTGATCGGCGCGATCACCTGGCGGGGCATGTTCTGGGTGCTGACCGGAGCCGGGCTGCTGTGGTCGGTCGCCGCCATCGGCCTGTTGTTCAACACTCCCAAGGACAACAAGCGGGTCAGCGAGGCCGAGCGCGCCTACATCGCGGCCGACCAGCGGGCCGAGGAGGCCGAGGGCGCACGACCGGTGCTGGACATCAAGGCCCTGGTCACCAACCGGAACCTGTGGATCGTCGGCGCCGGCTACTTCGCCTGGGGCTTCATGTTCTGGGGTTTCCTCTACTGGCTGCCGCAGTACCTCCAGCAGTCCTACGGACTGAGCCTCAGCCAGGTGGGCGCGTTCTCCATCGCGCCGTGGGCGGCCGGCGTGGTCGGCGCGCTGATCGGCGGCGTCGTGGTGGACCGGGTGTACGCCCGCACCCGCAAGGTGCGCAGCCGGTTCACCGTGATCGGGGTGGCCTTGCTGCTGTCCGGCGCCTCGCTCACCCCGATCCTGCTGTCGCCGTCGCTGACCACCGCACTGATCTCGATCTCGATGGGTGTCGGCTTCGGCTTCATCACCGGCGGCATCTGGTGGGTGGCCTCGATCGACGCCGCCCCCAGCCAGCCGGCGAGCGCGGCCGGCTTCGCCGACGCGGCGTTCGCACTGTCCGGCATCGTCGCGCCGACCGTGATGGGCTTCATCGTGCAGAACACCGGCACGTTCACCAGCGGCTTCGTGCTGATGTGCGTGCTGGCCGTGATCGGCGCGCTGCTGATGCTGCTGTGCACCCGGGAGCCCGCCAGCCGCACCGGCGACCTGCCGGCCGGCACGCCCGCACAGGACACCGTGCCGGCGACGGACTGACCCCACCAGCCGGCGCGGCCCGGGTGTGAACCACCCGGGCCGCGCCGTTCCACTGTGTTGTCACTGCGAGCTTTCCGCCGCCCGCGTGGCAAGTCCAAGATCTTTGGGAGTGGACGAGGACGACCGGACATACTGTCGGCGTGACCCGGCGAACGACCGAGCCCGAACCGCGCCTGCACCTGACCTTCGTGTGCAGCGGAAACATCTGCCGCTCCCCCACCGCCGCGCTCGTCCTCGCCGAGCACCTGCGCCGCGCCGGGCTGGCCGACCGGGTGCGGGTGAGCAGCGCCGGCATCGGTCCCTGGCACGTCGGCGAGGACATCGACGAGCGGGCCGGCGAGACGCTGAGCCGGCACGGTTATCCGGTCGAGCACGTCGCCGCGCAGGTCGGGCCGGCGCACCTGGACGCGGACCTGTTGCTGGCGATGGACGCCGGCCACGAGAAGGCGCTGCGCCGGCTGGTCGACGATCCGGCCCGGGTGCGGATGTTCCGCTCGTTCGACCCGGCCGTCACCGGCGACCTGGACGTGCCCGACCCGTACTACGGCGGCCCGGACGGGTTCGACGACGTGCTGGCCATGATCGAAGCCACGACCCCCGGCCTGCTCGACTGGGTGCGCGCGCACCTCGACGAGTGAACGGCAGCGCCGCCGCGGCCGCACTGACCGGTCGCACAGCCGGCAGCGCCCGCCAGGTGTCCGCCGATCTCACCGAGGTCGTCCTGGACGGCCGGGACACCGTGCTGGTGAAACGCGGCCACGGCCCGAACGCCACCCGCGCGGAGGCCGCCGGGCTGCGCTGGCTCGCCGAACCCGCCGCGGTGCGGGTGCCGGCGGTACTCGGCAGCGACGAGAACTGGCTGGTCATCCCACGAATCGAAACCGGTCGCGCGGGTCCGGCGGCGGCCGAGGAGTTCGGCCGCGGGCTCGCCGCGCTGCACGCCGCCGGCGCGCCCGCGTTCGGTGCCGCTCCCCCGGCCGGCCCGGTCGACGCGTGGATCGGCGGTGCGCCGATGCGCAACGTGCCCGGCCCGAACTGGCCGGAGTGGTACGCCGAGCACCGGCTTCGGCCCTACCTGCGCCGGGCGGTGGACGAGGGCACACTCGGTCGGGACGCGGCCGCGACGGTCGAGGAGGTCTGTGTCCGGCTGCCACAACTGGCCGGCCCGGCCGAACCGCCGGCCCGACTGCACGGCGACCTGTGGGCCGGCAACGTGCTGTGGGGTGCCGACGGGCACGTCTGGCTGATCGACCCGGCCGCCCACGGCGGCCACCGGGAGACCGACCTGGCGATGCTGCGACTGTTCGGCTGTCCGCACCTGGACCGGGTGCTCGCCGCCTACCAGGAGGCGGCGCCGCTGGCCGAGGGCTGGCCGGGTCGGGTCGCGCTGCACCAGTTGTTCCCGCTGCTCGTGCACGCCGTGCTGTTCGGCGGCGGTTATGCCGGACAGGTGCTCGCGGCGGCGAGGTCCGCGCTGAAGCCCTGAGCGGATGATCGGAACGTACTAGGGTTCCGGTCATGGAGTATCGCCAACTGGGACGATCCGGACTTCGGGTTTCCGTACTGACAATGGGAACGATGACCTTCGGCGGTCGCGGCGCGTTCAGCAAGGTCGGGTCGACCGACGTTGCCGAGGCGACCCGCCAGGTGGACCGCTACCTGGAAGCCGGCGGCAATCTGATCGACACCGCCGACGTGTACTCCGGCGGCCTGTCCGAGGAGATCGTCGGCACGATGATGAAGGGTCGGTGGGACCGCTCGCTGGTGGCCACCAAGGCCCGGATGTCGATGGGCAGCGGCCCGAACGACGCCGGCCTGTCCCGCCATCACCTGATCAACGAGTGCGAGGCGAGCCTACGCCGGCTGGGCACCGACCACATCGACCTGTACCAGGTGCACGAGTGGGACGGCCAGACCCCGCTGGAGGAAACCCTTGCCGCGCTTGACGATCTGATCCACGCCGGCAAGATCCGCTACATCGGCGCGTCGAACTACGCGGGTTGGCAGCTGATGAAGGCACTGGCCACCGCCGACCAGCGCAACCTGACCCGCTTCGTCAGCCAGCAGATCTACTACTCGTTGCAGGCCCGCGACGCCGAGTACGAACTCGTGCCGATCGCACTGGACCAGGGGCTCGGCATTCTGGTGTGGAGCCCGCTGGCCGGCGGCCTGCTGTCCGGCAAGTACCGGCGCAACCAGCAGCCGCCGGAGGGCTCACGGCACCTGACCGACTGGAACGAGCCGCCGGTCCGCGACGAGGACCAGCTCTACGACACCATCGACGTACTCGTCGAGGTCGCCGCGTCGCACGACGTGTCACCGGCCCGGGTCGCGCTGTCCTACCTGCTGGGCCGCCCGGCCGTGACCACCCTGGTGGTCGGCGCGCGCACCGACGAGCAGCTCACCGACAACCTCGGGGCGGCCGAGCTGACCCTGTCGGACTACGACCGCGGCCGGCTGGACGCGGTCAGCGCCCCGGCACTGCTCTACCCGTACTGGCACCAGGCCAAGACCGCCGCGGACCGCCTCGGCCCGGCCGACTTGTCCCTGCTCGGGCCGCACGTTTCCGGCAAGTAGCAACAACAAGGCCGTGGCGGCAGGTCGGGGGGCGACCCGCCGCCACGGTTCTCCTTCCGCCGCCACCGGTCGGCGGCGGCCCACCCCACGCTCAGGTGCTCAGAACGGGAACCCGTGTGCTTGTTCGCGGTGGGTGACCCACTACCACTGGGTCAACTCGTCCCAGCTGCTCTGTGAACCGAAGCGCGCGCCGTTCCCGGACGCGCCGGTCCCGCCGAAGGGCGCGTACGCGTCGTTGTTCAGGGTCTGGTCGTTGACATGCACGATGCCGGTGCGCAACTGGTCGGCGAGCGCGCGGCCACGGCCGACCGAACCGGTCTGGATCGCCGCGACCAAGCCGTACTCGGTGTTGTTGGCGACCCGCACCGCCTCCTCGTCGTCCCGGACGACGATCACCGGCGCGACCGGGCCGAAGATCTCCTCCTGGAAGGCGGGCATTTCGGCGGTCACGCCGGCGAGCACGGTCGGCGCGTAGAACAGCCGGTCGAACGTGCCGCCCGCGCGGATCTCGGCGCCCGCGCCGACCGACTCGGTGACGATCCGGTCGACGTTGGCCACCTGCCGCTGGTTGATCAGCGGTCCGAGCGCGACCTGCTCGGTGAACGGGTCGCCGACCGGCAGGTTGGCCGCGCGCTTGGCCAGCCGGTCCACGCTTGAGCGTGCGCCCGGCGGCCGCGCCGACCTGGCGGCCGACCGCGGTCGAGCCGGTGAAGGTGATCATCGCGACGTTCGGGTCCTCGGCCAGCACGGCCGCGTTCCAGGTCCGCGGCGGACCGCAGATCCTGCGCCGCACCACCACGCAGGCCCGCAGGTTGCCCACCGATCTGCTCAAGGTGTGCGTGCAGCGGTGCAGCCGGGCGACCGTGCAGCAGGACGGCCGGGAGGTCGCGCTCACGCCGGGCTGGTTGGCCATCTACGACATCGCCCGGCCCTACGTGTTGCGCCTGGACGGCGACTGGCGCTGCGACGTGATCGTCTTCCCACGGGCCGCACTGGCCATCCCGGAGCGGCTGCTCGACTCGTTCATGGACCGCGCGCTGCCAGCCGCCAGCGGGCCGGGCGCGGTGCTCAGTGAGTTCGTCTGCTCGACGGTGCGGCAGCGGGCCGGCAGCGTCGCCGAGCACCTCGGCCGGGCCGCCGTCGACCTCGTCTGCGCGTCACTGTCCGGTCCGGACACGCTGGCCGCCGAGCCGGACACGGTCCGCTGGCAGATCGTCTCGTTCCTCCGCGCGCACCTGGCCGACCCGACGCTGAGCCACGAGTCGGTGGCCACCGCGCACCACATGTCCAGCCGCACGCTGCACCGGCTGTTCAGCGTCGAGGAGCAGACGGTGGCCCAGCTGATCCGGACGATGCGGCTGGAGGCCGTCCGGCAGGACCTGGTGTCCGACCGGTTCGCCGGGCGCAGCATCACCCAGATCGCCGCCCGCTGGGGCCTGCACGACATGCCGCACGTCAACCGGGGTTTCCGGGCGCGCTACGGGCTGCGTCCGTCGGACGTGCGGCCGGCCGGAAACTGAGCCCTGCACACGCTTCTGCTTTGATTTGTCAAGAATTCGGGCAGCGACGGTGAAAGGCGGGACGGGTGCGCAGGATCGCGGTGATCGGTGGCGGGGTGATCGGTCTGACGTGTGCGCTGCGGCTGGCCCGGGCCGGGCACCAGGTGAGCGTGCACGCGGCCGACCGTCCGGAGCGGACCGTCTCCTCGGTGGCCGGTGCGCTGTGGTTCCCGTACTACGCGCTGCCGCTGGACGCGGTGCTCGGGTGGGCGCGGACCACCTTGCGGGCGCTCACCGAACTCGCCGCCGACCCGGCCACCGGCGTGCTGCTCCGCGAGGGAATCGTCTTGTACCGCAACGAGAATCCCGACCTGTGGTGGACGGCGGCGGTCACCGGACACCGGCCCGCGAGGACAGCAGAACTGCCGCCGGGCACGGTCTCCGGGATCGTCTGCTCGTTGCCGATGGTCACCATGGGCAGGTACCTGGACTGGCTCGGGGCACGGTGCGCGGAACTGGGAGTGTCCTTCCACGACGAGACGGTGACCCGGCTGGCCGCGGTCGAACCGGCGGCCGACACGCTGGTGCTCGCGACCGGCCTGCGCTCCGGTGAGCTGACCGGGGACAAGACGGTGCGGCCGGTGCGCGGCCAGGTGGTGCGGCTGGCCAACCCGGGGCTGACCCGGTGGATCGTCGACGACGACAACCCGGCCGGGATGACGTACGTGTTCCCCCGCCAGGACGACGTGGTCTGCGGTGGCACCGCCGACGAGAACGAGTTCGACACCACCGTCGACCCGGCAACCGAGCAGGCGATCCTGGCCCGCTCGCTGGAGTTGGAGCCCGCACTGGTCGGCGTGCCGGTGGTGTCCCGGGCGGTGGGGTTGCGGCCGGTCCGGCCGACCGTCCGGCTGGACCGCACCGAGCAGGACGGCCGAGCGGTGATCTGCTGCTACGGCCACGGCGGCTCCGGCGTCACCCTGTCCTGGGGCTGCGCCGACGAGGTCGCCCGCCTGGCGGGTTAGCGCTGCGCGAACCGGTTGTGGGCGGCGAGCACGAGTTCGCGCCGGCGGTCGGTGGCCTTGTGGCCGGCATCGTCCAGGATGACCAGTTCCGCGTCCGGCCACGCCTGGGCGAGTTCCCAGGCGGTGTCCACCGGGCAGCTCAGGTCCTGCCGGCCGTGGATGAGCACACCGGGAATCCCGGCCAGCCGCCCGGCTTCGCGCAGCAGCACGCCCTCCGGCAGCCACGCGCCGTTCGCGAAGTAGTGCGCGCAGATCCGCACGAAGGCCAGCAGGTCGGTCGAGGGCTGTTCATCAAGGACGCTGGGCGCGGCGCTGGGCTCCAGTGAGACAACCGTGTCCTCCCAGGCCTGCCAGTGGTTCGCGGCCCGCGCCCGCACGGCCGGGTCCGGGTCGGCCAGCACCCGGCTGTAGGCCGGCAACAGGTCGCCGTCCCGGTCGGCCGCCGGGACGCCGGCCCGAAAACGCTGCCACTGCTCGGGAAAGAACCGCGCGACACCTCGGTAGAGCCAGTCGATCTCGGAGCGCCGGCTGGTGGTGATGGCGGACAGCACGATCTCCGACACCCGGTGCGGATACCACTCCGCGTAGGCGATGGCGAGCGTGGAACCCCAGGAACCGCCGCCCAACTGCCAGCGGTCGACGCCGAGCCGTTCGCGCAGCAGCTCCATGTCCGCGAGCAGATGCTCGGTGGTGTTGTGGCGCATGTCGGTTGTCGGGTCGCTGGCGTGCGGTGTGCTGCGCCCACAACCACGTTGGTCGAACAGCACGATGCGGTAGCGCGCCGGGTCGTAGCCCTGCCGCATCCTCGGCCAGCAGCCCTGGCCCGGCCCGCCGTGCAGGACGACCACCGGCTTGCCGGCCGGGTTGCCGCACGTCTCCCAATAGACGTGGTTCCCGTCACCGACGTCGAGCCGGCCGTGGTCGTAGGGCTCGATCGGCGGGAACAGGTCAGCCACGGGCGGTCTGGGCGAGCACGGTGTCCATCGTCTCCATGATCGAGACCGACTCGTCCAGCGGCATCAGCGGGCTCTCCAGGTCCCCGGCGGCGAGCCTGCGGGCCACCTCGTCGGCCTGGTGGCGGAGGCCCCGGCCGTCGTGGTCGGACTCGATCCGGGTCGGCGCGCCCTCGCGCGGGATCAGCGTGACCGACGTGGGCGCGTAGAAGTCGCCGTCCAACTCGATCCGCGCCTCGGTGCCGACGATCGAGGCACGGGTCGCCGTCTTCGCCCGCAGCGTGCAGGAGAGCACGGCCTGCGCACCACCCGCGTAGCCCAACAGCATGGAGGTCTGCGCGTCCACCCCGGTGAACGCGGGGTCGCTCATCGACACGATCCGGTCTGGCCGGCCGAGCACCATCGAGGCGAACGACACCGGGTAGACACCCAGGTCCAGCAGGGCGCCGCCGCCGAGCTTCGGTGCGAACAGCCGGAACTCCGGGTCCTCGGCGAACCACTGGCCGTGGTCGGCGCTCACCGTGACGATGTCACCGAGCACGCCCTTGGCCAGCCACTCCCGGAGGGTCGCGACGTGCGGCAGGAACCGGGTCCACATCGCCTCCATGGCGAACAGACCGGTCTCCCGCGCGACCTCGACGACCTCGCGCGCCTCGGCGGCGGTCATCATGAACGGCTTCTCCACCAGCACCGGCTTGCCGGCGCGCAGCGCGAGAATCGCGTTGTCGTGGTGCATCGGGTGCGGGGTGGCCACGTAGACCACGTCCACGTCGGGGTCGGCGACCAGCGCCTCGTAACCGGGGTGCCGGTTCGGGATGTCGAACCGGTCGCCGAACCGGTCGGCGGACTCCTGGCTGCGCGAGCCGACCGCGACCACCGTGCCGGAGTCGGTCAGCCGCAGATCGGCGGCGAACGTGTCGGCGATCCCGCCGGTTCCCAGAATTCCCCACCGCACCGGGCTGTGCACCACGACGATCGTCCCTCCGTTGACCCAAAAGCCTGATGTCGGTCACCGCCCTCCGGGGGTGACCGACATCAGCCTAATATCGCGCCGGTCGGTGCCTACGATGAGATCGTGACGACGCAGCTGGCCACCGACGATCCACGTACGCTGACCGCTCCCACGATCGGCCGGGCATGGTTCGCCGTCGCCCGGCGGATTCTGGCCGAGGGCATCACCAGTCGCTACGACGAGCTGCCGATCCGGGAGATCTCGCTGATCACGCTGACCGTCGAGCAGCCCGACCCGAACGACGAGATCATCAGCCGGTACGCCGACCCGGAGCGGCTGGCCTGGATGCACGCCAACTTCGTCGACCACTCCCGGGTGGCCGCGCTGGGCGACGCGGACAGCTACGCGACCCGGCTGTTCGACTACGAGCACTCCGGCCGGGACCAGCTCGCCTGGGTGATCGACCGGCTGCGCCGGGACCCGGCCAGCCGCTCGGCGACGATCACCACCTTCCAGCCGCACACCGACACCAGCTACATCCCGTGTGTCAGCCTGCTCGACTTCTGGCTGCCCGGTGGTGCGGTCGAACTCGTCGTCTACGCGCACAGCATCGACTTCGGTGCCAAGGGCTACGGCAATCTGGTCGAACTGGCGTCCCTGCAACGACACGTCGCCGACGCGCTCGATCGGCCGGTGGGCCGGCTGCTGATGATCGTCAAGTCCGCACACGTGTACGAGACCGAACTGGACTATCTGCGGGGCGTGCTGGGCGGCGATCAGTCCGTCTGATTGTGGTCGCCGGCCACGCCGTCGATCAGCTCACGCAGGATGTCCAGGTGGCCGGCGTGCCGGGCGGTCTCCTCGACCATGTGGATGAGCACCCAGCGCAGGGACACCGCATCGCCGAACCACGCCTTGCCCAACTGCTCGATCGGAAGCTCGTCGATCACCTGGTCGGCGGCGGCGCGGGCCCGAGCGTAGAGCGCGACGATGTCGGCTGTCGTCTCGTCCGGTTCGATCCGCAGGTCGGCGTCCGGGTCGTCCAGGTCGAAGGGCATCGGCTCGGTTTCCCGGCCGAACGTCTCGCAGAACCAGCCGTACTCCACCCAGGACAGGTGCTTGACCAGGCCCAGCAAGGTCGTCCCCGACGGGGTCAGCGGGCGCCGCAGCTGCTCGTCGGTCAGCCCGCTGGTCTTCCAGACCACGACGTCACGGTGTCGGTCGAGGGCGACCCTGAGGCTTTCCTTCTCCTCGCCGGTGAACGGCACTCGTTGGCTCATGCACGGAACCTAGCAACGACCGCCGACCGAACCCGATGATGTCCCGGGCCGCTTCCCCTCTTGTATCTATGCATGTACGTTAGTTGGGTGAGCACGGAAACCGCGGGTGCCAGCATTCCCGGCGCCGAGCGCGCGTACGACTTCGCCAAGGAGCTGATCCTCAGTGGCGAACTGCCCGGCGGCAGCCTGATCAGCGAGGGCACCATCGCCGACCGGCTCGGCCTCAGCCGCACCCCGGTCCGCGAGGCGTTCCTCCGCCTCCAGGCCGAGGACCTGCTCGAACTGTTCCCCAAGCGTGGCGCGGTCGTCGTACCGATCCGGCCCGGTGAGGCCGAGGACGTGCTGGACCTGCGCGAGGCACTGGAATGTGCCGCGGTGCGCCGCATCCTGGTGACCGACCAGCCGCTCGACGACCTGGCCGACCGACTCGGTGCGCTCGTCGCCGAGCAGGCCGACGCGGCCGAGCGCGGCGACCTGGACCGGTTTGTTCTCGCCGACCAAAAATTCCACCTCGGCATCGTGGTCGCGTCGGGAAACGTGCTGGCCGAACGGTTCTACGGCTCGCTGGCCGACCGCCAGCGGCTGATGAACCTGCGCGCGCTGCGCCCGCAGACCAACCGGCTGGCCACCCTCGCCACCGAGCACGCCGCGCTGATCGGGCTCATCACCGCCCGCGACGCACCCGGCTTCGCCACCGCGCTGCGCGCACACCTGGATGCCACCCACCGCACCATGACCCAGCGCTGACCCAGCGCCGACCCACTCCCCCACCAGCAACACCCCACATCCGCACCGCCCGGCGGCTTCGCCGTGCGCGAAAACCGTCGAGGAGTCCGGCCATGTCCGCCAGTCCGATCACCGAATCGGCAGAACTCCAGACGCCCGCAGGCCGGCCGCCGCGCCACTGGCTGCCGGTCGGGCTGGCCATGTTCTGCTGCGGCTGGGGCGGCAACCAGTTCACCCCGCTGCTGCTGATGTACCGCCGGATCGGCGGCTACTCCGAGGTGACCGTGGACGCGTTCCTCGGCGCCTACGTGGTCGGCCTCGTGCCCGGCCTGCTGGTCGCCGGCTCGTTGTCCGACCGGTTCGGCCGCAAGCCGCTGATGATCGCCGGCACGATCTGCTCGCTGCTGGCCAGTGCGGTGCTCGCCGCCGGACAGCTCGGCCCGGCGCCGATCTTCGCCGGTCGGTTCCTCACCGGGATCGCCGTCGGCATCGCGATGGCGGTCGGCACCAGTTGGGTCAAGGAACTCTCCCAGCCGCCGTTCGACCTGGCCGCCGATCGCGGTTCCGGCGCCCGGCGGGCCGCACTGACGCTGACCCTCGGCTTCGGCCTTGGCGCGGGGGTGGCCGGCGTGCTCGCCCAGTGGCTGCCGCTGCCGATGATCCTGCCCTACGCCGTGCACGTGCTGATCGTGCTGCCGGCGGTGTTCGTCCTGCTCCGGGTGCCAGAGACACGTGCGGGCCGGCCCTCCGCCCGGGGACTGCTGGCCGACCTGCGGGTGCCGGCGGTCGCGCACCGGCGCTTCCTGCGGGTGATCCTGCCGATGGCGCCGTGGGTGTTCGGCGCGGCCGGCGTCGCCTACGCGGTGGCGCCACAGCTCGTGTCCGCCCAGCTCGGTGCCGACGGCCTGATCTACGCGACCGTGCTGACCGTGCTCACCCTCGGTGCCGGCGTGCTGGTGCAACCGCTGGCCCGGCGGCTGGACTCCACCTCGACCGCGCGGGCGATCATCATCGCGATGACGTTGATGGCGGTCGGGCTGGTGCTCAGCACGACCAACGCGGCGGTGCGCTCGCCGTGGCTGGGCCTGGTCGGGGCGATCGTGCTCGGCGGCGCCTACGGCATCGCGGTGGTGTCCGGCCTGCTGGAGATTCAGCGGATCGCCCGGCCGGACGACCTCGCCGGGCTGACCGGCGTCTACTACGCCTTGTGCTACCTGGGTTTCCTGCTGCCGACCGGGCTGGCCGCGCTCGCCCCACTGGCCTCCTACACCGTGATGCTCGGCGTGGTCACCGTGCTCGCGCTGGGCTGCCTGGGCGCGATCATGCTGGCGTCCAGGGCGCACCTCCCGGCGACCACCCGGTCTTGACCCCTTGGCTAACCCTCCGCCAGCGCATGCAAGGTGGCAGCGGCCAGGACGGTGCGTTCGATCATGCCCGAGACACTCGCCCACTCGTGCCTCGCGTGCGCGCCGTCGCCGACCGCACCGAAGCCGTCCAGCACCGGAACGCCCAGTGCGGCAACAAAGTTACCGTCACTGGCCCCACCGACCGAACACTCCCGCAGGTCGACCCCCAGCCGATCCGCGACAGTCCTGGCCAACTCGTAGAGCTGCACCGTTGCCGGACCGCGCTCCATCACCGGCCGGTTCCAGCCGCCGGACACGGTGAGCGTTGCGCGCGGGTCGTGCGGGCGGAGGGCCGCCAGCGCCGCGTCGATCCGATCGGCCTCGGCCTGGTGGGCGACCCGGACGTCCAACTGGGCCACGGCCTGGCCGGCTTTGACGTTCGTCCGGGTGCCGCCCCGCACGATGCCCACGTTCACGCTCGTCCCGCGCTCCAGGTCGGCCAGCGCGTGCACCGCCAGCACCGCCCGAGCGAGTTCGTCGATCGCGCTGACCCCCTTGGCCGGGTCGAGACCGGCGTGGGACTCGATTCCGGTCACGTCGATCCGGAAGATGCCGACGCCCTTGCGGGCCGTCTTGATCGCACCGTCGGCGCTCGCCTCGAAGACCAGCGTGGCCCGGACACCTGCCGCCTCGGCCTCGATCACCGGCCGTGACGCGAGGCTGCCGATCTCCTCGTCGCCGTTGAGCAGCAACCGCAACGCCGGCCTGGGCAGGCCCAACGCGGCCAGCGCGCGCACCGCCCAGACCGCCTGCACCAGGCCGATCTTCATGTCGAACACACCCGGCCCGGTGATCCGGTCACCGTCCACCCGGAACGGACGTTCGGCCAGCGTGCCGTGGTCCCAGACCGTGTCGTAGTGGCACAGCAGCAGCACGGGCCGCGCGCCGACGCCGGGATAGTCGCGGACCTCGATGTCGCCGTACGCACCGCCGTCGGTCCGGCGCAGTTCGCCGGGCGCGCCGATCGACTCGCTCAGCCAGCCGTCCAACCAGCGCAGCGCCTTGTCCAGCGCGGCCCGGTCGTCGCTCGGCGTCTCGATCTCCACGTACTGGCGCAGGTCGGCCAGCATCGCGGTTTTGTTGTCGCGCACCCACTGCTGGATGCCGGCCAGGTCGATCTCGGTCACGCCAGCTCCTCGTCCTTGGTCTCCGGCATCGTCGCGTACACCGCCACCCCGATCAACGCGGCGACGGCAAGATAGATCCACACCAGGTCACGATGACCCGACGTGCTCAGCCAGGTGGTGACATAGGGCGCCGTACCACCGAAAACGGCGACCGCGAGCGCGTAGGGCAGCGCGATGCCGACGGTGCGCACCTCCGGCGGGAACTGCTCGGCCATGATCACCGCACAGTTGGCCGAATACCCGACGAGCAGCACCAGCCCGATCAGCTCGACCACCAGCAAACTCCAGAACCCGCCGCCCAACAGGTGCAGCAGCGGCCACGCCAGCACCGCGAAGCCGATGGCGAACACCAGCAGCGTCGGTTTGCGCCCGACCCGATCGGAGAGCAGCCCGCCGAACGGCAGCAGCACCAGGAACACGCACAGGCCGATCGTGTTGGCCAGCAACGCCTTGCTCAGCGGAATGCCGGTGGTGACGTGCGCGTAGGAGGGCAGATAGCTGACCCACAGGTAGTAGATCAGCGTGCCGGCAATGGTGATCCCGATGACCCGCAGCGCCGGCTTGGGCTGGGTGGCCAACATGGTGAGAAGCGGGCGCCGGGGGCGTTCACCGTCCTGGACGACCCGGGTGAACGACTCGGTCTCGCTGATGGACCTGCGCAGCCACAACCCGACCAGGCCGAGCAGACCGCCGACCCCGAAGGCGACCCGCCAGCCCCAGGTGTCCAGCGCGGTGCTGTCCAGCGTCGAGGTGAGCACCGTGCCCATCACCGACGCGAGCAGCGTGCCCGCGCCCACCGAGACCTGCTGCCAGGAACCGGCGAACGCCCGCCGACCACGGCCGGCCGACTCGACCAGGAACGCCGAGGACGTGCCGAACTCGCCGCCGGCCGAGAAACCCTGCACCAGTCGGGCGAACACGAGCACAACCGGCGCGCCGACCCCGATCACGTGGTAACTCGGGCACACCGCGACCACGAGCGCGGCGGCGGCCATCAGCCCGATGGTCAGCGTCATCGCCTTCTTGCGCCCGTGCCGGTCGGCGTAGGCGCCGAGCACCGCGCCGCCGACCGGGCGCATGAAGAAGCCGACCGCGAACACCAGCAGGGTGGACAGCAACGCGGCGGTCTGGTTGTGCGACGGGAAGAACTGGCCGCCGAACACCGAGGCGAACGTCGAGTAGACGGCCCAGTCGACCCATTCCACGGCGTTGCCGATCGAGCCGGCGAGCACCGCGCGCTTCTGCTCGGCGGTCATCCGGTGCGCGGCCTGTTCCCCGGCGCGGGCGTCGAGTTCCGCGGTCATGGCTGCTCCTCGGTACCCAGCCCCGCCTGCTCCGCCACGTAGTCGGCCAGCTGCGCGTGGGTCGCGTACCAGACGTGCTCGGCCGCGGCGATGTGGTCGAGCAGTTCGGCCAGGATGGTCAGCCGCGAGCGGTGGCCGATGAAGTGCGGGTGCATCGTCAGCTGGAACACCCCGCCCTCCTCGTACGCGCGGTCGAACTCGTCCCGCCAGATGCTCAGCACCCCGCGCGGCGTGGTGTAGGGACGCAGCGACGCGTACCGGTCCATCATGAAATACGGGGCGTCGTCCCGGATCCACTCGACCGGAATCTCCACCAGGCCGGTCGGCTCGCCGTCGGCCAGGATCTCGTACGGATCGTCGTCGGCCATCAGCGAGGAGTCGTAGCGCAGGCCCATCTCCCGGCTGATCTCCAGGGTGTGGTCGGAGAAGTCCCAGGACGGGGTGCGGATACCGACCGGCCGCACGCCGGTGATCTGCTCCAGGGTGTCCGCGCAGCGCAGTTGCAGCTCACGTTCGGTCTCGGGCGGGAGCTGCATGTTGCGCTCGTGAATCCAGCCGTGGATGCCGACCTCATGCCCGCCCTCCACATAGGACTTCGCTTCGTCCGGTCGGAGCAGCGCGCACACCGCCGGCATGAAGAAGCTCGCCGGGATCGATCTTTCGGCCAGCAACCGCAGGATCTTGGGTACCGCGACCCGCGCGCCGTACTCGCCCTGGGAGAGTTTGCCCGGGCGGGTCTCGCCGTCGCGCAGGGCCGGCGTCTCGTGGTCGGAGTCGAACGACAGTGCCACCGCGCAGTGGGCGCCGCCCGGCCAGCCGCTCGGGGTGAGCGACCGCCCGGCGCGCACCCGGCCGACGTGCTGACGCCAGACGGATTCGTCCCACTGCCACGGTTCGAGGTTCTTGCTTGTCATCTGTGCTGTGCCCTTTCGGGAGACTCCGACGGCCGCGTCGGTGCCGGCCGCCGGTGGGGAGTCAGTCCTCGAACGAGTCGAGCGCGCGGCCGAGTTGTTCGCCCGCGTCGAGTCGGTCGGAGCCGCAGTAGCCGATGACGCCCAGGGTGAGGGCGAGGCTCAGGCTGGTCACCGCGGTCATCGACGGCAGTGCGCCGGGCGCCCGACTGGGCACTCGCAACACCGCCTTGGCGACGCCGGCCAACGACGGGCTGCCGTCGTCGGTGATCAGCAGGATCGGCACGTCGCGGGTGGCGGCCAGGCTGCCGATCCGCGCGGTGCTCCGGCTGTAGCGGCGGAACGTGAGCGCGACGAGCAGGTCGTCCGGGGTGAGGTCGAGCAGCGGCTCCGGCTCGTGCAGCGCGGCCGAGTCCAGGCAGCGCACGCCGCCGCGCACCCGGCCGAGCGAGTACGCGAGCATCGACGCGGGCGCGAGCGACGCCCGGCCGCCGATCACCCAGACCGTGCCGGCCTCGGCGATCTGCCGGGCCGCGCCGTCCAGTACGTCCTCGGGAAGAGCGCGCAACTCCTCAAGGTTGCGGATCTCCCGGTCCCAGATCGGCCCGAACCGGCCCGCGCCCTGGTCGGGGCGGGCCGGTGGGGTCAGCGAGGCGCGCAGGTCGGTGCGCACCGCGTCCTGCAACCGGGGGTAACCGTCGAAGCCGAGGCGCTGGGCGAACCGGGTCACGCTGGCCGCGCTGACCCCGAGCCGCTCGGCGATCTCGGCCGCGCGCAGGAACGGAACCTCCTCGGCGTGCGCGAGCAGGTGGTCGGCGAGCAGCCGATCGGTTCTGGACAGGTTGGCCGCATGCGTCCGGATCAGCTCCGCGAGCACGTCCCACCTCCGATCCGACGACGAAAGACCGATTGCAACTATTCGCATTGTTGCAATCGGTCTTTCATCATGGCAAGGGGTGCGCGGGTTTCACCTGGGTAAATCCGGGGTTGATCGGTCAGCGAGTGACCGGCAGCACCTCGGCCAGCGCGCGGAAGCCCGGCAGCGGGTCCGGGCCGAGCACCTGGACGGCCACGTGGTCGGCACCGGCGTCGAGGTGGGCGGTCACCCCGGCGGCGATCGTCCTGGCGTCGCCGTGCAGGGCGAGCGCGTCGATCAGCCGGTCGCTGCCGCCCTCGGCGAGGTCCTCATCGGTCCAGCCGAGCCGGCGCAGGTTGCTCACGTAGTTGGTCAGGCCGAGGTAGGGCGTCTTGACCGCGGGCCGACCGATCGAGCGGGCGCGCTCGGGATCGGTGTCGACCACGACCTTCTGCTCCGGCGCCAGCAGCGCGCCGGGGCCCATCAGCTCGCGCGCCTCGCGGGTGTGCTGCGGAGTGGTCAGGTACGGGTGCGCACCCGCGGTGCGGTCGGCGGCCAGCCGCAGCACCCGGGGACCGAGCGCGGCCAGCGTCATCGAGTCCTTCGGCACGCCGGCCGCGTCCAGCCGGTCGAGGTAGTCCACCATCGTGTCGTAGGGCTTGCGGTACTCCTTGGTCGCCTCCGGGTGGCCGATGCCCACGCCGAGCAGGAACCGGTTCGGGAACCGCTCGTTGATCCGGTGGAACGAGGCGGCGACGGTGTCCGCGTCGTCCTTCCACATGTTCACGATGCTGGTGGCCACCGCCACTCGCTCGGTCGCCGCGAGCAGCGTGTCGACGATCTTCAGCTCGCCGTCGGGAGATCCGCCGATCCAGATCGAGCCGTAGCCCAGCCCTTCGACCTCGGCGGCGAGTTCTCCGGTCAGGCCGCTCACGGGTCGCCAGATGCCGATCTTGCCCAGTTCGATAGCCATGCTCCGAGCAACGAGCGTCCGAGCGGGTTCATTCCGTGACGGCCGGGTTGTCCGGCCGGGACCGGGACACCGCCAGCGCGAGCAGTTCGCGGACCGGGCCGTCGGGTGGCTGGGCGGCGCCGCGCCAGACCGCGCGCAGCGACCGGCGCAGGTCCAGCCCCGCCACCTGCACCACACGCACCCGGCCCAGCACGAGGTCGTCGGCGATGGCCAGCGAGGAGATCGCCGCCGGACCGGCGCCCGCGGCCACGGCGGCCCGGACCGCCGCGGCGGTGGACACCTCCAACGCCGGTACCGCCCGTGGCAGGCCGGCCGGCAGCACCGCGGCGAGCGCGTCGTCGAACGCCTGCCGACTGCCCGACCCCGCCTCGCGCCGGATCAGCGGGGTGCGGGCGAGCAACTCGATCGGAACCGGCGTGCGCCGGCGCGCCCACGGGTGGTCGGGTCGCACCACGATGAGCAGCTGATCCCGGGCAACCGTCCGGGCATGCAGGCCCCGCGGCTGGTAGGGCCCCTCGACAAAGCCGACATCGGCCTGACCGGCCCGGACCTGCGCGATCACCGAGTCGGTGTTGATCGCGGCCAGCTCGACCTCGGTCGGCGACAGACCGGCGCGCGCCTGCTGCTCGTGGAAGGCCACCAGCCAGGCGGGCAGCAGGTGCTCGGCGATGGTCAGGCTGGACGCGACACGCAGGTGGGCCCGCCGGTCGGTGCGCAGACTGGCGATGGCCACGGCCAACTCGCGGGCGTCGGCGAGCAGGCCGGAGGCCCACTCGTTGAGCAGCGCGCCGGCCCTGGTCAGTTCGGAGCCACGGGTCGACCGGGCCAGCAGCAGCACGCCGAGTTGGCGCTCCATCGACCGAATCCGCAGCGACGCGGCCTGTTGGGTGAGCCCGAGCGTGGCGGCGGCTGCCGTCACGCTGCCGTGCCGGGCGACCGCGTCCAGCAGCTCCAGCCCACCGAGGTCGGGCACGCTCGCCTCAAGCGTCCGCTCGCTCCGCATCCCGCCTCCCGTCACAAGTCCTACTTGTGACGCTACAAGCAGCCCGGTCTACCGCGGCGCCCGCTCACCCGATCAGGCTGATGCGGTGACCCAGGAGCCGCTGCTGACCCCGCCCGAACCGCCGATACTGGCGGGCGTGCAGGTCAGCGCGCCGACACCCCGACCGGCGGTACTGCGGGTCGGCCGGTTCGAGCTGCCCGCGTGGTGGCCGGTGGTGCTGGGCACCGGGATCGGCGCGGGCCTGGTCGGCATCGGGCTGACGCTGTTGCTGCATCTCGTCCAGCACGTCGCCTTCGGCTACACCGAGAACACCTTCCTGTTCGGCGTGCTGCGTGCCACTCCGCCGCGCCGGGTGCTCGTCCTGTTGGTCGGCGGCCTGGTCGCCGGCGGCGGCTGGTGGCTGCTGCGCGGGCACACCCGGATCGGCACCGTCAACGCGGCGGTCTCGACCGACGCGCGCCCGCTGCCGGTGGTCAGCACCGCGGCCGACAGCTGTCTACAGGTCGTCGTGGTCGGCCTCGGTGCGTCGCTGGGCCGGGAGGGAGCGCCCCGCCAGTTGGCCGCGGCGGTCGCCGGCCGGCTGGCCGAGCGCTGCCGACTCGACGCCGAGCAGCGCCGGATCGTGATCGCCGCGGGGGCCGGCGCCGGCCTGGCCGCGGTCTACAACGTCCCGCTGGGCGGCTGCCTGTTCGCCGCTGAGGTGCTGCTGCGCTCGATGTCGCCGCGCGTGGTGATCCCGGCCGCGCTGGCCAGCGCGATCGCCACGGCGATGTCCTGGCTGGTGCTGCCCGACCAGCCGACCTACCAGGTGCCGGCGTTCCCGCTGACCGCCTCCCTGCTGGTCTGCTCCTTGCTGATCGGCCCACTCGCCGGTCTGGCCGGCGCCGCCTTCACCCGACTGATGGCCTGGGCCAGGGCGATGCTCCCGCAGGGTTGGCGACTGCTGGCGGCGACCACGATCGCCTTCACCGCGATGGGCGCACTGGCCATCCCCTACCCGGCGCTGCTGGGCAACGGCAAGGGCCCTACCCAGCTCGCACTGACCGGCGCGCTCGGTCTCGGCGGCGCGCTGGCGCTGTTCGTCCTGAAGCCGCTCGCGACCGCCGCTTGTCTGCGCAGCGGCGCGACCGGCGGCCTGCTCACCCCGTCGCTGGCCACCGGCGCGCTGCTCGGTGCCGCCGCCGGAATCGGCTGGAGCCACCTGTGGCCGGGCAGCCAACTCGGCGCGTTCGCGCTGATCGGCGCGGCGGCGATGCTCTCGGTCACCCAGCAGGCCCCGCTGTGCTCGATCGTGCTGGTGCTCGAACTGACCCACGTGGGCACCAATGCGTTGGTCCCGCTCGTGATCGCGGTCGCCGGGGCGCTGATCACCAGCAGCCGGATGACCGCGAAGCGTCCCGACCGCCGGCAGGTCCCGACGTCAGTGGAAAAGTCCGGCTAGCCAGCGGTGAGGCCGTCGATCATCAGCGCGAGGGTGAAGTCGAACCGGTCGTGGCCCTCACCCGCGGTGAGCTCGGCCGCGTGGCGGCTGGTGTGCGGGAAGGTCTCGGTTGGCAGTGCGGTCAGTCGGCGCCGGAGTTCGTCGGTGTCGACGACCCAGTCCGCCTCGTTGTTGACCTTGCGCTGGTTCACGATCGAGATCTCCAGGCAGTACGCGGCCACGTACAGCAACAGGGCGTCGATGGCCCACGCGGCGGCCTGCGGGGCGACCCCGCCGGCGAGCAGGATGGCCAGCATTCCTTCGCTGATGCGCACGATCTCCAGATCGGTGGGCGCCAGCGCGAGCGCGGCGCGGGAGATTCCGGGGTATTTCAGGTACTGGTCGCGCAGTTGGGTGCACACCCCGCGGATCTGCTCCCGCCAGGCCGCGGGGTCGGGCTCGGGTAGCACGAGCTCGGCGCACAGCCGGCCGATGAGCAGCTCGTCCAGGTCGGCCTTGTTGACCACATGGGCGTAGAGCGAGGCGGGTCCGGTGTCGAGCGCGCCGGCCAGCCTGCGCATGGTCAGCGCCTCGTAGCCCTCGGTCGCGGTGACGCCCAGCGCGGTGTCGACGACCTGCTGCACGGTGATCGGGACTGTGCGGCGCCGCGGCCGGGGGTCGACTTCGCCCTCGGGGTTCGGCGGCTGGTGGCGCACCGCGCGTCGCTCTCTCGGGTTCACCCGACCATCATAACTTGACACGAACATAGTTCGTATATAGAACGGTGTTCGTGACAACGATGGAGAACCAGGACACGGATGTGATCGTGGTCGGCGCCGGGCCGGTCGGCCTCACGCTCGCCGCGGAGCTGGCCCTCGCCGGCGCGACGGTGCAGGTACTCGAACGACGGGCCGAGCCGGACCAGGCGATGAAGGCGCAGTCGATCAACATGCCGACGGCCGAGGCACTGGACCGCCGCGGTCTGCTGGCGGCCGCCGAGGCGGTGCAGCGGGAGACGCTCGCCCGGGTGGGGTCGTACTCTCCCACGGCCGACGGCCGCGAGCAGCGAGCGTCCGCACCGCGCTTCACCGGGCATTTCGCGGGAATGGTCCTCGAAGCCGACCTGGTGGACTGGTCCGATCCCGACCTCGCCGCGCACACCGCGGCCGACGGAGCCCGGATGGTGCCGCAGCGCGAACTGGAGGCGCTGCTGGCCGACCACGTCGCGCGACTCGGTGTGCCGGTGCGTCGCGGGGTGGAGGTCACCGCACTGGAGGACACCGGCGACGGTGTGCTCGTCGGCACCACCGCCGGCCCGGTGCGGACCGGGTGGCTGGTCGGGTGCGACGGCGGGCACAGCGCCGTGCGCCGCCTGGCCGGCATCGACTTCCCCGGGACCGACCCCGAACTCACCGGATACCAGGCAGCCGTTGACATCGCGGACCCGGAGAAGCTCGCGAACGGCTGGACGTGGTCGCCCGAAGGTGCCTACCGCTACGGGCCACAGCCCGGGCGGGTGGCCACCGTCGAGTTCGACAACCCGCCCGCCGACCGCTCGGCGGCGGTCACCCTCGCGGAGTTGCAGACGAGCCTGCGCCGGGTGTCGGGCACCGATGTCACACTGACCGCGCTGCGCGCCGTCCCGACCCGCTGGACCGACAACACCCGCCAGGCCGCGACCTACCGGTCAGGGCGGGTGCTGCTGGCCGGTGACGCCGCCCACGTGCACCCGCCGTTCGGCGGTCAGGGACTCAATCTCGGCGTCGGCGACGCGATGAACCTCGGCTGGAAGCTCGCCGCCGTGGTCGCCGGGTGGGCACCCGACGGACTGCTCGACACCTACGACGCCGAGCGTCGTCCCGTTGGCGTCTGGGTGCTGGACTGGACGCGGGCCCAGATCGGGGTGTTGCGCGGGGACGCGAAGTCGGGCGCCCTGCGGGGAATGGTGGCCGACCTGCTGGGCACCCGGGACGGCACCACCTACGCGGTCAAGAAGATCTCCGGCGTCGACCAGCGCATCGACCTGCCCGGCGACCACCCGCTGGTCGGCCGCTACGTCCCCGACCTGTGGCTGCGGGACGGCTCCCGGCTGGTCGACCACGGTCACGGCGGCGGATTCCTACTGCTCGACCGCACCCCGGACGGCGCGTTCGCCCGCCTTGCCGCGCCCTGGGCCGGGCGCGTGCACAGCGTGACCGACGACCAGGCGACGCCGACCGGGGTGTTGGTACGCCCGGACGGGGTCGTCGCCTGGGCCACCGACACCACCGACCCCGCCGGCCTCGAAACCGTTCTGCGCCAGTGGAACAGCCGGTCCAGATAGGGCCTGCGCCAGCGACATTCCAGGCCAGGAGCAACGCGACCCAGTGCCGCTTCACGAAACGACCCAACGCCACTCCCTCAAGCATCCCGCCACCACAGCAACCCCAACCCCACCGCCAATGCCCCACCAGCCCACCCGGCAAGCACTGCCAACCCACTCCACGGCCCGATCGGCAAACTCCCCAGGCCAGTCGTCGCCTGCACCGCCAACCCGGCAGCGGTAGGCGAAATCTGCTCAAGATGCCGCCGCAGCACCGGGTCGGACACCATCCCGATCACAATGGGAAAGAGGAAGAACAACCCGAGCACCACCCCGATCGACGCCGCCGCATCCCGGACCGCCGTGGCGATGCCCAGACTGAGCAACCCGATCAGCACCAGATACAGCACCGAGCCAACGGCTGCCCGGAGCACCGCGCCCTCCCCGAGCGGCAGGGAAAGACCGTTACGTGCCAAGAGGAATCGGCTCGCCAGCAGGCTGATCAGCACCGCGAGACAACCCGCCACGGCAACCGGAAGGGTGAGCACAACCGCCTTCGCCGCGAGCACGGTCAACCGGCGCGGCATGGCGGTGAAGGTCGTGCGGATCATGCCGCTGCTGTACTCCCCGCTGATCACCAACACGGCCAGCACGGCGACCACCACCTGCCCGACCTGCACTCCGCTGAGGCTGAGCTTCGGCAGGTCGGGGACGCAGCCGGCCGGAGCCGTGCAGTGCACGGCTCCGGTCACCACAACACCCAACACGACCGTGACCGCAACGACCGCGAGCAGCAGCCAGCTGAAACCGACCTCGGTGCGCAGCTTCGTCCACTCGGCGTGCAGTGCCGACCTCACGCGTCCCGCCGGCGCAGCAGGTGGAAAGCCAGACCGAGGACCAGTGCGGTCCACCCACACAGCACCGCGAAGCCGGCCAGCGGCGGCAACGGGTAGTAGCCGCCGGCCGGCGAGTAGTCGGCGTCGACCTGCGAATACTGCGGCAGGCTCTGTTGGATCGCGAAGCCGGCCGCCGGGGTGACCCGCAACAGCCACTCCGACGCACCGGTGGACAGCACGCCGGCGGTGGCCAGGATGCGGGGCAGCACGAACACGGCGATCACAACGGCGACCACGCCGGCACTTCGCCGCAGGATGACCCCGACGCCCAGTGCGAACACCGCAGCCACGGCGAGCACCGCCGCGGTACCGATCAGCACTCGCGCGTCCGCCACCGTCGGTGCCGGATCGATGAAGTTCCCGTTGGCGCGCAACAGGTGTTCATCGATCGGGACCGCGATCACCACGCCGAGCAGGGCGGCGACGAACGCGATCCCGCCGAGCACCACGCCTTTCGCCGCGAGTACCCGGCCGCGCCGCGGGCTGGCGACCAGGGAGGTGCGGATCAGCCCACGGCGATACTCGGCCGTCACGAACATCGTGCCCACCACGATCAGTGCGATCAGCCCGGCGAAGGCACCGCCGAGCGTCGTCTCGATCGGGCTGCCCGCGGCCGTTCCGCCCACCACGGCCGGCGCGATGTCGCCGGACCCGCTGACGGTCAACTCGCCGCCGTTCTGGTGGAACTGGTTCTGAGCGCCCATCTGCGGCTCGGCGACGTCGGTCAGCCCGGTGTCGGTCCAGCCGGCGCCGGGCGGTGTGCCGCTCAGCTCGACATGGTCGAAGACGCCGGTGGCCTGGGTGGGACCGCCGGTCCCGCTTGAACCGCCGAACGACTGGCTGACCACGTGGACATAGGCCGGTGACGTGGCGAACACGCCGGCCTGCACGGTCGCGGACAGCCCGGCCAGCCGGGTGCTGCCGATCGTGCTCCAGTGCGTGCCGTCGGTGGAGTCGTAGCCGGTGAGCGTGTCACCGGAGCGGGTCAGCCGCAGCCAGCGCGGCGCGGTCGGCGAGACGGCACCGGCCAACCCGGCGGTGTCCTGGGTGAAGTCCGACTGCATCCGTATGCCGTGCGCACCGGTGGCCAGCACGGCCGCGTAGGCCGAACCCTCGGTCGTGTTCTGCTTGATGATGATGCCGGCCTTGGACCACGGCTGGAGGCCGGGCCGTTCATTGGCCCCGGCGTCCGGCCGCAGGGGGCCGACCGGGATCTCGCCGGTCAGCGAGGTCAACCGCACGGTGATGCTGCCGTTCCCGGTCATCGGCTGGTGTACGAAGTTGAAGGTGTCCGACACCGCCCCACCGCCGACCCCGATCGTGCCGGTGCACGGCAGGCCGACCGGCTGGCCGGGGAACGGCCCCACCGAACACATCGAACCCTTCGCGGTGAGCACCCCGATCAGCACGGTCGCCAGCACCGCGATCACCGTGCCGACCACCCAGCCGCGCACCGTGCGGAACTTCGTCCACTCGGACCGCAGCAACTGGCCGAAGCCGTCCCGGCCGGCCGGCAACTCGGACCGGTAGGGCGTGATCGTCGGAGTGGTCACGAGACGACCTCCTCGGCGGCCGCGGCGCGGAACTCGACCGCGTCCCGGGTCAGCTCCATGTAGGCCTCTTCCAGGGTCGCGCGGTGCGCGGCCACCTCGGCGAAGGGCACCGAACTCTCGTTCAGCAGCGTCACGATGCGCTCGGCGGCCAGCCCGGACACGGTGACCGTGTCCCGGTCGATCGCGGCCACGGTCGCGCCGGCGTGGGCGAGCACCGTCATCGCCGCCGACCGGGCGGACGTGCGCAGGGTGACCCGGCCGCCGGACGCGGCGGCGAGCAGTTCGGCCACGCTGGTGTCCGCGATGACCTTGCCCCGGCCGACCACGACCAGGTGGTCGGCGGTGTCCTGCAGTTCGCTCATCAGGTGGCTGGACACCAGTACAGCCCGGCCCTGACCGGCCAGTGCGCTGAGGAAACCGCGCATCCACACGATTCCCTCCGGGTCCAGGCCGTTGAACGGCTCGTCCAGCATCAGCACCGGCGGGTCGCCGAGCAGCGCGGCCGCGATGCCAAGTCGCTGGCGCATACCGAGCGAGAAACCGCCCGCCCGGCGGCGCACGGCCGTGCCGAGGCCGGCCTGCTCGACCACCTCGTCGACCCGCCGGGCAGTGAGCCCCTGCGAGTGCGCGAGCCAGAGCAGGTGGTTGCGCGCGCTGCGGCTGGGTTGCAGTGCGGCCGCGTCCAGCATCGCGCCGACGTGGTGCAGTGGATGTCGCAGGCTCCGGTACGGTCTGTCCCCGATCAGCGCGGTGCCCTCGTCGGCCGCGTCCAGGCCGAGGATCACCCGCATCGTGGTCGACTTGCCCGCGCCGTTGGGGCCGACGAAGCCGGTCACCTGTCCCGGCGACACGGTGAAGGACATGCCGTCCAGGGCCTGTTTCGAACCGAATCGCTTGCGCAGCCCGGCGACTGCGATAGTGGCGTCCATGCCAGGAAGACTAGGAACGCGGCGGTGGCCGAGCGTCCCGCTGCGGAGCCGTCTTCACCGTCACCGGCACGAGGGATGGTGACCGCCGGCCGTCCCTCGCCGGAGGGACACGGCCGTCCCCGACCGGAGGGACGCCCGGGCGCAGCCCGGCGACGACAATGACCGGCATGGGCCGAGCAGACGCCCGACTCGACGCGTGGGTCGACCAGGGACGGCGAATCGCCGCGGACCGCCGCACACCGGTGGTCGCCGGGTCGCTGCTGGGCGCGCTCGCGCTGACCGAGTCGATCGCCCGGGTCGTCGGCAGCGGGGTCAGCGGGCCGTACGCGCTGTTGCTCTACCTGCTCGCGCTGGCCACGACGGTCCCGTTGGCCGTGCGCCAAGCCGCGATCGCGGCGGTGGCGGTGTCCGCGGCGAGTGTGTTGTCGATACTGCCCTTCCACAGCCTGACAGCGGCCGGCTTGTGCGCGCAGCTCATCGTGCTCTACCGGTTGGGCCGCATCGGATCGCAGCTGCTCGCGGTCGGGCTGGCGATGCCGTTCCTGGTGCTCGCGCTCACCGTCCCGGCGGGCTCGGTCGTCCGGGTGGTCACCGTGCTGCTCGCCTCGCTCGCGCCGATCGCCGCGTTCGCCGGGGCCGCCCGCCGGGCGCGCGCGGAGGCCCGGGAGTACGTCGCGGCCCGCGAGGTCATCAACAGCACCCTGCTGGAGCACACCGCCCGCGGCGAACGCGCGCGCATCGCGCGCGAACTGCACGACGTGGTCGCCCACCACATCTCGATGATCTCGGTGCAGGCCGAGACCGCCCGGCTGACCACTCCCGGCCTGCCGGCCACCGGGGCGCAGCGGCTCTCCGCGATCGGCGACACCGCGCGGGCCGCGCTGACCGAGATGCGCAGGCTGCTCGGCGTGCTGCGCGAGGACGCCCGGACCGAGGTGGCCGACCGGCAGCCCCAGCCGGGCCTGCGCCAGCTCAACGAACTGCTCGACGAGGCGCGGGACGCGACCGGCGCGGGCACCCGGCTGATCGTGCGCGGGGCGCCGGACCCGCTCGATCCGGGCGTGGAACTCGCCGCCTACCGGATCGTCCAGGAGGCGCTGACCAACGCCCGCCGACACGCGCCGGGTGCGGCCGTGGACGTGGAACTGCACTACACCGAGGACGCGCTGACCCTGCGCATCCGGGACAACGGACCCGGGCCTGCCCCGGAAGACCCCGCAGGCGGCCACGGGCTGCTCGGCATGCGCGAACGCGCGACCGCCGTCGGCGGCCGGCTGCGCGCCGGCCCGGCCGTCGGTGGCGGTTTCCTGGTCGAGGCCCGCCTGCCCGGAAAGGACGAAACAGCCGGATGACTACTGCCTCCCCGACCGTCCGGATCGTCGTCGCCGACGATCACCAGGTGGTGCGGACCGGGTTCGCCGGCCTGCTGGACACCCAACCTGACTTCGCTGTCGTCGGCACCGCGTGCGACGGCGCCGAGGCGGTCCGGCTGTGCCGCGAACTGTCCCCCGACGTGGTGCTGATGGACGTGCGGATGCCCGGTATGGACGGCATCGCGGCCACCCAGCAGCTCGCCGGGTCGGCCCCGGGCGGCCCGCGCGTGCTCATCCTGACCACCTTCGACCTGGACGAGTACGTGTACGACGCGCTCCGCGCGGGCGCCAGCGGGTTCCTGCTCAAGGACGTGACCGCCGAACGGCTGTTCGACGCGGTCCGGGTGATCGCGGCCGGTGAGGCGCTGCTCGCGCCGGCGGTGACCCGCAGGCTGATCGGCGAATTCGCCCGCCTGCGCCCGAAAGCCGACCCACCGCCGGTCGCGGCGCTGACCGCGTTGACACCACGGGAGACTCAGGTGCTGCGGCTGGTCGCCGAGGGACTGTCCAACCCGGAGATCGCCGCCCGGCTCGTGGTCACCGAGGAGACGGTGAAGACCCACGTGAGCCGAATCCTGGGCAAGCTCGGCCTGCGGGACCGCACCCAGGCCGTGGTCACCGCCTACGAAACCGGCCTGGTTGTCCCCCGCGCGCAGCCGTAAGTCGTTGCGCCGACACGAATGTCAGCCGCTGTGACGCAGCGCGTATCGCACGGCGTCGGCCCGGGAGCGGAAACCGGCCTTGGCGAACAGGTTGTTGATGTGGGTCTTCACCGTCGCCTCGCTGATGACCAGCCGGCCGGCGATCTCCGGATTGCGCAGCCCCTCGCCGATCAGCCGGAGGATCTCCTGCTCGCGCACGGTCAGCCGGACCGAGGACCCGGTCGCCGAGATGGCGGCGGGCGGCCGGCTGGCCAGGGTGAGCAGCCGTTGCTGGACCTCCGGGGCGAGCACGGTCTGGCCGCGACTGGCGGTGCGGACCGCCTGCAGGATGGTGGCGCGGTCGGCATCCTTGGTCAGATAGCCGCTCGCGCCGGCGTGCAGCGCGGCCAGGATCGACTTGTCGTCGTCGAAGGTGGTCAGCACGAGCACGACCACGTCCGGGTCGGCGGCGCGAATCCGGCCGGTGGCCTCGACCCCGCCCATCACCGGCATGTTCAGGTCCATCAGCACCACGTCCGGGTGGTGCCGGTCAACGACGTCGACCGCCTCCTCGCCGTTGGTCGCGGTGGCCACGACGGTGACGTCCTCATCAAGATCGAGCATCACCGCGAGTGCCTCGCGCACCGTCGCCTGGTCGTCGACCACGACCAGCCTGATGCTCACCGGGACACCTCCAGCCGCACGGTCCAACCGCCGCTCTCCGGGTCGGGTCCGGCGCTCAGGGTGCCGCCGAGCAGCGCGGCCCGCTCGCGCATCCCGACCAGCCCCACCCCGCTGCTCGACGCGACGGCGGCCGGCCGCTCGCCGGGCCTGTTGCTGACGGTGAGGAAAACGGCGTCCGGGGTGAACTCGACCACCATCGTCCGGGCGGCGCCGCGCGCGTACTTGGCGGCGTTGGTCAGCGCCTCCTGCGCGGTGCGGATCACCGCGTGCGCCACCTCGACCGGGACCGGCCCCGGGTCGCCGTGCACCGCGAAGGTGACCGCGTCACCGACCGCCATCAGTCGCAGACTTTCGTCCAGCGGCAACGTGTTCTCCCGCAACGCGTGCACCGCCCGACGGGTTTCGGCGATGCTGTCCACCGCCAGCGCCCGCGCCTTGCGCACCGCGGTCATCGACTCCTCGCCGCGCCCGTTGGCGTTCAGCGCGTCGGCAAGGTCGAGCTGCACGGCGATGCCCGACAGCGAGTGGCCGAGCACGTCGTGGATCTCCCTGGCGATCCGGCCGCGCTCCTCCAGCGCCGCCTCCCGCGCCTCGAACTCCGCCGCCCGCTGCGCCTGCACGGCGGCCTGTTGGGCGCTGAGCAGGGCATCCGACCGGTCCTGCCGGGAGGTGCCGATGTACACCGGCAGCACCACCGCCAGCGGAATCCACCACGGCCAGTTCCCCGGACCCGGCGCGACCTCGTTGACCAGCGCGGTCAGCCCGCTGGCGACGAGCGCGGCCACGGTCGCGATGGTCAGCGACACGCGGCGGGAGGCGACCCGGGCCCCGGCGACGCCGGTGGCCACAAAGGCGAAGGTGGCCCCCACCGAGGTGGTGTGCACGAGGGGCAGCAACACCGCCGCGAGCAGCGCATAGGCGGAGGTCAGCGTGATCCGCTGCCACTCCGGCAGCCGGTTCCAGGAGAAGAAGCTGCCCACCGAGATGACCGACACCAGCACGAAGAGCACCAGCGCCAACGTGGGCGCGATGATGCGGTGGTTGTGCAGTTGGAGCGCGCTGACGACGATGAGCACGATGATGAGCACCGGGCGGATCAGGTCCTCGACGGCGTGCTCCCGCCGCACGAGCGGCTCATCCGGCGGGCGGGCCGACGAGGGTGAGGTCATCCGCGGTGCACCGTCCTCCCTGGTCATGCCCGGGCCGCCAGCGGCCCTGGTCAGCCTACCGGCGCCGAACTCGGCGCAGCTGCGCTGGTCACGACGGTAGGGCAGCGGCCGAGGAGCGTCGTCGGTCGAGCGTTGTATCTCCGGGTGGAGATACAACTCCACCCGGCTCAGGCGCGCTGGGCGGCGGCGATTTCTGGATAGTCCACCAACTCGATGTCGGTGGCGAACCTGTCCGTCAACTTCAACATCGTCCTCAGCAGGAACGGCGAGTTGAACATCCAGTTCCGCAGCCGCATCCGCAGGCGGCTCCCGGGCGCCAGGAACGGGCCGGCGTTGCCCTGCTCGGAGACCTTCGCGTAGCCCCGGAACCTTTCCTCGTACCGCTGGAACCCGACCCGGTGGTCACCCCCGGCCGCGAGCAGCTCGCCGGCCAGGACGTACGCACCGACGACGGCCAGACCGGTACCGAACCCGCCCAACGTGTTGCCGTAGGCGGCATCGCCGAGCAGCGCCACCCGACCGGTGGCGTAGTGGTCCAGGTGTGACCGGCTGATCGAGTCGAGGTAGAACTCGGTCGCGTCCGGCAGCCGGGACATCAGCTCCGGCACCCGCCAGCCCGCGTCGCGATAGGCGGCCTGCACCAGCCGTTTCTGCTGCGCGGTGTCGTACCGGTCGAACTCCAGCTCGGCGGAGGCGAACACGAAGAACGCCCGGGCCTTGGGTCCGCCGAGGGCGGCCATCCGGCCGGGTTCGTTGTACATCAAGGCGTCGCCGCCGAGCTCGCCGAGATCGGCCAGCGCGTAGTAGTGGCCGAGGAAGTCCACGTAGTCGGACTCCGGACCGAAGGCCAGCCGCCGGACCGTGGAGTGGATACCGTCCGCGCCGACCACCAGGTCGAACGTGCGCGGGGCGGTCTGCTCGAACGTCACGTGCACGCCGTCGGCGGTCTCGGTCAGCGAGGTGATCGAGTCGCCGAAGACGTACTCACACTCGCCCGCGGTGCGGTCGTGGAGGATGCGGGACAGGTCACCCCGCCGGATCTCGATCTCCCCGCCGGTGAACTCTCCCGGAATGACCGCGAGCCGCTTGCCGGTGGCGTCGACGACGGTCTGATCGCTGCCGCCGGTCTGCGCCCGGCGGACCTCGTCCAGGATGCCCATCCGCGCCAATACCGTGCGGTGGACGGCGCCCTTGAAGTCGACGGCCTGGCCGCCGGCGCGCGGCGCGCCTGCCTTCTCGATGACCGTGACGCGGCAGCCGTAGCGGTTGAGCCAGTAGGCGAGGGCGGGGCCGGCGATGCTCGCGCCGGAGATGAGGACCGTCGTGTTCTTCATGTCCGGTAGCGTCGCCGGGCCCGTTGACAGTCCACCGACAATCGGCTGACAGTCAGGTCTCGACGGTGTCCAGCACTGTCAGCGCCTGTTCAGGGCTCATCGCCGCGCCCCGGGCGTACGCCTCGGCAAAGCCCGCCGCCCCGGCGAGCGCGCCGGCCGCGGCGGCCGTCGTGGCCGCCCCCGCGTCCCCGGTCACCGCCATCCCCCGCAGCGCGACGCCGACACCGAGCAGCAACGCCGCCGCCTCCCCCCGGCCGCCGAGCACCGCAACAGCCGCCTGACTCTCCGCCGCGACGGCGAGCCCGGAGGCCAGCATCGCCGAACGAGCGATGGCCACCGACTCCCGGTACCGCCGCACCGTCTCGCCAGGCTCACCAGCGGCCTCGGCGAGCCGGCCGAGCGCCGCGAGCACCCGCGCCTGCGCCCACTCACCCCGGAAGTCGGGCAGCTGCGCAGACTTCCACGCCTCGCCCAGGATCTCCCGGGCCACCGTCAGCTCGCCCCGCGCCAACGCGATCTCCCCCAGCCCCAGCGGAATCTCCGGCGGAACGCCAGGCTGCCCGGCCACCCGAAATCGCTCGGCGGCAAGCTGATAGTCGGCGGCGGCCGTATCCCATTCACCGTGCCGCTGCCGGGACTCAGCCCGGTGGCAGAGGAACTCAGCACACTCCTGGCCGGCCCCCAACTGGCCGAGCAGCTCCAACGCCTCATCCCACAACTCGTCGGCGCGCCCCCACTCCCCCCGCCAACTCGCCACCAGCGCCAACCAGTCCAGCGCCTGCGCCGTCCCCCACCGCTCACCCAACTCCCGAAACTCGCCCAGCACAGCCGAAAGCTCCTGCTCCGCAGGAACAGGTCGGCCGCCCAACACCCCCAACAACGCCAGGCTCAGCCGCCCGAGCGCAACATTCCACGGGTCATTTCCGAGCAGCGGTTCCGCCTCAGTGGCCTGCTGACTCATCGGCCCGGCGGCCATCCCCCACACCACCGCCCCGAACGGATGGCGCAACGGCCGCCCGAACGTGCGCATGATCGCCGAGGCCCTGGCCCAGTGCTCGGGATCAGCGCGCGGCACCGCATGCACAACGCAGCTGACGTACTCCTCGGCGAGGCCCGCCGGCACGTCGGTCAGCAGCTCAGCGGCGGCCGCACCCACCTGACCACGCCGCCCACTCAGCCACCAATACGCCGACAACGCGCTGACCAGCCGAAACGCCGTCTCCCGATCGGCCCGCACGGACCACCGCAAGGCAGCCATCAGGTTGTCGTGCTCGGCGGAGAGCCGGGCCAGCCAGTCAAGCTGCTCAGCCCGACGCAGGTGCGGATCGGCCCGCTGCGCGAGGTCGAGATGATAACGAGCGTGCGCCCGCCGCAACACGTCCAGTTCCCCGGCCGCGACGAGTTGATCGACGCAGAACAACCGGATGGTGTCCAGCATCCGATAGCGGATTCCGTCGGTCTCCACCAGCGACTTGTCCACCAGATCCGCCAGCACGTCCTCGCCGACCCCGCAGACCGCCGCCACAGCGTCCGCCGGAGCACCGCCGCCGAACACCGCAAACCGCCGAGCAAGCAGCTGTTCGTCGGCACCGAGCAGATCCCAACTCCACTCGACCACCGCATGCAACGTCCGGTGGCGAGCGGCGGCCGTCCGGTCGCCCCGCGACAACAACCGGAACCGCCCGTGCTCGACCAGCCGGGCGGCGACCTCCGCAACGGTGAACTGCCGCAACCGAGCGGCAGCCAGCTCAATGGCCAGCGGAAGCCCGTCAAGCGCGGTACAAATCGCCACCACCGAGCCGGCATTCGCGGGGTCGACAACAAACCCGGGCCGAACCGCGGCAGCCCGGTCCGCAAACAACCGGACAGCGGGGTCAGTGCTAACCAGCGTGTCCAACGGCGGCAGCGGCAGCAGCGTCTCACCGGTCAGGCCGAGCGGTTCCCGACTGGTGGCCCGAACAGTCAGCCCAGGACACTCAGCCAGCAGAGTACGAACCAATGCGGCAATCGCGCCGATCACCTGCTCGCAGTTGTCCACAATGACCACCGGACCGTCAGCCAGCGCGGCCACCAACCGACGCACCGGATCACCAACCGGAAACCGCAGATCCGACTCCCGCAGCCCCAGTGCGCCGAGCATCGCCTGCGGCACCTGATCGCCCGCGTCCACCGGAGACAGATCAACAAAACAGGCCGGCGAACCACTGCGGTGGGCCGCCTCAACGACCAGCCGGGTCTTGCCCACCCCACCGGGCCCCAGAATCGTCACCAACCGGGTGTCCCGCAGCTCGTCCAGCCGCGCCAACTCTCGCTCCCGGCCCACAAAACTGGTGAACTGAGCAGCCGGCCCCTGCCGGCCGGGAGCCGCCGCCCGCTCAGCCCGCAGGATCGCCAACTGCGTGTCGGCCAGCTGAGCCGAAGGATCAGCGCCCAGTTCCTCGGCCAACAGCCGCCGCGCGGCGTCGAATTCAGCCAACGCCTCAGCCTGCCGACCAGCAGCGTGGAGGGCGCGCATCAGTTGCCCCCGCAACCGTTCCCGCAGCGGATGATCGGCCACCAGCGCCCGCAGTTCGGCAACCGAACTGCCCTCCGGCAAGGCAAGCTCAGCCTCAATCAGATCCTCGGTGGCGCCCAGCCGCAGCTCCGCGAGCCGAGCCGCCAACACCTCCCCATGCGGCAGGTCGACCAGCGCCGACCCACGCCACAGCCCCAGCCCCTCCCGCAGGAGGGCAGCGGCGCCGCTGAACTGTCCAGCCGAGAGCAACCGCCGCCCGTCCCGAGCCAGCCGCTCGAACAGCTGGACGTCGACGTCCTCCGGTTCGGCGACCAGCCGATAGCCGCTCCCGTGATGCTCGATCAACTCGGCCGGCAGGGTCTTGCGCAGCCGAGAAACCTGCGCCTGCACCGCATTGGCCGCGCCCGCCGGCGGCTCGTCCCCATATTGCCCCGCAATCAGCCGATCGAGCGGGACCACGCGCCCCACGTCGAGCAGCAACATCACCAGCAAGGCACGCGGCCGAGGCCCACCGACGGGAAGCAAATCCCCAGTCGCCGAGCGCACCTCAAGAGCCCCCAGGACACCGAACCGCACAGGACGATTCTCTATGGCGAGAGAAGCTGCCGCAGGCCCGCCCCCACGACAGCCTGCCGGCCGACAGAACCGGAGTCGGTCCCGCCGGCCGGCAGTTTCGACCGCCCTACCCCTTCATCCCGATACCAAGCGCCCTGCCGTCTGTGGTGGTCCGTCAAGGTTTGGCCCGCCAGGGACAACCGCGGAACGGGACCAATCCCGCCCGTGCGCACCCGGCCACCCCGGCGGGAGGCGGGACCATGCCATTAGGAGAAACCAGCAACCCGATGAGGCTGGTAGGGCTCCTCCAACAACCGAGCCTCGTCCTCATCCAACTCCACCGACACAGCCGAAATCGCATCCTCCAGATGCTGCATCTTCGTAGCCCCGACAATCGGTGCGGTGACCGGCGACCGCCCCAACAACCAAGCCAGCGCGACCTGAGCCCGAGGCAGCCCACGCTTCTCCGCGACCTCGGCGACCCGGTCCACAATCACCTGGTCCGAGTCCTGGTAGAGGCTGTGCCCGAACCCGTCGTTCTCGCTGCGGGCGCTCGTGGCATCCCAGTCCCGAGTGAGCCGACCGCGGGCGAGCGGGCTCCACGGGATCACGCCGATGCCCTGGTCCGCGCACAGCGGCAGCATCTCCCGCTCCTCCTCGCGGTAGAGCAGGTTGTAGTGGTTCTGCATGGTGGTGAACCGGGTCCAGCCGCTCTGGTCCGCCGTGTACAGCGCCTTCAAGAACTGCCACGCGTACATCGACGACGCGCCGACGTAGCGGGCCTTGCCGGCCTTGACCACGTCGTGCAGCGCCTCGACGGTCTCCTCGATCGGCGTCGCGTAGTCCCACCGGTGGATCTGGTAGAGGTCCACATAGTCGGTGCCCAACCGGCGCAGGCTGTTGTCGATCTCCGCCATGATCGCCTTGCGGGACAGGCCGGCCCCGTTGGGGCCCTCGTGCATCCGGCCGTTCACCTTGGTCGCGAGCACGATCTCGTCACGCTTGGCGTAGTCGGCCAGTGCCCGGCCGACGATCTCCTCGCTGGAGCCGGCCGAGTAGACGTTGGCGGTGTCGAAGAAGTTGATGCCGGCCTCGACCGCCCGCTTGATGAACGGCCGGCTCGTCTCCTCGTCCAGCGACCACTTGTGCCCGCCCCGGTCGGCTGCGCCGAAACTCATGCAGCCCAGGCAGATCCGGGACACGTCGAGACCGGTCGAGCCGAGTTTCACGTACTCCATCAGCTTTGCCCCTCCGTGGAACTGACCTGGTCGCGCCAGCTGTACTCGGGCTCGTAGCCCAACAGTCGGCGCGCCTTGTTGATCGACAGCAACGTCTCGTGCGGGCCGAGTTCGCCCCGCACCGGTACCTCGGGGTGCACCTGGGCGGCCAGCTCGGCACTCGTGGTCGTCGTCATCACCGTGTCTGCGTTGGCGATCACGAAGATCTCCAACCCGGTCCCGGTGTAGTCCAGCGCCCGGCGCACCGCCTGCGCGCCGTCCCGGGCATCGATGTAACCCCACAGGTTCCACTTGCGCAGCGCGGAGTCGGTGTCGTAGCCCGGGAAATTGGCGTAGTCGGCAGGCTCCATCACGTTGGAGAAGCGCAGGCCGATCATCTTGAGCTCCGGGTCCCACCGGCAGAACTGCGCGGCGGTCGTCTCGTCGACGAGTTTGCCCAACGAGTACGAGGAGTTCGGTCGAGGCGGGTACTCCTCGTCCACCGGCAGATACGGTGGCGGCTCGTCGAACGGCAGCCCGAGCACGGTCTCGCTGGACGACCACACCACATTGCGGATGCCGGCCAGCCGGGCTGCGGCGAACACGTTGTAGGACGCCGTCACGTTGTTGGCGAAGGTGGCCGCGTTGGGCAGCAGGCCGGGAGCCGGGATCGCGGCGAGATGCACCACCGCGTCGAGCTTGCGGTAGCGGCCGTCGATCGCGGTCAGTGCCTCCACCGTCTGCCCGTAGTCGGTCAGGTCGACCTTGACGAACGGCGCGACCGGCCGCGGCGGAGGCACCCGGTCGATGTTGATCACATCCCAGCCCTGCTCCACCAGATGGGCGACGACCGCACGCCCGAGTTTGCCGCTGCCGCCGGTGACGGCCACCCGGCTCATCGGCGCGCCGCCGGGTCGATCAGGCCGGTTGGTCCTGGTTTGTCCATGCACCTGTTCTGGTCCATGCGATCAGTATCAACTTCCACAGCCGTGGCCACCCGCCGGCCCGCCCGCACAGGTGAGTCACTTCACTGTCCAGCCCGCGGACCAGCTCTCGGACTACCTCTGCGACTAGCTCTCGGACGCGGCAGCGGCCAGTTCGCTGATCCACAGCCGCAGCGCGATCTCGCTGTCCCGCAGCACCGCGGCCGGTTCGCCGAGGCCGCTCAGCGCGAGCCGCCGGCGTTCCAGCTTCGGGCTGCGGTAGTTGGGAAAGGCCAGATTGAGGCACATGTCGAGCATTTCGGTGTGGTACCGCAGAAGTTGGCTGATCCGGCCGGGCAGCGTGTCCGGGCCGTCGGCACCGGCGAGGTCGGCGGCCCAGCCGGCGAGTCGGCTGTATTCGGCGGCGACCACATGCCCCTGCCGGCCGACCAGGCTCGGTGTCTCCCCCGGCAGCGCGCACGCCAGGATCACACCGTTGGCGTTGGCCTGCAGGGCGACCGCCCGAGCCACCACTTCCAGCAGCGAACCCAGCCGCACCAACTGCGCCGCGTCCGACTCAGGACGGACGCCGGCCGGGCGGCTGCGGCGGGTGCGGTGGAAAAGCGGACGAAACCGCATAATGCACCGTACTCCGCTGGTCACCACGGAAACAGCGGTCAGCAGGTGGAACGGAAGTCGGTCAGCTCGGTGGTCGGTACCAGCTCTGCGCCCGCAGCCACGTCAAGTACTCGTCGAAGATCTCCGCCAGCGCGCGCGACCCGGTCCGCCGCTCCAGAAACTCGTCCAGCAGCGAGAACAGCGTGTCCACCGCGAGTTGCTCGTTCGCCGGCTCGACCAGGATTGCGCCGAAGCCGCCGTTGACTCCCGGGAAGGAGACGTGCAGGAGCAGCGACGGCCAGTTCAGGTTGTCACCGGTGCCGACCTGGACCACCAGCGACTCGCGGAAACCGACCAGCAGCTGCCCGTCGTTGCCGGCGTCGACGCCGTGCAGGAACGCGCAGAACTGCCCGTAGGAGCCGTCGATGCCGTACATCTGCGGCCGCTGGTGGAGCCGGCCGAACAGCGACCGGTAGTCCATCAACCGTAGAGGCTGGTGGCGATCCGGTCGGCGCAGCGCTGGCAGGACTCGATCATGTTCTGCAGGTGCGCGCCCTCCATCCGCTGCATCGGTCCGGCCGCGGTGACCGCCGCCGTGGGTACGCCGCCTGGATCGCAGACCGCGACACCGACCGCGCCGAGCCCGGCCTCGCTCTCCTGGTGGTTGATCGCGTAGCCCTTGGACCGGATCTCCTCGAACTCGGCCAGCAACTCCGTGCGGGTGCTGACCGTGCCGGCCGTCGCCCGGGACAGTTCCTCGGTCGGGTACAGCTCGGCGAACGCCTCCGGGGTGAGCCGGGCCAGCACCGCCTTGCCACCCGAGGTGGCGTGCGCGGGCAGGTCCAGGCCGAAGCGGGAGGCCACGCGCACCGCGTTGCGCGACTCGATCGAGTCGACGAAACGCATGTTTCCCCGCTCCGGAATCAGCAGGCTCACCGTCTCGCCGGTGTCCTCGGCCAGCTGTTCGAGATGCGGCCGGGCCCGGCCGCGCACGTCCAGGTTGCGCAGTGCCGCCTGGCCGACCTCCATCAGCTGCGGTCCCGGCCGGTAGACCCGCGAGGGCGAGTCCTGGACGGCGAATCCCTGGCTGACGAACGTGGTCAGCAGGCGATGCGCGGTGGAGCGAGCCACTTGCAGGTGGTCGGCCGCGAACGAAACCCGAATCGTCGGGTTGTCCCGGAAGAGCAACAGCAGCTTGAGCGCGTTGTCGACCGAGTCCACCGTATGCCGACCGGTGGAATTCCTCATAGCGGAACTATACGCTGACGAAGGCGCGATTTGCAGGCACCTAGCGGAAATATCGGGCTCCCCCTGCTGACCAGGCGTAACTGGTCGATCACCGGGTCACCCCCGCGCCCGCGGTCGGGTCGAGCGCTACGACGAACTCGCCCGACTCCCGGCGCAGGACCGTCCGCGCCGGACCGTCCGCCTCGGCCGGCCGCCGCAGATACAGCGCCTCCCACGCGTTGCGGGACAGCGTAGGGCTCTGGCACGTCCAGCGCAGGTACGCCAGGAACCGGTCCACTCGCGAATCGCCGGCCGGCAGCGGTTCCGGGGTCAGCCGCTCGTCCAGCCAGCACGGCAGCACCGACACCCGGTCGATCCGGCCGTCGACGACCCGGCAACGCAGCACCATCGTCTGCTGGGCGGCCAGCACCTGCCCGGGGCGTGTTCCTGTGTCCCACCCAGGCGATCGAGGTGGCTGGCTGAACATCGTCATCGTCGGCGCGTCGCTGGCCGGGCTGCGCACCGCGCAGGGCCTGCGCCGAGCCGGCCACGACGGACCGATCGCCCTGATCGGCGCCGAACCGGGCCTGCCCTACGACCGACCGCCACTGTCCAAACAGTTCCTGGCCGGCCCGCGCGACACCGGCCTGATCACCGACGTGGGCCTGGCCGAGTCGCGGGTGACGCTGCGCTGCCCCGATCCGGCCATCTCGTTCGACCCGGATCGCCGGGAGATCATCCTGGCCTCCGGAGACACGCTCGGCTACGACACCCTCGTCGTCGCCACCGGCTCGACGCCCCGTCCCCGCCCACCGCTGCTGGTGGCCGCCGGCGTGCCCGAGCTGCGCACGCGGGTCGACGCGGAGCAGATCCGGGACGCGATGGCCGCCGGCGCCCGGGTTGCCGTGGTCGGCGCGGGTTCCATCGGCACCGAGGTGGCTGCCGCGGGCCGGGCGCACGATCTGCCGGTCACCCTGATCGACCTCGCCGCCGACCCACTCGCCCGGCAGCTCGGCCCGATCGCCGCCGGGGCCGTGCTCGACCTGCACGCCGACCGCGGGGTGCGGTTACGGCCGGACTGTCGGGTGCGCCATCGCACCGGCACCGACCTGGTCCTCGACGACGGCACGGTGGTGCCCGCCGACCTGGTCGTGGTCGGCGTCGGCGTCCGGCCGGCCACCGACTGGCTGGCCGGGCACGGCGTGGACGTGCAGACCGGCGTCCCGTGCGCCGCCACCGGGGCCGCGCCCTGGCCGGACGTGTGGGCCGTCGGCGACGCCGCCGCGTGGCACACGATCGACGGGCATCGCGCCCCGCCCGGCGAGCACTGGACCAACGCGGTGGAGCAGGCGGCGATCGTCGCGCACAACCTCACCCACCGCGAAGCCGAGTGGCGCAGCCATGAGCCGGTCGGCTACGTGTGGACCGACCAGTACGGCCACACCGTGCAGCGGGTCGGCTGGTCCGCACCGGACGACGAGGAGACCGTGGTCCTGGGCGACCCGGGCGGCTACCGGTTTGTCACCGTCACCACCCGGGCTGACCAGGTCGTCGCGGCGACCGCGATGGCTGTGCCAAGGCGCTGGCCCACCTGCGCGCGGCGGTCCGCGCGCGGAGCCCGATCGCCGACCTGCACGACCGCCTCACCACGCTCGCCCCGGTATGAGGCCGGCGCATCCCGCACCGCGTGGCCGATTGCCCTATCGTGGCAACCGATCAGTTGCTACGCGTTGGAGGCCGCGATGGGATTCCCCGACCGCATCAAGCGGGTTGTCGAGTTGGCGCAGCCGCCGGCCACGGTGTGGGCGGCGCTGACCACGGCCGAGGGGCTGGGCGCCTGGTTCGGCAACCACGCCACGATCGACCTGCGGCCGGGTGGCACGGGCCTGCTGACCTGGGACCAGGGTTACACGGCCGACCTGCGGATCGAACGGGTCGAGGAGCCGACGGTGTTCGGCTACACCTGGCCCGTCGAGGGTCTGCCCGATGGCGACCCGCGCCGCACCTACGTCGAGTTCACGCTCGAACCGATCGAGACCGGCACCCGGCTGACCGTCGTCGAGACCGGCTTCGCCCAACTGCCCGACGACGACCACTGCCGGGCGTTCAGCGGCAACACCGAGGGTTGGGCGCGCGAACTGGGCGAGTTGGTCGACTACCTCGATGCCGCTTGATGTCAGCTGACGTCGAGGCGATCGCCGAACAGGTGTTCGTCGCCCTGGCCGACCCGAGCCGGCGGACCATCCTGGCCGCGCTGGCGACCGGCGGCCCGGCCACGGCAACCGACCTGGCCGGGCGGCTGCCGATCACCCGGCAGGCGATCGCCAAGCACCTCGCCCTGCTCGCCGAGGCCGGCCTGGTGACGGCCGAGCCCGGTGAGCGCCGCCGGGTGCGCTACCGGTTGCGGTCCGCGCCGATGCGGGTGGCACAACAGTTCCTGGCCGCGCTGGCCCGCGACTGGGACGGCCCGCTGGAGGCGCTCAAGGAGCACCTCGGCGGCTGACCGTGCAGCCAGGCAGCGAAGTCAGGCACTGATGTCAGGCAGCGAGGTCAGGCAGCGAGGTCAGGCGTTGAGCCCGGCGGCGTCGATCAGATACGTCGACCCGCTGATGTAGCTGGCCTCCGGGCTGAGCAGCCAGCAGATCAGGTTGGCCACCTCCTCGGCCGTTCCGTAGCGCCCCATCGGAATGCGCTCGGCCACCTGCCCCATCACGGCCGCCGGATCGTCCGAGTTCCCGCTCGCGGCCAGTGCCCGAGCCATCCGGGTGTCGATGTGCCTCGGAGCGACCGCATTGACCCGAATCCCGTGCGGCGCCCCCTCCCAGGACGCGGCTCTGGTGAGGCCGACCACCGCGTGCTTGGAGGCGATGTAGGGACTGAACCGCGGCGCCGCGCGCACGCCGCCCTGCGAGGCGGTGGTCACGATCGCGCCGCCGTCGTCCTGCCGCAGCAACACTTTCATCACCTCGCGCAGCCCGAGGAACACCCCGCGCGCGTTGACCGCCATCACCTGGTCGAAGTCGGCGGTGGACACCTCGACCAGCGGCACCCTCGGACCCTCGATGCCCGCGTTGTTGACGAACAGGTCGATCCGGCCGAACGCCTCGACGACCTCGGCCACATAACCCACCACGGCGGACTCGTCCGCCACGTCGGCGGTGACGCATCCGGCCGCGCCGATCTCCGAGCGTGTCGTGTCCAGCGCGTCGGCATCCCGGTCGGCGAGCACAACCGTGGCCCCGTCGGCGACCAGGCGCGTCGCGGCCGCCCGGCCGATCCCGTTGACACCGCCGGTCACCACGGCGACCCGGTCGGCGAAGCGTGTCGGCGTGGTCATCGCTGGCTCACCAGCTTCGAGAACAGGAAGTCGTCCAGCCCTTCGGTGCCGCCCTCGGAGCCGTAGCCGCTTTCCTTGATCCCGCCGAACGGCGTCTCCGGCCCGGTCAGCACAGAGTGGTTGATGCCCAACATTCCCGCCTCGATCGTCTCGGACACCTCGTGTGCGGTGTGCAGTGAACTGGTGAACGCGTAGGAGGCCAGTCCGTAGGGCAGCCGGTTGGCCTCGATGACCGCCTCCTCGACCGTCCGGAACGAGCTGAGCAGCACCACCGGCCCGAACGGCTCCTCGGTCATCGCCCGTGCCGTCGGGTCCACCTCGCTCAGCACGGTCGGCGCGAAGAAGTAACCCGTACCGCCGCCTTTTTCACCACCGGCCAGCACTTCGGCACCACGATCGACCGCGTCCTGGACCAACGCGCCGACGGCTTCCGGGCGGCGCCCATGCGCGAGTGGGCCCATCCGCACCGATCGAGCAGGTCGACACCAAGTTCCCGTTCCAGCAAAGCGATCTGCCGACTGAGCGCCGGTTGCACGATGTGCAGCCGGGCGGCGGCGTGCTCGAAGTGCAGATCATCGGCGACAACCACGAATTTTCTAATGCGCTCCGGATCGAGCGTTGGCCTGGCATAATCCACCATGTGGACTCCGGGCTTCCGTAGCAGCGCGAGCAGGAGCGAAACGATCACCTAGACGGAGCGGGGCTCCTCCCGCTGGCTGGCCGCTGGCGGGACAAGTGAGCCGCTAGACACGCATTGCCGCGGATCGATGTTCATGCCATTGCCGAGCGGACGCCGCGAGTGCCTGCTTCCATGGTTCGTTCGGTTGGTCTCGGCCGATCTCGCCCCATAGCGTGGTGAGCGCATACGCGAACAGGTCGATTGCTGCGGGGTCGGCGTCGTCCCAAGCAGGGCACTGGCGCGCGACGTCCTCGGCACTGGCGGGGCTGTGCCCGCACGTGATCAGCCGAGGAATCAGACAGGCGGGGTCGATCCACGCCGCGCCCTTCGTCGGCCAAGCCCAATCGATGATCCGGGCTTTGCCGTCACCGGTGACGAGGATGTTCGCCGGGTTGTAGTCCGTGTGCAGGATCGTGTCTCCCGCGAGAACGTCCCGGGCGGCCGGGTCGTTGATTACTTCGGCCCAGCGTTGTTCAGCGCGTCGGAAGTACACAGGCGGCAGGTCGGGGCATGGCAGCTCAGCAAGCCGACGCATGGTCGCGATCAGGTGAGGCAGATCCGGAGAGCCTGGTGTGTAATCTGCGCCCCTGCCGTCCACGTGTTCGAAACAGAGTAGATCCCACCCGCCGATCTCGATCCGCCACAGCAGCTCTGGCGAGACTGGGCGCACATGCGGGTTGATAGCGGCTTCGCGTTGCTGCGTGACCACGCCGCGATGATCTGTGCGTAGGCCCTTCACGAACATGCGTCCGTGGTGTGTTGTCAGGATCGTCGCGATGGCGGAGTTCTGGCCGTCGCCGACCGTAGTAGCTGACAGGACTGGACCGGTCAGGGCTTCGACGGCGTGACGCACCTTGGAGGGAAGTTGTTCCCAGTCGATACGCGGAACGGCCATGAAGAGTCTGTCCTCCACTCGGGGTTGTTGCGCAGGATGGTAACGGCCCGAGCGGACGCCGGAGTGAACCACGCCGACGCCCGCTCGTTGGCAGCATGGTCAGTACGGGTTGTCGTCACCGGCGGAACAACTGCACCGCCCGTCCTCAGACAGAGCTTCCAGATCATCAATAATCTGGATCTCCTCCGTCTCTGCTGGCCGGGAAACCGGGGGCTTCAGTTCTACTAGGACCGTCATGTGATCACCTCCCTCCGTGCTGGCAGTACGAACTCAGCGGCGCTTTTGCCTGCTGATACAGCTTTGCGAGGGGTCGACAGGTCCCGCAGGAGCTGGACAGCGTGCACCCTGCACATCCGCCAGAGCGGGTGTGCAGGCTGTCGGCTACCCCCGCCAGCCGGGGTAGCCCGTCGATACCCTCGGTCATGAGATCCACGGACGGATCACGGCCGACCTTGCAAATCGACGCCACCCCGTGTGGGTCAACGTGGAAGAACGTCACACCGGCTCCGCAGCCCCGGAATGGCTTGCGTTTGCGTTGGTATTCGACCGACTGTGCGGGCAGGCTTTCAGGGCCACCGTAGATGGTGGGACTCATATTCGTGAACACGTGGTAAGGCAGTCCGCGCTGTTCCGCCATCGCCGCCATAGCGGCAACCTCATGGTCGTTGTGCCGCGCCACGACGATGTTCAGTTTTACCGGCAGTTTCGCCTCGGTGGCGGCGGCGAGGCCACGTTCAAACTTCCGGAATGATCCACGTCGTTGGGTGAGTCCGTCATAGCTGGACTCGGTCGCGCCGTACATGCTCAAGGTCAATCGATAAGGACGCCGCGTGGTCAACAGTTCGAGGATCGCCGGATTGCTCAAGCGTGATCCGTTGGAGGAGATCCCGATCATCATTCCGAGATCCCACGCTAGTGAGTAGACCTGGGGGAACAGTTTGTCAATGAGGGGTTCTCCGCCGGTCAATTGCAGCCATAACACGCCCGCGTCCCGCATGATGTGGAGCAATTTTTCTCGGTCTGGCCATGATAGGCCGGAGAATTTCTTCGGGCCGAGATAGCAGTGCTCGCAGTCATAGTTGCAGCCGAGGTTTAGTTCGTAGCTAGCCCTGCCAAACCCGTAGGTCGATTCCTGTCGCACGAGTACGGTTTCGTGAGTCTTATGGTTGGCGAGATCGATTCCCCAGCATCGTCGAGCTGCATCGTTGAGCCATTCGGGGACCGGGTGGTCTCGACTTTCCGCTGACGCAAGTTCGACGTACCGCTGACGCGGGACCCTAATTCCACGCTCGCTATCTGGGCGAGTTAGAAGGTAATCGCCCAGGAAGGGGCTCATGATGAGATCGTGCAACGCTTCCTCCTCTGATGGTTGCCGGGAAATTCGAGCAAGATTCCGGTAGGCGAGACGGTGTAGTCGATCATTGAGGGAGTGCTGCCCTCAATGATCCATCGCGGTCTCATCCTGGGAAGGAGGCCCGAGGATCACGCGGTCAATGAGGTCACGGCCTAGCGGCGCCTGATATGCCAGGGCAAAAGTACTGCTCCGGGCCAGCACAGGCCGAGCACGACGGTCAATAGAACGCACCGCGCAACGTGCTGACCTAGCGGTCCGGACGACCACGTGCCGCGCGTATGGCGCCATATCGCTGCGCCAACGCCGACCCCGACCACGAAATAGACCGCGACTGCCATATTAGTATTCACTTGACGCGCACCTTTCCAAGGAAATTAGTAGTACTTGGGTGCCCTGTGCCACTTTCCGAAACGGGCGGCGATCTATGGGGCCTGCCCCGTACGGTCGTTGCATCAGGTAACCGTCTGGTCGCCAACGGTTTCAGTTTCCGCGTTCGCTAGCGAGCGCGGTTGAGATCGTTCGCCAGCTTCGCGATGAGATCAAGAGAAGCTTGCGGACCGAGTGACTTATCCACCAACCGTGCATACATTCGCTCATACATCGCGATCCGCTCAATGTCCTGGGTAAAGGAGTTGCACGTACCGTGGGACATGTGCACCACAGGCTGGACGCCGGCAAAACCCATGATCGCGAACCGGCCATTAATGCCCGCGTGCGCACCAGCGGTCATCGGGAGTACTCGCAGCTCAACAGAACCGCGCGAAGTGCTATTGACCAGATGGAGCAGCTGCGCTGCCATGGCAGCGGTGCTCTTGACCACGGTGCGTAGAACCAGTTCTGTCAGCACCACTGACAGCACTGGTGGCTGCTCCCGAGACAGAATCGCCTGCCGGGCCAGCACGTGGGCCACCTCCTGTTCCACCCTGTTGAGAGGCACGGTCACCGATTCGATGAACAGCGCGCGGGCGTATGTCCCGGTCTGCAACAGGGGCGGCACTGCGAGGTCAGCGAAGCATCGAAACTCGGTCGCGTCGTCTTCGAAACCGACCAGGAGGCGTTCATCCTTGGTGAGCCGCGATGGTTTCAATAGACCGCGCCATCCGTTTGTAGTGAAATCCTGGACTAGGTCCAGTAGCTGCGCCCGGTCTGCTCCGCCGTCGACCCCGTAGAGGCTCAGGAGGTTCTCTACGTCCGCGAGTTTCGCTCCACGCAAGCCGTTTTCCAGTCGGGACAGTTTGCTCGCGGAGATGCCGACTCGCTCTGCGGCGATCGCGGAAGTCAACCCCGCGCCGTCGCGCAACGCGCGAAGTTTCTCGCCGAGTTCGCGGCCACGACTGGACGGGCTCACTTCAGACATACGACAGGTCTCCATTACTGGATAGTGAGTCAAGGTGGGACAACGGCGACGCCTGGTCAGGAGGCCCTGACCAGGCACCATGTCTATTGGCGAAGGGATGTGGACGCGGGCGAGGCGTCAGGAGCACTCTGCGGCTGGGAGAGGAAGCGCCGCGTGCTCACACCGTCGCCCCGCCCGCTGGTATAGGGCACGTCTGACTGGTCAATTCGTCTCGCTCTCGATCACGTGGTCCATCGTGTCGGCGTGTTGGAGCATGTCCGCCCCCAGCGAGGTCAACTCCCGCCCTACGCTGCGCAGGTCGGCGACATTCAGGTCACCGTCATCCAGGCCAGCCAGAATCCGTATCGTGATCTCGCCCAGAGACCGATTGACCGCCGCCATCCGACTAAGCAACGTGCGATCCTCGCGTTTCAATGAGGACCTCGATCCGATTGCGGCCGATCGGCCATCGCTCGCCAATGTGCCAACAGCCATCTGGCTGCCCATTCGCACGAGCCACAGGCACGGATCGGTCGGCCGCCGGTCTCGACCGCGACCCAACCCACGACCGGCGACGATTCGTCCACATCGAACACGCGCCGACACGACACGCACGCTTGGCCGAAGTACTGCCACACAGTCAGGCGTGCGGGATCTACACCGAACGGTACTGTCACATCTCACCCCCCGTACCGGTCGCGTCCGGCAGCGCCTGTGCTGCCCATCCGGCGGCTATCGCAGCCCAGGGCCACGCCCAACCGGGGGCTCGGCTGCGCCGTCGTCGGCCAGCACGGCACCTGCGCTTAGAAGAGCGCTCATGCTTACTGTGTTGGGGTGCGTGAAGGGCAGCTTGGCAGGCCAGGCACTGTCGCATAGGAGGCGCGCTCATTGCTGCGGGCTCGATCACTATCCCGCACACCGCTATGTACCGACCGTGGCCAGCCAGAATGCCAGCCGCCATTGCGTCGATATCGACCGCGTGATCCGTTCCATCGATAACGGACGTGACTGGCACGATGATCGGACGCGCTTTGCTTTCCTGATGCGTAACGCGCACCTGATTCACCTCCCAAGCCTTTGCGGGCGTGTCCTGCCAGATTCCGTGTCATGTCTGATCCGGAGTTAGTAAGTGTCGTAGGGGCGCCATTCAATGCAGGTCGGCCGCTGACGTGTCCGTAACCACTCGTTCAAAGCGTTTCGGGTGTCAGCTATCGGTATGGCTGCGGCACGCGGAAATACGGCGCCTGTCGTGCCGTTGAAAATTAGATAAACCTCCGGTAGGGGGCGCCTCGGGTTATACGAGTTGGCAATAGACATTTTCGGATCAGTGTTGTCAGCATAGTTCAAGGCTGCGTAGCCCGCTGATGGCTGCACGCTGATTCTCATTTGGCGATCCGGGTACGGACCTTCCGACGTCTGGTGGAACTCAACATCGCCCACCAAGAGAGTGGTTTCCCAGTCTTTGTGATCTAGCTTCAAGATTTCATCGACCAGCCTGGCAGATTCCCGAAGTCCGTGTGTGACACGTGCGACACCGGTAGTGAGTGAGGCCGTGAGGACAAGGGACGAGGTTTGCTCGCGGGGCGGGGACATCGCTGGTGTTACCTGCCCCTCGGTCAGGGTCTGTGTGCTGCGGTTTTGCTGAACTGCTCCAACCGTCTGCCACTGCCAGGACCCGGTCTACGTCGCTTCGGGCATGGCGTATTCCCGCGCCGACATATCGCCAGCTCGACGGGCAACGGTCCGGTCGCTCGCTTCACCCGTTGGTGGGTATCCAGCGACCGAGGTACGCTGAACCGAGGAATAATGGCAGCTCACGACCTCGGCGGGGGATTGAGATGAGCGCTCCCGGTCGCCTGGGAGGCGGAGTACCTGGCAACGGCCGCCGCTGCGCAGGTTGCGGAACGGCGCTCGCGGCCGACAACACCGCTCGCCTGTGCAGTCGATGTCACAGGGAGCAACGTGACCAGCTCCGCACTCCACCCTCTCAGCTCAGAAATGAGTTCTTCGAGACTGATGAGTTTCGCTCCGCTTTTGCGAGCCAACACATAGGGAAGGTTCTCAAGGCGTATCGGAACCACCCTCGTCATCTCCAGCTTTTTGGCAAAGCTCTCAATCAGGAGCTTCTTGGGCGCTGGCTTGGCCTCACGCAGGCCCAGGTGAGTAAGCTCGAAAATGGCAAGCCTGAACAGAACCTCGAAACTCTTCGAAACTACGCCAAGATTCTGCATCTTCCACAACATCTGTTGTGGTTTGACCTTCCGGGACAGAGCCGGCTTATTCTGTCGCAAGATTCTTCTTCGAACACTTCGAGCAGCGGTTTGACCGTCCCGCGGACTCGCGAAGATCTGCTAATTGCCGCAACTGGCATGGACACTCTCGAATTGCTTCAACGCGTGCGGGCATCCGCCATCAATCAGTCGACTGTCGACGCTCTCAACATTACCGTTGAGCAGCTTTGTTGCGACTATGCCCATGCGGACGCTGGGGAACTCGTCAATACCGGCAAGCAGTGGTTGGGCAGAGTCACTGAGCTACTTGAAAATCGCCTTACGTTGTCTCAGCACCGGGACATACTCAATAATGCCGGGATGCTCGCCCTACTGGTTGGTTGTCTCGAATACGACGGTGGCGACATGGCGGCGGCCGAAGCGACACGACGTATGGCGCTGGGTCTTGGAGTCGACTCCGGGAACCCTGCAATCGTCGGATGGGCGCACGAGATGCTTGCCTGGTTCCACCTGACCACCGGGAACCACCGCGCGGTTATCCCGGCTGCGGAAGCTGGGATTATCGCCGCGCCCTCGCAATCCGTCGCCGTACAACTCTATGGTCAGCAAGCAAAGGCCTACGCGCGAATGGGCGACCAGGAAGCTGTTCATTCGGTGCTAGAACGCGGCAGTGAATTGCTGAATAGACTCCCTTATCCGGAAAGGCCAGAGAACCACTTCGTAGTCGATCCGGACAAGTGGGACTTCTATGCGATGGACACATATCGGATCGTTGGCGAGGATGAGTTGGCAAAGCGTAACGCCGATGAAGTCCTCCGGCGCAGCGTGAATCCGGAAGGTGTCGTCGTCGCGCCTATGCGTAAGTCCGAGGCTGAACTGACGTTGGCGGTCATCGCGGCCCGTCAAGGCGACGTTGACGAGGCATCTTCGCGTGGTGCGATGGCGTTGCAGGATGG
>DATATV010000054.1:0-2044 GCA_036268615.1 Pseudonocardiaceae bacterium
TGGGAGATGGACGGACGTACGAGATCCGCACCTACGGGTGCCAGATGAACGTGCATGACTCCGAGCGGCTGGCCGGCATGCTCGAAGATGCCGGCTACGTCGCCGTGACCGGGGACGACGCCCCGGATGTCGTGGTGTTCAACACCTGCGCGGTCCGGGAGAACGCGGACAACAAGCTCTACGGCAACCTCGGTCACCTTTTCCCGGCCAAGAAGGCCAATCCGGACATGCAGATCGCCGTCGGCGGCTGCCTGGCCCAGAAGGACCGCGGCGAGATCGTCAAGCGCGCGCCCTGGGTGGACGTGGTCTTCGGCACGCACAACATCGGCTCGCTGCCGGCCCTGCTGGAGCGCGCCCGGCACAACCAGGCCGCCGAGGTGGAAATCCTGGAGTCGCTGGAGGTCTTTCCCTCCACGCTGCCGGCCAAGCGCGACTCGGCCTACTCGTCCTGGGTGTCGGTTTCGGTGGGCTGCAACAACACCTGCACCTTCTGCATCGTGCCCTCGCTGCGCGGCAAGGAGGCCGACCGCCGGCCCGGCGACGTGCTCGCCGAGGTCTCCGCGCTGGTCGCCGAGGGCGTGCTCGAAGTGACCCTGCTCGGCCAGAACGTCAACTCCTACGGGGTCGAGTTCGGCGACCGGCTCGCCTTCGGCAAGCTGCTGCGCGCCTGCGGCACCATCGAGGGCCTGGAGCGGGTCCGGTTCACCTCCCCGCACCCCAAGGACTTCACCGACGACGTGATCGCCGCGATGGCCGAGACGCCCAACGTCTGCCACCAGCTGCACATGCCGTTGCAGTCGGGCTCGGACACCATGCTCAAGGCGATGCGCCGGTCCTACCGGTCGGAGCGCTACCTCAGCATCCTGGACAAGGTCCGCGTCGCCATGCCGGACGCGGCCATCACCACCGACATCATCGTCGGCTTCCCCGGTGAGACCGAGCAGGACTTCCAGGCCACCCTCGACGTGGTCCGGGCCGCCCGGTTCTCCGCCGCGTTCACCTTCCAGTACTCCAAGCGCCCCGGCACGCCGGCCGCCGACATGGCCGACCAGGTCCCCAAGCCGGTCGTCCAGGAGCGCTACGACCGGCTGGTCGCGCTGCAGGAGGAGATCTCCTGGGAGCTCAACCGGGAGCAGGTCGGCCGGATCGTCGAGGTGCTCGTCGCCGAGGGCGAAGGCCGCAAGGACGCCGCCACCCACCGGATGAGCGGCCGGGCCCGGGACAGTCGGCTGGTGCACTTCAACCCGACCGGTGACGCGGTGGACGGCGCGATCCGGCCTGGCGACATCGTGCACACCGTGGTCACCTACGGCGCCCCGCACCACCTGGTCGCCGACGGTCCGCTGGTCGGCCACCGGCGGACCACGGCCGGTGACAACTGGGCCGCCGGGACGCGGCCGAAGACTTCGGGGGTGACCCTCGGACTGCCGTCCTTCGGCGCCCCAGCCCAGCCGGTAGCGAGCGCGGAGGGATGTGCGGTCCGTTGAGTGAGTACGAGGGCGTACCGGAGTTCGACGGGGCGGTCGACTCCCCGGAACTCGCCGAGTTGCGCGCCCAGATCGACCGGGTCGGCCGCGGCGTGCTGCGCCGGATCGACCCCGGCACCCGTGCGATGGTGATCGCCGTCGGCGTGCTGGTCGTGGTGGTCGCCGGCATCCTGCCCTGGGTCGACGGCGTGAGCGGCTGGCAGGTGCTGTTCGGCCAGCGCCCGGTTGGTGACACCAACAAGGCCGATCTACTGGTCCAGGTGTTCTCGATCGGTGTGTTCGTGTTCGGTCTGCTCGGCTCGTCGGTTGCGCTGATCACCCGGCTGTGGCTGGTCTGCTACGGCTGCACGCTGGGCTGTGGCCTGTTCACCGTGCTGGGCATGGTGTCGATCTGGACCCAGCAGACCACCGCCAGCCATCAGCCGGGCCCCGGTCCGGGCATCGGCCTGATCCTGGCGGTGCTGACCATGTTGGTGCTCGTGGTCACCTGGGCGCGCCTGGTCTGGAGCCGGCCCGGCGGCCTGTTCGCCCACCGCACCGACTGACCCACCGACTCA
>DATATV010000055.1:0-2337 GCA_036268615.1 Pseudonocardiaceae bacterium
CATGGGCGGCGTGTACGACTACCGCGGCAATACAAATGCGGTGTCAGAGTGGAACATCGCAGTGGACCCTGAAGCGGCGGCCGAGGTCTTCGCTGCCTGGTCTCCGAATGAAACAGAAGAGGTTGACCCGCAACGTCTTCCGATCTTGTGCGGCCTCGATGTGACTCGGCAGATCGCGCTGACGCCCGACATCCTGGTCCAGCTGGCCGCCGCTGCGAGTACCACGACCACCGCGCTGAGCGTCGACGACGAGCCGGGCACCCGATCGTCGTCGCCGAATGCGTTGATTCGGGTGATCGAGGACGCGATGCGGTTCTACCTGGAGTCCTATCACCGCCTCGGACACGGGTATCAGGCACATCTGCACGACCCGCTGGCCGCTGCAGTCGCACTGGATCCCCATCTCGTCGTCACCCGGCAGGCCACGGTGGACGTCGAGCTGACCGGCACGCTGACCCGGGGCATGACGGTCACCGACTGGTCAGGACGCTGGGGTCGAAAGACCAACGCGCTGATCGGCGTTGGCGTTGATTCGACGATGTTCTTCGACCGGTTCGTCGATCGGGTGGGGCCGCTCGCCGCTCGGCTGGGCTGACTGGCTTTACTCGTATATTCCCTCCAGATACCACCTCCGTTGGCGGTAGCACAGCAGCAGCGCGGTACCGGGATCGGACGCCCGCTCACCTTCCAGGAGCACCTGCACACGCGCTGTGCGGCCCGCCGCGCGATCCGGATCCCACCACCGTTCGTCGACCGGCCACGGTCCGGCCCACCAACGCAGCCGGTCGTCACGGTCGCGGGCAGTCAGCCGCGCCGGGTCGGCGGAAAACAGTCCACGGCTGGTAACTCGAACCGAATTACCTTGAATGTCAAGTAATTCCACCGGGTCATCGAGCAGGACCGTTGGAGATGGCTCCGGTAGTTGACCGGGCCATGGCAGACCCGCGTCGGCGCGCGGCACCAGCTCGTCGCCCAGCGGCGTCAACGTGATGCGCTCGGCCGGCCCGCGACCGCCGGACAGCACCGGCACTTGCACCGCCTCCGGACCGAGCAGGCCCTGCACCCGTACCAGCGCTCGACGGGCCCGCATCCTGTCCTCTTCACCGAGACCTCCCCATAGCGGCAATTGCAGCGCCCCCGCCGACACCACCTCCACCGCGTGCAGCCGTAACAGCACTACCGGCGCGGTAGGTCGATCCACGACGATCCGGGTGTTCAACCAGCCGTCCAGCTGCCAGCGCACCCGGTCGGCCGTGGCGTCCTCGGTCAACGGCTCGGCACAGCGCCAAACCCGAGTCAGCTCTTCGCCATTGGCGGTGACGGCGTGAACAGCCAGCCGAGTGCAGCCCACCCCTGCTGCCATCAACGTCTGATGCAACGCGCTGGCCAACGAGCGCCCGGCGAATGCCGCGGCGTCGACCCGGTCGATCGGTGGATCGCAGTGCAGCACCGCATCGAGTTCGGCCGGCGGCTCTCGCCCGGACGGCCCGCGTTCCGGCTCGCCGCGGGCGAACCGGTGCGCGCTCACCGCGTCGGCCCCGAACCGGGAAGCCACGTCGGTGCGCGACAGCGCGGCGAACTGCCCGATGGTGCGGATTCCCATCCGCCACAGCAGATCTGCCAGATCCGCCCGCCCCGGACCGGACAGGCTTGGCTCGGTGGCGAGTTGCCGGATCGACAGCGCCGACAGACATCGCGCGTCTTCTCCCGCCGCCACGACGCGGCCCGCACGGGCGGCGAATACCGCGGTAGACAGCTGATCGGCTACCCCGACCTGACACTCGGCGCCGGCGGCGGCCACTGCATCGGTCAGTCGTTCGGCGACCCGCTGCTCGGACCCGAAGAAGCGGGCCGCCCCGCGGGCCGGCAACACCACCAGGCCGGGACGCAACACCTCGGCGCGAGGCACCAGGTCGTCCACCGACGCGGCGACCCCTTCGAAGAAGCGGGCATCGCGGTCGGCGTCGGCGGCCACGACGTGCAGTTGCGGGCAGCGGGCCGACGCCTCGCGGCGCCGCAGCCCTCGCCGCACGCCCACCGAACGGGCCGCCGACGAACACGCGATCACCCGGTTGGCCAGCGTGACAGCGACCGGGGCCGTCGCCGGCAGTCCCGCAGCGGCCGCGGCGGCAACCGCGGGCCAGTCCATGCACCAAATCGCCAATACCCGGGAAGCCACACTTACCGTTCCTGATTGCTGAGCAGGAGTGAGTCCTGTGCGGCCCGAACGGTGTTGGCCGCTGCGGTGGGTGTTGTCCGGTGGACCGGCACGCCTCGTCGTCGTTGTGGGCGTGGCGGTGAGCCGGAACTACGGCACCGTCGTGGTGTGGTGCTGGG
>DATATV010000056.1:0-4690 GCA_036268615.1 Pseudonocardiaceae bacterium
CGAACACACCACCGTGCTCAGCGCGGTCGGCCGGCCGCTGAGCCGGCTCCAGCCTGCCATCCAACCCGGTCGCAGGCTGCTGGTCCTCGTGGCCGAAGCGACCGCCGCGGCGGCGGTGGCCGGACTGCTGTGTGCGCGCGGTTTCGGGCCGAGTCGAATGGTGCTGTTCGAACGTCTCGGCGCCGACACCGAGCACGCCGTCGCGGGTCCGGCCGCCGACTGGCCGTCCGATGCGCACGACCGGCTCGCGATCGTCGCAGTGGACTGCCGGCCCGAACCGACCGCGCGCCCGCTGTCCACCGTGCCCGGACTTCCCGACGACGCCTATGACACCGACGGCCAGCTCACCAAGCGGGAGGTACGGGCGCTCACGCTGGCCGCGTTGGCCCCGCTGCCGGGGGAACTGCTCTGGGATGTCGGGGCGGGCACCGGAACCGTCGCCATCGAATGGCTGCGCAGCCATCCCGACTGCCGGGCGGTCGCGATCGAACCGCGGGCCGAACGCCGGGCGCGGATCGTCGCGAACGCGGACGCCCTCGGCGTGCCCGACCTCGTCGTGGTGCCCGGTAGCGCGCCCGCGGCGCTGGCCGGACTACCTCCGCCGGACGCGGTCTTCGTCGGCGGCGCGGTCAGCGTCGGCGGCGTGATCGAGGGCGCGCTGGCCGCCCTGCGCCCCGGCGGGCGGATCGTCGCGAACGCGGTCACCCTGGAGGCGGAGACCGCGCTGTCCGGCTGGCACGCCCGGCTCGGTGGCGAGCTGATTCGGATCGCGTTGTCAAAGGCGGCTCCGCTGGGCGGATTCACCACCTGGCGCCCCGCCCTGCCCGTGACCCAGTGGACCTACCACAAGGAGAACCGCCCATGACGATCCACTTCATCGGAGCCGGGCCGGGAAGCGCCGACCTGATCACCTTGCGAGCGCAAACGCTGATCGCGTCCTCGCCGGTCTGCCTGTACGCCGGCAGCCTGGTGCCGGGGGATGTGCTGGCGCACTGTCCGCCCGGAGCACGCCTGGTCGACACGGCCGAACTGACCCTCGACGAGATCACCGCCGAACTGGTCGAGGCGGACCGCCGCGGCCAGGACGTCGCCCGGTTGTGTTCCGGTGACCCGTCCGTGTTCAGCGCGATGGCCGAGCAGTTGCGCCGTCTCGACGATGCCGGCGTCGGCTACGACGTCACGCCGGGCGTGTCCGCGTTCGCGGCCGCGGCCGCCGCGCTCAACCGGGAACTCACGGTTCCCGGGGTCGGCCAGACGGTGATCCTGACCCGGATCAGCAACGAGGCGACGCCCATGCCCGAGCGGGAACGGCTCGCATCGCTCGGCGCCATCGGCGCGACGCTGGTGTTGCACCTCGCGGTCGCACACATCGAACGGATCGCGGCCGAACTGACTCCATCCTACGGCGCCGACTGTCCGGTCGCGGTCGTCGCCTTCGCCGGCCGGCCCGACCAGGTGGTGCTGCGGGGAAATCTCGCCGACATCGCCGGGCAGGTACGTGCCGAAGGGATCCGCCGAACGGCGGTGATCATCGTCGGGCCGGTGCTCGGTGCGCGCGGCTTCCGCGACAGCCATCTCTACTCGTTGGCGAGGGCTCGATGAAAGTACTGGTGCTCGGCGGAACCGGGGAGGCACGACAGCTGGCCGCCGCGTTGACCGAGCTGACGGGTGTCGAGTTCGTCTCGTCGTTGGCAGGCCGGGTACGCGACCCGGTGCTTCCGGTCGGCCCGACGCGGGTCGGTGGCTTCGGTGGGATCGAAGGCCTGGTGCGGTACCTACGCGCCGAACGTGTCGGTGCGGTCGTCGACGCGACACATCCGTTCGCGGCCGTCATGACGCGACACGCCGAACGTGCGTGCCTGCGACTCGGGCTGCCGCTGCTGGTGCTGCGCCGGCCGAGCTGGTCCGGGAACTGGCACAGAGTCACGTCGATCGGGGACGCGCTCGGTCGGATAGCGACTCTCGTACCGGACGACAGCTGTGTCTTCCTGACCACCGGACGGGGCGAGCTGGCCGTGTTCGCCACCGACACCAGACACCGCTACCTGGTCAGGATGGTCGATCCACCACAGGAGCCGCTGCCATCCCGAACCGAGCTGATACTCGACCGTGGTCCGTACACTGTGGATGGCGAGCGCGACCTGATGCGTGCGCACCAGGTCGCGCTGCTGGTCACCAAGGACAGTGGCGGCGCCCTGACCTCGGCCAAGCTCACCGCAGCCGAAGAACTCGGCGTGCCGGTGCTGATGGTGTCCCGCCCGCCGCTGCCGGCGGGCGTGGCCGCCGTGGAGACGGTCGACGCCGCGGTGGCCTGGCTGCGCACCGTTGCCGACGCTGCCTCAGCCGGTGGCTGATTCCACCAGCACGTCCGGGTAACCGCGTGGCGTGTAGACCATCGTGCCCGTTCGCCCCCGCGTCACCCTGGTCTGCGAGGACCCGATGATGAGCAGCGTCTGCATGTCGATCCGGGCCGGATCCAGGTCGGCAAGCCGCACCGTGCGCACCGATTCGCCGGCCGAGCCGACCGCGCGGCCGACGACGACCGGAGTGTCCGGATCACGGTGCCGCAACAGCACATCGCGCAGGGCGGCGACCCGGTTGCGCCCCGACTTCGCCGAAGCCGGGTTGTACACGGCCAGCACGAAATCGGCTGCCGCGACCGCTTCCAGCCGACGGAGCACCACCTCCCACGGCTTGAGCCGTTCGGAGAGCGACAAGACGCAGAAGTCGTGACCGAGCGGTGCGCCTACCCGGCTCGCCACCGCCTGGGCCGCGGTGAGGCCCGGTACCACGCGCACCGTCACATCCTCGTAGCGCGACTGCTCCGCGACCTCGAACACCGCACTGGCCATGGCGAACACGCCGGGATCGCCGGAGGAGACCACCGCGACCCGCGCGCCGCGTCGAGCGAGGTCCAGCGCGAACTCGGCCCGTTGCGCCTCCACCTTGTTGTCGCTGGCGTGCCGATGCTGCCGCGGGTTGACCGGCACCCTGTCCACATAGGTCTGATAGCCGACGATGTGTTCGGCGTTGGCCAGCTCGGCCTGGGCCTGCGGGGTCAGCCAGTCCCGGGGGCCCGGACCGAGACCGATCACCACGACCTCACCTCGGGCGGCTCCGGTTTCCTCGGCTTCCCCGCGAACGGGGGCCGGAGCCGCCGCCTGCCTGCCGGGCACCAGGATCAGCGACATGTACGGCACGGTCGCCGCGTCGACGTCGGCAACGGCGCACATCCGCTGGCGCTCGTGCGAAGCGCGCTCAACGTAACGGGCGTCCTCCAGTCGGCCGGCATCGGCCAGTGCGTCGCGCACCGTGTCGAAGTGGCGGCCCAGCTTCATGATCGCCGCCGCCTGGCAGCGGCGTAGGTGTTCGGCAAGCGCGGCGCGCGGCAGCGTGCCGGGCAGCACCGTGAGGACTTCCTGCCCCTCGACCAAGGGTGTCGCGCTCGCGGCCGAGGCAGCGGCGATCGCGGTCACACCGGGCACGATCACCGCGTCGAATCGAGCGGTGAGCCTGCGGTGCATGTGCATGTACGAACTGAAGAACAGCGGGTCGCCCTCGGCCAGCAGAACCACGTCACGACCGGCTTGCAGGTGTTCGGCCAGCCGCGCGGCCGCGCGGGTGTAGAACTCCTCCATTGCGCCCTGGTATCCGCCGGGGTGGTCGGTGGCCTCCGTGGTGACCGGGTAGACCAGCGGTTCCTCGGTCTGGCCCGCCCGCAGGTAGGGCTCGGCGATGGTGCGTGCGATCGACCTGCCGTGCCGGGCCGTGTGGTAGGCGATCACGTCGGCGGCCGCGATCAGCCGCGCGGCCTTGACCGTCACGAGCTCGGGATCGCCCGGGCCGAGACCGACGCCGTACAGGGTGCCGCGCATGGTCGTCCTCGTTTCAGCGTTTCAGCGGCGTGCGTGACGGGAAGCCGGGCAGGCGCTATTCGCGCTCGCAGGCGATCGCGTTGACCGCGGCGACGGCCAGCGCACTGCCGCCGCGTCGACCGTGCACGACCAGGTAGGGCAGCCCGCTGCCGGTGAGCGCCCGTTTGGACTCGGCGGCGCCGATGAAGCCGACCGGCAGTCCGAGCACGGCGCTGGGGCGCGCGCCGCCGATTGCGATCAACTCCAGCAGCCGGAACAACGCGGTGGGTGCGTTGCCGACGGCGACAACGGAACCGTCCAGTCGTTCGGCCCACAGGTCGACTGCCGCCGCCGAGCGCGTGTTGCCGATCGCCTCCGCGATGCCGGGAACTCGTGGGTCGGCCAGCGTGCAGATGATCTCGTTGCCCGCTGGCAGCCGGGCACGGGTGATACCACTCGCGACCATCGTGGCGTCGCACAGGATCGGTGCGCCAGCACGTAAGGCGGAGCGGGCCGAGTGCACGAGATCGGGAGACGCCTCGACGTCGGCGGTGATGTCGACCATGCCGCACGCATGGATCATCCGCACCACGACAGCGGCCAGCTCGTCCGGGAAGCGGGCCAGCTCGGCTTCTGCTCTGATCGTCTCGAACGAACGGCGGTAGATTTCCGGGCCATTACGCAGATAGTCGTCCAGCGGCTGCGCCACAACGGCTCCTAGACGTGCCGGATCGCCTCGATGACCATCGTGAGATCCTGCTCAGCCACGCTGCGGAATTCGCCGCCCGCGTCGGACACAGCGTAGCCGGTTTCCGTCGCCAGCACATCCACCACCG
>DATATV010000057.1:0-16167 GCA_036268615.1 Pseudonocardiaceae bacterium
CGGTACCTCCGCTCGACCTTCGACTTCAATTCGCGGACCACCAATGCGGGCGCTCCGGGACCGGGCGCTCTGATCAACCTCGGCTCGCTCCACGGCGACTACAAGGACACGTCTCTGACCGCGGGCCTGCGGATCTCGTTCGGCAAGCCGCCGGCGCCGCCGCCCCCGCCGCCCCCGCCGCCGCCCCCGCCGCCGCCCCCGCCGCCGCGGCTCCCGCAGCTCCGGCCTCGGCGAACAGCCCGTCGGCTGCCGGCTCGACCACCACCGCTGCCAGGGCCCCGACCACCGCCCGAGCGGCACCGGCGCCGGCAGCGGGCGCCGTAGGGCCCAGCGCCGCCAAGGCCGGCACCGCGGCCAAACCCGCCGCCAAGGCCGGCACCGCGGCCAAACCCGCCGCCGCGGCCGGCGCCCCGGCGAAGCCCGCCGCGAGCGCTGCCGGCGCCCCGGCCGCGGCTGCCGCCGCCGCGGTCTGCACGAAGCCGGGGACGCCGGTGAACATCGGCCAGGTCGGCACGTTCTCCGGCGTGACCGGGCCGGCCTGGACCGGCGGACGCACCGCGGTGGCGGTGTGGGCCAAGGACATCAACGCCCGCGGCGGGTTGGCCTGCCACCCCGTGCAGCTGTTCTTCGGCGACGACGGGGGAGACCCAGCCCGGGCCGCCGCGCTGGTGGCCCAGTTGTCGCGCGACGACCACGTGGTCGCCTTCGTCGGCGGGCATCTCGACTTCAGCATGGCCGGTTTCAAGCAGGCCATCGAGACCGCGAAGGTCCCGGCGATCGGTGGCGACCTGATCGCGCCGGAATGGTTCGGCAGCAGCCAGTACCTGTTCCCGCAGGGCGCCGGAATCGAGGACCAACTCGTCGGGATCCTCAAGCAGAACGTGGCCAGCGGGAAGGCCAAGGTCGGGCTGCTCTACTGCGTTGAGGTCAAGGCCTGCACCTACGCCAACCAGCAGCTGAACAATGGTCTGGCGAAGGCGGCCGGCGCCGAGATCGTCTACAGCTCGGCGATCTCGTTGACCCAGACCGACTTCACCGCCCAGTGCCAGAGCGCGAAGAATGCCGGTGCCGACCAGCTCGCCCTCGGCATGGACGGCACCGCGATGGCCCGGGTGGCCCGATCCTGCAACGCGATCGGCTACCACCCGCTGCTGGGCGGCATCGGTGGCACGATCTCACCCGGACAGGCGAAGGACCCGACCCTGCGGGAGTTCAACCTGGCCACGGCGACCGCGGACGCGCCGTGGACGGAGCGGTCGACGCCAGGGCTGGCGGCCTACCAGGACGCGTTGGTCAAGTACGCCCCCGGTGAGGAACCCAGTGGTTCGTCGGTGCAGATGTGGACGGCGGCGAAATTGCTCGAATCCGCCGTCGCCAATCTCGGCCCGGGGGCGGCCACGGACGCCTTGACCGCGCTGATGGTGTTCGACGGCCTGCACAAGGTCCACAACGACACCCTGGACGGCCTGACCGCGCCGATCACGTTCGGTTCCGGGTTGCCGCGCAGCAGCGGATGCGTGTACTTCGAACTGCTGACCCAGAAGGGCTGGACGGCGCCGCTGGGCGTCAAGCCGATCTGTCGTTGAGACTGCACACCCGGAAGGGCTGGACAGCACAGTGCCGCTGGGCGTCAAGCCGATCTGTCGTTGAGGACGGGAGCGCCTCGTGCTGGAACTACGCCGGATCCACGCCGCCTACGGCGGCACCCGGGTGCTGCACGACGTCACGCTGGTGGTGCCCTCCGGCGCGGTCGTCGCCCTGCTCGGCGCAAACGGCGCCGGCAAGACGACGATGCTGCGGGTCGCCGCGGGCCTGCTGACTCCGCAGTCCGGGCAGCTGATCGTCGACGGGACCGACGTGACCGGTTGGCCCCCGCATCGGATCGTCGGGCGCGGGGTCTGTCACGTCCCCGAGGGACGTGGGGTGTTTCCCTCGCTGACCGTGCGGGAGAACCTGATCGTGCAGTCGCGGCGGGGGCACGAGCAGGCGGCGATCGAGGCCGCCGCGGCCGCCTTCCCGGTGCTCGGGCGGCGGTTGAACCAGGTGGCCGGGACGATGTCCGGCGGCGAGCAGCAGATGCTCGCCCTGGCCAAGGCCTACGTGCAGTCGCCGGCCACGGTGCTGCTGGACGAGGTCAGCATGGGGCTGGCGCCGATCGTCGTGGACGAGATCTTCGAGTTCCTGCGGCGGCTGGCGGCCGGTGGCGCCAGCTTGCTGCTGGTCGAGCAGTACGTGACGAAGGCGCTGGCCATGGCCGACTACGTGTACCTGCTCCAGAAGGGCGAGGTCGTGTTCTCCGGCGAGCCCGGCGAACTGGACGGCGAGGATCTGTTCGCCCGCTACCTGGGCCATGCCGCCTGATGTTGGAGGTCCCGACTGTGGCTATCCGGCCGGGCAGCGCCGGAGTAGGTTCGGGTCGCTTCCCGTTGTGAGCGGCACAATCCGCGTCCGGATCGAAATCGCCACTCGGTCGTCGACGATCCCCCAGCTCCCCGGCGACCTTCGTGGTTTCCCTCGAGTTCGACCCACCCTGGAGAACCAATGAGTGCATTCCCGGCAATCACGCACGTCGCGCTGACCGTCAGCAACCTCGACATCAGCGTCCCGTGGTATCGCGACCTGTTCGACTCCGACCCGGTCATCGACGAGGACACCGGGCCCTTCCGCCACGTCGTCTGGCTGCTCGGCGGCACGCTCGTCGGGCTGCACGAGTTCCCTGACGGGGACAAGTCGGCGCGCTTCGACGAGCGTCGGACCGGCCTGGACCATCTGGCATTCGGCTGCGCCGATCACGCCGAACTGGAGCAGTGGGAGAGCCGGCTGGACAAGCTCGGCATCGACCACGGCGGCATCATCGACGCCCCCTACGGCTCCGGGTTGTCGTTCCGCGATCCGGACAACCTGCCGCTGGAGTTCTTCGCCCCGCCGGCGGCCTGACCCGTGTCGCCCCGCGCTGGAGCGGTCAGGGAGTGACGACCTTGATCGGGGGAATGCGCGGGGCGCCCTGCGGCACCCAGACGCCGTCGGTGGAGACGAAACGATTGCCGAGCGAGTCGGTGGTGACGGTGCCGTCGGTTTTTTTCGAACCCGCGGAGTCCAGCGAGGTCAGCAGCCACTGGCCGCCGACGCACTCGAACCGGTAGGACGCGAGCGGGACCGATGAGGCGCCGATGGCGCCGTCGTGGGCGCACGGGCCGGCGTCGTCGGTCGCGCCGGGTGCCTGGGTGGACGGCACCAGGGGCAGGTAGGTGTTGGAGAGGGCACCCGAGGCGAACAGTCCGATGCCGGCCACGGAAGTCAGGGCGGCCGCGGTGAACCGCGCCACCCTGCTGCCGCGTCCGCCCAACCCCATGTCGGGTTCGACGGATCGGGTCCGCCTTCCGGGGGGGTTCGTTCGGGCAGTTCGGGGTCAGCCGAACGGCTGATATTCCCGGCGCCGGCGCTCAGGGGTGGTGCACCCCTGGGCTGCCCGGACCCGCCGGCTGCTGCGGGGCGGGCGGCTGGACATGCGGCTGGGACGGCTCGGAATGTGGCTGCTCGACATGTGGCTGCTCGACGTGCGGCGGCGTTCCGGTCGTGCCCGTCGTGCCGTCCTGACGCGGGATGTCCTGGTGCGTGCTGTCGCGGTGGGACTGCCATCCCTGCGACGAAGAATCCGGCTGGTGGAACGTTCCGGCGGACTGGCTCGGGCCCGCATCGCCGGTCGAGTCGTGCGTGGGCGAGTCCCGGTGGTGCCGCTCCGATCCGGCGCCGGCGTCGGTCGACCCGCTGTTCGGTGCCTCCGAGTTGCCGTTGCCGGTCGAGGCCGGACCCGCGCCCGTGCCCGCCGGGTCGATCGAGCGATGGCGGAGGTGCGCCTGGTCGTCCCCGGCGCCGTCGCCGGTTGAGTTCCCGCCGGTGCCGGCGCCGGTGCCGGTCCCGTTGGGCCGGCCGCCCTGCCATCCGCCCGGGTCCCCGGTGCCGGTGCTCTGATTCTGTCCGGAACCGTGGTTCTGGGCGGAACCTTGGTTCTGGGCGGAACCTTGGTTCTGCCCGGAGCCTCGGTTCTGGCCCGGGATCTGGTTTGAGTTGTCCGGCCAGTGGCCGGTGTCGCCCTGGGGAACCGGGACACCGTGGCGGCCGGGGAGCCACGGCCGGTGGTGTGTGGTTCCGCCGGGCTTCCCGGGATGCGGATCAGTGTCCACCGGTCGGTGCGTACCGAAGCGCTCCCAGGTCGAACCGGTCCAGCCCCACCAGATCCCGTCGTGGCGGTCGTGGCCCCACTGGACCCACCTGTCGTGTTCGGAGCTCGGGTGGGTCCAGCACGGACGGAACCACCAGCCGTAGCCGTCCCACCAGCCGTCGGCGTAGTTGTCGGCAGGGTCGAGGTTGTCCGAGCGGATCTGCTCGCCGGTGTCGTCCGAAGCGTCGGTGTCGACAGTGTCGTCGGACCCGGTGGAGTCGTCGGCATCCGGTTGCGCCACCGGTTGCGGTGCCAGCTGGTCGAAGACCTCGAGCACCGAGCGCTGAAGTTGGGGACTGACGCCCGGGCACTGGTTGAGGCTGCTGAGCAGCAGGAGCACTTCTTGTCGCTGGTCCGCCGTCAGTGCGGCCACGTCGACCCCGTAGACGCCGCGCACGGCGGGTGGCACCGACTGGGCCGCATCGAGCTCGCGGAAGAACTCCGCCGCCCGGTCCAGCAGCGGGTCGCCGTCGGCGACGCGGGGGCCGACCTGCGCCATCCCGCAGCTGACCAGGGGCGAATCGGGCTGTGGCGACGCCAGAATCGGCTGCGTGACCGGCGCGGCCTGCGCGGCTGCCGTCGCCTGGGCGCCCGGAGTCACCGAGTCGGTATCGGTGGCCGTCGCGGACCCGCTGGGATTCCCGCCGCACGCCGACAGACCGGTTAGCAAGCCGCCGACCAGCACCGCGGTCGCCAGGGCCGGTCGGCGCGTCCGTATCCGGTTCATCCGAAGCTCCCTCGATCTATGTCGGCTCGATCCTGCCCGAACTCCTCCGCCGTGACCTGCGAACCGGGCGGGAAGGCGCGCGCGGCGCTCGGCCCGCCCGGCTCGTCGGATTCCTCAGGCGACCCGCACGCGACGGGTCGTAGGGGTCACCACCCGTGGTGGTGGTGATGGTGCCAGCCCCAGCCCCAACCGCCGCAGTGATGCCAGCGCCCGCAGTGGTGCCAGTACGACGCGGCGGCAGGCGCCTGCTGGGTGATCGCGCCGGTGGCGGGTGCGCTTGCGGCGACCGTGGCGGCGGACGCCCCGGACACGCCGGATGCGGCCGCGGCAACGACAAGAGCGAAGGTCGCTCCGGTTCTTTGGAGTTTCGTCACTGAGATCCTCCTCAAGGTCCCGACCGTCCGGCCGGTAGGCGACAGTCCATCGTCCCGAAAGGAAGCAGAAGGGTCCGAAAAGGTTAGGAACTATCAAGAAGCCCCAAAAGACCTGAACCTCTCGGATCCGGGTGTCGGTCGCGAAATCGCCCAAACCTGCGCAACCCCTGACAAACCGCTGCGGGTTCCTTGGAGTCCCGCCACGGCCGCCCCAAATCGACCCTGCGTCAGTCATGCTGAACGCGGCTGCGGAGGTGTTCGATGAGGAACTCCAAGCGCTGGGTCCTGCCCGGCGCTGTCTCGGTGGTGATCCTCGCCGCGTCAACGGTTCCCCACGCGGTTGCGTCGGGTCCGGACCCCAATCTCCCGACCGTCTCGGCGGCGGATCTGATCGCGAGCGTTCGCGCGGCGTCTGTCGAAACACTTTCCGGCACGCTGCAGGTGGATGCCGACCTGGGTCTGCCCACGTTGCCGGATCACCTGGTCGGTTCCTCGTCCGGCGCGGCCGCGCTGCTCACCGGCTCGCACACCCTTCGCCTGTGGGTGGACGGGGCCGCCCGACAGCGCCTGGCCATGCTCGACGACCTCGCCGAGACCGACGTGATCCACAACGGCAGCGACCTGTGGACGTACGACAGCTCGACGAACGCCGTCACCCATCGACTGCTGCCGAGTCGGGCGGCCGGCAACTTCGGATCCGGGCCGATGGAGTCGACCCCGCAGGCGGCGGCGCAGCGGCTGTTGAACGACCTCGACCCGAGCACCACGGTCGCGGTCGCCGGCACCTCCCAGGTGGCCGGTCGGCCCACGTACCAGCTCACGCTCACCCCGCGGACTACGGACACCCTCGTGCGCAGCGTGCGCATCGACATCGACGCCGACAACCGCATCCCGCTGCGGGTGCAGATCTTCGGTGTCGGCGCGGAACCCGCGTGGAGCACCGGGTTCACCTCTGGTGACGATGGGCGCAGCAGCACGCTCTCCTTCGCCACTCCATCGGCTTCGGAGTTCCAGTTCACGGTGCCGTCCGGAGCCACGGTTACTCAGTCCGGCGGGGCGCCGTCGCCGGGCGAGCCGGAGCCGGCGAACCCGGACCCGAACCCGGACCCGAGCGATGCCCGGCCGCACCCGGTCGGCTCGGGCTGGGCGACGGTGCTCGAGTTCCCGGCCGCCGACCTGAACGTGGGCAGTGGGCCGGCTGACGGGTCCGGCGGCCGACACAGCTCGGTGCTCGGCTGGTTGGAGCGTTCGGCCACCCCGGTGCCCGAGGGCCGACTGGTCAGCACGAGCCTGGTCAGCCTGCTGATCACCCCGGACGGCCGGGCCTTCGTCGGCGCGGTCCCACCGGCCGTGCTGCGCGCCGCGGCGGCGCAGGGATGACCATGACGACCGAGCCGGCCGTCCGGATCGGTACCGGCGAGCGGGACGGCCGGTGGGCGATTCGGACCGACGGCCTGACCAAGCGGTTCGGCCGGCACACCGCCGTCAACGACATCGACCTGCGGGTGCCGCCCGGCGCCGTCTACGGGTTCCTCGGCCCGAACGGATCCGGCAAGACGACCACGATCCGGATGCTGCTGGGGCTGGTGACGCCGACCGCGGGCACCGTCGACCTGCTCGGCCGCCGGATGCCCGGCGGCGGCGCGGTGTCGTTGGCCCGGGTCGGATCGCTGGTCGAGGGCCCGGCGTTCCACCCCTACCTGTCCGGACTGGCCAACCTGCGGCGGCTCGACGCGTGCGACGCGACCACCGACCCGCGCACCCGCGACGCCCGGGTCGGCGCCGCGCTGGACCGCGTCGGCCTGCGGGCGGCCGAGCGCAAGCGCTACCGCCAGTACTCGTTGGGGATGAAGCAGCGGTTGGGGATCGCCGCGGCGTTGCTGGCGCCCCGCGACCTGCTCGTGCTCGACGAACCGACCAACGGCCTGGACCCCCAGGGCACCCGCGAGATCCGGGCGTTGGTGCGGTCGGTCGCGGCGGACGGCATCACGGTCCTGATCTCCAGTCACCTGTTGGCCGAGGTGGAGCAGATCGCGACCCACGTCGGGATCATGAGCGCCGGTCGGCTGCTGCGGCAGGGGACGCTGGCCGAGGTACTCGGTGCCGCCGGCCGAGTGGTCACCGTGATCACCGTGGACGCGGCCGGGGCGGCCGCCGTGCTGACCCGTCTGGGGTTACGGGAGGTACGGGTCGAGGACGGCGCGGTGCGCGGCCTGCTGTCGGAGCTCGCCGCCGAGGAGGTTGCCCCGGCACTGGTGCTCGGCGGCGTGCCGTTCACCGGCCTGCAGGTGGCCCGCCCGGGCCTGGAGGAGTTCTTCGTGGGCTTGACCGGGGAGGGCTTCGATGTCGCGGGCTGAGCCGGTGGCCCCGGTGTTCGCGGTGGCGGTGCGCCGCCGCGGGGCGACGCACCGCCTCGTATTCAGTGAGATCGGCATGGTGTTCCGCCGGCGCCGCAATCTGGCGTTGTTGGCCCTGTTGGCGGCCGCGCCGTTGGCGATCGGGTTGGCGATAAAGGTCAACCACCACGGTCACCGGGGCGGCCCGCAGTTCATCAACCAGGTCACCGACAACGGGGTTTTCCTGGTCTTCACCGCGTTGACGATCACCCTGCCGTTGTTGCTGCCGCTGTTGATCGGGGTCGTCGCGGGCGACGCGATCGCCGGGGAGGCGGGTAGCGGGACGTTGCGCTATCTGCTGACGGTGCCGGTGAGCCGGACCCGATTGTTGGTCGCCAAGGCCATCGGGGTGCTGGCCTACACGGCGGTCGCGGTGGCGGCCGTGGCCGGCGTGGGGCTCGCCGCCGGGGGCGTGCTGTTCGGGCTGCACCCGGTGACATTGCTGTCCGGCGACACGATCAGCCTCGGCCAGGGCCTGATCCGGGTCGTCGAGGTCACCGGATACGTGATCGCGACCCTGACCGGGTTTCTGGCGGTCGGGCTGTTCATCTCCACGCTCACCGAGGTCCCCATCGCCGCGATGGCCGCGACCGTGGGAGCCGCAGTGATCTGCGCCGTGCTCGACCAGATCCCACAGTTGGGTTCGCTGCGCTATCTCCTGTTCACCCATCACTGGCTGGGTTTCGGCGAGATCCTCCGTGCGCAGGTCGATTGGCACACGCTGGACTCCTGGTTGCTGTTGCAACTCGGGTACGTCGCGCTCTTCGGCTCGTTGGCATGGGCCAAGCTCGGCGGAGCGGACATCACCAGCTGAGAGAAGTGGGCAACACGGGCCAGGAGTCGAACCGGCGAGGAGGGTAGGTCGTCTATGTTGTTGGGTCAGCGCAGCGTGTTCGGTCAAGGGGAGCGCGGCAATGCTCGATAGCGAGTTGATGGCCTCGACCGATCGTGTCCTCGTGATCGTGCCCACCTACAACGAGGCCGAGAGCATCGCCGGCGTGATCGGCCGGTTGACCGCGGTCCTCCCGCAGGTGCACGTGCTGATCGTCGACGACGGCTCGCCGGACGGCACCGGGGTGATCGCCGACGGGCTGGCGGCCGCCGACGCGCGGGTGCACGTGCTGCACCGAGAGGCCAAGGCCGGGCTGGGCGCGGCTTACCTGGCTGGGTTCGCCTGGGGGATGGACCGCTGCTACGACGTCCTGGTCGAGATGGACGCCGACGGCTCGCACCGTCCGGAGGACCTGCCCGCGCTGCTGGGCGCGCTCGAGCACGCCGACCTGGTGCTCGGATCGCGGTGGGTGCCCGGCGGCAGCGTGGTCAACTGGCCGCTGCGGCGCAAGCTGATCAGTCGCGCCGGGACGACGTACGCCCGGCTGGCGCTGGGTGTGCAGTTGCGGGACGTGACCGGCGGCTTCCGCGCCTACCGGCGGCGCACGCTGGAGGAGCTCGAGCTGGCCGAGGTGCACAGCCAGGGCTACTGCTTCCAGATCGACCTGGCCTGGCGCGCCGTCAACCGCGGTGCCACGGTGGTCGAGGTGCCGATCACCTTTGTCGAGCGGGAGCTGGGCGTCAGCAAGATGAGCGGCGCGATCGTCGTGGAGGCGATCTGGCGGGTGACCCGCTGGGGCTTTGCCAAGCGCTTCGGAAACCTGGGCGGGGCGCGTGGGCGCGGGGCGACCAAGGTCGAGGCGGGCCGCAGTCACTGACCGGCTCTCACTGACCGGCTGTCACTGACCGGCGCCAGGCCGGTCGAAGTTGTGCTTTTCGTAATGCCCGCACGACCCAAAAGTGTGCCGGCTCTCGGCCAAATGGGGTTTGTCTGCCCCATGCCTGTGGGAGCAATTCGTAGGTTCGGCTACCGTTCTCCGGTCAGGTGGCCGACGCGCGGCTGGAGTCTCCGACCGGCCGGATCTTGCCTTGCAGCCGGGTCGAAGGGGGTGTCGGGCGTGACCGAAGCCGGTTCGGTTCTGCTCGGCGCCCGGCGCGTGTTCGCGCTGAATCGCATCGGCCGGGAGCTGGGCGCGCTGGCCGTGCTGGCCGCGCTCTACAAGGGCGGCCGGATGCTGCGGTCCGGCGACACCGCCGCGGCGTTCCGCAACGCCCACCGGATCTGGGACCTCGAGCGGTGGCTGCACCTGCCGAGCGAGTTGAGCGAGCAGCAGGCGTTGCTCACCAACCATGACGTGGTCCGGTTCGCGAACACCTACTACGCCTTCGTGCACTTCCCGGCCACCGGCGCCTTCCTGCTCTGGATGTTCGTCCGGCGGCCGAAGCAGTACCCGGCGGTGCGACGCGTCATGGTCGCGGCCACCGGGCTCGGGCTCGTGATCGAGCTGCTTTTCCCGCTGGCTCCGCCACGGCTGCTCAACGGTTACGGGTTCATCGACACCGGGGCGAAGTACGGGCCGACGGTGTACAGCACGGACGCCGCGCACACGCAGCTGATCAACCAGTTCGGCGCGATGCCGAGCCTGCACGTGACCTGGGCGGTGCTGGTGGCCGCGGGCCTGATCGCGACCACGCGTGGTCGGTGGCGGTGGCTGTGGCTGTTGCACCCGACGATCACGGCGATCGTCGTGGTGGGAACCGCGAACCACTATTGGATGGACGGCATCGTCTCCTGCGTGATCCTGCTGCTGGTCAGTTTCGGGCTGTGCCGGCTTCCGCCGACGAACTGGCGGCGGGTGATCCGGCCGCTGGGTAGCCGGGCCGCGCATGCCGCGGTGGGCGGCGAGTAGCGTTCAGCCGCTGGTCGCCGGCTGCGACAGGCGCGCGTGCGCGCGGCGCTGGACGACCGGCTTGCGTTGGTCGGCCACCAGGGCGAGCAGCAGCACCGCGATCACCACGAACGAGCACAGGTACCACGTGGTCGCCCAACGTTGGTAGCCCTCGGGGGACAGGCCCAGCATCAGGTAGCCCACGCCGGCGTACGCGCCGCCAAGGAGTTGGACCGGGATCGTCCAGCGGTTCGGCCGAGCCGTCTGGAACGGTGTCGGCCAGACCAGGTACTGGGCTCCGAAGCCGGACGCCACGACCAGGAACGTGGTGGTCAGCGCCGCGGCCATCGCAACACTGTCCGCGCGTCGCCAGCACCACAGCACCAGCAGCACCGAGCCCAGCAGCAGTGCGGTGCCGACGTGATGCAGCACCGGGCTCAGCCCCTGGCCGTGCACCGGGTCCGGGGTGGTGCCGTCCACCACGTCGGCCAACGCCGTCCAGCCCCAGGTGCCGGTGATGGACCGATATCCGTTGATCACGTGCGCATCGCTACCGAGGTTCGACCACGCGGCGCCGGTGGTCAGCGGCAGGGTCAGGAACAGCACCACCGGGACCGCGACGGTCGTCACGACCACCCACGCACGGGCCCGCCAGGAGGAGCCCGCCGCGATGATCACGGCCGGCAGCAGCAGCGCCGGCCAGGTCTTCGTGCCGATCGCCAGCCCGAGCAGCAGGCCGCCGACCACCGGATGTCGCCGGGCGGCGATCAGCGCGCCCGCGGCGAAGGCCAGACAGACCGGTTCCAACTGGCCGTGCACGCTGCACACCAGGATCGCGATCGGGTTGCACGCGTACTGGAACCGGCGCAGTTCCGGCGCTCGGTCCGGGCCGGCGAGCTTGCCGACCAACCCGGCCACCACCGTGTCCGCGGCGATCGGGGCCAGCTTGGACGCCAGGTACCAGGGCAGGACGTGGTGCTTGAAGAGCCAGTACATCGCGCCCAGCGGCCAGGCGTAGACCGGCAGATAGCTCCAACCGCTCGACACCATCGCCCCGGGCAGCAGCGGGTTGTCGTCCTTGTGGTTCAACAGATCCTGGTGCGCCAGGACCCGGCGGCCGACCTCGATGAAGAAGTGGAAGGTGTCGTAGGGCCGGATGTCGTACGCGAGCACCGCCATCTCGCCGCGCAGCGCCAGGGCCACCGCCACGGTCACCCACAGCGACGGCCGCCACTTCCTGCGCTCGGCGGCGATCATCAGGACCGCGCCCAACAGGAGTATGGAGGCGCGCGGGACGAACTCGTGCCAGCTGAACACCGCGCCCGTCCTCGAAGCCAATTGCCGGAAAGTATGCCGCGCGCTGGGGCACACCGTTCGGCCGTGCCGCCGTCCGGTCGCGTGTCCCCGTGTCCCCGGTAGGCGGGTCACGACAATCGGACGTGACACAGGCGCACGACGGCCCCGCAGGCCGGCGCGCGACCAGAAGTCCGATCGACAAGCGCTGTCGAGTTGGTGGAGCCGCCCCGATCTGCCGGCTACTCTTTGCCAGACTGGATTCCGGTCGGACAACCAGGCCACAGCGGGCGATTGCCGGCACATAGGAGAAGTGCGCTTTGAGGTGGCTGTTCGCTCGGCCGTCCGACGGCGTGCAAACCAACGGCGGCCTCGCCTCGCCGGCCGAGGGCAGGCCGGTCCGCCACGGAGCGGGCAGCCACCGCTCGACCGGTTCCCACGACTCCACGCAGCCGTCGGCCCGAATCCGGACCGACCTGGATCTGCTCGCGCCGGTCGAGATCGCCGGCAACTCCGGGGCGGGCTTCACCGGACGTGCTGCCGGGCAACCGGCCGGTCGCGGCCGTGGTGTCCTGGACGCGATCCGGCACAGTCGACGCACCAACCCCATCTTCTTCTGGGTCTTCGCACTCGGTGCGTTCCTGCGCCTGGTGACCCTGGCTGCGTACTACCCGGCGTTGGAGTTCAGCGGGGACTCCTACTCCTACCTCTGGAACTCCCAGACCTTGGTCCCGAACCTGTGGCACCCCGTCGTGTACCCGGTCTTCCTGAAGGTGCTGTCCGTCACCCACCTGCTGGTCGCCGTCCCGTTGGCGCAGCATCTGCTCGGCCTGGGCACCGGGTTGCTGCTCTACCGGCTGATCCGCTCGTTCGGGGTCGGTGATCTCGGCGCGGCGGTGGCCGCGGCGCCGGTCCTGCTCGACGCCTTCCAGATCGACGTCGAGCACGTGATCCTGTCCGAGGCCCTGTTCGAGTTCCTGCTCGTGCTGGGGCTCTATCTGCTCCTCGAACGACGGCGGTCGGTCGGCTTCCACGTCCTGGCCGGCGTGCTGCTCGGGCTGGCGACACTGACCCGGACGGTCGCCCTGCCGTGTGCGCTGGTTGCGGTCCTGGTGCTGATCGTGATGCGCGCCGGGTGGCGGCGGATCCTCGCGACCGCCGGCGCGTTGGCCGTGCCGCTCGTCGGTTACGCGCTGGTCTTCCAGGGCTACTACGGCCAGTTCGGCTGGACGTCCTACACCGGCCGCGAACTCTACGGTGAGGTCGCGCCGTTCGCGAAGTGCGACAAACTGCCCGCCGCCGATCAGGACCTCTGCCCGGCTGGTCCGCTCAGCCAGCGTGCCGGCAACAACCAGTACACCTGGTCACCCGGATCGCTGCTCCAGCGGTTGCCGCAGCTTCCTGAGGATCCGGTCTCCCCGACGGCGACCCCCGAGCAACAGCTCGCCGCGGCCACGAAGTGGAACATCGCGGCCAATCTGCGCGACGACGCGGCGGCCGGCAAGTTCGCCAAGGACGTGATCAAGCACCAGCCGCTGGACTACGCGCGTTACGTCGCCTCCGACCTGGTCCACTACTTCGACCCGGGACGGCACACCGGGCCGCGCGATTTCCCGGAGGTGTCCTGGCAGTTCCCGGCGCGACTGGGCCCGCCGCCGCCGTGGAACATCGACGTGGCCCGGATGGGGTATCAGTCCGACATCGTCCGCCCGCGGATGCACCACGTGTTGGCCACCGCATTGCGGGCCTACCAGCGAGTGGCCTACACGCCCGGTCCGGCGTTGCTCCTCGGGGTGCTGCTGGGCTGCTGGGGCGCATTGCGCCGGTGGCGCGACCGGCGCGCGGTGCTTGCCGCCGCGTTCGTGCTGTTCGGGATCGGCGCCCTGGTGATGCCCTCGCTCGGGGCCGGCTTCGACTACCGCTACGCGCTGCCCGCCCAGCTGTTCCTGCCCGCCGCCGGCGTGCTGGGGGTGGCCCTGCTGCGTAAACCGCGGCCGGCCGCCGCCGCGTCGGGGGGGCTGGTCGAGGCGCCCCCGAGTGCGTCGGCCGCTGCGGGCCGACGGCACCGTGGGTTGGTCGGGGCGGGCACGGCCGGGGCCGTCGCGCTGGTGATGGTCGGCAACGCGGCCGGCGCGCAGATGCTGCCGGCCGACAGGCAGCGCCCCGGTGCCCCGGCGGCCCTGGGGGCGACCCAACAACTCGCCGGTGGGCAGGTGGCGGCGCAGGCGAGCAATCCGGAGCTGCTGCACGTCTCGTGCGGCAAGGTCGGCCATCACTACCGGATCGGTTGGCTGGTCAGCTTCGACGTCCAGGTGCACCTGTCGACGGGCCCGAAGCGGTTGGTCGAGGTCGACGACTTCGCCCTGTATGGCGACGGCCGGGACCCGTACTCCCGGCCGACCGCGACGAAACGGCACACGGTGTTCCCCGACGCGGTGCTGTCGGCGGGGATGACCAGATCCGGGAAGATCCAGTTCGTCGTCACGAAGCTCGACGGGACCCTGCTGTACAACGCCGAACCCGCGGGCGGCGTGGCCGGCTGGCAGTACACGTTGGTGTCGCCGGCGAAGCCCAACGATCAGGCCGGTGCCAAGCAGTACACGCTGGTCCCGTCGGCCACGGCCGAGCTGCCCGGCACGCCCTGCGAGCCGCTCCCGCAGGACTCGCCCGCGATCGCAACGACACCGGAGCCATGGGGTCCGGCGCAGCCCTTGACCACCGAGAACGGCAACTGACCCTCTCGGTGCGGCCCGTCCTACGCGCTGCCGCCGACCCGACCGACCGCGAAGATCGACTGCCCGAACGGCGGGTTCCGCTTCTCCTCGACCTTTCGCGCGACCGGGATCACGTAGCGGTCCCAGAGCTGTACGGTCGTGCCGTCCTGGGGCGTCATCTTCAGCAGCCGCATGCCGACGAACCAGGCCGGCAACCCGGGGGCGTTCACGTGGTGGATGCGCTCCAGCCGCAGGCCCGCGGCCGCGTACGCCTCGCGCAGCGTGCGCAGGCGGTAGCGCCGGACATGGCCGACAGACAGGTCGAACCGGCTCATCGCGAACGGGAACGCCGGGACGAACATCACGACCGCCCCACCCGGTCGGAGCAGTCGGTGCGCCGAGCGCAACGCGCCCACGTGGTCCTCGATGTGCTCCAACACGTTGATCGCCACCAACGCGGAGTGGTTCGCGTCGATCGGGGCGAGCACGTCGATGTCGCTCACGTTGACCCGCGGGTCGGCGCCGAAGCGTTTGTCGAGCAGGGCGCGCCGCGCGGGGTCGATCTCGGACAGGGTGATGCGCTGCAGCCCGCGCTCCAGCCAGTCGGCGGCGTAATCGCCGAGCCCGGGGCCGATCTCGATCGGGTGGTCGCCGAGATAGGGCGTCACCATGTCGCGGATCCAGGCGTGGTAGTTGACGGCGCTGTTCAGTGACTCGAGCGTGAACGACTGCAGGCCGGTGTCGTAGGCGACCTCGGCCGACCCCTTGGGACGTGGGCCGGGTTTACCGATGCGCACGATTCAGCGGTCCCCGATCTGGGTCAGGCTCAGCGTGAACGACACGAGCGCGACCTGCACCCCGGCCACCAGCAGCACCATCCCGGCCAGCGGTACCCGCATGTCGCGAGCCGCGAGTTCACCGTAGCCGTGGTGCCGCCAGTGAATCAGGGCCCCGATGAAGAAGGCTATTCCGGCCAGCGACAGCAACACCCCGATGATCAGGCCCCACTCCAGCGTGATCCGTTCCAGCACGCGTTCCAGCTTGGGACTTCGGGGTTGCAGGCCCAGATGGGTCGCGTACGAGCGGGCGACCAACGACAGCGCGGCGATCTGGGTGCCGATGATCAGCGAGGTCGCCGCGACCGTCATGGTCTGGGTCTCGAACGTCACATGGCCGATCTTCACCGGCCCGAACAGCAGTGCGACCGTCGACACCGCGCCGATCAGCATCAACGCGTAGGCCGGGTAGAGGAACAGCCAGCGTGGGCTGAACGCCAGCAGGAACCGCAGGTGCCGCCAGCCGTCGCGCCAGGTCCGCAGGTGCGGCGGACGTGAGCGGCCGTCGGGTTTGAGAGTGGTCGGCACCTCGGCGATCTTGTACTTGCGCTGGGCCGCCCGGACCACCATCTCGCTGGCGAACTCCATGCCGGTGGTCTGTAGTCCGAGCTTGAGGATGCGGTCGCGCCGGAAACCGCGCAGGCCGCAATGGAAGTCGCCGATCGGCACCCGGAAGAACTTGCGACCCAGGTACGAGAGAACCGGGTTGCCGAGGTACCTGTGCAGCGCCGGCATGGCCCCGGGCGCGATGCCCCCCTGGAACCGGTTGCCCATCACGACGTCGTTGCCCTTTGTCAGCGACTCGTAGAACGGGCCCAGGTTGTCCAAGGCGTAGCTGTCGTCCGCGTCGCCCATGATCACGAACGTCGAGCGCGCCGCGTCGAT
>DATATV010000058.1:0-2383 GCA_036268615.1 Pseudonocardiaceae bacterium
GTGTGGTGGGCCGCCCGCCGGTGCGTGGCGCCAGGACCAGCCAGGGCGTGTGACCCCGGCCGGCGACACCTACGGGGAGTGCACGGTGCGGCGTCGCGTCAACCTGCCTGTTGTTACCGAGCTGCACAGCAGGCCGGTTGAACGCGCGGAAAACCTGCACCGTGTGCAGCTCGGTAACAACCGGGGGCTGGGGCCTGTCGTAGCGGTGGGCGCGGTCTGAACGCCGCTAGTCTCCCGGGATGGAGGGGGTGGAAGTAGCTCCTGAGACTGATGTGTTCTGGCCGATGCGGTCGGTGCGACTGGCTGTGGAGCTCTCACCCGGGCAGAACCGGCTGCTGAGCGCGTGGTGCAGGGACACGGCCCGGGAGCTGGATGTGCCGGGCATCGCGCGTGCGGACGTGCTCGAGGCGCTGCTCGACCTGCTGATCGCCGACGACGGCGCGACCGGCGCGGTGCGCCAGCGACTGGCCTGCCGGCTGCGGGCGGAGCGGCCTACCCGCTGACCCGGCCCGCCGCCCTCGTGCGTGGCTGGCACCAGCCACTCACGAGGGGGCCGACGGTCGGCGGAGCGGCTCGGGGGTGTCGGTGAGCGCGGTGAGCGCCTCCTCGACGATCCGTGCCGGCGGGTCGGCCAGGTCGACCGTGGTGCCGGGCTCGTCGGGTTCCAACGGCTCGAGGTCGGCGAGCTGCGAGTCCAGCAGGGTGACCTTCATGAAGTGCCCGCTGCGCGCCCGCAGCCGTTCGGCCAGCCGCTCCCGGTCGCCGGCCAGGTGCAGGAACCAGGTGTCCCCGCCGGCCCGCAGCCGGTCGCGGTAGCGGCGCTTGAGTGCCGAGGCGCCGAGCACCCCGCCGGTCGCGGCGTGCGCACCGATCCAGTCGGCCATCGCGTCCAGCCAGCTCCACCGGTCGTCGTCGGTGAGGGGGGTTCCAGCGCTCATCTTGGCGATGTTGGCCGGCGGGTGGAAGGTGTCCCCGTCGACGTAGTCGACGCCCAGCCGCTCGGCCAGCGCCGAGCCGACCGTGGTCTTGCCCGAACCCGAGACGCCCATCACCACGATGACCGCCATCCTCCACCTCCGACGCCGGCAACGTTGTCCGCCGGTCAGTCACACACCGTCGGTTGCCGCGACGAACCCTACTGGCCCGGATTGCTGGTTCCCGGTGGAACCGGCGTTGCCCGCCCGGCTGGACAGGGGCAGGCTGCGGGGAGCGTGTCGGCTGGGTGGAGCTGATCTTCAATCACATCAGCGCCAGGGTGCCCGGTGCGGACGGCCACCTGTTGATCAACCCGTACGGCCTGACCTACCGCGAGGTCACCGCGTCGAACCTGGTGAAGATCGACCTGGACGGGAACATCGTCGGCCCGAGCGAGTGGCCGGTGAACGCGGCCGGGCTGGTGATCCACACTGCGATCCACTCCGCCCGGCCGGACTCGCACTGCGTGATGCACACCCACACCAGCGCGACGGCCTGGACTGGAACAACTTCTACGCCGCGCAGATCTACCAGGAGGTGGCCTACCACGAGTTCGAGGGCATCACCGTCGACCCGGACGAGAAGCCCCGGCTGATCGCCGACCTCGGCACCCGCCGACCTCGGCACCCGCCGACCTCGGCACCCGGAACCTGATGATCCTGCGCAACCACGGGCTGCTCGCCCTCGGTGCCAGCGTGCCGGCGGCGTTCACCGCGCGGTGGACCCTGCAGCGCGCGTGTGAGATCCAGCTCGCCGCGCAGCAGTCCGGTCAGTCGCTGCGGCCGGTGACCGAGAAGGCCGCACTGCAGTCCAGCCGGGAGGCGCTGCAGTTCATCGGCGGGGTCGAGGCCGGGCGCAAGGTGTTCAACGCACTGTGGCGCGCGCTGGACCGCGACGAGCCGGACTACCGGCGGTAGGAACCGGGGGACCGCTCGACCCTGACGCGTGGCCCTGAGGCGTGCTTACATACAGGCAATGCTGTACGTAACTGCGCTGTACGTCGTGGCGCGAGAAGGCGGGGCACGCGATGACCAAGGACCGTGGCACGGTCTTGGACCTGGTCGACCGCAACGCCGCCGAACACCCGGAGGTGACCGCCGTCATCGACGGCGGGACGCGGTTGACCTGGGCGCAGTACCGGAACCGGGCCAGGGCGGTCGCGCTGGCGCTGTTGGATCTCGGCGTCGTGCCCGGCGAGGTGATCGGGCTGCACCAGGTGAACCGGGCCGAGCACGTGCTGTCCGACGTCGGCGCGCTGTTCGCCGGCGCCACCCCGACCAGCTTCTACAACACGCTGGCGCCCGACCAGCTCCGCTACGTGGCCGGCGACTCGGCCGCCACGGTGGTCATCCTGGACGCCGACAAGCTGCCGCTGTGGCTGTCCATCCGGGACCAGCTACCGGACCTG
>DATATV010000059.1:0-3451 GCA_036268615.1 Pseudonocardiaceae bacterium
TGGGCGTGGAGGGGGCGATCATGGGCACCGCCCTGTACGAGGGCTCGTTCACCATCGAGGAAGCCCTGAAAGCAGTCGCCGCATGACGGTCGCGGTCCGGGTCATTCCCTGCCTGGACGTGGACGCCGGCCGGGTGGTCAAAGGGGTCAACTTCCGGGACCTGCGTGACGCCGGCGACCCGGTGGAGCTGGCCGCCGCCTACGACGCCGAGGGCGCCGACGAGCTGACCTTTCTGGACGTGACCGCGTCCGCCGGCAACCGGGAGACCACCTTCGACGTGGTCCGGCGCACCGCGGAGCAGGTGTTCATCCCGCTCACCGTCGGCGGCGGCGTGCGCTCGGTCGACGACGTGGACCGGCTGCTGCGGGCCGGCGCGGACAAGGTCAGCGTCAACACCGCGGCCATCGCCCGGCCGGAGCTGCTGCGGGAGGCCTCCCACCGGTACGGCGCCCAGTGCATCGTGCTGTCGGTGGACGCCCGGCGGGTGCCCGACGGAAGTGAGCCGACGACGTCGGGCTTCGAGGTGACCACCCACGGTGGCCGCCGGGGCACCGGCATCGACGCGGTGGAGTGGGCCGCCCGTGGCCGTGAACTGGGCGTCGGCGAGATCCTGTTGAACTCGATGGACGCCGACGGCACCCGGGCCGGTTTCGACCTCGAACTGGTCCGGCTGGTGCGCGCGGCGGTGGACGTGCCGCTGATCGCGAGCGGTGGAGCCGGTGCGCTGGAACACTTTCCGCCCGCGGTCGAAGCCGGCGCCGATGCCGTGCTCGCGGCGAGCGTGTTCCACTTCGGACAGTTGCGGATCGGTGCGGTCAAGCAGACGTTGGCGGAAGCCGGGGTGGAAGTTCGATGACCAGTGGTAGCGGCAGCGGCGGTTCGGGCAGTCTGCGGGACACGCCCTTCGACGTGTGGTTGTGCGTGTTGCTGATGGCCGGCGCGGGCATCGTGTTCATGGTGGAGAGCCTGATCCGGCTGAGCACCGTCGGCGGCGCGGGCCTGCTCCAGTTCCCGGCGACGATGCTGCTGTTCGAGCTGGCCGCGGCGGCCGGCGCGCTGGCCGGCGCCCGGTGGGCTCGACCGGTGGTGCTGATCATCGTGATCCTGGCCGCCCTGCTGCACATCGTGATCGTGCTGGGCGACGGACCGGGCTGGACCCGGATCGTGTCCGGCGTGCTGGCGGCCAGCCAGATCTACGCCCTGGTGGTGCTGAACACGAAGCCGGTCCGCGAGCACTTCCGGATCAGCCGGTGACCGCCCGGTTGGCGCCGGAGATCGCCGAGCGGCTCAAGCGCACCCCCGACGGGCTGGTCTGTGCGGTCGCCCAGGCGCACGGCACTGGTGAGGTGCTGATGGTGGCCTGGATGAACGACGAGGCTTTGCGGCTCACGCTGGAGACTCGGCGGGCCACTTACTTCTCGCGCAGCCGGCAGCGGTTGTGGGAGAAGGGCGAGACTTCTGGGCACACGCAGTATGTGCGTGAGGTCCGGCTTGATTGTGACGGGGACACCCTGCTGCTGGTGGTTGACCAGACGGGAGTTGCCTGTCACACGGGGACACGGAGTTGCTTTGATGCGGATTTGCTGTTGAGCGCGAAGGACTGACTGTCGGGTCTGCTGTCGGGTGCGAGCCGAAGCTCAGGCGATTTCTCTTGCTAGCCTGCGATTTCGCCGGTCAGGTAGCGGTCCAGGGTGGGGGCTACTGCTGCCACCACTGCTGCTACCGGGGCTGAGGCCAGCGGCTCCAGGAGCAGTACATAGCGGACCATGCCCAGGCCGATCATCTGGCTGGCGGCCAGGGTTGCGCGCAGTTTGGGGCGGTCCACGCCCAATCTCGCGGTGATCTGGCCCAGCACCTGTGTGGTCAGGAAGTCGCGCATCATGCTGGCCGCCGCCTCCTGGCTCGACACGCTGCGCACCAGCGCGGCGAACTGACCCTCGCTGGCATCCCAGACGGTGACGAACGCGCCGATCACGCGCTCGGCCACCTGGTCCGGGGTGCTGTCGTCGAGGATGCGGGCGACGATCTCGGGCAGTTCCTCCGCCGCCGGCAGGTTGATCGTCGCGGCGAACAGGCCCTGCTTGCCGCCGAACCAGTGGTTGACCATGGCTGCGTCCACACCGGCCCGCGCCGCGATGGTTCGTACCGTCGCGCCGGAGAAGCCCTGTTCGGCGAAGACCTCGCGAGCGGCCGTCAGCAGTGCGGCGCGGGTGTCCGCGCCGGCCGGCCTGCGGCCTCGGCGTCTGGCGGTACCGTCAGTGTCCGGCACTGACGTTCCCCGTCGCGGGATATTTCAACATGTGTTGAAATGTAAACCCGGTTGAGTCGCTGGTCAACGGACCGGGCAGAATGTTCCCCATGGGCGCTGGCACGGGTGGAATGGGTGCGGTCACCCCGACGCGGGAGGAGTTCCGCGCGCTGGCCGCTGACCGCCGGGTGATTCCGGTGGTCCGGCGGCTGCTCGCGGACGACGAGACCCCGATCGGTGTGTACCGGAAACTGGCCGACGACCGGCCGGGAACCTTCCTGCTGGAGTCGGCCGAGAACGGTCAGAGCTGGTCACGCTGGTCCTTCATCGGCGTGCACAGCCCGGCCGCGCTGACCGTGGTGGATGGTCAGGCCACCTGGACCGGCCAGCCGCCGATCGGGCTGCCCACCGGCGGCGACCCGCTGGTCGCGCTGCGGGAGACGGTCCGGCTGCTGCACAGCGACCCGCTGCCCGGGATGCCCCCGCTCACCGGCGGCATGGTCGGCTACCTCGGTTACGACACCGTCCGGCGGCTGGAGCGGCTTCCCGAGATGGCCGAGGACGATCTCCAGCTTCCTGAGCTGGTCATGTTGCTGGCCACCGATCTTGCCTGCCTGGACCACCACGAGGGTGCCATCACGCTGATCGCGAACGCGGTCAACTGGGACGACTCGCCCGACCGGGTGGACGCGGCCTATGACGCCGCCGTCGCCCGGCTGGAGCGGATGACCGAGCAGCTCAGTGCCGAGGCGCCGGCGACCGTCGCGGTGTTCGACCGGCCGCAGCCCAACTTCCGGCGGCAGCGCACGCCCGAGCAGCACTACGCGGCCGTCGAGGCGGTCAAGGAGCAGATCAAGGCCGGCGAGGCGTTCCAAGTCGTTGTCTCGCAACGGTTCGAGATGGACACGGCGGCCGACGCGGTGGACGTGTACCGGGTGCTGCGGGCGACCAACCCCAGCCCGTACATGTACCTGTTGCGGCTGGAGGGATTCGACATCGTCGGGTCCAGCCCGGAAGCGCTGGTCACCGTGCGCGACGGACGGGCCACCACGCACCCCATCGCGGGCACCCGGTGGCGCGGGATCGACCCCGAAGAGGACGCGCAGCTGGAGAAGGACCTGCTCACCGACGCCAAGGAGCGCGCAGAGCACCTGATGCTCGTCGACCTCGGCCGCAACGACCTCGGTCGGGTGTGTCGGCCGG
>DATATV010000060.1:0-274749 GCA_036268615.1 Pseudonocardiaceae bacterium
CCCGCCGGGCCGGCCCGCCCGAGCGGGCGGCCCGGCCCGGTCGGCCCACGGAACTCAGATCGCCTTGCCGTCGGCCCAGTACGGATCGCGCAGCTTGCGCTTGTACAGCTTGCCGTTCGGGTCGCGCGGCAACTCCTCGGCATAGTCGATGCTGCGCGGCAGCTTGAACTTCGCCAACCGCCCCCGTGCGTACTCCAACAACTCCGCGCTGAGCTCGGGGCCAGGCTCGACACCGGGCGCCGGCACCACCACGGCCTTGATCTGCTCGCCCCAGTCAGCATGCGGCACACCGAACACCGCCACGTCGGCGACCTTCGGATGCACGGCGAGTTCGCCCTCGATCTCGGCCGGATAGATGTTCACCCCACCGGAGATGATCAGGTCGCTCTTGCGGTCACGCAGGTACAGGTAGCCGTCCTCGTCCAGATAACCGATGTCGCCCATGGTGAACAGGTCACCGACCCGCGCGCCACGGGTCTTCTCCGGGTCCTTGTGGTACTCGAACCGCGAGCTGCCCATCCGCAGGTACACCGTGCCGATCTGGCCGGCCGGCAACTCCCGGCCCTCGTCGTCGAGCACCTTGACCACCGAACCCGGCCACGCCGTGCCCACCGAACCGGGCTTGCGCAGCCACTCCTCGCCCATGATCGTGGTGCCGCCGCCCTCGGTCGCCGCGTAGTACTCGATCACCACCGGACCCCACCAGTCGAGCATCCGCCGCTTGGTCTCCTGCGGACACGGCGCCGCACCGTGGATCATCGCGCGCAGCGAGGACACGTCATAACGCTCGCGCACCTCGTCGGGCAGCGCGAGCAGCCGGTGGAACTGGGTGGGCACCATATGGCTGTGGGTCACCCGGTGCTTCTCGATCAGCCGCAGCATCTCCTCGGGGTCCCACCGGTCCATCAGCACCGCGGCGTGGCCCAACTGGATGGAGATCGCCACGAAGTTGAGCACCGCGGTGTGGTAAAGCGGCGAACCGCACAGGTGCACGTGCCCGTCGAACGGGACGATGCCGAAGATGCCGAAGAAACCGGTGGACGCGGCCGGCACGTCGTCGGGGTCGGCTCCGGTCAGCGGGCGGCGCACGCCCTTGGGGCGGCCGGTCGTGCCGCTGGTGTAGAGCATCGGCGAGCCGGCGGTGCGCTCGGCCGGCCGGGTCGCCGGCTGCCCGGAACCCAGGCCCGCCAACGGCCCGAAGCCGGCGATGTCGCCGACCGCGAACCGTGCCGACTCCGGCAGCTCGGCCCGGTCGGCGGCGTCCACGGCGACCGCCGCGAACCGCTCGTCGGCGACGAACGCCTTGGCCTCGCTGTCGGTGAGGATGTAGGCGACCTCCGGGCCGACCAGATGCCAGTTGATCATCACCACGTACAGCCCGGTCTGCATCGCGGCGAAGTACACCGCGACCAGATCGACGGTGTTGGGCAACATCATCACCACCGCGTCACCGGCGGACAGGCCCAGCGCGCGCAGCCCGTGCGCGTACCGGTTGGCGGTGGCGGCGAGTTCGCCGTAGCCCACCTGACGGCCGTCCGGGTCGACCACCGCGACCCGGTCCGGCGTTACCGCGGCGATGTTCCACAAGCCCAGCGTCTGGGGATCGGCCATTCACCCAATCTAGAACGTGTTCCACCACGGGACAAGAGTCAGGCGTCAAGCACCGCCCCGGCCACCGCCTCGATCTCGGCCGGCGACGAACAGCCCACCAGCAACATGGTCACCCCCGCCTCGGCCCACCCGCGCACCTGCGCGCGCACCTGCTCCGGCGTACCGACGATCGCCACGTCCGACACCATCTCGTCGGGCACCAATGCCGCCGCCTCATCACGCCGCCCGGCCAGGAACAACTTCCCGATCTCGGCCACCACATCGGCATAGCCCATCCGCGCGAACACGTCCGCGTGGAAGTTCATCTTCTGTGCGCCCATCCCACCCGCATACAGCGCGAGCACCGGCCTGAGCTGCTCGAACGCCAGCTCCGGCTGCTCGGTGACAACCACCTGCACCGACGCGGCCACCTCGAAAGTCGACCGGCCGCGCCGCGCCCCGGACCGCGCGAAGCCCTCGTCGAGCCACTCGTTGTACTTCGGCGCCAACCGCGGCGAGTAGTAGATCGCCAGCCAGCCATCCGCGATCTCCGCCGCCATCGCGACGTTCTTCGGGCCCTCCGCGCCCAGCCAGATCGGCAGGTCGGCGCGCAGCGGATGGGTGATCGGCCGCAGCGGCTTGCCCAACCCGACCGCACCCGGCCCCTGATAGGGCAGCGGATAGTGCGGCCCGGCGTTGGTCACCGGCGCCTCCCGGGCCAGCACCTGCCGCACGATCGACACGTACTCCCTGGTCCGGGCCAGCGGCCGGGCGAACGGCTCCCCGTACCAGCCCTCGACCACCTGCGGCCCGGACACGCCCAGCCCCAGCACGAACCGGCCACCGGACAGGTGATCCATGGTCAACGCATGCATGGCCACCCCGGTCGGCTGCCGCGCCGACAACTGGGCCACCGACGTGCCCAACCGCACCCGCTCGGTCGCCGACCCCCACCAGGCCAACGGACTGAACGCGTCCGAACCCCAGGACTCCGCAGTGAACACCGCGTCGAACCCGGCCCGCTCGGCCGCCACGACCAACTCACCCGCGTTGACCGGCGGCCGCGCACCCCAGTAGCCCAGTTGTAGTCCCAGCTTCACCCGGCACCTCCTCCTACCCAGTCCCACACCAGTATTGCTCGAAAATCGAGAACGTGTTTCACTTCGAAAGGTGACCACGACGTCCGAACCGCTCAGCGCAGCCCTGAACGTCGGCTTCGACTACACCAGATCACTCGGCCCGGTGCTCGGCCGGTTCATGACCGCCCTGCGCGATCGCCGCATCGAAGGCATCCGCGGCTCGGACGGCCGGGTGCACGTCCCCCCGGTCGAGTACGACCCCGGCACCGCCGCCCCGCTCACCGACTGGGTCGAGGTCGGCACCGAAGGCACCGTGCGCAGCTGGACCTGGGAACCCCACCCCACCGAAGGACAGCCGCTCGCGCACCCCTTCGGCTGGGCCCTGATCCAACTCGACGGCGCCGACACCGCGCTGCTGCACGCAGTCGACACCGGCACCAGCGACCAACTGCACACCGGCCTGCGGGTCCGCGCCCGCTGGACCGAAAACCCGGTCGGCGCGATCACCGACATCACCTGCTTCGAACCCCTCAGCAATCCTCCACCGGCGGCGCCATCGACAACCGACCACGACACCCCGGTGACCATGCTGACCGTGCCGATCCACCTGCGGTTCCAGCACTCCGCGTCCACCGGCGAATCCCGCTACCTACGCGGCCTCGCCGAGGGAAAACTGCTCGGCCAACGCTGCCCCGCGTGCGAGAAGGTCTACATCCCGCCCCGCGGCGCGTGCCCGACCGACGGCGTGCCCACCCGAGAGGAGATCGAACTACCCGACAGCGGCATCGTGACCACCTTCTGCGTGGTCAACGTGCCCTTCCTCGGGCAACGACTCAAACCGCCCTACGTGGCCGCCTACATCCTGCTCGACGGCGCCGACATCGCCTTCCTGCACCTCGTGCTGGGCTGCGCGGCCGACGAGGTCCGGATGGGCCTGCGGGTCAAAGCCCAGTGGAAACCCCGCGACCAGTGGGGAACCACGCTGGAGAACATCGACCACTTCGCGCCGACCGGCGAACCCGACGCGCCCTACGAGTCCTACGCCGGACACCTGTGAGGAGGCGGACATGACCGAAGTGGCGATCATCGGCTTCGCCCAGGCACCCAACGTCCGGGCCACCGCCGGCACCACCAACGGCGTCGAGATGCTCGTGCCGATCTTCCACGACGTGCTGCGCGACACCGGACTGGCCAAGTCCGACATCGGCTTCTGGTGCTCCGGCTCCTCGGACTACCTCGCCGGCCGGGCGTTCTCCTTCATCGCCGCGGTCGACGCCATCGGCGCGTTCCCACCGATCAACGAATCCCACGTCGAGATGGACGCCGCCTGGGCGCTCTACGAGGCATGGGTGAAGATCCGCACCGGCGAAGTGGACACCGCCCTCGTCTACGGCTTCGGCAAATCCTCCGCGGGCGACCTGCGCCGAGTCCTTGCGATGCAACTCGACCCCTACACCGTCACCCCGCTCTGGCCCGACTCGTTGGCCATCGCCGGCCTCCAGGCCCGAGCCGGCCTCGACGCGGGCCGCTGGACCGAACGCGAGATGGCCGAGGTCGCCGCCCGCAGCCGCGCCGACGCCACCACCAACCCCGCCGCCCAACGCAGCGGCCCGCTCGACGTCGACGAACTGCTCACCCGGCCCTACCTCGCCGACCCGCTGCGCGCCCACGACTGCGCGCCCATCAGCGACGGCGCCGCCACCATCGTGCTCGCCTCCGCCGAACGAGCCCGCGAACTGTGCGCCCGACCGGCCTGGATCACCGGCATCGCCCACCGGATCGACACCGCCGCACTCGGCGGCCGCGACCTCAGCACCTCGTCCTCGGCCCGCTCGGCCGCCGCCGACGCAGGCGCGGACGGGATCGAGGTGGCCGAACTGCACGCGCCGTTCACCCACCAGGAAATCCTGCTGCGCCAGGCGATCGGCCTGGACGACCGGGTCCGGATCAACCCCTCCGGCGGCGCGCTCGCCGGCAATCCGATGTTCGCCGCCGGCCTGGCCCGGATCGGCGAGGCCGCCAACCAGGTGATCACCGGACAAGCCCGGCGCGCCCTCGGACACGCCACCAGTGGGCCCGCGCTGCAACAAAATCTGGTCTGTGTGCTGGAAGGTCGGGACTCATGAGCGAGCACCTCGCCGCGGTGATCGGCACCGGGCAGACACACCACCGGGCCAAGCGGCTGGACGTGTCCATGGCCGGCCTGTGCCGGGAGGCGATCGACCGGGCTCTCGCCGATGCCGGCGTGGACTGGCCGGACATCGACGCGGTCGTACTGGGCAAGGCGCCCGACCTGTTCGAGGGCGTGATGATGCCCGAACTGTTCCTCGCCGACGCCCTCGGCGCGGCCGGCAAACCACTGCTGCGGGTACACACGGCCGGCTCGGTCGGCGGCTCGACCGGGGTCGTCGCGGCCAGCCTGGTGCAGTCCGGAGTGCACCGCCGGGTGCTCGCGGTCGCCTTCGAGAAGCAGTCCGAGTCCAACGCGATGTGGGCGTTGTCCATCCTGCCGCCGTTCCAGATGCCGGTCGGCGCGGGGGCCGGCGGGTACTTCGCGCCGCACGTCCGGTCCTACATTCGCCGGTCCGGCGCGCCCGATCACATCGGCGCCATCGTCGCGGCCAAGGACCGACGCAACGGGGCCAAGAATCCCTTCGCCCACCTGCACCAGCCGGACATCACCGTCGAGTCGGTCCAGGCTTCGCAGATGCTGTGGGACCCGATTCGGTATGACGAGACCTGCCCGTCCTCCGACGGTGCCGCCGCGGTTGTCATTGCCGATGAACAGGCCGCTGACGCCACCGGGCGACCGGCTGCCTGGATTCACGCCACCGCCATGCGCACCGAGCCGACCACTTTTGCTGGTCGTGATCAGGTCAATCCGCAGGCCGGCAAGGACGCCGCGGCCGCGTTGTGGCGTAAGGCCGGGATCACCGATCCGCTTGCTTCGATCGATACCGCTGAGATTTATGTGCCGTTTTCCTGGTTCGAGCCGATGTGGTTGGAGAATCTCGGCTTTGCCCCTGAAGGTTCCGGGTGGAAGCTCACCGAAGCCGGGGAGACCGACTTCGGGGGACGAATGCCGGTCAATCCGTCCGGCGGGGTTCTGTCCAGTAATCCTATTGGGGCTTCTGGGTTGTTGCGGTTTCTTGAGGCGGCCGGGCAGGTCATGGGACGAGCCGGGGAGCATCAGGTTGACGGGGCCCGGAAGGCGTTGGGACATGCGTATGGGGGCGGGTCGCAGTATTTCTCCATGTGGGTTGTCGGGGTGGACAAGCCTGTCTAGGTTTCTAGCCGTTCAGATAGGCCAGTACTGCCAACACCCTGCGGTTGTCGTCGCTTGACGGCGGTAGGTCCAGCTTCGTGAAGATGTTGTTGGTGTGCTTCGAGATTGCCTTCTCGGTCACGAACAGCTTCGTTGCGATCGCCACATTGGACCTACCCTCGGCCATCAGCCCCAGTACTTCCCGCTCGCGTGGGGTCAGGCGGTGCATCGGCTCGTTGCCGGCGTTGCGGGCCAGCAGCGCGGCCACCACCTCCGGGTCCATCGCGGTGCCGCCGTCGGCGACCCGGCGCACCGCCGCGACGAACTGGCTCACGTCCGCGATCCGGTCCTTGAGCAGGTAGCCGACTCCGCCCCGGCCGTCGGAGAGCAGCTCCCGCGCGTAGAGCTGCTCCACGTACTGGGACAGCACCAGTACCGGCAGGCCGGGTACGGCGGTCCGCGCTTCGATGGCCGCGCGCAGGCCCTCGTCGGTGAACGTCGGCGGCAGCCGCACGTCCACCACCGCCACCTCCGGCTTGTGTTCGATGAGGGCCCCCAACAGCGCCGGGCCGTTGTCGACGGCCTCGACGACCTCGAAACCGGAGGCGGACAGCAGGCGGATCAGGCCGTCGCGCAACAGGGCCAAATCCTCGCCGAGGACTACGCGGATGGGGTCGGGCACGGCAGCTCCATGGTCACGATGGTCGGGCCGCCGGTCGGACTGGCCACCGTCATCGTGCCATCGAACGCCGCCAGCCTGCGCTCCAACCCGTGCAGTCCCCCACCCCCGTTCGCCTGTGCCCCACCGCGTCCGTTGTCGCCGACCATCATGCCCAGCCGCGTCCCGTCATGCCGGACCACGATCCAGGCGCTGGTCGCGCCACTGTGCTTGATCACGTTGGTCAGCGCCTCGGCGACCGCGAAGTAGGCCGCTGACTCCACCGGTGCCGGCAGCCGGCCGGGCAGCTCGATCGTCGTCTCCACCGGCATCGGCACGCTCAGCACGAGCGCCCGCACGGCACCGTCCAGGCCCCGGTCGGCGAGTACCGGCGGGTGGATGCCCCGGACCAGGTCACGCAGCTCGGCCAGGGCGATCCCGGTGGACTCGCGGGCTTCGGCGAGCATGCTCTGGGCGGCGATCGGGTCGCGGCCGAGCAGTTCCTCGGCCATGCCCAGGCTCATGCCCAGGGACACCAGCCGGGCCTGCGCGCCGTCGTGCAGGTCGCGCTCGATCCGACGCAGCTCGGCCGCCTGGGTGTCCACTGTCTCCGCGCGGGACTCGGTCAGCTGGGCGACCCGGAGGGCCAGCTCGGCGCTGTCGGTCGGGCCGAGCAGCCGGCGGTTGAACCGGGCGTAGGTGCGCATGAGCGGCCGGGTGGTGAACCAGAACAGGCCGAACGAGATCGGGACGAAGATCCACTGTAGGTACGAGGTGGCCTGGTTGTGCACGCGGAAGATGCCGTAGTTGTCGTCGAACAGGCCGGCCGGCACGAGTGAGTAGAGCCACGGGAAGATCGCGTACCAGACAGTGCCGAGCAGGAAGCCCATCGGCAGCACGCCCAGCGTGCACACCACGAACGGGTTGAGCAGCGACCAGAGCAGGTCCCGCCGGGTCGCCGGGTCCTTGGCGTAGGCCAACGCCCTGGTCAGCAGGCTGCCCGTCGGCTGCGGCAGGTACGGCCGGGCGATCGGCACGTCCATGACGTTGCCGCCCCACCTGCGGTGCAGATCGGCGAAACCGCGCAGGGCCGGCAGTACCGCGAGCAGCATCGGTATGCCCACCCACACCGCCGCCAGCCCGGCGAGTGTGATCAGCACCGAGAACAGCAAGGTGCCGACGAGAACACTCGCCAGGCCGAACAGAAATCCCCACCCGGCCAGGGCAACCCTGTTCGGTGCCCGGCGTTCGTTTGTGGCCACGTCCCCTCCAGCCAGTCGTTGACCAGCCTAATTGTGGCCGTGCCGGGGCGCCCTGTCGGTGGTGTTGGGCCTACTTCGGTGGGTGGTCCAGGTCCCCGCAATCAGTGTCAGCGATAACTGACGTTATAGTGCTTTATTCCATTGATCCAACCCGAGCGCAGCCGTTGGGGCGGGGCGACCTCACGGATGTCGGGCATGTGGTCGGCGATCGCGTTGAAGATCAGATCGATCTCCAGCCGCGCCAGGTTGGCACCCAGGCAGTAGTGCGCGCCGGTGCCACCGAAGCCAAGGTGCGGGTTGGGGTCCCGGGTGATGTCGAAGGTGTACGGGTCGTCGAACACGTCCTCGTCGAAGTTGGCCGAGCTGTAGAACATGCCGACCCGCTGACCCTTCTTGATCGGCACCCCACCCAGCTCGGTGTCCCGGGTCGTGGTGCGCTGGAAGGTCATCACCGGCGTGCCCCAGCGGACGATCTCGTCGGCTGCCGACACCGGTCGCTCGGCCTTGTAGCGCTCCCACTGCTCCGGGTTGCTCAGCAGCGCGTGCATACCGTGGCTGATCGCGTTGCGGGTGGTCTCGTTGCCGGCAACAGCCAGCAGCAGCACGAACAGGCCGAACTGGTCATCGGACAGCGCGCAGCCGTTCAGGTCGGCCTGGGTGAGCGTGGTGACGATGTCGTCCATCGGACAGCGCCTGCGCTCCTCGGCGACCTTCATCGCGTAACCGATGAGCTCGACCGACGCGGCGATGCCGTCGGCCTGGTACTCGTCGTCGTCCTGGCCGATCATCTGGTTGGACCACTCGAAGATCTTCTTGCGATCCTCCTGCGGCACACCGAGCAACTCGGCGATCGCCTGCAGCGGCAGTTCGCACGCCACGTCGGCGACGAAGTCGCCCGAGCCACGGGCCGCGGCCTCCGACACGATCCGGCCGGCCCACTCGGCGAGCGTGTCGCGCAGGCCGTTGATCGCCCTCGGCGTGAAGCCCTTGGCCACGATGCCACGGAGCTGGGTGTGTTCCGGCGGGTCCATGTTGAGCATGATCATCCGCTGCATGTCGATGTTCTGCCGCGGGATGCCGTCCTTGTAGCGGATGATCGCGCCGTTCTCCCACGACGAGTAGACCTCGCTGTTGCGGGAGATCTCCTTGACGTCGGCGTACTTGGTGACCACCCAGTAGCCCTCGTCCGCGAAGCCGCCGACCGAGGTCGGCTTGGGGTTCCACCAGATCGGCGCGGTGCGGCGCAGCTCAGCGAACTCGCGCACCGGAATCCGCTCGACATACAGGTCGGGGTCGGTGAAGTCGAAGCCCTGCGGGATGGTCGACTCGGCCACGGCTTCCTCCTCGTCAGCGTCGGTCCGTTACATGGAACGTGTTCTATCGAGGATTCAAGCATACAGTGTTAACTAAGAGAAGACCCTGGTCTGAGATCATTCGTCCGCACCGGTCAAGTCAACGCCCGCAACACAACCGGAGCCCTTGCCCATATAGAGAACCTGTTCTATTTTCGACGTCTGGTTGTTCGGTCATGGACGGAGGTTCCGGTGGGCGATCCGGTACTCGTGGACGCGGTCCGCACCCCGATCGGCAGGCGCGGCGGCTGGTTGTCCGGGCTGCATCCGGCCGAGTTGCTCGGCCAGGCGCAACGCGCGCTGCTGGCCCGGTCCGATCTGGACCCCACGCTGGTCGAACAGGTCGTCGGCGGCTGCGTGACGCAGGCCGGCGAGCAGGCGGGCAACGTCACCCGGACCGCCTGGTTGCACGCCGGCCTGCCCTATCAGACCGGCTGCCAGACCGTGGACGCCCAGTGCGGCTCGGCCCAGCAGGCCACCCACCTGGTCGCCGGCCTGATCGCGGCCGGCGCGATCGACGTCGGCATCGCGTGCGGGGTGGAGGCGATGAGCCGGGTGCCGCTGGGCGCCAACGTCGGCGAGATCGGCAGGCCGCGCCCGTCGTCCTGGGACATCGACCTGCCCAACCAGTTCGCCGCGGCCGAACGGATCGCGGTGCGCCGTGGTCTGTCCCGCGAGGAGATCGACCTGTTCGGCGTGCGCTCGCAGGCGAAGGCGGCGCGGGCCTGGACGGAGGGCCGGTTCGACCGTGAGGTCGCCCCGGTCGACGTGCCGGTCCTGGACGAGAGCGGGCAGCCGACCGGGGAGACCCGCGTGGTCGATCGTGACCAGGGCCTGCGCGAGACGAGCCTGGAAGGACTGGCCCGGCTCAACCCGGTGCTGGAGGGCGGCGTGCACACCGCGGGCACGTCCTCACAGATCTCCGACGGCGCCGCCGCCGTGCTGCTGATGGACTCCGACCGGGCCCGCGCGCTGGGGCTGCTCCCCCGGGCCCGGATCGTGGCCCAGTGCCTGGTCGGCGCGGAGCCCTACTACCACCTGGACGGCCCGATCCAGGCCACCGAGCGGGTGTTGGCCCGCAGCGGGATGAAGATCGGCGACCTGGACCTGTTCGAGGTGAACGAGGCGTTCGCGTCGGTCGTGCTGTCCTGGGCGAGCGTGCACCAACCCGAGCTGGACCGGGTGAACGCCAACGGCGGTGCGATCGCACTGGGCCACCCCGTCGGTTCGACCGGCGCCCGGCTGATCACCACCGCGCTGCACGAACTGGAGCGGCGGGACGCGTCCACCGCGCTGATCGCCATGTGTGCCGGTGGAGCCCTGTCCACCGGCACCATCCTGGAACGAATCTAGCTACTGCTTGATCTGGTAGGACAGGATCGCGATGCCGTTCTTCAGCGTGGTCGTGTCGACCAGGTCGAACCTGGCCTGTTGGCTCGGCCGGAACAGCAGGTCCGCCCCGCCCGCGACACCGACGAAGAACGGGTGCACCCACAGGCGCAGTTCGTCCAGCAGGCCGTTGGCCAGCAGCGTGTAGGACACCTCGCCGAAGCCGTACTGCACGATGTCCCCGCCCGGCTCGTCCTTGAGCCGCTTGATCTCGGCGACCAGGTCGTCGCTGATCACCGTCGTGTTGTTCCACTCCGGCGCGGTCAGCGTGGTGGAGGCGACGTACTTGGCCATGCTGTTGATCTTGTCACTGTACGGGTCACCGGATCTGGCCGACCACACCGATGCGAAGCCGTCGTAGGTGTGCCGCCCCATCAGCACCGCGTCGCAGGACTGGAGCAGGTCGTTCTGGATGGTGAAGGAGTTCTCGTCCTGGACTTCACTGACCGGCCAGTCCTGCGGGTTCTGGATGACACCGTCGAGCGTGATGTAGGTCGAGTTGATGATGCGTCGCATGTCCGTACTCCTCGGATCGTGTCGGGACGTTCAGTTGGTGGGTCGGATGTTGTGATTCAGGTGGAAGATGTTGTGCGGGTCGAAGCTGTCCTTCAACGCGGTCAGCCGGGCCAGCTTGGCCGGCGGGTAGGCCCGCCGAACGCCTTCGGCCCCGTCGTCGCTCAGCGCGTTGACGTACACCCCGCTGGCAAAGGGTTCGAGCGCCGCGCCGGCTCGCCGGGCGAGGGCGATCCTGGCCTGGTCCTCAGCGGGGTCGGTCCAACTGATGCCGGCACCGTACTCGAACAGCGTGCCCCGGTGGCTGAACGCGGCGTCCGCGTCGGGCACGTCGCCGATGGCCCCGCCGTAGGCCTGCAACCCGACGTTGGGCAGGTCCGGCTGGTAACCGTCCACGCTGCCGCGCAACAGGAATGCCTTGATCGCCTGGTCGGGCAGGGCGCGCAGGTAGTGGCCCTTGGAGTACCGACGCAGCGCGTGCCGGCCGGCGGTGTCGTCCCGGGTCTGTAGTTCGACATAGGACAGCTCGGACACCCGCTCGGCGGTCGGCCGGCCCAGCGCCCGCATCCCCGGCAGCAGCGATCGGCCCTCGGCCGGATCACCGACCCAGACGAAGCCCAGGGTGGCCTTTCCGGTGCTGACCGACGCGGTGAACGTGGCCGCTCGGGGCGAGGTGACCTGGAGGTCCCGCCAGGCACACATCGCCGGCTGCGCGCGGTCGAGCGGGAAGTCGTATTCGACGGTCAGCGTGCGGGTGCCGACCCGGTGCAGCCGGAACTCGAACTCGGTCACCACACCGAAGTTCCCACCCCCTCCCCGCAGTCCCCAGAACAGCTCCGGATTCTCGGTGCGACTGGCCCGGACCACCGCGCCCTCCGCCGTCACCATCTCGAACGAGACGACGTTGTCGCAGGCCAGCCCGTACTGCCGAGCCAACCAGCCCATTCCGCCGCCGAGCGTCAGGCCGCCGACACCGGTGTGCGAGACGTTTCCGGCGGTGGTCGCCAGGCCGTAACGCTGCGCGGCGCGGTCCAACTCGCCCAGCAGCGCGCCGCCCTGCACCCAGGCCCGGCGGCGGGCCGGATCGACCCGGACCCGACCCATCGGGGTCAGGTCGATCATCAGTCCGTCCGCCGGCACAGCCAGGCCGAGCGCACTGTGCCCGCCGCACCGAATGCCGATCTCCAGGTTCTGTTCGCGGGCGGTGCGCACCGCGGTCACCACGTCGCCGACACCGGCGCAGCGCACGATCAGCCGCGGCCGTCGGTCGACCATCGCATTCCATACCGTGCGTGCTTCGTCGAATCCCGCGTCGCCGGGAACGAGCAGTTCGCCGTCCAGCCGGTCCGCGGTGCGGTTCGTGGTCGCTGTGGTCATGGGCGAAAGCCTGACAGGAACCGGTATGCCCGATAAGGTCCAATCCGATGGCCGAATCCAGGACCAATTCCGGACGCGCGAGCGATCTGCTCATCGAGCTGATTCGCGGCGGGCCCGTCCCGCTGCACCGGCAGATCGAGATCTCCATCCGGGACGACATCCGCTCCGGCCGGCTGCCGCTGGGTTCCGCGCTGCCGCCCACCCGTACCATCGCCGCCGACCTCGGCGTGTCCCGTGGGGTGATTGTCGAGGCGTACCAACAACTTGTCGCCGAGGGCTACCTGAGCAGCCAGGTCGGCGGCTACACCCAGGTGGCGATCGGCCCGCCGCCCACGGCGACCCCGCCCCGGCCGGTACCCGCACCGCCGCCGCGCATCGACTTCCGTTACGGCCGCGCCGATGTGGCCCAGTTTCCCCGGGCTGCCTGGCTGCGCTCCGCCCGTGCCGTGCTCACCGAGGCCCCCAACGACCGGTTCAACTATCTCAGCGGCCGGGGCGTGCCGGAGTTGCACCAGGCGTTGGCCGACTACCTCAACCGGGTGCGCGGCACCTCGGCCACGCCCGAGGAAGTGGTGATCTGCAACGGTTACGCGCAGGGCATCGCGCTGCTGACCCAGGTGTTGGCCAAGAACGGCGCGAAGCGGATCGCCGTGGAGGACCCGTGTTCGGACGACGACGCCCGGGTGTGCGCGGTGTCGGCGGGGCTGGAGGTGGTCGGCATCCCGGTCGACCAGGACGGTATCCGGGTGTCGGCGCTGGTCCGGTCCGACGCGGACGCGGTCGTGCTGACGCCCTCCCACCAGTGGCCGACCGGCGCCGTGCTGTCCGCCGAGTCGCGCGCGGCCGTGTTGCGCTGGGCGCGGGAGCGCGGCGCGCTGGTCATCGAGGACGACTACGACGCGGAGTACCGCTACGACCGGGCGCCGGTCGGCGCGTTGCAGGGCCTCGCCCCCGAACAGGTCGTTTATGCCGGTACGGCAAGCAAAACCCTCGCACCCGGACTACGCCTCGGCTGGCTGCTCGTGCCCCGCGGGCTGCTCGACGACGTGGTCGAGGCCAAGGTCGCCGCGGACCGCGGTTCCCCTGCCCTGGACCAACTCGTATTCGCCGACTTCCTCACCCGCGGCGAGTTCGACCGGCACCTGCGCCGGATGCGACCCGTCTACCGACGCCGCCGCGACGCGCTGCTGGCCGCACTGCGCGAGCGCGCCCCGGACCTGCGGCCGGCCGGCATCTCCGCCGGCTTCCACCTGGTCACCTGGTTGCCGTCGGACCTCGCGGAGGACGCCGTCGTCCGCACCGCCGCGCGGCGCGGGCTGGGCGTCTACGGCGTCACGCCCTACCGGATAGCGGCGGGCGAGCCGGGTCTGCTGTTCGGCTACGCCGGTCTCACCGAGCCCACCATCACCGAGGGCATCGGCCTACTGGCCGAGGTCATCGCCGAGATTCGATCCGCTCAGGCGCCATAAACCGGTTCGGCCTCCACCGCCTCGGCCAGCAACTCCCCGACCACCGAGCCGAGTTCGGCCGGCTGCCACCGGTCGCCCTTGTCCACCGACGGGCCGGCCCGCCAGCCCTGTGCCAGCGACACCCGGCCGCCCTCCACCTCGAACACCCGGCCGGTGACCGCGTCGGACTCGGTGCTGCCCAACCAGACCACCAGCGGGGACACGTTGTCCGGGGCCATCGTGTCGAAACCGGCCGAGGGCAGCGACATCTGCTCGGCGAAGGTCTGCTCGGTCATCCTGGTCCGGGCGGCCGGCGCGATCGCGTTCACGGTGACCCCGTAGCGGGCCAGTTCGGCCGCGGCCACCAGGGTCAGTCCGAGGATGCCGGCCTTGGCCGCCGAGTAGTTGGCCTGCCCGATGCTGCCCCGCAGGCCGGCGCCCGAACTGGTGTTGATCACCCGGCCGTGCACGTCCGCGCCGGCCTTGCTGCGCGCCCGCCAGTGCGCGGCCGCGTGCCGTAGCGGCGCGAAGTGCCCGGTCAGGTGCACCCGGAGAACCGCGTCCCACTCCTGTTCGGCGGTGTTCACCAGCATCCGGTCACGCACGAAGCCTGCGTTGTTCACCAGCACGTCCAGCCGGCCGAACTCAGCCACCGCGGTGTCGACAAGCCTTGCCGCACCGGCAAAATCGGCCACGTCGTCGGTGTTGGCCAGCGCCTGGCCGCCGGCCGCGCGGATCGCCGCGGCCACCTGTTCGGCCGGTCCGACGCTCGGCCCACTGCCGTCCGCGGCCAGCCCGGCGTCGTTGACCACCACCGAGGCGCCCTGCGCGGCGAAGGCCAGCGCGTGCGCGCGGCCGATACCGCGACCGGCGCCGGTCACGATGACCACCCGGTCCGTGCCCAAGCCTGTCATTTAGAGCTCCTCACGCGATAACTGCTCGGCTCGCGGCGCCCAGGCACGCGATCTGCGGCGTTGTCGTCGGTCACCGTGGCTCCGCCACGGCTCCCTCCTCCGCCTTGCCGCTCACGCACCCGGACCCCACTCCCTGATCGAACGCCATCGTCTTGGGCGCTCTTAGTCCTCCGCGTTGCTCGCCGCGAGATAGGCCGGTGACTCGCCTCCGCCGTGCGCGACCAGCGTCGCCCCGGAGACGTAGGACGCCAGCGGGGAGGCCAGAAACGCCGCGCAGGCCCCGATTTCGGCCGGTTCGGCGAGCCGACCCAGCGGCACGGTCGCGCCGACCCTGGCCACCCCGGCCTCGTCGCCGTAGTGCAGGTGCGCGGATTCGGTGCGCACCAGGCCGACGGCCAGCGAGTTGACCCGGACCTTGGGCGCCCACTCGACGGCGAGGGTGGCCGTCAGGCCGTCCAGCCCGGCCTTGGCCGCGCCGTAGGCCGCCGCGCCCGGGGACGGCCGTCGGCCGCTGACGCTGCTCACCATCACGATCGCCCCGCCGGTCGGCTGGTCCTGCATGACGGCGTTGGCCGCCTGGGCGACCAGCAGCGGAGCCAACAGGTTCAACTCGACGATCTTGGCGTGCAGGCGCGGTGACGCGTCCGCCGCGAGCGCGAACGGCGCTCCCCCGGCGTTGTTCACCAGCACGTCCAGCCGACCGTGCCGAGCCACTACCGTGTCCACCAGTTCACGCACCTGCTCCGCGTCCCGCACGTCGCAGGGCAGGAACTCGGCGCCGGTCACCGACTGCTCGTGCCGCGCACAGGTGACCACCGAGGCGCCGGCGGACTGAAAAGCCCGGGTGATCCCCAGCCCGACCCCGCGCACCCCACCGGTGACCAGCACGACCGCCCCGACCAGGCCGACATCGATCGCACTGAGCTGGGAACCTTCCGGCGGGAGCGGCACCCTGCTAAGTTACCAAGCAATCGCTAGGTTTGGAAGAAGGCGGGTACCGGGAGTGGGCATCTCCAGCACCATCGCCGAGACCGGCGTCGCCGTGGTCACCATCGACTACCCACCGGTCAACGCGCTACCCGTGCGCGGCTGGTTCGACCTGGCCGACGCGGTGCTCGCGGCGGGACGGGACGAACGGACCCACGTGGTGGTGCTCCGCGCGGAGGGTCGCGGTTTCTGCGCCGGCGTGGACATCAAGGAGATCCAGCAGACCGACGGCCACACCGCGTTGGTCGGCGCGAACAGTGGCTGCGCGGCCGCGTTCGCCGCGGTGTACGACTGCGCGGTGCCGGTGATCGCGACGGTGCAGGGGTTCTGCCTCGGCGGCGGGGTGGGTCTGGTCGGCAACGCGGACATCGTGATAGCCGCCCGGGACGCGACCTTCGGACTGCCCGAAGTGGACAGAGGCGCACTCGGCGCGGCCACCCACCTGGCCCGACTGGTGCCCGGACACCTGATGCGCGCGCTCTACTACACCGCCCGCCGGATCGACGCGGAATCGTTGCGACAGCATGGTTCCGTGCTCGACGTGGTGGACCGGGACGAGCTGGACGCGGCCGCGCTCGCGGTGGCCGGCGAGATCGCCGCCAAGGACACCCGGGTGATCCGCAAGGCCAAGGAGGCGATCAACGGCATCGACCCGCAACAGGTGCACCGCAGTTACCGCTACGAGCAGGGTTTCACCTTCGAGCTGAACCTGACCGGGGTGGCCGATGAGGCCCGGCAGGCGTTCCTGGACAACGGAAGGGACTGACGTTGCGGGACAAGCGGATGACCGCGGACGAGGTGGTGGCCGAACTCGCCGACGGGATGACCATCGGCATCGGCGGCTGGGGATCACGACGCAAGCCGATGGCGCTGGTCCGGGCCATCCTGCGGTCGCCGCTGCGTGATCTCACGATCGTGTCCTACGGCGGTCCGGACGTGGGCCTGCTCTGCGCGGCCGGCAAGGTCCGCACGGTGTTCTTCGGTTTTGTCACGCTCGACTCGATCGCCTACGACCCGTGGTTCTCCCGCGCGAGGCGGGAGGGCACCATCGCGGTCCGCGAGTGGGACGAAGGCATGCTCCAGACCGGGCTGCGCGCGGCCGGGCAACGACTTCCGTTCCTGCCGATGAGAGCCGGCCTCGCTTCGGACGTACCCCGGTTCGACCCGGAGCTGCACACCGTCCGCTCCCCCTACGACGACGAGGAGGAGCTGCTCGCCGTCCCGGCGCTGCACCTGGACGCGGCACTCATTCACCTCAACACCGCCGACCGCCACGGCAACGGCCGCTACCTCGGCCCCGACCCGTACTTCGACGACCTGTTCTGCCTGGCCGCCGACCGCCGCTACCTGTCCTGCGAGTCCATCGTGGATACTCATGAGCTGACCGCGACCGCCGCCATACAGACGTTACTGTGCAACCGAATGATGGTCGACGGGGTGGTGCAGACCCCGCACGGCGCACACTTCACCAGCTGCGCACCGGACTACGGCCGGGACGAGCCCTTCCAGCGCCGGTACGTCGAGGCGGCGGCCGATCCGGACACCTGGCCGCTGTTCGTCGAGCAGTTCCTGGCCGGCGACGAGCGCAGCTACCAGGCGGCCGTCCGATGAGCCGCGCGGATGCCTGCGTGGTCGCGTGCGCGGAGCTGTTCCGCGACGCGGGCGAGATCCTGGTCAGCCCGATGGGATTCATCCCGATGCTCGGTGCACGACTGGCCCGGCTGACCTTCGCCCCGGACATCCTGCTGTCCGACGGCGAGGCGTACCTGCTGGCCGACGTGCCCACCGAGGGCCGGCCGACGGAGGTGGAGGGCTGGCTGCCGTACCGCCAGGTGTTCGACGTGGTCGCGTCCGGCCGGCGGCACGTGGTGATGGGCGCCAACCAGCTCGACCGACACGGCAATCAGAACATCTCCGCGATCGGCCCGCACGAGCGCCCCAACCGGCAGTTGCTGGGGATGCGTGGCGCGCCGGGCAATACGGTCAACCACCGGACGAGCTACTGGGTGCCACGCCACTCCGCCCGGGTCTTCGTCGACGAGGTGGACGTGGTGTCCGGCGTCGGCCATGACCGGGCGCGGCTCACCCCCGCGGCGGGGCGGTTCCACGACGTGTACCGAGTGGTGACCAACCTGGCCGTACTCGACTTCCACCCGGAGTACCACACCATGCGGCTGGTCTCGGTGCACCCCGGCGTGACCGTCGCCGAGGTGCTCGACCAGACGAGCTTCCCCCTGCACACCGACAAGGTCGGCCGAACCCGCGAACCGACCGAGGCGGAACTCGACCTGCTCGACCACCGACTCGACCCGGACCGGCTGCGGGACAAGGAAGTCCGATGAAGACCGCGCTGACCAGGCTGACCGGGGTGGCGCACCCGGTGGTGCAGACCGGAATGGGCTGGGTGGCCGGCCCTCGACTGGTCTCGGCCACCGCCCGGGCCGGCGGCCTCGGCATCCTCGCCTCCGCCACCATGAGCCTGCCCGAACTGGCGACCGCGATCACCGAGACACGCCAACGCACCGACCAACCCTTCGGCGTCAACCTGCGAGCCGACGCGGCCGACGCAGCCGCCCGGGTGGACCTGCTGATCGCCGAACGAGTCCGGGTCGCCTCGTTCGCCCTGGCCCCCAAGCCGGAACTCATCCGCCGGCTCAAGGACGCCGGCGTCCTGGTGATTCCGTCGGTGGGTGCGGTCCGACACGCGGAAAAGGTGGCCGGCTGGGGTGCCGATGCGGTGCTCGTCCAGGGCGGTGAGGGCGGTGGACACACCGGCGGCGTGGCGACCACGTTGTTGCTGCCAGCCGTGGTGGACACCGTGGACATCCCAGTGATAGCCGCCGGCGGCTTCTTCGACGGCCGTGGCCTGGCTGCCGCGCTGGCCTACGGAGCGGCCGGAATCGCGATGGGCACAAGGTTCCTGTTGACCCAGGAGAGCACCGTCCCGGAGCAGGTGAAGCGTTTCTACCTGACCCACGGCCTGACGGGGACAGTCGTGACGACCACGGTGGATGGTGTCCCGCATCGAGTGCTGCGCACGGACCTGGTGGACCGGTTGGAACGCGCCGGCCGACTCCGTGGCCTGGCCGGCGCGGTCCGCAACGCGGCCCGGTTCCGCAGCCTGACCGGCCTGTCCTGGCCGGCGATGCTGCGGGAGGGGGTGGCGATGCGGCGGGCGAACCAGTACCGCTGGGCGCAGGTGATCATGGCCGCGAACACGCCGATGCTGTTGAGGTCCGGGCTGGTGGAGGGCCGAACCGACGCCGGGGTGCTGGCGGCCGGGCAGGTGGTCGGCTTGCTGGACGACCTACCAAGCTGCGCGGAGTTGATCAGCGGCATTGTTCGGGATGCGGAACAGGTTATTGGTGGATTGGGGCGACTGGACCGATAACCGCATCCCAGCAGCACCGGCCGATAGTGCCGGAGTGGCACGGGGTCGCTTCGCTCCTGGTCCTCCCGCGCCGCTCGCGCGCCAGGACCTGGCGCGGCAGGACCTGGCGCGCAGGACCGCGAACGCTTCAGAGAGCAGTCAGGACGACAGGTCCGTCCGACGTAACAGCGATCGTGTGCTCAACGTGCGCAGCCCGACTGCCATCCACGGTGCACAACGCCCACCCGTCATCCGCCGTCCGATACCGATCGGCCCCACCGGCCATGAACATCGGCTCGATCGCGATGACCAACCCGGGCTGAAGCCCGAGCCCCCGCCCAGGAGCCCCGTCGTTGGGCACGGCAGGGTCCTCATGCATCCGCCGCCCGACACCGTGCCCACCGAAGTCCCGCGGGATGCCGTAGCCGGAACGGCGGCCGATGGACCCGATCGCCTGCGCGATGTCGCCGATCGTCCGGCCGACGGTGGCGGCGTTGATCCCGGCGGCCAACGCCTGCTCGGTGCGCTCGATCAGCGTGCGGTCACCGTCGCGAGGCCGGCCGACGATGAAGCTGATCGCCGAGTCGCCGTGGAAACCGTCCAGTTCGGCGCCGCAGTCGACGCTGAGCAGGTCGCCGTCGACCAACCGGTAGTCACTCGGGATGCCGTGCACCACCACGTCGTTCACCGACGCACAGATCACCGCGGGGAACGGGGAGGGCGCGAAGTGCGGCTGGTAGTTCAGGAAGGAGGAGCGAGCGCCGGCGTCCCGGATGACGGACGCGGCCACCTCGTCCAGTTCGAGCAGGGAGATCCCGGGAGCGGCCGCGGCCCGCACCGCGGCCAGTGCGGTGGCGACCACCCGGCCCGCCTCGCGCATCACCGCCAGCTCGGTCTCCGTTTTCAGCTCGACCATGACCCCTCCATCGACCGGGATAATTATCCCGGTATTTCTATCATGGTGTTTCGCCCTTACGATGACCAGATGGTCCGCCCCCCGTTGAACGACGCCGAGCGCGAACGTGGCATCCGGCTCGGCGCCGCGCTGCGGGCGGCCCGGGGGGATCGGACCAGTGTGCAGGTCGCGGCTTCGGCCGGGGTTTCGGTGGAGACGTTGCGGAAGATTGAGCACGGGCGGGTGCCTACTCCCGCGTTTTTCACCGTTCTTGCTATCGCTTCGGCTGTTGGGCTGTCGCTGGACGAGCTGAATACTCTTGCCGTTGGCGTTCCTGCCGGATGACGCATGGCGGATGCGTTGCGCTTGGTATCGGAATGCAGCGGGCGCAGCGGTCAATGCGGCTCTTTTAGTCCTGCAATCAGGATTCTTACCAGCCTTCTCGCGTTGTAGTTCGGATTTTTTTCCGCGCCTATGCAGAGGTTTCCCACTGCGTGCATGAGTTCCAGGGCGCCCAGACCCGGCTGGATCTCGCCGGCGGCTTCCGCGGCTTCCATCAATACGGCGCAGACGGGCACCAAGCGGTCCAGGAAACTGGTGTGCAGTGCGTTGAAGGCCGCGTTGTCGGATCGCAGGACCGCGGCCAGTCCGTGCTTGGTGACCAGGAAATCGACGAACAGGTTGATCCACTGCCCCAGTGCGGCGTGCGGAGAATCACTTCTCGCCAGCAGGGCCGGGCCCGCTTCGGCGCACGCGTCCACCTGGTGCTGGTAGACGGCGATGATGAGGTCCGCCCTGGTCGGGAAGTGGCGGTAGATCGTGCCCATCCCGACACCGGCCTTGGCCGCGATGTCGCGTACCGGGGCCTCCACACCTGACGCCACGAAGACGGCGGCGGCCGCGTCGAGCAGCGTCTTCTCGTTGCGTCGGGCGTCTGCCCGCTTGGACCGGGTCATCTGCGCCGTGCCCTCGTCGGCGTCGCTCACATCGCTCCCTCCACCTTCACACTTGCCAAGCGGAACATTGCTCCGTATCGTTAGCGGAGCAAGGTTCCGATTGCCCATGATGCCAGAGCATCGGGCCGGCGACCACACCACGCAGTGGAGGAACACAGCCATGCAGTACCGCAGCTTGGGCCGCACCGGTATGCAGGTCAGTTCGCTCGCGCTCGGCGCGATGAACTTCGGCCAGATCGGGCGCACCACCCAGGACGACGCCACCGGCATCATCGATGCCGCGCTCGAAGCTGGGATCAACTTCATCGACACCGCCGACTTCTACAGTGGCGGCGAGTCCGAGCAGATGGTCGGCAGGGCCATCGCCGGCCGTCGGGACGACATCGTGCTGGCCACGAAGGCCGGCCTGCCGATGGGTGACAAGCGCAACCGTCGGGGCAGCTCGCGCCGCTGGCTGGTCACCGAACTGGACAACAGCCTGCGCCGCCTTGATGTCGACCATGTTGATCTCTACCAGGTCCACCGGTGGGACCCGGCCACCAGCGACGAGGAGACGCTGTCGGCGTTGACCGACCTACAGCGTGCGGGGAAGATCCGGCACTTCGGCTCGTCGACCTTTCCCGCCTACCGCATCGTGCAGGCGCAATGGGCCGCCCGCGAGCACCACCTGAGCCGGTACGTGACCGAGCAACCCCCGTACTCGATTCTGCAGCGCGATATCGAGAACGACGTGCTGCCGGTGACCGAGCAGTACGGGCTCGGTGTGCTGGTGTGGAGTCCGTTGGCGTCGGGCTGGCTGTCGGGCGCGGTCCGCGCGGGCCAGGAGATCACCACCAGTCGGTCGACGTTGATGCCACAGATGTTCGACACCGCGATCCCGGTCAACCAGGCCAAGCTCGACGCCGTCGAGCAGTTGGCCAAGGTCGCTGCCGACGCCGGCCTGACCATGGTCCAGCTCGCGCTCGGGTTCGTCACCGCACATCCCGGGGTGACCAGCGCGATCATCGGTCCCCGCACGCTGAACCATCTGAACTCGCAACTGGCCGCCGCGGACACCGTGCTGTCCGACGACGTGCTCGACGCGATCGACGCCGTCGTCGCTCCCGGTGTCGATCTTGCCCCCGACGACAAGCGCTACACGCCGCCCGCCCTGCTCGACCCGGGCCTGCGGCGCCGTTGATTTCTCCGGCTCGAAAGGACAAAGGCTCATGTCGCACACAAGTTTCGGGATAGCGACCGCCCCCATGCAGGTCGGCTACGACGACATCCTGCGGGTCTGGCGGGAGGCGGACGCGATCCCGGAGATCGAGCACGCGTGGCTGTTCGATCACCTCATGCCGATCGCCGGCGACCCGACTGGACCGATCTTCGAAGGCTGGACTCTGCTCTCTGCCCTCGCCCCGCAGACCGAACGCCTCCGGCTCGGTCTGCTGGTCACCAGTAACCGGTTCCGGCCGCCCGCCATGCTGGCGAAGATCGCCACGACCGTCGACATCGTGTCCGGTGGACGGCTCGACTTCGGTATCGGTGCGGGCTCACGGCCCAGCCACCCGCTCGCCTGGCGCGAATACGCCGGAAACGGCCTGCCCTACCACGACGCCGCGTACGCCGTGGGCAGTCTGGCCGAGGCGTGCACGGTGATCCGTCGGTTGTGGACCGAGGACAAGCCGTTCGACTTCGACGGTACCTACGTCCAGCTCACCGGGGCGTTCGGCAACCCCAAGCCCGTGCAGCGCCCGCACCCGCCGATCATGATCGGCGGACGCTCGTCCTCGACCCTGCGGGTGGTCGCCGAGCACGCCGATGTGTGGAACATCCCGGGCGGCGACATCAAGGACGCCATCAGCCGCAGCGCGCTGCTGGACCGCTACTGCGCCGAGATCGGCCGCGACCCCGCCGCGATCACCCGCTCGATCATCCTGCACGCCAACTACGACGAGCCCGGCCTCACCCGGGACGCGATCAGTGAGGCGATCGACGCAGGCTTCGGGCACGTCATCATCGGGGTGTCGGCGCCCTTCCCGGCCGAGGTCGCGCGGTGGGTCGCCGACGAGCTGATCAGCAAGTCGGTCGACAGGGCCTAACCAAGGCGCTCCACGATGGTGACGTTCGCCTGGCCGCCGCCCTCGCACATGGTCTGCAGGCCGAACCGGCCGCCGCTGCGTTCCAGCTCGTGCAGCAGCGTGGTGAAGAGTTTGGTGCCGCTGGCCCCGATCGGATGACCCAGCGCGATCGCGCCGCCGTTCACGTTCACCCGGTCCAGATCGGCGCCGGTCTCCTTCGCCCAGGCCAGCACGACGCTGGCGAAGGCCTCGTTGACCTCGAACAGATCAATGTCCTCGATGGTCATCCCGGCCCTCGCCAGCGCGTGCCGGGTCGCCCGGATGGGCGCGGTGAGCATGTAGACGGGGTCGGCGCCGCGGGCGGACAGGTGGTGGATGCGCGCCCTGGGAGTCAGCCGGTGCTCGGCCACCGCCCGTTCGGACGCGACGAGGACGGCGCTGGCACCGTCGGAGATCTGGCTGGCCAGGGCCGCGGTCACCTGGCCGCCCGCGCGCAGTGGCGGCAGTTTCGCCATTTTCGCCAGGCTGGTGTCCGGCCGCGGGCCCTCGTCCTGCTCGACCCCGCCGATCGGCACGAGCTCGCGGTCGAAGCGGCCCTGTTCGATCGCGGCCACCGCTCGCTGGTGGCTGGCCAGCGCGAAGGCTTCCATCTCCGCGCGGGTGATCCGCCAGCGGGTGGCGATCAGATCCGCGGCCCGGAACTGGTTGAGTTCCTCGTCGCCGTAGCGGTGCTCCCAGCCGGCGCAGCCGGTCATCGGGTCGGCGAAGCCGTACGCCTGGCCCGCCGTCATCGCGGCCGAAATGGGCACCTGACTCATGTTCTGCACGCCACCGGCGACCACGAAGTCGGCGGTGCCGCTCAGCACGGCCTGCGCGGCGAAGTGCAGCGCCTGCTGGCTGGACCCGCACTGCCGGTCGATGGTCACCCCCGGCACCGCCTCCGGGAAGCCGGCGACCAGCCACGCGGTGCGGGCGATGTCGCCGGCCTGTGGCCCGATCGTGTCCACGCAGCCGAAGATCACGTCGTCCACGTCGATCGGGTCAACGTCCACCCGGTCGAACAGCGACCTGATCACCCGTCCGCCCAGGTCCGCCGGATGGACCGCGCTCAGCCCGCCGCCGCGCCGGCCGACCGGAGTGCGCACCGCATCGATGATGTACGCCTCGGGCACCGCAGGATCACCTCACCAGTCAGGTCCGTTCGGTCACGACTTCGGCACCGCGATGCCGTCCAACAACAGGCCGAGATACTGCCCGGCGACCGCTTCCGCGCTCAGCCCACCGCCCGGCCGGTACCAGCGCACCGCCACCCACACGGTGTCCCGGATGAACCGGTACAGCACCTCAAGATCGAGCCCGGGCCGGAACACCCCGGCCCGCACCCCGTCGGCCAGCAGGCCGATCCACAGCGCACGGAACTCCTCGTTGCGCTCGGCCAGGTAGCCGAACCGGTCGAACTGCGCCAGGTACTTCGACTCGTTCTGGAAGATCGCCACCTCGGCGTGCCGGCGGTCGATGCACTCGAACGACGCGATCACCACCGCCTCCAGGGTCTCCCTCGGCCCCAGGCCGCCGGCGATGATCTCCCGGTAGCGGCCGAACAGCTCGTCCAGGAAGTCACGCAGGATCTCGTCGACCATCGACTCCTTGGAGTCGAAGTGGTGATACAGGCTGCCGGACAGGATGCCGGCCTCCTCGGCGATGTCCCGCACGGTGGTCGCCACGAAACCCCGCTCGGCGAACATGCCCGCGGCCAGCGCGAGCAGTTCAACTCGCCGGGCGGACACTTTCGGGCCGTTCATCCTGGTCTCCTCGACCGTCATGGGTGCTGACTGCTCACTGATATCACCTCTCCGGTCAGGTAGGACGCGTAGTCGCTGGCCAGGAAGGCGATCACGGTGGCCACCTCCCACGGCTCGGCGGGCCGCCCGAAGGCTTCCTTGCCGGCCAGTTCGGTGAGCAGTTCGTCGCTGGTCACCTTGGCCAGGAACGGGTGCATGGCCAGGCTGGGCGCGACCGCGTTCACCCGGCTGCCCTGCTCGGCCGCGTCCAGGGCGGCGCACCTGGTCAGTGCCATCACACCGGCCTTCGCCGCCGCGTAGTGGGCCTGCCCGGCCTGCGCCCGCCAACCGACCACGGAGGCGTTGTTCACCACCACTCCCCCGCCGCCCTGCGCGCCGAACTGGCGCAGCGCCGCCCGGGTGCAGCGGAAGGTGCCGTTCAGCGTCACGTCGAGCACCCGCGCCCATTCCTCGTCGGCCATCTCCAGGATCGACCGGGTGCCGCCGAGGCCGGCATTGTTGATCATCACGTCGAGCCGGCCGAACCGGTGCACCGCGGTCTCGATCAACCTACCTACCTGCGACTCGTCGGTCACGTCGCACACGACGGCGGCCACCCGGTCGGGAAAGTCCCCGGCCAGCTCGTCGGCGGTCGTGCCGAGCCGGCGCTCGTGCCAGTCGCTGACCAGCACCGCGGCGCCCTCCTCCAGGCACCGCCGGGCGGTGGCCGAGCCGATACCGGTGCCGGCCGCCGCGGTCACCGCGACCACCTTGCCGGCAAGCAGTTGATGTCCGGCCGGGTAGTCGGGGATCACGGGCGAGCCTCCCGGGGCAGGCCGAGCACGCGCTCGGCGATGATGGTGCGCTGGATCTCGTCGGAGCCGCCGTAGATGGTGTCCGCGCGGCTGAACAAAAACAGCCGCTGCCACTCGTCCAGTTCGTAGGGCGGCTCCTCGGCGGTCAGCGACGCGGCGCCGCGCACCGCCATCGCCAGCTCGCCCAGCGCCCGGTGCCAGCCGGCCCAGACGAGTTTGGCCACCGAACCCGCTGAACTCTCCGTGCCCGGCGCCCCGCCGCCCACCTCGGTCAGCGTGCGCAGCGCGTGCGCGCGCATGACGTCCAGACCGATCCACGCCCTGGTCAGCCGGTCGCGCAGCAGCGGGTCGTCGAGCACGCCGGTTTTCCTTGCCAGGGCGATGATTCCGGCCAGCTCCCGGCGGAAGCCGACCTGCTGGCCGAGGGTGGCCACGCCCCGTTCGAAGCCGAGCGTGGCCATCGCCACCGGCCAGCCGCCGCCGACCTCGCCGACCACCAGGTCAGGGTCGGTGCGGGCGTCGTCGAAGAACACCTCGTTGAACTCGGCGGTGCCGGTGAGTTGGCGGATCGGTCGCACCCGCACCCCGGGCTGACGCATCGGCACCAGCAGGTAGGACAGCCCGACGTGCCGGCGGGAACCCGGTTCGGTGCGCACCACGGCGAAACACCAGTCGGCCAGGTGCGCCAGCGAGGTCCACACCTTCTGTCCGTTGATCACCCAGCTCTCGCCGTCCAGCACCGCCGAGGTGCTGACCGAGGCGAGGTCGGAGCCGGCCCCGGGTTCGGAGTAGCCCTGACACCACAGTTCCCGCACGGCAACGATCTCCGGCAGGAACCGGGCGCGCTGGGCGGCGGTGCCGAAGGCGATCAGCGTCGGTCCGAGCAGCTGCTCACCGAAGTGGTTCACCCGGGCCGGCCCGTCGGCCCGCGCGTACTCCTCGTGCCAGATGACCTGCCGGGCCAGGCTCGCGCCGCGCCCGCCGTACTCGGTCGGCCAGCCCAGGCAGCTCCAGCCGGCATCGGCCAGGTACCGGTCCCAGGCCAGCCGCTCGTCGAACGCCTCGTGCTCGCGGCCGTTGCCGCCGGTGCCACGCAGCCCGGCGAACTCGCCGGACAGGTTGTCCGCCAACCACTCCCGCGCTTCGCGACGGAAAGCGGCGTCGGGTCCGTCGTCGGTCAGGTCCACCACACCTCCCGCACCGAAAGTCTGTTCCCCAGCGCGTTCCTAGACTAGCCTACCAAGCACTTGCTTTGGAGGAGACGTGGTGCACAGTTCCGCCCCACCGCGCACCGTTCCGGCCGCGCTGGACGCCGCGGCCGACCGGTTCGGCACCGCCGAGGCGCTCGTCGACGAGTCGGGCGCCCGGCCGGTCCGGCTGAGCTGGCTGGAGCTGCGGGCCGAGACCCGGGTGGCCGCGGGCGCGCTGCTCGCCGACGGGGTGCGCCCCGGCGACCGGGTGGCGATCTGCTGCCCGAACACCTGGCACTGGGTGGTCGCCGCGCTCGGCGCGCTGTCGATCGGCGCCCAACTCGTGCCGCTGAACACCCGGTTCACCGCCCGGGAAACGCTGGACATCCTGACCAGGACCTCGGCCCGCGCACTGGTGATCACCGGCCCGTTCCTGGGCCGGGACCGGCTGGCCGAGCTGCGCGCCTGCGCCGGCCCGAACCTGCCCGGGACGGTGATCGAGGCACCCTGGACCGATCTCACCGACCGTGCCCGGGACGTGCCGGCGGCCGAACTGGACGCACGGGCCGCGGCGGTGGACGCCGACCAGATCAGCGACATCCTGTTCACCTCCGGCACCACCGGCCGCAGCAAGGGCGCGCTGAGCGCGCACCGGCAGACGATCGCGGTGGCCGAGGCGTGGGCGAACCGCGGCGAACTCGGTCCGGGCGACCGCTACCTGGTGATCAACCCGTTCTTACACAGCTTCGGTTACAAGGCCGGGCTGGTGGCGTGTGTGTTGCGCGGCGCGACGATCGTGCCGCAGCCGGTGTTCGACGTGGCCCACACGATCGACCTGGTCGAAGACGAACGGATCACCGTGCTGCCTGGCCCGCCGACCATCTACCAGTCCATTCTGGACAGTCCGGACCGGGCCGGCCGGGACCTGTCCAGCCTACGGCTCGCGGTGACCGGCGCGGCCACCGTGCCGGTCGCGCTGATCCGGCGGATGCGCCGCGAGCTGACCTTCGACACGGTGCTGACCGCCTACGGGCTGACCGAGGCGGTGGTGGCCACGATGTGCCGGCCCGAGGACGACGCCGAGACGGTCGCGCACACCTGCGGCCGGGCCACCGCCGGCTTCGAGCTGCGCGTCGACAGCATCGGCGAGGTGTTGCTGCGCGGGCCCAACGTGACGCTCGGCTACCTCGACGACCCGGCGGCCACCGCGCAGGCGATCGACCGGGACGGCTGGTTGCACACCGGTGACGTGGGCACCGTGGACGCCGCCGGCTACCTGCGGATCACCGACCGGATCAAGGACATGTACATCAGCGGCGGTTTCAACGTCTATCCCGCCGAGGTGGAACAGGTGCTCGCTTCGTTGCCCGGGGTGGCCGAGTGCGCGGTGGTCGGCGTGCCCGACGACCGGCTCGGCGAGGTCGGCCGGGCCTACCTGGTGGCCGGGCCCGATCACGGCCTGGACGCCGCCGAGGTGCTTGCCTTCTGCCGGGAACGGTTGGCCAACTACAAGGTGCCGCGCCAGGTGCGGCTGCGTGATGCCCTGCCGCGCAACGCGAGCGGCAAGATCCTCAAACGCGAACTACGCGAGGAGCGCTGATGACCGACGACACCACCGAGCCGGTCCGCTACGAGCGGCGGGACCGGACCGCGATCGTCACGATGAACCGCCCGAAGTACCGCAACGCGCAGAACTCGGCGATGACCTACGCGCTGGACGCCGCGTTCAGCCGCGCGGTCGACGACGACGAGGTGTCGGTGATCGTGTTGACCGGCTCGGGCGCGCACTTCTCCGCGGGCCACGACATCGGCAGCCCCGGCCGGGATGTGGACAAGTCGTTCGACCGCAAGGCGACGCTGTGGTGGGACCACGTCGGCAAGGACGGCGGCGACCAGCGTTACGCCCGCGAGATCGAGGTCTACCTCGGCATGTGCCGGCGGTGGCGGGAGATGCCCAAGCCGACCATCGCGATGGTCCGCGGTGCGTGTGTGGCCGGTGGCCTGATGCTGGCCTGGGTGTGCGACCTGATCATCGCCGCCGAGGACGCGTTCTTTGCCGATCCGGTGGTGCGGATGGGAATCCCCGGCGTCGAGTACTTCGCCCACCCGTGGATGCTCGGCCCCAGGGCGGCCAAGGAGGTGCTGTTCACCGGGGAGCGGTTCGACGCCGCTCAGGCCAAGGAGTGGGGCATGGTCAACCGGGTGGTGGCCGCCGACGACCTGGAGCCCAGCACGTTCGCGCTGGCCGACCGGATAGCCCAGATGCCCCGGTTCGGGCTCGCGCTGGCCAAGCGCGCGGTGAACCAGGCCGAGGACCAGATGGGCATGCGCGCGGGCATGGACTCGGTGTTCGGCCTGCACCACTTCGCGCACGCGCACAACGCGGAGACCTCGGCGGACTCGCTGGCCGGCATGGACGCCCGCAGTATGCGGGACGCGGCCAAGGACGCCTGATGGATCTCGACCTGGACGAGGCCACCCGTGCCTTCCGGAGCGAGGTGCGCACCTGGCTGGCCGAGCACGTGCCGGTGAAACCGTTGCCCTCGATGGACACCGAGGACGGCTTCGCCCGGCATCGCGACTGGGAACGCGAACTCGCCGACTTCGGACTGTCCGTGGTGTCCTGGCCGGTGGCCTACGGCGGCCGGGACGCATCGCTGCTGTCCTGGCTGGTCTTCGAGGAGGAGTACTACGCGGCCGGCGCGCCCGCCCGAGTGAGCCAGAACGGCATCTTCCTGCTCGCGCCGACGCTGTTCGCGCACGGCACCGAGGAGCAGCGCGGCCGACTGCTGCCCCGGATGGCCACCGGCGCGGACATCTGGGCGCAGGCGTGGTCGGAACCCGAAGCCGGCAGCGACCTGGCCGCGATCCGCAGCACCGCCGTGCGCGCCGAGGGCGGTTGGCTGCTGCACGGCCAGAAGACGTGGAGTTCCCGGGCCGCCTTCGCCGACCGCGGCTTCGGGCTGTTCCGCACCGATCCGGACGCCGAGCGGCACCGCGGCCTGACCTACTTCCTGTTCCCGCTGGACGCCGAGGGCGTGACCGTGCGGCCGATCGCCCAACTGGACGGCGAGACCGGCTTCGCCGAGATCTTCTTCGACGGGGTGTTCGTGCCGGACTCGGACGTGCTCGGCGCGGTGCACGAGGGCTGGCGGGTGGCGATGAGCACGGCGAGCAACGAGCGCGGGCTGTCGCTGCGCAGCCCCGGTCGGTTCCTGGCCGCAGCCAACCGCCTGCTGGCCCTGTGGCACGAACGGCCGGACCCGAGCCTGCGCGACCGGGTGGTGGACGCGTGGATCGGCGCGCGGGCCTACCGGCTCTACACGTTCGGCACGGTCAGCCGGCTGGCCGAGGGGTGGACGCTGGGCGCGGAGGCCAGCGTCAACAAGATCTTCTGGTCGGAACTGGACCTCCGGCTGCACGAGACCGCGCTGGACCTGCTCGGTGCGGACGGCGAACTGGCCGGCGAGTGGCTGGACGGTTATCTCTTCGCGCTCGCCGGGCCGATCTACGCGGGCACCAACGAGATCCAGCGCAACGTGGTCGCCGAACGGCTGCTCGGCCTGCCCCGGGGAGACCGCTGATGGCCGGCCCGGCCCGGAGGTGGCGATGAAGTTCTCGCTCAGCGCCGAGCAACGCGATTTCGCCGCCTCGCTCCGCGCGCTGCTCACCAGCGAAGACGCGCTGGCCGTCGGCCGTGCCTGGCAGGCCGGCGACCGCGCCCCCGGCCGCGCGCTCTGGGCCAGGCTGGCCGAACTCGGCGTGCCGGCGTTGGCCGTCCCGGAACGCTGGGGCGGCCTGGGCGCCGACCCGATCGACCTGGTGGTCGCCTTCGAGGAGTTGGGCCGGTTCGCCGTGCCCGGCCCGCTGATCGAGACGATCGCCGTCGTGCCGGCGCTGCTGACCGGGATCGAGCCCGGCCGGACGGCCGAGACCTGGCTGCCGCGGCTGGCCGCCGGCGACGTGCTGGCCAGCGTCGCGATGCTGCCGCACGTGCCGTACGCGCTGGACGCCGATCTGGTGCCGCTGCTCGGCGTGCTCGACCAGGGCACGCTCTGGTGCGGCACCCCGGGCGGCTCCGTGCTGTCCTCCGTGGACCCATCGCGCCGGTTGTTCCGGGTTCGGCGGGAGAACGTGCTGGGCGCCGTCGACGGGACCAACGCCTTCAACGTCGGCGCACTCGCCTGCGCGGCGCAGTTGCTCGGGGCCGGGCACGCATTGCTGGACACGAGCACCGAGTACGCGGCCGGTCGGGTCCAGTTCGGGCGGCCGATCGGCTCGTTCCAGGCCGTCAAGCACCACCTGGCCGACGTGCTGGTCGGGCTCGAACTCGCCCGGCCACTGGTGTACGGCGCGGCGGTCGCGCTGGCGGCCGGGTCGGTCACGGCCGACCGGGACTGTTCGGCGGCCAAGGTCGCCTGCGCCGACGCGGCGAACCGCGCGGCCCGGATCGCCCTGCAGGTGCATGGGGCGATCGGCTACACCCAGGAGTGCTCGGTCGGCCGCTGGCTGACCCGGGTCCGCGCGCTGGTGTCGGCCTGGGGCAACAGTTCCGTGCACCGCGACCGCGTGCTGGCCGCCCTGTTGGCCGACGGAGGAGCCACCCAGTGACCGACGAACGAGACGCCCTCCGGGACGCGGTGCGCGGGCTGTTGTCCCGCCGGTCGGACAATGCGGCGGTGCGCGCCGCGATGACCTCGCCGACCGGCCACGACGCCGCGCTGTGGGCGACGCTGGGTGAGATCGGTGTCGCCGGGCTCGGGCTGCCGGAGCGGTACGGCGGCGCCGGCGCCGGCCTGGCCGAGACGTGTGTGGTGGCCGAGGAACTCGGTCGCACCCTGACCCCGGCGCCGTTGCTCGGCTCGGCGGTCTACGCGGCGCAGGCGCTGCTCGCGACGGCGGATGAGGGCGCCTGCGCCGAGTTGCTGCCCGGAATCGCCGACGGCCGGACGCTCGCCGCGCTCGCGATCGCCGGGCCGGCGGGCGACTGGACGGTACCCGCGTGCACCGCGGCCGGACCGATCGTCTCCGGCGAGGCGCACTACGTACTGGACGGCGATCTCGCCGACGTGCTGCTCGTCGCGGCGCGCACCGAGGACGGCGTGGGGTTGTTCGTCGTCGAGACCGGCCAGCCGGAGGTGCGGCGGGAAGCGCGGGTGGGCATGGATCTCACCCGGCGGTTCGCGACCGTGCGGTTGGCCGGGGCACGCGGCAGGCGGGTCGGCGGCGACGCGGGCGCGGCGCTGCGCACGGCCCGCGAACTGGCGTGTGTGGTGTTGGCGGCCGAGCAGGTCGGGGCGGCCGCCCGGTGTCTGGAACTGACCGTCGAGTACACGAAGACACGGGTGCAGTTCGGTCGGGCGATCGGCAGTTTCCAGGCCGTCAAGCACCGGCTGGCCGACCTCTACGTCCAGGTGGAGACGGCGCGGTCGATCGCACTGTCGGCGGCGACCGCGGCCGAGCTGACGGTTCCGGCCGCCGTCGCGAAGGTGCACTGTTCGGAGGTGTTCTGCCAGGTCGCCGCCGAGATGATCCAGCTGCACGGCGGGATCGCCATCACCTGGGAGCACGACGCGCAGCTCTACTTCAAGCGGGCGTACGGCAGCGCCCAGCTCTTCGGTCAGCCGGCCGAGTTCGTCCGCTCGCTCTCGTCGGTGGCGCTGGCCGGCTGACTGATGCTGAAGTCGTGGCCCCACAGGCTGACCGCGGTGCTCTCCCGGGCGATCCAGTCCGCGTCCTCGACCTGTCGCCCCTCGGTGCCGAACTCGACGTCGAAACCGCCGGGCGTCTTCATGTAGAACGACAGCATCAGGTCGTTGACGTGCCGGCCCAGCGTCGCCGACATCGGTACCTTGCGGCGCAGCGCGCGATCGAGACACAGCCCCACGTCGTCGGTGCCGGCCACCTCGATCATCAGGTGCACGATGCCGGAGGACGTGGGCAGCGGCAGAAAGGCCAGGCTGTGGTGCCGGGGGTTGCAGCCGAAGAAGCGCAGCCACGCCGGTGGCCCGTCGGCCGGTCGGCCGACCAGCTGCGGCGGCAGGCGCATCGAGTCGCGCAGCCGGAAACCCAGGACGTCGCGGTAGAACCGCAGCGCCACCTCATCGTCCGGAGTGGACAGTACGACGTGGCCCATGCCCTGCTCGCCGGTGACGAACCGGTGCCCGTACGGGCTGACCACCCGACGGTGCCGCAGCGCCACGCCATGGAAGACCTCCAGCACGCTGCCCGCCGGGTCCTCGAACCGGATCAGCCCGTGCACCTGCCGCTCGGCCAGGTCCTCGGCGCTGCCCTCCTTGTAGGCCACGCCCGCGGTGTTCAGCGCGTCGCGCAGCTCGTCCAGCTCGGCGGCGGTGGCCACCTCCCAGCCCGAGCAGAGCAGGTGGTCCCGCTCGCCCGGCACGATCACCAGCCGGGCCGGGAAGTCGTCCATCCGCAGGTACAGCGCGCCTTCGGTGCTGCCGCTGCCCTCCACCATGCCCAGCACCTTCAGGCCGAACTCGCGCCAGGCGGCCATATCCGTGGCCACCACCCGCAGGTAACCCAGGGAGCGAATCGGCATCGTGCTCAGCCTCCGAGAAAGTCGATGGTCAGCCGGTTGAACTCGGCGAACTTCTCCAACTGTGCCCAGTGTCCGCAGCGGCCGAAGACGTGCAGCTGCGCGCGCGGGATCACCTTCAGCGCGACCAGCGCACCGTCGAGCGGGTTGACCCGGTCCTCCCGGCCCCAGACCAGCAGCACCCGTTGACGCAGCCGGTGCGCCTCGCGCCACAACATGCCGTCCTCGAACTCGTCCGGGCGACTGAACGACGCGCCCAGCGCGGCCATCGCCCGCAGCGACTCCGGGGAACTGGCCGCGGCGAACCGTTCGTCGATCAGCTCGTCGGTGACCAGCGACTGGTCATACACCAGCGCGCGCAGGAAGTCGGCCAGCTTCTCCCTGGTCGGCCCGGGTGGCGCGGCGAACCGGGCCAGCCTGCGCACACCCTCGGTCGGGTCGGGCGCGAACACGTTCAGGCCGAGACCGCCGGGGGCCATCAGCACCAGCCGACCGGCCCGGTCCGGGTGGCGCAGCGCGAACCGGACGGCGGTGCCGCCGCCGAGCGAGTTGCCGACCAGGTGCACCCGTTCGATGTCGAGCGTGTCCAGCAGGCCGAGCAGCGCGTCGGCGCTGTGCGTGAAGTACTGCGGGTGCTCGGTCGGCTTGTCCGAGCGGCCGAAACCGGGTTGGTCGACGGCGAAGGTGTGGAACGACTCGGCGAACACCGGCAGGTTGGTGCCGAAGTTGCTCCACGCGGACGCGCCCGGCCCACCGCCGTGCAGCAGTACCACCGGTGTGCCCTCGGCGGTGCCCGCCTCGTGGTAGTGCAGGCGCAGGCCGGCCGGGACGGTGGCGAACCGGCTGGTCGACTCGAAGTCCACAGTGGAGCGCAGCGCGTCGGTGCTCATCGGCGTCCTCTCAGACCATCGCGTCGGCGACGGTCAGGCCGAACTCGCCGTCACCGAACATCTTCAGCGCGCGCTCCGGGTCGTTGGCCGCGTGCACCCGGCCGGCGTGCGCGTCCCGCCAGAACCGCTGGATCGGCGTGCCGGACTTGAGCGCCCGCCCGCCGGAGTTCTCGAACAACAGGTCCACCGCGGTGATCGCCCGCCCGGTGCCCAGCACCTGGTCGCGGCGTGCCCGCAGCCGCAACGACATCGGGATCTCCTCGCCGGCCTCGGCGTAGCGCAGTTCCTCGGCCACGTTGCCGGTCAGCGTGGCCCAGGCCGCGTCGATCTCGCCGGCCGCGGTCGCGATCCGGGTCTTGGCGAACGGGTCGTCCTTGGCTTTCTCGTTGCCGTAGACCCGAACCCGCTCGCGCTGGTGGTCCAGGTGCGCGTCGTAGGCGCCCTGGGCCATGCCGATGATCGGGGTGGTGATCGCCGAGGTGAACACGGTGCCGTAGGGCAGCCGGTAGAGCGCGCCCGGGTTCACCGTCTGCCCGGGACACACGCAGCTGGCCATCGTCATGAAGCCCAGCGTGCGGTGCGCCGGCACGAACACGTCGTCGATGACGAGGTCGTTGCTGCCGGTGCCGCGCAGCCCGACGGTGTCCCACACGTCCTCGATCACGTAGTCCGCGCGGGGCACCAGGAAGGTCAGGTAGTCGACCGGTTTTCCGTCCGCGTTCAGCGCGATGCCGCCGACGAACGCCCAGGCGGCGTGGTCGCAGCCGGAGGAGAAGCTCCACCGGCCGGAGAACCGGTAGCCGCCCTCGACCGGCTTGGCCCGGCCCATCGGAGCGTAGGAGGAGGAGATCCGGGTGTGCGGGTCGGTCGACCACACGTCGTCCTGCGCCTGCTCGGCGAACAGGCCGAGCTGCCAGGGGTGTACGCCGACGACCGAGGCCACCCAGCCGGTCGAGCCGCACGCGCCCGCGATCAGCTTGACCGCGCTGTAGAACGTCACCGGGTCGGCCTCAAGGCCGCCGTAGCGGCGCGGTTGCAGCAGGGTGAAGAACCCCGTCTCCTGTAGCGCCTTCATGGATGCCTCGGAGATCCGCCGGGCGTCCTCAGTCTCCTGGGCCCGCTCGCGGAGCGTCGGCAACAGATCCCGCACCCCGGAAAGCACCGCGCCGTGCACGTCGTCAGCCATGGTTTCGAGACTAGAACACGTTCTCGTTTTTGTCGATTGGCTGCCGTTGCTCGTGCTGGATCTCCAGGGCGATGTCGATCAGCTGGTCCTCCTGGCCGCCGACCAGCTTGCGCCGCCCGGCGCGCACCAGGATCTCCGCGCCGGGCACGCCGTAGCGCTCGGCCTGCCGGTAGGCGTGCTTGAGGAAACTGGAGTACACCCCGGCGTAGCCCATCATCAGCGCCATCCGGTCGACCACGCACTCCTCCGGCATCGCCGGAGCGACCACGTCCTGCGCGGCATCGGCGATCGCGAAGAAGTCCACGCCGGTGCGGAGGCCGAGCTTGTCGCACACGCCGACGAACACCTCGACCGGCGTGTTGCCCGCGCCCGCGCCGAAACCCCGGGTGCTGCCGTCGATCTGGACCGCGCCCGCGCGGGCCGCGGCGATCGAGTTGGCCACCGCCAGACCGAGGTTCTGGTGCCCGTGGAAGCCGACCTGCGCGTCCGCGCCCAGTTCGCTCACCAGCGCCTCGACCCGATCAGAAACCTGTTCCAGTACCAGCGCGCCGGCCGAGTCGACCACGTACACGCACTGGCAGCCGGCGTCGGCCATGATCCGGGCCTGCCCGGCCAGCTTCTCCGGTGGCTGGGAGTGCGCCATCATCAGGAAGCCCACCGTCTCAAGGCCGCGCTCGCGGGCCACCCCGAAGTGCTGCACGGACACGTCGGCCTCGGTGCAGTGGGTGGCGATCCGGCAGATCGACGCGCCGTGGTCGGCGGCGACCAGGATGTCCTCCTTCACCCCGACGCCGGGCAGCATCAGCACTGCGATCCGGGCCTGCCGGGCGGTCTCGGCGGCGATCGTGATCAGGTCCTGCTCCGGCGTCCGACTGAAGCCGTAGTTGAACGAGGACCCGCCGAGCCCGTCGCCGTGGGTCACCTCGATCACCGGCACCCCGGACCGGTCCAGCGCGGCCACGATGTCGCGCACCTCGGTCCCGGTGAACTGGTGGCGCTTGTGGTGCGAGCCGTCGCGCAGCGACGTGTCGGTGATCCGCACGTCCAGGTCGGCGGAGAAGGTGTTGGGCAGCATCGGTTCCTCCCTCACACGGAGCTGGGCTGGGCGGCGGCGATCCGCTCGCCGACCCGGGTCGCGGCGGCGGTCATGATGTCCAGGTTGCCGGCGTAGGGCGGCAGGAAGTCACCGGCACCGGCGACCTCGACGAACACGCTCACCCGGGCCATCCCGCCGGCGCCCTCGCTCGGCGGGTCGAACTGCGGTTCGGCGAGCAGCCGGTAGCCGGGCACGTAACCGGCGATGTCCTCGGCCATCCGGACGATCGACGCGGCGATCGCGTCGGTGTCCGCGTCCGCCGGAATCGCACAGAAGATGGTGTCCCGCATGATCATCGGCGGGTCGGCGGGGTTCAGCACGATGATCGCCTTGCCCCGCTGCGCGCCGCCGATGGCCTCGATGCCGTGCCGGGTCGTCTTGGTGAACTCGTCGATGTTCGCCCTGGTCCCGGGGCCGGCCGAGACCGACGCCACGGACGCGACGATCTCCGCGTAGGCCACCGGCACCACCCGGGACACCGCGTACACCATCGGGATGGTCGCCTGCCCGCCACAGGTGATCAGGTTGACGTTCGGGGCGTCCAGGTGCGCGCCCAGGTTCACCGGCGGGATCACGTACGGCCCGACCGCGGCCGGGGTGAGGTCGATCGCGGTGATGCCGGCCTCGGCGTAGCGCGGCGCGTTGGCCCGGTGCACGGCGGCCGAGGTCGCCTCGAACACCAGGTCGGGCCGTTCGTCCTGGGCCAGCAGCCAGTCCACGCCGGCCGCGCTGGTGATCAGGCCGAGCCCGCCGGCCCTGGCCAGGCCGGGGCTGTCCGGGTCGACGCCGATCATCCACCTCGGCTCGATGCTCGCCGAGCGCAGCAGTTTGTGCAGCAGGTCGGTGCCGATGTTGCCGGAGCCGACGATGGCCGCGGTCATCGTCCGATCAGTCATGTCTCTCCTCGGTCGAAGGAAACGGAGACCGTGCCCAACCCGGCGAACCGCGCCTCGAAGGTGTCACCGGGCCGCACGTCGATCGCGCGGGTGCACGAACCGGGCAGCACGACGTGACCGGCGCGCAGCCGTACCCCGAAGGTGTGCACGGTGCGGGCCAGCCAGGCCACCGCGGTCGCCGGATTGCCCAGCACCGCGTCCGACCGGCCGGCCGCGACCCGGTCACCGGCGCGCCACAGCTCGGCGTCGATCGCGGTGACGTCCAGCCTGGCCGGCCGGACCCGCTGCCGGCCGAGCAGGAAACCGGCCGAGGAGGCGTTGTCGGCGATCGTGTCGGCCAGGCCGATCCGCCAGTCCACGATCCGGCTGTCGATCAGCTCGATGGCCGGCGCGAACGCCTCGGTCGCGGCCAGCACGTCCGCCTCGGTGCAGCCGGCACCGGGCAGGTCGGCGCCGAGCACGAATGCCACCTCCACCTCGACCCTCGGGTAGCAGAACCGGTCTGCCGCGACCGGCACGTCCTCGGTCAGCCGCATGTCGGCGAGCAGGTGGCCGTAGTCCGGCTCGGACACGCCCATCATCTGCTGCATCACCGGCGAGGACAGGCCGACCTTGTGCCCGACCACCGCGCTGCCCTCGGCCACCCGGCGGCGGATGTTGGCCAGCTGGATCTCGTAGGCGTCCACCGCGTCGATCCCGGGAAACGCCCCGGTCAGCGGATTGATCGGGCGCCGGTCCCGTTCGGCGTCGCGGAGCAGGTCGGCCGCGACGAGCCGGTCATCCGGTTTCAGCATGGCGGCTGCCCACCTTCGCCGCGGCCGCGGACCGGCCGGCCCGCCGACCGGAGAACACGCAGTCGGCCAGGGACAGGCCGCTGACGTAGGAGTTCGAGCACAGCCCCACCGCGGTCCGGCCGGCCGCGTACAGGCCGGGGATCACCGCGCCGTCCGCCCGGCGCACTCCCCCGCTGTCCTCGTGCACCACCAGCCCGCCCAGGGTGAGCATCGGGCAGGGATAGGCGAGGCTGGGCCGGATCGAGATGTCCAACAGCTGGTAGGGCGGCTGCTCGATCGGCACGACCAGGCGGGCCGGTTTGCCGGTGGGGTCCGCGGTGCCGGCCCGGGCGGCCGCGTTGTGCGCCTCGACGGTGGCCCGCAGCCCGGCCGGGTCGATCCCGGCCCGGGCCGCCACCGCGTCCAGCGTCGGTCCGCCGACGCTCCCCCGGCCGAGCAGGTAGTGCGCCTGCAACCGTTGGAACCACAGGGTTTCACTTGCCAGCTGAGCACGCGCCGCGCGGACGGTTTCCCGGTCGACCAGCAGCCAGCCGCGGCTGTCGTGCTCGGTGACCAGCGCGTGGCCGAGCGCGGCGCCGTACCGGGACTCGTCGCAGACGCGCTGTCCGGCCCGGTCGACCAGCACCGAGGTGAGCAGCGCGCTGGGCGGGCTGATGAACCGCCAGACCGACACATGGTCCAGGAACCGGGTCGCCGCACCGAGTTCCGTGCCCAGCCGGATGCCGCTGCCGTCGTCGCCGGCGGTGCCCAGCGGCAGTCCGCCACGATAGGCCGGTGCGTGCTCGCGCAGCTTGGCCCGGTTGGCCACGAACCCACCGGCGGCGAGCACCACCCCGCCGCTCGCGGTGATCCGCAGCGGTCGGGCATGTCGCTGTTCCAGGCCGGTGACCAGCCGCATCAGCAGCCGCCGCAGCCGAGGCACGTACAGGCCGGGCTTGGCCGCGTACCGGCCGGCCAGGTGGTGCGTGCGGCGCACCCAGCCGGGCGCGCCGGTCAATGTCGAGCAGCGCGCGCCGACTACCCGACCGGTCTGGTCGGTGATCAGTTCGGTGGCCGTGGTCGCGCGGAGCACCCGCACGCCCCGGCCGCGCACCGCGGCGGCCAACCGGGCGAACAGCAGCTTGCCGGAGGTGCCCTTGCCCCTGGTCCGGTGGCCGCGCGGGGCGGGGGTCGCCGCATCGGCGAAGCCGCCGGCCAGCTCGCTGCCGGAGTAGTAGAGGTAGTACTTGTCGCTGGGATAGGAGGTCTTGTAGGGGCACAGGCTGCCCTCGAACGGCACGCCCAGCCCGGTCAGCCAGTCGATCATGCCGACGCTCTCGGTGCAGAACCGGCGCAGCGTCGCCTGACTGACCGCGTCGCCGACCTCCTGGGTCAGGTAGTCGAGCATCGCCTGCACCGAGTCGTTCACCCCGGCCTGCTCCTGCTGCGGGGTCCCGCCGCCGGCGTAGACCACGCCGCCGGACAGCGCGCTCGCACCGCCGCCGGCGAACCGGTCGATCACCAACACCTCGGCACCGCTGTCGGCCGCCTCGATCGCGGCGCACGCGCCTGCCGCCCCGAAGCCGACCACCAGCACGTCAGTTACCTGTTCTAGTTCGGGCATCACTCTCGTCATGCCACCACCCTTCCGGTAAGCCCGGCATGCGCATGGCGCTCGCCCGAATAAAACTATAACCTGTTCCAGTCTGCTGATGGCGGAGGTGCGATGACCAGCCCTGGCACGGAACCCGAATTCGACCTCGTGGTGGTCGGTAGTGGTGGCGCGGGTATGACCGCGGCACTGGCCGCCACGCGCGCCGGTCTGTCCGTACTCGTGGTGGAGAAGGCGGCGACGTTCGGCGGGTCCACCGCGCGCTCCGGCGGCGCGGTCTGGGCGCCGGGCAACGATGTGCTGCGCCGCGCGGGTGTGCCGGACAGTCCGGAACTCGCCCGCGACTACCTCGCCGAGATCGTCGGCGAGGACGTGTCCGCCGTGCGCCAGCAGGCACTGCTGGCCGCCGGCCCGGCCATGCTCGCGCTCGTCCGCGAGCGCACCCCGCTGGACTTCCGCTGGGTGCGCGGTTACTCCGACTACTACCCCGAGGCGAGCGGTGGGCTCGCGGTCGGCCGCAGCGTCGAACCCCGGCCACTGGACGGCCACCTGCTCGGCCCGGAACTGGCCAACCTCACCCCGGCCTACCTGCCGGCGCCGCACGGCGTGCCGATCACCGCGCAGCACTACAAGTGGCTCACCCTGATCGCCCGGCATCCGCGCGGCGCGCTGAGCACGGTCCGGATCGGCGCGCGCTGGCTGCTCGGCCGGGCCCGCCGCCAACACCTGCTCACCATGGGCCAGGCGCTCGCCGCAGGCCTGCGCGCCGGCCTGCTCGACGCGGCTGTGCCGGTGTGGCTGAACTCGCCACTGCGCGAACTGTGCACCGAGGGCGACACGGTGACCGGCGTGCTGGTCGAGCACGAGGGCACCGAGGTCACGGTGCGCGCCCGGCACGGCGTGCTGCTCGCGGCCGGCGGCTTCGAGCACGACGCGGCCATGCGCCAGCAGTACCAGCGCGCCCCGATCGGCACCGAGTGGACCGTCGGCGCCAAGGCCAACACCGGCGACGCCATCAAACTGGGTCAGCGGCTGGGTGCGGCGACCGACCTGATGGACGACGCGTGGTGGGGCCCGTCCATCCCGCTCACCGGCGGCCCGTACTTCTGTCTGGCCGAGCGCACGCTGCCCGGCTGCATCATGGTCAACGGTGCCGGCCGCCGGTTCGTCAACGAGGCCGCGCCCTACGTGGACGCGGTGCACGCCATGTACGGCGCAGGCGACGGCTCGGACGGGGGCACCGCGGCGAACCTGCCGACCTGGCTCATCCTCGACCAGCGCTACCGCAACCGGTACCTGTTCGCCGGCCTCAACCCCCGGCAGAAGTTCCCCGGCCGCTGGTACAAGGCCGGTGTGCTGCACCGGGCGGACACCGTGGCCGAACTGGCCGAGCGGATCGACCTGCCGCCGGCCGCACTCCAGTCCACAATAGACACATTCAACGGGTTCGCCGACATCGGCGTGGACAACGACTTCCACCGCGGCGACTCGGCCTACGACCGCTACTACTCCGATCCCCGCAACCGACCCAACCCCAGCCTCGGCGCGCTGCGCACCCCGCCGTTCTACGCGGTCCGGATGGTGCCCGGCGACCTGGGCACCAAGGGCGGGTTGCGCACCGACGAGCGGGCCAGGGTGCTCCGCCCGGACGGCACGGTGATCGAGGGCCTGTACGCGGCCGGCAACACCAGCGCGTCGGTGATGGGACACACCTACGCGGGCGCCGGGGCGACCATCGGGCCGGCGATGACCTTCGGCTACCTGGCCGCGACCGACATCGCGGCGCGCGCCGGCACAACCGACCGGCACCCCGACCGAACGGGAGGCACACGATGACCGGGACAGCCAACAACGGGAGCAACGGCAGCAACGGCGGTGGGGTGCGGCTGATCGACGCCGGCCAGCCGCCCGCCCGGTTCGCCAGAGGCTGGCACTGCCTTGGCCTCGCCGACTCCTTCCGGGACGGGAAACCGCACGCGGTCGAGGTGTTCGGCAGCAAGCTGGTCGTGTTCGCCGCCGCCGACGGCGCGCTCAACGTGCTGGACGGCTACTGCCGGCACATGGGCGGTGACCTCACCCAGGGCACGGTGAAGGGCGACGCGATCGCCTGCCCGTTCCACGACTGGCGCTGGGGCGGCAACGGCCGCTGTGTGCAGATCCCCTACGCCCGGCGGATTCCACTGCGGGCGAAGACCCGGTCGTGGGTGACCACCGAGCAGAACCGGCAGCTGTTCGTCTGGAACGACCCGGAGGGCACGCCGCCGCCCGACGAGCTGGCCATCCCGCGGATCGACGCCGCGTTCAGCGACGAGTGGACCAACTGGACCTGGGACTCGGTGCTCATCGAGGGCGCGAACTGCCGGGAGATCATCGACAACGTCGTGGACATGGCGCACTTCTTCTACGTCCACTTCGCCTTCCCGACCTACTTCAAGAACGTCTTCGAGGGCCCGGTGGCCACCCAGTACTTGAACTCGCGGGGCCGGCCGGACGTGGCCGGCGGGTCGAACTACGCCGGCGAGGACAACACGCTGCGCTCCGAGGCATCGTACTTCGGACCCTCGTACATGATCAACTACCTGTGGCAGGAGTACAAGGGTTTCGGCATGGACGCGGTGCTGATCAACTGCCACTACCCGGTCACCGCGAACTCGTTCGTGTTGCAGTGGGGCGTCATCGTGAAGAAGTTCCCCGGTCTTGACGACGAGCACGCCGACCGGCTGGGCAAGAAGTTCGCCAAGGGCATCGGTGTCGGGTTCCTCCAGGACGTGGAGATCTGGCGCAACAAGTCGCGGGTCGACAACCCGTTGCTGTGCGAGGAGGACGGCCCGGTCTACCAGTTGCGCCGCTGGTACGAGCAGTTCTATGTGGACGCCGCCGACGTGACCGAGGAGATGACCCAGCGGTTCGAGTTCGAGGTGGACACCGCGCGGGCCAACGAGGCCTGGCAGCAGGAGGTGGCGGCCAACCTGGCCGCCCGGGAAGCCGGAGCCTGACCGGTGACGGCTGCCGACACCAGGGCCGAGCGCCGCGAGTACCTCGAAGCGGGACTGGCGCCGGTGCGCTGCCAGAGTTGCATCAACGAAGTGTTGGTGCGCAAGGCATCGGCCGCGCAGACCAGCATCCAGTGGACCACCGCGGCGGTCCGCCAATGCCCCGAGTTCGCCGCCCACAGCGCCGCCGGCCGGCCGACCGCGCTGGTGGACGGCTGCCACGCCCTGCGCGACAGCATCTGGCGGGCGGTCACCGAGGGCCAACTGGAGGTACCCGATGCCTGAGCGCTACCACCGACTACGGGTGTCCGACGTGATCACCGAGACCGAGGACACCTGCTCGCTGGTCTTCGACATCCCGGCCGAGCTGACCGAGCGGTTCCGCTACCGGCCCGGCCAGTTCCTCACCATGCAGATCCCCAGCGCGGACCGCGAGTCGGTCGCCCGCTGCTACTCGCTGGCCAGTTCGCCGCACACCGGTGAGCCGCTCAAGGTCACCGTGAAGCGGACCATCGAGGGCTACGCCTCGCAGTGGATTCATGAGCACGTGCACGCCGGCAGCGTGTTGGAGGTGCTGCCACCGGCCGGCACGTTCACCCCGCGCGCGCTGGACCGTGACTTCCTCTTCCTCGCCGCCGGCAGCGGGATCACCCCGGTCATGTCGATCATCTCCTCGGCGCTGGCCAAGGGCAGCGGGCAGCTCGTGTTGATCTACGCCAACCGGAACGAGCAGTCGGTGATCTTCGCCGCCCAGCTGGCCGAACTGGTCCGCGAGCAGCCGGACCGGTTCGTCGCGGTGCACTGGCTGGAGAGCCTGCACGGGCTGCCCGCCGAGGCCGGCCTGCGCGCGCTGGCCCGCCCGTTCACCGACCACGAGGCGTTCATCTGCGGACCGACGCCGTTCATGGCCGCGGCCATGAACGCGCTGCACGGCCTGGGTATGCCCGGCACCCGGGTGCACGCGGAGCGGTTCCACTCGCTGACCGAGAACCCGTTCGCCGCCGCCCCACCGACCGCCGCACCCGCCGACGGCGCGGTCACCACGGTCGAGGTTGCGCTCAACCAGGAGAAGCACACCATCGGCTGGCCGGCCGGGCAGCGGCTGCTGGACGCGCTGCTCGCGGCCGGGTTGGACGCGCCCTTCTCGTGCCGGGAGGGAAAGTGCGGCGCGTGCGCGTGCGTCGCACTGGACGGGACGGTGACCATGAACAACAACGAGGTGCTCGACGAGCAGGACCTGGCCGACGGTTACATCCTGGCCTGCCAGTCCCTGCCGGACAGTGATTCGCTCACCATCAGTTACGAGTGACCGGCGCCGCCGCCCACCCCTCGGGTTGACGAATTCCGTTGTGCGGGACAACATTCTCCCGCTTGCCTCAGCGGGGAGGTCGTCATGCGCTCGTCACGGCTGTCGGTACGGCTGTCGGTACTGTGCGGGATCGCGCTGTTGCTGCTCGGAGCGTCGACCGGGGTGGCGGTGGCGAGCGGGACGGCACCCGGTGGGCCGGGCGCGCCCTCCTACTTCGACCTGGCCCGCAAGGACTGCGTCGGCACGGCCGAGAACGGCACGTCGAAGGTCTGGTACACGGTGGCCGGCGGGGTGCTGTCGGACGTGTACGAGCCGACCGTGGACAACACGAACGTGGGCACGTTGCAGTACCTCGTCACCGACGGGTCGAGCTTCACCGACCTCCAGACCCGGGACACCAGCTACACGGTCAGCGCCGACCCGACCGGGATGACCTGCACGGTCACCGCGACCAGCAGCAAGCACCACTACCAGCTGATCACCACGTACCTGACCGATCCCGGCCGGGACAGCGTGGTCATGCGCACCCAGCTGCGGTCGCTGCCCGGCGGCGGGCCCGCGTCCCGACTGCGGGTGTTCGCCCGGCTGGACGCGCACGTCAACGGCAACGGCGGGAGCGGCAGTGCGAACGGCGGCGCGGACTCCGGGGTGGTCGACCGGGTCGGCGGCGCGGCGGTCCCGGTGGTCTACGACACCGGCACGGCCAGCCAGGCGGTGAACCGCAACTATGCGGTGCCCACGTACCTGGCGCTGCGGTCCACCGGCGCGAACGGGCCTGCCAGCGTCGGCTACGCCGGCACCGCCAGCGACGGACTGACCACAGTGGACACCACGCACGCGCTGGGCACGACATACGCCTCGGCGCCGAACGGGCACATCGTCGCCACCGAGGACGTGACGCCGAAGGCAGGCGGCGAGGTCACCCTGGCGCTGGGCTTCGGCCGTACCGAGTCCGCCGCGGTGAGCACCGCCGGCGCGTCGCTGGCCAAGCCGTTCGTGCTCACCCAGGCCCAGTACCAGCTCGGCTGGCAGGGCTACGACCTGCACCTGAAGTCGCCGGGTGCGCAGTCGGCGCAGAACCGGTCGGCCTACTACCTGTCGGCGAACGTGCTGAAGGCCAGTGAGGACAAGACCTATCCGGGTGCGATCGTCGCGTCGCTGGCCAGCCCGTGGGGCCAGGCGGTGAACGCGGGCACGGTCAGCAACGGCCTGCCGGTGTACTTCGGTTCCTACCGCGAGGTGTTCGCCCGGGACCTGTACGAGATCTTCACCGGCCTGCTGGTGGACGGCGACCTGGCCACCGCCCGGGACGCCACCTACTTCGTGTTCGACCGCCAGCAGTTGGCCACCGGTGAGATCCCGCGCAACTCGCTGCTCAACGGCAAGGCCGCGCCGGACACCGGTGGCGACCAGTTGGACGAGACCGCGTACCCGATCCTGATGGCCTACCAGGCCGGCATCGGCGGGGACACCACGTTGTGGCAGCAGCACATCCGGCCGGCGGCTGACTACCTGGTCGCGCACGGGCCCTCGTTCGGCGTCGAACGGTGGGAGGAACAGTCCGGGTACTCGCCGTCCACCATCGCCGCCGAGATCGCCGGACTGACCGCGGCCGCGACCATCGCGGCCCAGCACGGCGACGACGACCGGGCCCAGCTCTACCAGGCCACCGCCGACGAATTCCAACGGCAGATCACCGCCTGGACGGTGACCAGCACCGGTCCGGACGCGCCGCGTTACTTCATCCGACTGGCCAAGACCGGCGACCCGAACGCGGCGATCAGCTACAGCCTCGGCAACGGCGGTCCGACCGTGGACCAGCGTCAGGTGATCGACGGCGGCTTCCAGGAACTGGTCCGACTGGGTGAACTACCGGCCAGCGACCCGGATGTGCAGGCGTCACTTTCCGTGCTGGACAAGCAGATCTCGGTGCGGACGCCGAGCGGCACCGGCTACTACCGATATGGCACCTCGGTCTCGGACGGCAGCGCGGACGGCTACGGCGACTGTTATCAGCCCAGCCAGACCTCGTGCACCGTGCCCGGCCAGCCGTGGCCGACGACCGACGTGGGCACCGGGCACCTGTGGCCGGTGCTGTCCGGCGAGCGCGCCGAGTCCGATCTCGCCCAGCACGACAAGTCGGGGGCGAGCGCCCTGCTGAACTCGATGATCCAGTTCTCCTCCGGCGTCGGGCTGGTGCCCGAACAGGCGTGGGAGGACCCGGACCTGGCCGCGTCGCCGTTCGGCAGCGACCCGACCACCGCGTCCATCGGCTTCGCCGACGGCAAGGCGGCCGGCTCGGCGTCGCCGCTGTCCTGGGCACAGGCACAGGAACTCCGGCTGGTCGCCGACATCGGCGCCGGCAAGGCACTGGAGCAGCCGGCCATCACCACCCAGCGTTACGTCACCCACGCCCCGCCCGGCACCGCGCCGCTCACCCTGACCGGCCCGGCGGCCAACAGCACCATCGAAGGCGCGACCACCACCGTCACCGGTACGACGACGGCCGGGGCGCACGTGGTCGTCCAGTCCACCGACACGGACACCGGGGCGGCCGCGGCCGTCGGCGCGGCCACCGCGGCGGCGAACGGCACGTTCGCGGTGAGCGTGCCGATCGGCTTCGGCACGAACGTGCTGACGGCCGCGGCGAGCACGGCGGCCGGCGCCACCGGGTACGCGCAGCTCTCGGTCATCGGCGACATCGTCGGCGGCACGACCGTGCTGGACGTGACCGACCCGACCGGCGACGACAACGGTCCGGGCAGCTACCAGTACCCGACCGCGGCCGACTTCGTCGCCGGCTCCTACGACCTCACCCGGTTCCAGGTGATCGAACTGGGTAGCACCGTCTACCTGCGAACCACGCTGCGCACACTCGTGCCGACGTTCGGCAACGTGATGGGGGCGCAGCTGCTCGACGTGTACGTGCACCAGCCCGCCGCGACCAGCACGTCCACCACGGCGGCGTTCCTGTCCCGCAACTACACGATCACCCCGGCCGACGCGTGGGCCCAGCGGATCGAGGTGCAGGGCTTCGCCGCGCCGGTCTGGCAGAACGCGACCGGAGGGTCGGTCGGCACGCCGAGCGTGGTCGCCTCCACCGTCGCCGACACGATCACCATCGCGCTGCCGGCGGCCGGCTTCGGCACCCCGGCCGCGGGCTGGTCGTTCGCGGTCGCGCTGACCGGGCAGGACGGCTTCAGCGCCGACCAGGCCAGGGCGTTCACCGCGAACCCGCAGGACTTCTCGTTCGGCGTGTGTCCGGTCGGTGGGACCAGCCCGATCTGCGCGGTGGACCCGGGTACGGTGGCCAAGGCCATGGACGTGCTCACTCCGGCGGGCGTCGACCAGGCCACCGAGTTGGACCCGACGAGGGGTCCGGTGGTGATCGGTGCCGTGCCCGTGTCGACGGGCTGAGTTCAGGAGAGCGCATGGCCTACCTTGCCGCGTCCAGCCGCTACGACTCGATGAGCTACCGCCGGTGCGGTCGCAGCGGGCTGAAGCTGCCGGCGATCTCGTTGGGGCTGTGGCACAACTTCGGGCACGAGAAGGACCTGGACACCCAGCGCGCGGTGCTCCGCCGCGCGTTCGACCTCGGCGTGACGCACTTCGACCTGGCCAACAACTACGGCCCGCCGCCCGGCTCGGCCGAGCAGAACTTCGGCCGGGTACTCGCCCACGACCTGCGCAGCTACCGGGACGAGCTGGTCATCTCCTCCAAGGCGGGTTACGACATGTGGCCGGGCCCCTACGGTGAGTTCGGCTCACGCAAGTACCTGCTGGCCAGCCTGGACCAGTCACTGCGCCGACTGGGTCTGGACTACGTCGACATCTTCTACTCACACCGGTTCGACCCGGACACGCCGCTGACCGAGACGATGGGCGCGCTGGACACGGCGGTCCGCTCCGGTCGCGCGCTGTACGCCGGCATCTCGAACTACTCGCCGGAGCAGACCCGCGCGGCGGCCACCATCCTGGCCGACCTGGGCACCCCGCTGCTCATCCACCAGCCGTCGTACTCGATGTTCAATCGCAAGCCCGAGCCCGATCTGGTGGCCACCGTCGGCGAGTTGGGCGTCGGTCTGATCGGCTTCTCCCCGCTGGCCCAGGGCATGTTGACCAACCGCTACCTGGACGGCATCCCGGCCGACTCGCGCGCCGCCAAGGCGCACTTCCTGCGGCCGGAACAGCTGACCACCTCCCGTCTGGACCGGGTCCGCGGCCTACAGGACATCGCCACGGCACGCGGCCAGTCCCTCGCCCAGCTCGCGCTCGCCTGGACGCTGCGCGACGACCGGGTGACCTCCACGCTGATCGGCGCGAGCAGCGTCGCCCAACTGGAGTCGAACGTGGCCGCGCTGGACAACCTCACCTTCACCCAGGACGAACTCGACCACATCGACAAGTTCGCGGTCCAGCCCGGGACGGACATCTGGAGTCAGGCGGACTGAGTTTGTTCCGTCGCGACGGTGATGTTGACCAACCACGGCACGCCGAACCGGTCCACCAGCTGGCCGAACTCGTCGCCCCACATCTGCTTCTCCAACGGCATGGCCACGTCGCCACCGTCGGCCAGCTTGTCGAAGTAGCCGTGCAGCTCGGCCGAGTCGTCGCCACTCAGGCTCACGGTGATGGCACTGCCGGGAGTGTGCGGTCTTCCGGGTGGGGTGTCGGAACCCATGATGGTGAACCCGCTCGGGGTTTCCAGCATGGCGTGCATGATCTTGTCCGCGATCGGCGAGTCGGCCGCGCCGAACTCGCCAAAAGTGTGCATCGTCAGGGTGCCGCCGAAGACGCCCTCGTAGAACTCCATCGCCTGGCGAGCGTTGTCAGCGAAGCTGATGTACGGGTTGAGACGAGAGACCACTGGGTGCTCCTTCAATCGGGCCCGGTCGTACGGAAGGAGCATCGTCGCAGATCAACTACACTGCCACAACAGGAACAAGGCCCTGGAATTGTTCACCGAGAACGGTACGGTTCGGCCAGCGGCCGCGAACTGAACCCGGCCCGCACGGCCCGCGCGGTCTCCGCCGCCGCGCCGGCCGCGACATAACGCTGATTGCGGCCATGCCCGAGTTCGGCAACCAGTCCGGCCGCTTTCAACCCCTGTAGGTCCCGAACGGACTGATCCCGGGTCAGCTCCTCGTCCTTGGCGTAGGTCGTCCGCCGCACACCACCGGGCCGAGTGCCCGCATAAACAGCCGAGACACTGCGCTCCGGCAGGCCGGCCGCGGCGACCAGGCTGACCAGCGACACCCACACCTGAGCCGCGATCTCGATCCGACGGCGCACCAGTTGAGCTTGTTTGTGATGTGCGGTAAGGGAAAACCGAACCCAGCTGTGCGCATCCCGCTCCGGCTGGTAGGACTCACCCATCTCGTTCAGCGCGGCGTAGTAGCTGGTTGTGTTGGTCAGCGAGGAACCGAGCCACTCCTCGATGCTGGAGAACTCCGGTGCGAGGACCTGCTCGCGGGCCAACACGAGGGTGTGCAGGCAGCGGGACATTCGACCGTTGCCGTCCTTCCACGGATGAATACTGACCAGGTTGAGATGCGCCATGGCGGCACGCACACAGGCGGGGGCGTCAAGATCGCCGCGCTCCAGCCAGTCGCACAACTCGTCCATCAGACCGGGGACCAACTCGGCCTCCGGGCCCGTGTACACCGGCGGTTCATCAGGCGGTCCAGAGACCCAGATCCCGCCGGTACGGAGGCGTCCCGGAGCGTTACGGATCGCGTGCCGCAAAACCATGAAATGCAAGGCGGACAACAGCATCGGGTGATAACTGAACACGTCGAACTTGGCTGCCTGCTGAACGTAGGTCAGCGCATCCTTGTAACCCTCGACCGCATCCCTGGTCGCCTGATCGGGGTCGGTCGACAGTTCCTCGTCCGATGCCAGCGCCTCGGCATCGGCAGGATTGATTGTATAACCCTCGATCGTTGTCGACCCTCGAATTGCGCCGGCGACCAAGGTACGGCGCAACTGACCGAGCCAGCGTGGCGGATGTGCCACCTGGTAACGCAGATCGACGCGGAACTGTTCAATCTCACCAAGGACGCGTTTGTCCGCGGCAGTCAATCGAGGCACCTGATACAGCATGCTTCCACGCTACATAGCTCGTAGCGTCAGTGCAAACTGGCAAGAATCAGACCTGACGTGGGTACGCCGGTTCCGGCTGTCACCAGAACCTGGCTGGCGGCATCCACCTGATTCACCGCAGTACCACGGAGTTGCCGAACCGCTTCGGCGATGCCGTTCATGCCGTGGATGTACGCCTCGCCGAGTTGCCCGCCGTGCGGGTTGATCGGCAGCCGGCCGCCCAGTTCGATCGCGCCGTCGGCGATGAAGTGCCTGGCCTCGCCGCGCTCGCAGAAACCCAGCTCCTCCAACTGAACCAGCACGAACGGGGTGAAGTGGTCGTAGAGCACCGCGACGTCCACCTCAGCCGGTCGCAGGCCGGACTGGCGCCACAGCTGCCGGCCGACCAGACCGAGTTCGGGCAGGCCGGTCAGATCGTCGCGGTAGTAGCTGGTCATGGTGAACTGGTCGGCGCCGCTGCCCTGCGCGGCGCCGGTGATCACCGCGGGCGGGTTGGGCAGGTCACGGGCCCGCTCGACGCTGGTCACCACGATGGCCACGCCGCCGTCGCTCTCCTGGCAGCAGTCCAGCAGGTGCAGCGGCTCGACGATCCACCGGGACGCCTGGTGGTCGGCGAGGGTGATCGGCCGCTGGTAGAACCACGCGTTCGGGTTGGTCGCCGCGTGCTTCCGGTCGGCCACCGCGACCCGGCCGAAATCCTCGCTGGTCGCGCCGTAGGTGTGCAGGTAGCGGGTGGCGAACATGGCCACGTCGGCCGCGGGCGTGCCCAGGCCCATCGGATAGGACCACGCGTTGTCCAGGCCGGACGAGGTCGGCTGGGCCGCGGCCGCACCGGCCACCAGGCCGAACCGGTTGCCGGAGCGCTCGTTGAACGCCCGGTAGCAGACGACCACCTCGGCCACCCCGGTGGCGACCGCCATCGCCGCCTGCTGCACGGTCGCACACGCCGCACCGCCGCCGTAGCCGATCCGGCTGAAGAAGGTCAGCTCCGGCACGCCGAGTTCCCGGGCCAGCGCGATCTCCGCGTTGCTGTCCATGGTGAAGGTGACCAGACCATCCACATCGGACGGTTGTAGGCCGGCGTCGGCCAGCGCGGCGCGGGCCGACTCCGCGGCCAGGCTCAGTTCGCTGCGGCCGGACTCCTTGGAGAACTCGGTCGCGCCGATGCCGACGATCGCGGCGGCGCCGGACAGCCCGGCCATCAGCCCACCCCGCCCGGCAGCACGATCCGTACGGTGCCGGTCACGTGGTCGCCGCGCGCGGTGCGGCCGAGCACGTCGAGCACGAACCGGTCCTCGCCGTGCTCGGTCACCCGGTCGACCACCTGACCGAAGAAGGTCATCGTGTCGTAGGCGTAACACGGCACGCCCAGCCGGATGGACACGTTGCGCACCAACGCTTCCGGGCCGGCCCAGTCGGTCACGTAACGCTGGGTCAGGCCGGTGGTGGTGAGGATGTTGACAAAGATGTCCTGCGAGCCGCGGGCGATCGCGGCGTCCCGGTCGTGGTGCACGTCCTGGTAGTCCCGGGTGGCCAGCGCGGTACTGATCACGAACGTCGGCGTGGCCACCACCGGCCACTCCGGCAGCGAGTCGCCGATCCGCACCTCGGCAGCCGTTCGGGTCGGTGGCAGCGTTCGGGCGGTCATCGCGGCTCCCAGGTCGGCAGGGTCAACTCGTCGTCCACGGCACGGAAGGCGATCCGGACGGGCAGGCCGATGCGCACGTCGGCGGGTGCGACACCGGTCAGTTCGGCCAGCAGCCGGACGCCCTCGTCGAGTTCGACCAACGCCACCACGAACGGCAACTCCCGCCCGGCGACCGGCGGATGGTGGTGCACGACGTAGCTGAACACCTCGCCAAGGCCCGCCGACACCAGGTGGGTGCGCTTCGTCGAGCCGCACTCCGGACACATCGGCCCCGGCGGGTGCCGCAGCAGGCCGCACTGCCCGCACCGCTGGATACGCAGCTCACCGGCCCGGGTGCCGGCCCAGAAGAACTCGGTGTCCCGGTTGACCTGTGGCCGGATGAGTTCCGGAACCGGCTCGGCGGCGGTGTCCGGTGACGGCTCCGTGCCGGCCTGCGGTGGGCGGAACTTGAGTACCCGGAACAACATGTCCGCGACCGGTTCGTCGCCGACGTACCAGGTGTTGTATGTGGTGACGAACCAACCTTCGCCCAGCGCGGTGCGTTTCGGCCCCACCACGTCGCCCAGCCGGGTGGTCACCGCGACCTGCTCACCGGGGCGGAGGTATCGGAAGTAGTTCTGCTCGGAGTTGGTGGCCACCACCGAGGTGAAACCGGCCCCGTCCAGCACGGCCATGATCGCGCCGAGCGGGTCGTCGGTGGCGCGACCGCCGTTCTGTCGGACAAGTCCGCCCATCGTCCACACCTGGGCCATCGCCGGCGGCGCGACGAGTCCTTTGTGGATCGACTGGTCGGCGAGTTCGGCGTCGGTGTAGACGGGGTTGGTGTCGCCCAACGCCTCCACCCAGTTGTGCACGGTCGGCTGGTTCACCGGGTCCCGGGCGAGCCGGGGCCGGCTGTCCCCGCCGGCCACGATCCGCTCCGCCTCGTCCGCGATGGTCATCCGAGTTCCCCTCTCCGGCCGGCTTTCAGCGCGGCACCCTCGGCAGGCCGAGGCCCATGGTCGCGATGAGTTCGCGCTGGATCTCGTTCACCCCGCCGCCGAAGGTGAGCACCAGGTTGCGTTTGACCTGCACGTCCAGCCAGCCGGCCAGCTCGGCGGTGGCCGGTTCGGCCGGATCGCCGTACCGCCCGACGATCTCGGTGAGCTGCCGCCCGATCCGCTGCATCCGGTCGGAGGAGAACACCTTGGTGGCCGAGGCGTCCGCGATGTCGGACTTCGGGTCACGCTCGGCCGCGGTCACCTGCCAGTTGAGCAGTTCGTTGATGCGCAGGGCGGCGCGCGTCTCGGCGAGCGCGCGGCGCACGTCGGCGCGGTCGAGCAGGTCCGATCGGACCGCCCAGTCCCGGACCCGGTGGTACATCGCGTCGATCCGGCCGGCCGGGCCGAGCATCACCCGCTCGTGGTTGAGCTGGGTGGTGATCAGCCGCCAGCCGCCGTTCTCCTCGCCGACCAGCATGTCCGCCGGCACCCGCACGTCGGTGTAGTAGGTGGCGTTCGTGTGGTGCGCGCCGTCGCAGGTGATGATCGGCGTCCAGGAGTAGCCGGGGTCACGGGTGTCCACGATCAGGATGGAGATGCCCCGGTGCCGGGGTGCGTCCGGATCGGTCCGGCAGGCCAGCCAGATATGGTCGGCGTCGTGGCCGCCGGTGGTGAAGATCTTCTGCCCGTTGACCACGTAGTGGTCGCCGTCGCGGACCGCGCTGGTGCGCAGCGCCGCCAGGTCGGTGCCGGCGCCGGGTTCGGTGTAGCCGATGGCGAAATGCACCTCGCCGGCGAGGATCGCCGGTAGGAACCGGGCTTTCTGTTCCGGTGTGCCGAATTCCTGGAGGGTCGGGCCGACGGTCTGCAGGGTCACCGACGGCAGTTGCACGTCGGCACGGGCCGCCTCGTTGGCAAAGATCTGTTGCTCGATCTCGCCGAAGCCGCGACCGCCGTACTCCGTCGGCCAGCCCACCCCGAGCCAGTTGTCCCGGCCCATCCGGGCGACGATCTCCCGATACACCGTGCCGTGCCGCTCGGTCAGCATCGCGGTGCGCTCCGCCGGGCTGAGCAGTGTGCCGAAGTACTCGCGCAACTCGTCCCGCAGCGCGCGTTGCTGGTCGGTCAGTTCGATCAACATCAGGCGCCCTCCGCGACCAGGTCACCCAGCCGGGACAGCCGATCGTCCGCACCGCCGACGAATCTGGCCAGGTCACGGACCTGCGCGGAGTACCGGTGCAGTGGATAGCTCACGTCAAGGCCGAGACCGCCGTGCAGGTGGTGGCAGATGTGCAGTGCGGCGGGCAGTTCCTCGGCCAGCCAGTAGCCCGCGACGGCCAGATCCTCGGTGGCGTCCCGCCCACTGGCCAACCGCCAACCCGCCGAGAGCGCGGCCAGGTGCAGGGTGCGCGCCGCGACGTAGACGTCGGCGATCTGCAGCGCGACCCCCTGGAAGGCGGCCAGCGGCCGGCCGAACTGCTCGCGGCTGCCGATGTGGCTGGTGGTCAGCGCGAGCGCGCCGGCCAGCAACCCGTCACCCAGCGCGGCCGCACCGAGCAGACCGAACCGGACCAGCGCGGCCGCCACCGCGCCGGTCCGGTCCCCGCCGAGCAGGTCGGCGGTGGGCACGACGACATTCTCCAGGCGCAGCGCGAACTCCGGCGCCGGGCCGGAGGCCGGGGTCGCGGTCAGGGTGACGCCGTCAGCGGTCGGGTCGACCAGCAGCACGCCGACACCCTCCCCGATGCGCGCCGGCACCAGGATGCGGTGCGCGCCGGCGGCGTGGCCGACGCCGATCTTGCGACCGGACACGACAAGCTGCTCGCCGTCCGGCCGGGCGGCCGTGTCGGGCCGGTCGGGCAGCGGTCGGCCGGGCTCGTTCAGTGCGCCGGTGAGCAGCAGGTCGCCGGCGACCACGCCGGGTAGTACACGTTCCTGTTGTTCGGGGGTGCCGGCGGTGGCGACCGGGAGCACGCCCAGTGCGAGGGTGGCCAGTGCGGGCAGCGTGGCGGCCTGCCGGCCGACCTCGGTCAGCACCAGCGCGGTCTCCAGCGCGCCGAGGCCGGCGCCGCCCCAGCGTTCCGACACGGCGAGGCCGAGCAGGCCGGCGTCGGCCAGGGCTTTCCAGGCCGTCGACCCGGTCTCCCGGCGCAGCACGCTCCCGGCGAGGTCGACCACGGCCCGCTGGCTCTCGTCCAGAGCGAAGTCCACACCAGCTCCTCACGCCAGAGCAACCCAACCAGAACCAATAATGGAACCTGTTCTAGTTCTAGCCCAGTTGACGACCAGGGGCAAGTCCCGGGCGGCGCCCTCGCGCCAGCGACGCTCCAGCGCCAGGAGCGAAGCGACCCTGTTCTATCTGCCGACCGGACAGCACCCGCCGGTCAAGCGCCGGAGTGCTGTGCGTCGGTCCGGGCCAGCCGCGCGTACCGACCGTTCAGCGCGAGCAACTCGTCGTGCGTGCCGCGTTCGACGATCTCGCCGTGGTCGAGCACGACGATCTGGTCGGCGTCGCGAATGGTGGACAGCCGGTGCGCGATGGCGATGGTGGTGCGGCCCCGGGCCAGTTCGTCCAGCGCCTCCTGCACGGCGCGCTCGGTCTCGTTGTCCAGCGAGCTGGTGGCCTCGTCCAGAACCAGGATCGGCGGATTGCGCAACAGGATTCGGGCGATCGCCATCCGTTGCCGCTCGCCGCCGGAGAACCGGTAGCCGCGCGCGCCGACCACGGTGTCGTAGCCCTTGGGCAGCGACGCGATCAGGTCGTGGATGCGCGCCGCCCGTGCCGCGGCCTCCAGTTCCTGCTGGTCGGCGTCCGGCCGAGCGAATTGCAGGTTCTCCCGGACAGTGCCGTGGAACAGGTACGTCTCCTGGGCGACCAGCCCGACCGCGTCGGCCAGCGCGCTGAAGGTGAATTCCCGGACGTCGTGGCCGTCGATGCGCACCGAACCGGCGTTGGGCTCGTAGAGCCGGGCCACCAGGTAGGCCAGCGTGGTCTTGCCCGAACCGGTCTCGCCGACCACCGCGGTGGTGCTGCCGGCCGGCACCGAGATGGAGATGTCCTTGAGCTGCCAAGGGGTTTCGCCGTCGTAGCGGAACCACACCTCGGACAGCTCGACATCGCCCCTGCGCACGTCGAGCTCGGCCGCGTCGGGCGCCTCCTCGATGTCCACCGGCAGGTCCAGCACGGCGAACACCCGGCTGAACAGCGCGAGTGAGGTGGACACGTTCAGCCCGATCGACTGCAACGAGCCGGCCGGCGCGACCAGCCGGTTGAGCATGCTGGTGAACGCGACCACCGTGCCCAGCGTGGTCGGTGCGGCGCCGTGGGCGAAGGCCATGCCGGCCAGCCAGTAGACGATCGCCGGGATGATCGTCAGGCTGGTCGAGCGGGTTGCCAGCGGCCAGCGACCGGCCATGGTCGAGCTGACCTCCAGGTCGGAGATGGCCCGCGACTCGGTGTCGAACCGCTGGCGCAGGCTGCGCTGCTGGCCCATCGTCTTGGCCAGCAACACCCCCGCCACCGACAGCGACTCCTCGACCAGCGAGGTCATGTTGGCCATCCGGCGCTGCCGGCCGCGGGCCAGCTTGCGCCGCTTGCGGCCGATCCGCATGGTGAACAACAGGAACAGCGGGACCACGATCAGGCCGAGGATGGCCAGCTGCCAGTCGAGCACGAGCAGTGCGGTGGCCACCGCGATCACCGTGGTGAAGCTCTGGATCGCGGCCGCGGCGGTGTCGGTGATGATGTTGTTGATGCCGCCGATGTCGTTGGCGATCCTGGACTGTAGTTCGCCGGTGCGGGTCTGGGTGAAGAACGCCAGCGACATCCGCTGCAGATGGTCGTAGACCCGCACCCGCACGTCGTGCATGATCCGTTGACCGACCACATTGGACAGCCAGGTGGTCACCGCGCCGAGCGCACCGGCGGCGGCCGCGGTGCCGATCATGCCGAGCGCGAGCACCGTGAGCAGGCTGGTGTTCCGCTCGGGAATCGCCTTGTCCAGGATGTCCCGCAGGAAGAACGGCGAGCTGACGCTGAACGCGGCCCGGGCGACCACCACGAGTAACAGCAGCGCCATCCGGCCGCGATAATGTCGGAACAGCCCGATGATCCGGCGCAGTGGCACCTTGTCCGGGCTGTCCAGGTCCAACTGTGCGGCCGCCCCCGGCCGCGTCCGCGTGGGCGCGGTCATGACGCCCTCCCCTCCGTCGCCCGCCGTTTCGCCGGCGGGTGTGCCGCGTGCAGGGCGAGGGATTCCTCGTCCTGGCTGATCTGGTCCATCAGTCCGGCGGCCAGGGTGAGCACCTGGCGTTCGGTCTCGCTGAGCCGGGACATCGCCAGGGCCAGCCAGGCGTCCCGTTGCCGCATGTCCTCGGCCACCAGCCTCAGCCCTTCCTGGGTGATCCGGACGACCACCCGTCGCCCGTCCTCGGGATCTGGTCCCCTGGTGATCAGTTCGTCCTCCTCCAGGGCCGCCAGCGGCCTGGTCAGGGACTGTGGTTGGGCTCGGTCCAGGGCGGCCAGTTCTCCTACTGTCATCGGGCCTCTGCGGATCAGGTGACCCATCAGGCTCATCTGGTTCAGCGACACCGTCCGCGCCGGGCGTTCCACCTGTAGGCGGCGGGACAGCCGCAGAAGGGCTCGACGAACCGAGCTGGCCGCGGTCAAGGGGTCAGCTGGGGACGGTGGCTGAGTCATAAGCGATAGCTTAGTAACTACCGGTGGTTATCGAGCGAACCTTTAGCTTGCCGATCCCTACATGAACATCATGCACGAGGTGTCTAGCGATTATTAATCGATCGCTTCAGATCTGGACCAGGCGCGCTGCCAGTGGGCCAGGACGTGGGCCGTCTTCCTGGTGGCTGGGTACAGGTCCAGGTACAGCCCATACAGCTCGTCGTAGCGAGCTGCGGTCGTCCGGTCGGGCTCCACGGTGGCGGCCACCGGGTTCCAGTGGGCGATGTCCTGGACGCCGGCCGCACCGATGGCGGTCGCGGCAAGGAATGCGTCGCCGTAGGCGGCGCCGATGGTGTGCCTTGGCAACTGCTGCGGTCGGCCGAGTACGTCGGAGACGATCCGCGGCCACAGGTCACCGGCCGTGCCGCCGCCGACCGCGACCAATCGGCGCAGGTCACCACCGGCCGCGGCCATCGTGTCCAGGTTGTGCCGTACGCCGAACGCGGTGGCCTCCAGGGCGGCCCGGTACAGGTGGCCCCGGCCGTGTCGGGTGGTCAGGCCGACCACGACGCCGCGTGCGTCGGGGTCGAACAGTGGGGTCCGCTCCCCCGCGAAATAGGGCAACATCAGCAGTCCGCCGGCGCCCACCCCGGCGTCCGCCGCCTCGCCGACCAGGGTCGGAAAGTCCACTCCGGTCAGGTCGGACAGCCACCCGGTGATCGCGCCGGACGTGGCCAGGCCACCGGCCAGGGTGAACGTGTCCGGCAACGCACCGACCGTGCCCCACAGCGTCGGCCAGCTCGCCGGGCCGGCGACCACGTCGACCAGGAACATTGTCGTGCCGTACATCAGCATCACGTCGCCCGGCCCGACGACGCCGACACTGACCGACTCGGCCCACGCGTCGATGGTGCCGGCGATCACCGGCACGCCAGTCGGCAGGCCGGTCTCGGCCGCTGCCGCCGCACTGACCGCGCCGACGACCTCGCCCGGCCAGACCAGGCGCGGCCAGTCCAGGCCGGGGGCGATCTGCTCGCACCACGGCTCGATCCAGCGGTGTTCGCGCAGGTCGTAGAGCGGCACACACTGGCTCGCCGAATGGTGGTCCAGCACGTACTCACCGGTCAGCCGGTGCACCAGGTACGAGCTGGCCATCAGCCACCGGCGCGTCGCCGTGTAGGCATCCGGCTCGTGCTCGCGCAGCCAGGCCAGTTTCGGGCCGATCGCCTGGGTGGTCAGCGGCGAACCGCAGCGGGCGAGTACCGCGTCAGCGCCGAAAGTCGCCTGCTGGTGGGCGATCTGCTCGGTGGCCCGGGCGTCCACGCCGTAGAGGATGGCCGGGCGAACCGGCTCCCACCCGGCATCGACCGGGAGCAGGCAGGGGCCGATGCCACTGGCACCGATCGCCAGGACCGGTTCGGTGTTGTCGGCCAACAGCTCCCCGACGATCTCCCGGAAGTCCTGCCACCACACGGAAATCGCGTCGTGTTCCAGCCAGCCGGGCTGCGGGCTGGACGCCGCGTGCGGGCGTTGTGCCTGCGCCACCAGGGTGCCGTCCGGGCGGACCAGGACGCCCTTCGAACTCGCCGTACCGATGTCGACGCCCAGCAGGACAGCCATGGCCGGGTCAGTCCGACTCGACCGCTTGCGACGCCCGGCTCGCCTGCAGCTTCGCCCGCCGCTCCCGCCACCGTTCCACCAGGAGGTTGGACTCCTCGTTGATGAACGCGTAGAAGTCCATCGTCTCGACCATCCGTTCGCCGGCGAGGGTGTCCGGGCCGACCACGGTGACCCCCTCCTTGAACCGGTCGATCAGCCGGAGCAGCGACTGGTCGCGCATCCGTACCGTGCTGACCCACAGGTCGTCGTAGAGCCGGTAGTGGTCACGCCGCGAACCGGGCTCGCGCTCCCGGCCGATCAGGTTGAGCTGCTCCAGGTAGCGCACGGCACCGGAGATGGCCGCGGTGCTCGCCTGGAGCTGCTCGGACAACTCGGCCGAGGTGAGTCGGCCCGCGTCGGTGACCAGCAGGGCGGAGAGCACCCGGGCCGGCATCCGGGGGAAGCCGACAGCGGCCAGTTCGCCGGCCAGCCGCTCGGCGAAGCCCAGTCGGGCCTGGTCGTCATCCTCGCGTTCGGTCAATCGGGCCACCTCGCTGCTCTGCCAGAATCCGAACGGAGTTTATACGCTTCACTACGTTCACGAATTCATGAAAGTAGTGTACATTCCGAACTATGAGTACCGCAATCGCAGTGTCCGGCCTGCGCAAGTCGTTCGGCCGGACCCGTGCGTTGGACGGTCTGGACCTGACCGTGCGCACCGGCGAAGTACACGGCTTCCTCGGGCCGAACGGGGCAGGCAAGTCGACCACCATCCGCGTCCTGCTCGGCCTGCTGCGCGCCGACTCGGGCAGCACGACCCTGCTGGGTGGCGATCCGTGGCGGGACGCCACCGAACTGCACCGCCGGCTGGCCTACGTGCCCGGCGACGTCACTCTCTGGCCCAACCTCACCGGCGGCGAGGTGATCGACCTGCTCGGCCGGCTGCGCGGCGGTCTGGACGCCAAGCGGCGGACGAGCCTGCTGGAGCGCTTCGACCTGGACCCGACCAAGAAGGGCCGCACCTACTCCAAGGGCAACCGGCAGAAGGTCGCCCTGGTCGCCGCGCTCGCCTCGGACGTCGAACTGCTCATCCTGGACGAGCCGACCTCCGGGCTGGACCCGCTGATGGAGGAGGTGTTCCGCGAGTCGGTCACCGAGGAACGCCAGGGCGGCCGCACCGTACTGCTGTCCAGCCACATCCTGGCCGAGGTCGAGGCGCTCTGCGACCGGGTGAGCATCATCCGCACCGGTCGCTGCGTGGAGACCGGGACGCTGGCCGAACTGCGGCACCTGACCCGGACCTCGATCGAGGCCGAACTGGCCGCCGAGCCGACCGGGCTGAACGACCTGCCCGGCGTGCACGATCTCGTGGTCACCGGCACCCGGGTGCGCTGTGAGGTGGACACCGTCGAACTCGACGGCGTGCTGCGCCGACTCACCGACGCCGGCGTGCGCAGCCTGGTCAGCCAGCCACCGACGCTGGAAGAACTGTTTCTCCGGCACTACGAGGACGACCTGGGAGAGGCTCGATGAGCGCGGCCACCGGTGCGGGAACCCTGATCCGACTGGGGTTGCGGCGGGATCGGATCATCCTGCCGGTCTGGCTGTACGCGATCGCCGGGCTGACCATCGTCACCGCGGTCGCGTTCATCGGCCTGTACCCGACCGTCCCGGCCCGGCTCGCCTTCGGCCAGAGCCTGGCCGGCAACCCGGCGCTGCTCGCCCTCACCGGCCCGATCTTCGATTCGAGCAGCATCGGCGGCCTGACCGCCTGGCGGATGGGCTCGCTGGGCGGGGTGCTGATCGGCCTGGCCAGCACGCTCACCGTCGTCCGGCACACCCGGGCCGAGGAGCAGGAAGGCCGGCTGGAACTGATCGGCGCCGGCGTCGTCGGCCGGCACGCGCCGCTCACCGCCGCGGTGCTGCTGACCGGCCTGGTCGACCTGGTGATCGGCCTGGTCGCCGCGGTCGGGCTGATCGCGACCGGTCAGCCGGCCGCCGGTTCGTTCGCGTTCGGGCTCTCGCTGGCCGGCGTCGGTCTCGTCTTCGCCGCGGTGGCCGCGGTCGCCGCTCAACTCACCGAGAGTTCCCGGGCCGCCAACGGAATCGCCGCCAGTGTGCTCGGCGCGACCTTCCTGCTCCGGGCGATCGGCGACTCCGCCGCACCCGGCGGCCCGCGCTGGCTGTCCTGGCTGTCGCCGATCAGCTGGGGCGAGCAGGTCCGGCCGTTCGCCGGGAACCACTGGTGGCTGTTCGCACCGCTGCTGGGCTGCGCCGCGCTACTGCTCGCGGGCGCGTTCGCCCTGGCCCGGCGGCGCGACCTCGGCGCGGGCCTGATCCCGCCCCGGCCCGGACCGGCCACCGCCACACCTGGCCTGCGCACCGTGCTCGCGCTCGGCTGGCGGCTGCACCGGGGTGCGCTGATCGGCTGGGCGGTCGGCTTCGCCGTGTTCGGCGGAGTCTTCGGCGGCATCGCCCAGGACGTGGCGAGCCTGCTGAACAGCAGCCCGCAGATGGCCCGGGCGATGGAGCAAATGGGCGGCGCCGCCGGCGTGGTCGACTCGTTCCTGGCGGCGATGTACGGGCTGCTCGGCCTGGTCGCGTCGATCTACACCGTGCAGGCGGCGCTGCGGCTGCGCGGCGAGGAGACCGGCCTGCGGGCGGAGCCGCTGCTGGCCACCTCGGTCAGCCGGTCCCGGTGGGCGGCCAGCCATATCGTGTTCGCCGCGCTCGGGCCGGTCGTGCTGCTCGCGATCAGCGGCGTGACCGCCGGCCTCGCCGACGGACTGCGCACCGGCGAGGTCGGCCGGGCGATCCTGCGCGGGCTGGCCGGCACACTGGTACAGGTGCCGGCGGTCTGGGTGCTCGCCGGGCTGACGGTGGCACTGTTCGGGCTGGCCCCGAAGGTCGCCTCGGTGGCGTGGGCAGTCGTGGTGGTGTTCCTGCTGCTCGGCCAGTTCGGGCCGATCCTGCGACTCCCCCAGTGGGCGATGGACATCTCGCCGTTCACGCACGTGCCCAAGCTGCCCGGCGGGATCTTCGAAGGGGCCCCGATGGGGTGGCTGTGCCTGATCGCGATCGGCGCGACAGCTGCCGGCCTGGCTGGCTTCCGACGCCGTGACCTGGGCTGATTCCGTACCGAAGCCGATCACGGACCGAAGCAACGGACGTTTCGCCCAGCTGTTCGGCCGCGCGCGATCGTGGTGTCACTGAGATCATCCGCAGTGCCACCACGATCGAGCGAAGGGGACAACGTGAGCCGACTCGTCGCAACCCTGGTCGCGGCCGGGCTCGTCCTCGGTGCCCTGGTCAGCGCGCCGGCCGCGGTCGCCGCCCCGGCCGCGAACCAGCCCGCCGACGGCGTCGGCCCACTCGTCTGGGGCCCGTGCACCGACCCGGTCCTGACCCAGGCACATGCCGACTGCGCGCTGCTCACCGTGCCGCTCGACTACGCCGACCCGACCGGCCCGACCATCCAGCTCGCGCTGTCCCGGGTCGAACACACCGCACCGGACGCGCAGTACCAGGGCGTCATGCTGGTCAATCCCGGTGGGCCGGGCGGTTCCGGGCTGGAGCTGTCGACGTTGGGCCAGTTCGTCCCCAACAGGGTCGGCAGCGACTACGACTGGATCGGCTTCGACCCGCGCGGCGTCGGCGCCAGCAAGCCCGCGCTGAGCTGCGACAACAACTATTTCGGCGCCAACCGGGCGAACTACGCGCCGTTCACGCCCGACCTCCAGCAGACCTGGCTGACCCGCTCGCAGGGATATGCGCAGGCGTGCGGCAAGGCGAACCTGCCGCTGCTGCAACACATGAGCACGATCGATTCGGCCAAGGACATGGACAGCATCCGGTCCGCGCTCGGCGTCGACCAGCTCAACTACTACGGCTTTTCCTACGGAACGTATCTCGGTCAGGTGTACAGCACGCTGTATCCGCAGCGGGTGCGGCGAATGGTGCTGGACAGCAACGTCGATCCGCGCAATGTCTGGTATCAGGCCAACCTGAACCAGGATGTCGCGTTCAACAACAACATCAACACCTGGTTCAGTTGGGTGGCCAAGTACGACAACGTGTTCCACCTCGGCGACAACCAACTCACCGTGCAGCGGGCCTTCTATACGGCGGAAAACGCCCTGTCCGGCAAGCCGGCCGGCGGCAAGGTCGGCCCCGACGAGTGGACCGACCTGTTCGAGCAGGCCGCGTACTACCGGTTCGGCTGGGTGGACATGGGCAACGCACTCTCCGCCTGGATCAACCATCAGGATCCCGGCGGGCTGATCAACCTCTACCAGCAGGCCGACAGCCCCGGCGACGACAACGAGTTCGCGGTCTATCTGGCCGTGCAGTGCACCGACGTGCAGTGGCCCACGGCGTGGATCACCTGGCAGCGGGACAACTGGCAGACCTACGCCAAGGCACCGTTCGAGACCTGGGGCAATGCCTGGTACAACGCGCCGTGCATCTACTGGCCGGCCAAGGCGGGCACGCCGGTGGCCGTCGACGGCAGCCAGGTGGCCGGCGCGCTGCTGATCGACGAGACCCTGGACGCGCCCACCCCGTATGAGGGCAGCCTGGAGGTCCGCCAGCTCTACCCCAACAGCAGGCTGGTCGCCGAACCCGGCGGAACCACCCACGCCGACTCACTGTTCGGCGACCTGTGCGTGGACGACCAGATCGCCGACTATCTGGGGACCGGCAAGCTGCCGCCCCGCAAGGCCGGCAACGGTCCGGACACCACCTGCGCGCCACTACCCGATCCGGTGCCGACCGCGACGGGGCCAAGTACCAGCACAAATCACACGATGTCGACGCAAAGCGGAAGAGTGACCGCGCAATCCGAGGCGCAAAACGCACTGCGCGAACGACTGGCAAGGGTGCTGCGCGGTTAAGCGAAGATCAGACCAATGACCGCTCCACCCCTTCGTCCCGATACCAAGCGCCCTGACGTTTGTGTTGGTCTGTCAAGGTTTGGCCCGAAGGGACAACCGCAGAAGGCGGCGCGAAGCGACCTTGATGGACCACCACAAACGTAAGACAATCGCGCATCGGGAAGAAGGGACCGCCCCGAAAACGGAAACCAACCCCGCCCGTGCGCCATCCAGCCGAAACCATCCACCGCAAAGCCGCCGGCGGCAAAGTCACCCGGCAGCAAACCCCCCATCCGGCCGAAAAAAATGGACGCTTTGCTCCAGGCCGATGGCAAACCGGCCACTTCCTGTCACCATGATCCGTATGCCCGCACCAGCTCCCGAACTCCCCGCCCAGGACCTGGCCGCCGCCCCCGGCTACCTGGTCCGCCGCCTGCACCAGGCCTACACCGTCCTGTGGAGCCGCTCGGTCCGAGCCGATCTGACCGGCCCACAGTTCGCCGTGCTCAGCGTCGTGCGCCAGCACCCAGGACTGAATCAGGTGACCGTCGCCGGCATGGTCGCCCTGGACAACTCGACGATGACCGACGTGGCCCGCAGGCTGGAGAACCGCGGTCTGCTCACCCGGACCGCCTGCCCGGCCGACGGCCGGCGCAAGCTGCTGACATTGACCCCGGCCGGGCGCCAGCTGCTGGTCGAGGTGTCCGGGGATGTAGCCCGGCTCAGCGATCGGGTGCTGGCCGGCCGGAGCGCCGCTCAGCAGGTGGCGATCATGGCCGTGCTCACCGAGTTGGCCACCGACTGGGAGTTCCTCACCGGCCAGCCCGACGACGTGGCGCTCACCCGGCAATGACCCGACCAGCCGGCCGGAACGATCAACCAGCAGCGCCCGATCAACCAGCAGTCACCGATTTCCCGGCGAGCACCTCGGCCAGTGCGGCGATCGCGTCGGTCAACTGGGCGTCGGACAGGTAGGGGGCTGGGCCGAAGCGCAGGTTTTCGCCCCGGCTGTCGGTGCCCACGCCCCGCTCGGCCAACGCCTGCTGGATGCGCCCGGCCTGCGGGGAGCGCAGGGCGAGGAAGCCGGCGAACGCCGACCGTGGGGCGGTCCGGTCCCGGCTGATCAGCTGCTCGGGCGCGTCCAGTTCGTCGAACAGGCGGGCCAGCAGGCCGGTCTGGTGCTGGGAGACGGTGCGCAGGAAGTCCGGCGTCAGGCCCTGGTCGGTGAAGAAGTCGAACACCCGGGCGGCCCGGTAGTTGCTGGTCGGGTCGTAGGTGGCGCCGGCGAACCGGAGCGGGCCGGGCGCGTAGCCGACCAGTGCCGGCCGGCCGTCGTCGGTGAGTTCGGCGAACTCGGCGTACCAGCCGGTGAAGGCGGGCCGCAGCGTGCGGGCGTGCTCGGGCACCCGCAGGAAGCAGTTGCCCTCCCCTAGTTGCAGGTACTTGTAACCGCCGCCGACCACCCAGGCCGAGTGCAGTCCCAGGGCGGGCACGGAGAAGGGCAGCACGCCCAGCGCGTGGTAGGCGTCCACCAGCAGTTCCACCCCGCGGGCCCGGGTCGCCGCCGCGAGTTGGTCGAGGCCGGGCACGATGCGCGAGGTCTCGAACAGCACCGCCGAGACGAACACCGCGGCGGTCTGGTCGTCGATGTGCTCGGCCAGGCGGGCGGCGAGCGTGTCCACCGGTTCGGCGGCCACCTTGACCACCCGCAGGCCCTCCTCGGCCAGCCGGTCGAGTTGCCGGCGCAGGCTGTGGAACTCGCCGTCCGTGGTCACCACCGTCGGCCGGCTTCGAATGTCCATTCCGGACAGAAAGCGGACGACCAGCTCGTGGGTGTTGGCGCCCAGCGCGATCTCGGCGTCCGGTTCGTCCAACAGCCGGGCGAAACCCGCGCGCACCTGGTCGGCCTTGGCGAACGCCGGTGTCCACTTGCCGCCCAGTTCGGCTGCCGCGTCGTCGAAGGCGTCGAGTTGGCCCTGGCGCGCGACATCAGGCCACGCCTGGTGCGAATGGCCGGTCAGCAGCAGTCGGTCGGCGACCCGGAATCGGGAGTACTGCGGGGAAAGCGCGTTGGGCGCGACGCGAAGGTCGTCCAGCTGCATGGTCACAGTTCGCTCCGTATCGCCCACAGGTCCGGGAAAGCGGGGGTGAAGATCGTCCCGCGCAGATAGGCCGCGCCGGAGGAGCCACCGGTGCCGGACTTGTCGCCGATGGTGCGCTGCACCATCTTCACGTGCCGGTAGCGCCATTCCTGCACACCCTCGTCCAGGTCGACCAGCCGCTCGGCGACCTGCGCGGGCCCGTCGTCGTCCCGGTAGACCGCGAGCAGCACCGGTCGCAGCGCCGGGTCAGCCTCGGCAGGCACCGTGACGTTCCGGTCCAGCGCCGCCGCCGGCACCTGGTAGCCGTGTGCCGCCAGGTAGCGCAGGAACGAGTCGAACAGCGCCGGCCGGGACATCGCCGCCTCCACCCGCGCGCGTTCGGCGCTGCCCGACGGATAGTGTTCGGCCACCCGGTGGTCGCGCCGGCCCAACACCGCCTCCAACTCACGGAACTGCGCCGACTGGAAGCCGCTCGCCGCGTCCAGCCGGGCCCGGAACGACGTGAACTGGCGCGGGGTCATCGTCTCCAGCACATCGACCTGCGCGACCACCACCTTCATGATGGTCAGCGACCGGTTGAGCGTGTGCAGCGAGTGCGCGGTCCGGCCCTCGGCCAGCAGGTCCTGGAGTCGCGCGAGTTCGTGCAGCAACTGCTTGAACCACAGCTCGTAGACCTGGTGCACGACGATGAACAACGGCTCGTCGTGCTCGGCCGAGCGCGGTCGCTGGGCGGCCAGGATCTCGTCCAGGGCCAGGTAGGAACCGTAGGTCAGCGCGGCCGAAGTCGACGTCTCCGTCATGACTGCTTCTCCCCCTCGATGGCGCCGAGCAGTGCGTACACGGCCTGGTTGGCCGGCGTCGGCACGCTGTGCTCGCGGCCCAGTCGGACCACCACGCCGTTGATCAGTTCGTGCTCGGTGCGCTGGCCGGCGAGCCGGTCGTAGAGCATCGACGTGCCGGTGCCGTCCGGGAGCCTGCGGTAGAACTCGATGGTGCGCCGCACGTCGTCCGTGCTCAGCCGGGCGCCGCAGGCGACGCCGACCTCGACCGCCTCGGTGAGCAGCGCCCGCGCGAGCCGTTCGACCTCCGCCTCGCGCAGCACGTCCGTGCGGCGCACGGCCAGCGCGGTGATCGGATTGGCGGCCACATTGGACAGTAGCTTGCGCCACGCGGCGGTGTGGAAGTCCACTTCCCGCGTCACGTCCAGACCGCTGCCGGCAAGAAGTTCGGCGAGTTCGTCGCCGGCCCCGCCGCTGGGCACGACAAGCCGGCCCGGTCCGCCGTGCCGACGGACGTGACCGGGCGCGACCCGCTCGGCACCGACGTAGATCAACGCGGGCAGCACGGTCGCCCCACCGGTCACCGGTGCGGCGTTCGCCTCGTGCTCGACCCCGTTCTGGACGACCACCAGCACGGTGTGCTCGCCGCGCAGCCGGTCCAGCCAGGGCGCCGCGGACACCGTGTCAGGTGCCTTCGTGGCCAGCAACACCCAGTCGACCGGTGCCACCTCGGCCGGCTCGCGGCGGATCGTCACCGGCAGCACCTCCGGCCGGCCGTCGACCTCCAGGACGAGTTGGTCGACCGGGGTCCGCACGCACATCACGACCTCATGCCCGGAGCGCGCGGCAGCGGCGGCGAGCACGGTGCCGATGGCACCGGAACCGATCACCGCGATTGCACTCATCTGAGAAGTGTTTCCCAGATCGAGGACAACGGCAAGGGCAGTATGCTCAGCCGATGAGCGAGCCGCACCGCCGCCGGGACGCGGCGCGGAATCGCACCGCGCTGCTGCGGGCCGGGGCGGAACTGCTGTCCGAGTGCGGTCCCGGATTCTCCCTGGAAGCCGTCGCGGCCAGGGCGAACGTGTCCACATCGACCGCCTATCGCAACTTCACCGATGGCCAGGCCGTCGTGCAGGCCTACCTCGACCAGCTCGGCACCGACCTGCTGTCCGCGTTCGACGTACTCCTGGCGGACGAGGCCGACCCGCTGGGCCGGGTGCGTGGGCTGTGCCGGGTGTGGGTCACCGAGGCGGCCGGCTGGGGTCGCTCGGTGGCGCCGCTGCGCTCGGCGCAGGGCTTCCTCGCCCGGCGTGCCGCCGGGGACGCGTTCGTCACCGGGCTCTACCAGCGATTGGCCGACGTGCTCGGCGCGGCCATGCGGGCCGGCCAGCTGCCGAGGGCCGAGGTGCGCTACGCGGTGTTGGTGTGGATCACCCTGTTCGACGAACGGCTCGTCGTCGACCTGGTGACCACCGAGGGCTGGTCGGTGGAGCGGGTGGCCCGCAGGCTGACCAGCACGCTCATCCGCAGCCTCGGCGGCGGCTGAGGCGGTCAGTTGCCGAACTTGGGCAGGTGGATATTGTGCTGCTGGAGATAGGCAACCAGTAGCAGCACGATCACCACGAGTGCGAAGAACCCGAGCAGACCGAAACCGCGCTTCTTCCGTCTGGCCATCACACCTCCCGTACCGGTTGACTCCACGCTACGGCACCGGCCAGATACTGGACAGTGACGGCGGACGGCGGTGTGCTCGCGGCGACCAGCTTCAGCGTCCGGTCGATCCCGGCCTGGGCCAGCTGGTGTAACGCTGTCGACCTTGACCACGATGACCGGCATGGCTGGAGGTGACCAATTGAGTGACGCGGCGGAGAACGGTGCGCTCACGCCGCAATCCTGTCGGCTCTGCGGTGCGACGAAGCTGCACAGTGTGGTCGATCTCGGGGCGAGCCCACCCTGCGAACGCTTCCTGACGTTGGCCCAACTGGAGGAACCGGAGCCGACATTTCCGTTGCACCTGCGGGTGTGCACGGAGTGCCTGTTGGCCCAGTTGCCACCGTTGATCAGTCCGGAAGAGACATTCACCGAGTACGCCTACTTCTCCTCGTTCTCCACCTCCTGGGTGGCACACGCCGGCAAGTTCGTGGACACCTCGGTGGATCGGCTGGGCCTGGACCAGGACTCGTTCGTGGTCGAGGTGGCCAGCAACGACGGCTACCTGCTGCGGCACGTGGTCGACCGGGGCATCCGCTGCCTGGGCATCGAGCCGTCGGTGAACGTCGGCGCGGCGGCCCGAGAGAACGGCGTGGACACGCTGACCGCCTTCCTCGACCAGCCCACCGGTGAACAGGTGCGCGCCGAGCACGGGCCGGCCGACCTGGTGGTGGCCAACAACGTCTACGCGCACATCCCCGACGTGCTCGGCTTCACCGCCGGTCTGCGCGCGCTGGTCGCCGATGACGGCTGGGTGTCCATCGAGGTGCAGTACCTGGCCAGCCTGATGGCGGAGAACCAGTACGACACGATCTACCACGAGCACTTCCAGTACTACACGGTCGCGTCGGCCCAGCGGGCGCTGGCCACCGGTGGACTGACCCTGGTCGACGTGGAGATCCTGCCCACCCACGGCGGTTCGATCCGGCTGTGGTCCCGACCCGCCGCGGTCGCCGGGCCGCCCAGTTCCCGGCTGGGCCAACTGCTCGCCGACGAGCAGGCCGCCGGCCTGCACGACCTGTCCGGCTACCAGGACTTCGCCGACCGGGTCGGCCGGGTCCGCCGGGACCTGCTGCGCTTCCTGCTGGACGCGGCCGACCAGGGCAGGACCGTGGTCGGCTACGGCGCACCGGGCAAGGGCAACACGCTGCTCAACCACTGCGGCATCCGCCCCGACCTGCTCGCCTACACCGTCGACCGCAACCCCTACAAGCACGGCCGGTTCACCCCGGGCACCCGCATCCCCATCCTGCCGCCCGAGCGGATCGCCGCCGACCGCCCGGACTACGTGTTGATCCTGCCGTGGAACCTGCGCACGGAACTGACCGAACAGCTCGGCTACGTCGCCGACTGGGGCGGTCAACTGGTTTTCCCGGTGCCGCACTTGGAGATCGTCTCGGGAGTGAGCGCATGAAGGTCGTGCTGTTCTGCGGTGGTTACGGCATGCGGATGCGCAACGGCACTGCTGATGACGTACCCAAGCCGATGCAGATGGTCGGCCCGCGACCGCTGCTGTGGCACGTAATGCGCTACTACGCCCATTTCGGACACAAGGACTTCATCCTGTGTCTGGGTTATGGCGCGCACCACATCAAGGAGTTCTTCCTCAACTACAACGAGGCCGAGTCCAACGACTTCGTGCTCAGCGGCGGCGAGGTGGACCTGCTGTCCACCGACATCGCCGACTGGTCGATCACCTTCGTACAGACCGGCATCGCCTCGCCGATCGGCGAGCGGCTGCGCCGGGTGCGGCCCTACCTCGACGGTGACGAGGTCTTCCTGGCCAACTACGCCGACGTGCTCACCGACGCTCCGCTGGACACCATGGTCGACCGGCTGGTCAACTCCGACGCGGCCGGCTCGATGATGGTCGTGCCGCCGCAGTTCTCCTTCCACTGCATCGACATGGGCGAGGACGGCCGGGTCGGCGGGATCACCCCGGTGAACGAGCTGCCGCTGTGGGAGAACGGCGGCTATTTCGTGCTGCGGCAGGACGTGTTCGACCACCTGCCGCCGGACAGCGACCTGGTGGTGGACGGCTGTGGCGCACTGGCCAAGGAGGGCCGGCTGCTCGCCTACCAGTACCGGGGCTACTGGCAGCCGGCGGACACGGTGAAGGAACGGGCTGCGCTGGATGCCAGCTACGCCACCGGCGATCGGCCGTGGATGTTGTGGGAACAAGAACCCGACAAGCGGAGTGCGTAGTGCTCGGACTCGCCGCGCCGAAGGTCGACCGGGTCGTCGTTGTCGGCGCGCACTGCGACGACATCGCGATCGGAGCGGGCGGCACACTGCTCGGGCTGTGCGCGGCCCGGTCCAGGCTGCGGGTGGACGCGCTCGTGCTGACCGGCGGCGGCACCGCCCGGGAGGCCGAGGAGCAGGCCGCGCTGGCCGCGTTCACCCCGGGCGCGAAACTTGAGGTCACCGTGCTCGACCTGCCCGACGGGCACCTGCCGGCGCACTGGGACCGGGCCAAGGCCGCGGTGGAGGACCTGCGCAAGCGCACCGAGCCCGACCTGGTCCTCGCCCCGCACGCCGCGGACGCCCACCAGGACCACCGCACCCTCGCCCAGCTGATGCCGACCGCGTTCCGCGACCACCTCGTGCTGGGCTACGAGATCCTCAAGTGGGACGGCGACCTCGGCCAGCCCTCGACCTTCCAGCCGCTGGCCGAGGACGTCGCCGAGCGCAAGGTCGAGCTGCTGTTCGAGCACTATCCCTCCCAACACGGGCGGGACTGGTTCGACTGGGACACTTTCCTCGGACTGGCCAGGGTGCGCGGGGTGCAGTGCCACACCCGGTACGCGGAAGCCTTCCACACGGCCAAACTGGTGCTGGATCTGCACGGAGGATGAGGTAATGCGAGTTCTGCTGACCGGCCATCAGGGTTATCTGGGCACGGTGATGGCACCCGTGCTGCGCGCGGCGGGGCACGAGGTGACCGGGCTGGACTCCGGTCTGTTCGCCGACTGTGTGCTCGGTCCGCAGCCCGACGACCCGGCCGGCGTGCGGGTCGACCTGCGTGCGGTCGAGCCGAAGCACCTGGCCGGCTTCGACGCGGTCATCCACCTGGCCGCGCTGTCCAACGACCCGCTGGGCTCGTTGGCACCCGAGTTGACCTACGACATCAACTACCACGCGTCGGTCCGGCTGGCGAAGCTGGCCAAGGACGCCGGTGTACGACGATTCCTTTACGCGTCAACGTGTTCGGTCTACGGGGTCGGCGGCGACGCGCTGGTCACCGAGGACGCGCCGCTGCGCCCGGTCACGCCCTACGCCGAATCGAAGGTGCGGGTCGAGGCCGACCTGGTCGACCTCGCCGACGGCGACTTCAGCCCGGTGTTCCTGCGCAACGCCACCGCGTTCGGTTTCTCCCCCCGGCTGCGCGCCGACATCGTGCTGAACAACCTGGTCGGGCACGCGGTGCTGACCGGCACCGTGCTGGTGCTCTCCGACGGCACCCCGTGGCGACCGCTGGTGCACGCCGAGGACATCGCGTCGGCGTTCACCGAGTCCCTGGTCGCGCCGCGGGACGCGGTGCACGCGAAGGCGCTCAACGTGGGCACCGAGGAGAACAACGTCACGGTCGCCGAGATCGCCGCCGAGGTGGTCGAGGCGGTGCCCGGCTCGACGCTGCGGATCACCGGTGAGGCCGGCGCCGACCCGCGCTCCTACCGGGTCGACTTCAGCGCGGTGCGCGCCGCACTGCCCGGCTACCGGGCCCGCTGGACGGTCAAGGCCGGCGCGGTCGAACTGGCCGACGCCTACCGGGCCAACGGCCTGACCAAACAGGACTTCGACCGCCGATTCACCCGGCTGGCCCGGCTGTCCGACCGGCAGGCCGAGGGCACAGTGGGCGCCGACCTCAGCCCGACCGGGTGAGTTCGTGGACCAGCTCGGACCACGAGCCCGCGGCGGCGTCCCGGTCGGACACCAGACCGATCGGCAGCGGCCAGTTGATGGCCAGTTCCGGGTCGTCGTAGCGGACCGCACGATCCTCGGTGGGGTCGTGCGGGCGGTCGATCCGGTAGCAGACGTCGGCGATCTCGGCGAGCACCTGGAAGCCGTGCAGCAGCCCCGGCGGCACGTACAGGTGGTGGAAGTCCTCGTCGTCCAGCCGGAACGCGGCCTGCTGACCGAACGTCGGCGAGTCCGGCCGCGCGTCGACCAGCACGTCGTGCACGGCTCCCCGGGCGCAGCGGACGAGTTTCGCCTCACCCCGGCCGGTCCGGACGTGCATACCCCGCAACACCCCGGAAACCGACCGGGACTGCGAGTCCTGGGCGAACGTGGCGGCGTCCACGCCGTGCTCGGCGCCGATCGTCAGGTCGAAGGTTCGGGTGAACAGCCCGCGCTCGTCGCGGTGCGGGGTGGGCACGAACAGCAGCACCCCGGCCAGATCGGTCTCACGTACCAACACCGTCCCATCATGCCCTGTGAGGTTCCGTGGCCGAGATGACCTGCCGTTGGTGCGTTTCTGAGGACGGTGAGTTCGTGCTCGACCTCGGTGAGCAACCGGCGTCCGACGCGTTCCCGTCCATCTCGGACCCGGGGCCGGACCCACGGTATCCGCTGCGGATGTGGCTGTGCGCGCGGTGCGGACTGGCTCAGTTGGTGGAAGATCCGACCACCCCGGAAGAACCGCGCGGAGTCGAGCCGGCCGCCCTGGTCGCACAGGCCGCTGACGCGGTGTCCCGGGTCGCCGCGGCCGGTGTGCTTCCTGCCGGTGCCAGCGTGCTGGAATACGGCAGTCCGCATGGCGGCAGTTGGCTGCCGATGCTCACTCGGCGCGGGCTGCGGCCTGCCGAGGCCGCCGAGCGGGCCGATGTGGTGTTGGACTGCTTCGGGATGATGCACTGGGCTGATCAGCGGGTTGCCCTGCGTACCCGGTTGGAGCGGCTGGCCGACAACGGGGTTCTACTTCTCCAGTATCACTCGCTGGCCGCGATTATCCACGATGGACAGTGGAACGCGTTGCGGCACGGGCATTTTGCCTACTATTCGACGCGTAGCCTGCACGCGATGCTGGCCGAGGTCGGGCTGGTTCCCCGGTTTGCCTGGGAGTTCTCGCTCTACGGTGGGACGGTGCTGCTCGCCGCCACCCGGGGTGGGCAGATTCATTCCAGCGTGTGGGAGTTGCTGAGCCGGGAAACGATGGCCGGGACCCGTGATCCTCGGGTGGTTAGCGGGTTGCAGTCGCAGGTGTCGGTGGCGTCTACCGCTTTGCGGGAGTGGCTGGAGGCTGCCGCACAGGCCGGGAAACGGGTTATCGGGTATGGGGCCGCTTCTCGGGCTGTTGCTCTGTTGTGTCGGGCCGGAGTTGATGTCGAGTTGCTGCCGGCCGTTGCGGATGCTTCGCCGGCCAAGGCCGGGCGGCGAATGCCGGGGACTCGAATTCCGGTGATTCCGGCCGGGGAGCTTGTTGCTGCTCGGCCGGATGTTGTTCTGGTGTTCGTGCCGGATATTCTGGGGGAGGTTCGGGGGCGGTTTCCTGAGCTTGCCGGGGTTGAATGGGCGGTGGCTGAGCCTACGCCGCGGGTCCTGCCCTAGATTTTGGAACGCGCGGGTTTGCGCCTCTCGCCTCAGGGTGTGCAGCGGTCGAAGAGTCGTTGGCTTTGTTTCGCCTGCGGCGTCGCAAAGGCCGTTGCGGGGGGGTGTGTCAGCCCTCTTCTTCGTCCGTTGGCCGCGCTGCTGGCTTTGCCTTGGGGGCCAGTCGGACCACACCGGAATCCAGGTCCAACGGGCCCGGCTGGAAGCGCTGGCCGGTGCCGTCGTCCTCGTCGCTCTCCTGGCGCAGCTTGGGGGCGCCGGGGAACAGTTCACCGAGTTGACCCATGTCCTCACCCTACCTCGCTGGGCTAGTGCAAGCCCGATCGTAGATTGCTGACCCGCTGCACAGCCGCGTTGAAGTCGTTCGCGTCCAACTGGCCCGATTGTAGTCCGCCGACCAGGGCGTTCTCCGCCGCATCGCCCTCGGTCGCGTCCTGGGCCGAGCAGAGGATCAGGTCCATCCCGGCTCCGGCCGCGGCCACCGCTCGCTGGGCGATGGTGCCGTCGGGGTTGAGGGCACCGGCCTCCAGGGCATCGGTGATGGTGACGCCCTTGAAGCCGAGGCGGTTGCGCAACTCTCCCTGCACGATCGCTGAGGACAGGCCAGCGGGATGGCTCGCGTCGAGGGCGGGATAGGTCGCCCAGGAGACCATCACCAGTTTGGCGCCGGCGTTGATCGCGGCGGTGTACGGCGCCTCGTCGATGTTGCGCAGGTCGGACAACGAGACGTTCAGGGTCACCGGGCCGTTGTCCGTGTTCTCACTGGCTGTCGCGGCGCCCAGGCCGGGGAAGTGTTTCACCGTCGCGGCCACGCCAGCTTGCTGCTGCGCGGTGGTGAACGCCGCGCCGAGGCTGCCGGCGACCGTCGGATTGGTGCTGTAGGAGCGGCCGAACTGGTCGTCGAAGTCACCCGGCGTGCGGTACACGTCGATAACGGGCGCCAGGTTGAGGTTCATGCCCACTCCGCTGAGGTTCTGCGCGGCCCCGGTACCGGCCGCGGTGGCCTGTGCGGCCGGGTTGGCCGACGCACCGATCTGCTTTTCCGACTGGGCGGGGGCGCCGGGCAGCCTGCGGACCTCGCCGCCCTCCTGGTCGGTCATCAGCAGCAACGGTTCCTTCACCGGGCTCTTCGCGTTCGCGGCGCGCAGGGTGTTGATCACCGAGGTGATCTGCGCCTCGCTGGAGATGTTGCCGCCGAAGAAGATCACTCCGGCCGCCTCCCCCGCCGAGATGCGCTGCAACAGGCTCGCCGGCGGATTCAGCCCGGCGTACGAGTAGATCACCCGCTGCCCGGCCTCCTGTTGGGCGGTCAGCGCGACGGGCGGCCCGAGCGGCAGGTTGTCGGCGCTGAACAGCGCCAACGGACCTGCCAGCGCCAGCGGGCCGGCCAGCACCAGGACGGAAACCAGCGTACGAATGCTGCTTATCAGCATGTACTGACCGTAACATCAACGCTCGGCGACGCTACTGTCGGTGGAAAGTTTCCAACCAGGTGACCGGTACGGCTCACGAAGTCAGTTCGGGTTCCGCCGGCCGGCAGCCGGTCCGGTCCATCGCCAGCGCGACCGCACCACGCAGCGCGCCGTCCTGCTCGAACCGGGCCGGCACCAACCCCGGTGGAAACGGCACCACCTGGTCCAGCCGGCGGCGCAGGGCCGGGAACAACTTGTCGGCCGACGCGGTGAGGCCGCCGCCGACGGCGATCCGCTCCGGGTCGATCGTGTTGGCCAGGTTGGCCACGTGCACCGCCAACTCGTCCAACGCCTCGGCGAGCAGGTCCGCCGCCGCCTGGTTGTGCTCGGCCAGGGCGAACAGCTCGGCGGCCGTGGTCGGGCGGCCGGTCAGCTGGGTCGCTCGGTCGCCGAGTCCTCGGCCGGCCACGGCCTCCTCCAGTGACGCCGAGGTCGACCGGTCGTGCGGGCCACGGAGGTTGTAGCCGATCTCGCCGGCCGCGCCGTGCGCTCCGGTCAGGACCTGGCCGCCGACGACGACCGCCGCCGCCAGACCGGTGCCCACGGACAGGAAGATGCCGGGATCGGCGCCGGCCAACGCACCCCACCGGCACTCGGCCAGTGCGGCTGCCTTCGCGTCGGTGCCGACCGCGATCGGCACGTGGCCGAAGCGGTCGGCCACCAGCTCGCGCAGCCGGAGCTGTTCCCAGCCGGGCACGTTGGGGGCCAACAGGATTCGGTCGTCCAGCACGATTCCCGGGCTGACCACGCCGACCGCCGACAGCTCGCCCGCGTGCTCGGCCAGCATCCGGTCGGCCAGCGCGAGTGAGCGGGTCACCGCCTGGTCGGCGCCGGCCGCGGCATCCGTGTCCAGTCTGCGCTCCAGCAGGAGCTCACCGCCCGCGGTGGCCAGGCCGACGGCGACCTTGGTGCCGCCGAAGTCGATGCCGAGGATCACCCCTGCTTCCGGGTCAACCGGTTCGCCGCCAATGTTCGGTACGTCATCGGTGTCCAGCAAGCCGGTTTCAGTCCTTTGTTCCGTCGGTGACATGCAGCACGCCCGGTGCGCTCGCGGCGGCCTGCTGGGCGGCACACGCGCCCGCGGTGGCCGGTGCGGGCACGTCGACCGTGGGCACGTTCCAGCCGGCCACGCTGACCACCGGGGTCGCCCCGTGCAGGTCGGCCTTGGGGTAGCTGGCATCCAGCGTCTGCGACTCGCCCGGCCACAGCGTCACGTCGTTGTCGTTCCACAGCGCCGAGGCGACCTGGTTGTCCCCAGCCTGGACCGTGCCGTTCGGGTTGCCCCGGCGGACATCGGCGCGCAGGAAGAAGCCGACGACCGGCGTCGACGAGGTGTTGGTGATGGTCACCTTGGTGGTCGTGTCCGCGCCGTTCGGGCCGGGCTGGGCGACGGTACTGGCGGCGACGCTGATCTTGGCCCTACCCAGTGCCTGCAACCCGGTCAGGTTGGCGTACTGGGACATCGTCGCCTGCGGGTTGCCCATCGTGGCATCCCAGTTGACCACGTCGGGCTGGGTGGACTGCCAGTAGACGTTGCGGTCCACCACCGTGCCGTGCTGGCGCAGCAACAACTCGACGAAGTACGTCGTGGCCTTGGCCGGGGCGGTCGTCGCGGCCGGCACCTTCGGGATGAGCACCTGGTTGGCAACCTGCTGGCCGGTCAGGCTCAGCCCGCTGTGCTGCTGGTCGTCGAGCAGATGACCGGCGGTGTCGTAGACCTTGGCCTCCACCGAGAGTCCGTTCTGGCCGGCGGCGCCGAGGTTGTCGACGGTCACCGTGTTGTTGTCCAGCGCGTAGAGCACGTGCAGCGGCTCGTTGGCCTTCTTCGCACCGAAGAAGCTGCCGGCCTGGTCACCGTCCTGGTTGTACAGATCCCACAGCAGCGTGGGCCAGCCCTTGTTGACCTGCCAGTAGATGGTGCCGGTGGCCGGGGTGGGCTGGTTGGTCGAGTGGTCCAGGAACGCCTCGAACTGGGCCCTGGTGTTCTCGTAGTCCTGCACCTGGGCCTCCTCGACGTAGGAGTCCAGCCCGGACCACGAGCCGTACCGGTCGGCCAGCGCGGTGTCGAAGTCGAACAGCGTGCCGAACGCGTAACCGCCGTGCCCGGTCTCGTAGTTGGCGTGGTACTGGTTCGCGTCGGGCTGCTGCCACAGGGCGGCCTGGTCGGCCGGGGACAGGAAGCGGTTGATCGAGTCCAGCGTCGGGACGGTGTCGCCGCCGCTCTCCTCGCTGTCCAGGCCCCACGAGCCGCCGACGTTGGTCCGGGTCGAGTCGCCCGGGTCGAAGTGGCTGGTGTCGTACCAGTAGTCCGGCGGCACGTAGTCGTACGGGCCTTCCTTCTCACCGGCCTGGCCGAGTTGCGGGCTGGCGTTGTACTCGGCCGACGCCACCAGCGGCACGTCGAAGTCGGCCTGCTGGAAGGCTTGCAGGGACACGGCTTCCTGTTTGGGCAGCGGCGCGTTGTCGCTCCAGCCGAAAGTGAACACGCTGGGGTGGTTGCGCAGGTTCTGGCCGATGGTCAGCGCGGACAGTGCCATTGTGGTCAGGTCGGCCGAGGTGATGTCCGAGCTGTCGTCGGGCTGCCAGGCGTCGCAGCACTGGAAACCGGCGTCGATCAGGATGCCGGCCGCGTCCATCTGCTGGTAGAAGTCGTCGGGCATGATGTGGCCCTCAAGCCGGATCGTGTTCAGGCCGAGGTTGCGCAGCAGCGCGATCTGCTGAGCGGTGTCGCTGGCCGAGTAGCGCAGGAACAGATCCTCGGCGAACCCGCCGCCCCGGATCACCAGCGGCTTGCCGTTGACCGAGTACTGCCGCACCCCGTCGGGTGCCTCGGCGGACTTGCCGACCAGCGCGGAGGTCACCGTGCGGATGCCGAAGGTCTCCTGGGTGGAGTTGGACAGCGCGCCCTGCTGGCTGACCGAGGTCGCCAGCGCGTACATCGGCTGGGCGCCCATCTGATAGGGCCACCACACCTTCGGGTGGTTGATGGTCAGCGCCGGATAGTCGGCCGGGGCGAAGGACACCGTGCTGGTCGCGTGTGCGGCCACGGTGACCGACTTCGTCACCCGGATCGGCGCGCCGGCGCCGGCCGGGGGCGTCACCACCGCGCTCACCTGACCGGTCTGCGAGCTGCCGGTGTTGTTGGTGACATCGGTCTTCACGGTGAGCGCGGCGCTGCTCAGGTCGGCCGTGTCGGCCTGGGTGACATGCGCGTTGCCGTCGGTGAGGGCGTCGGCGACCTGGAGCTGCACCGGGAACTGGATGCCGGTGTTGTTGTCCGGCGGGATCTGGTTCCAGTCCACGTCGTCCAGGGTGAACATCGAGTTCGGGTCGTTCGGGTAGACCTCGATGGCCAGCGAGTTGCTGCCGGGACGCAGCAGCCCGGTCACGTCGAAGGTGAACTTCGTGTAGTCGCCCGCGACGGTCGCGCTGGTGCCGACCTCGTGGCCGTTGACCCACACGTCGGCCTTGCCGACCACGCCGTTGACCACCAGTTTGGCGTCCTGGGCCGGGTTGAGACCGGGGTTGAAGGTGGTCCGCCACCACCACGGCACGTCGAACTGCGGCACGGTGTCCGGGCCGACCTGGCTCTCGAAGCCGAAGCACTTCTTCATGTTGTCGGCGTAGAACACGTTCGGGCACTTGCCGTTCTGCAGCAGCGCGGCGATCTCGGTGCCCGGGGCGCCGCCGTCGTCGTTGCGCACCGGCAGCCAGCCCGCGGTGCTGAACCCGGGCGTGGAGATCTGCTGGCCGCCCTGGGGTGCGCCGGCGCTGCTCTGCACGGTCCAGCCGCCGCTGCCCAGCGTGTCCAGCCCGCGCGGGGTGGCGGCCGGGGCGGCGGTGCCGCCGGCCGAGAAGTCGAGCGGCGCGACCGGGTTCGCCGCGCCGGTGGCCACTGCCGAGGGTGTACCGAGAGCCGCCACCACGACCAGGGTGACGGCGGTGGCCAGTCCCATGCCCAGAGTTCGCCGCATACGATAATTTGTATGCCTGCCTTACATACCAGTCAAGCCCCCGTTCGGCCGGTCCGGCAGCGCGACCGGACCGGCCGAAGGACGGTGAGCCGGCCGACACTCAGGTCCGCAACTGCTGGATCACCGACTCGAACGCCTCCGGACTGACCCGCACTCCCCCACTGAACGGATTCTGCAGCTCATATGTCGCGAACAGCAACAAGGTAAGCACTGCCGCGAATGTACTTACCACGACAATGTGTGTGACGAGTTTGGGACCGCCGAACAGATAGGTGAGCCCGACAGATATGATCCCGCCGATGATCAAGGAATACCACAGTATCGGATTGATTCTTTCGTTGGCCGCCTCCAGTCGCGCCTGTCGCGCCTGATATACCGTGGTCAACTGGTTGGCCACCTCGGCCTGACGATTCCGCTGCCAGTCGTCCGTCGACTGCACCTCGGCGACGAGTTGACGCATCTCGTTGATCTCGGTCGCCCCCTCGTCGCCAATGGGTCTGCCGTTGGTCATCTGCGGCCATTCGTCGTCGACGACCGTCGCGGCATAGGACAGGCAGAGCACGCGAATCCGGGACGCGGCAGGCTGCGGCAGCGAATCGGCCGCCCAGTACACCGCGACAACTCCGTTGGCCTCCTGGTAGGAACCGTCGTCCGCGGTGCCGACCGCGTCGAACAAGGAGATCAGCACGAACCCGAGCAACACCGCGTGCAGTCCGTCGACGACGGTGAACACGCCGCCGGTCGTCTCGTCGTGCTCCTCGCGCTTCTCGGCCGCGATGAACTTGCGGAGGGCGATCACGAGTCCCGCGGCTATTGCGGCGACCCCGAGTACCCACAGCAGACCGAGAACATAAACATTCATCCATACGCTCCTTCCGCCCTGATTAGATCACTGGCTACGGTTGAGGCAAATAGGCCAACTCGTTGAACCATGGATTCGGTGCCGCATGAACGAACCACCTGACAAGACGTCCGCACGGAAGCGGCGTCAGCGATTTCTGCGCCGCATCAGGGGCGCTTCATTCATTTCGGTAATGCTGGTGGTGTTGTGTCCCCCAATTGTCGGCAACGCGACCACCGACTGTGTGTCGCTGGTCGTCGAGTCCGCCACGAACGTGCGCGATTCAACCCTGATGCTGGTTGACCTGACCGCGGGCCGAAGCACGACGATCGACGGCATCGGCTACTCGGTTAACGCGATCGGGTACTCCGCGGCGCAGAATCTGACCTACGGCATCGCGTCGGCGAAGAGCGGCCACCTACTCTCCGACGGTGGCCACCTGGTCTCGATCACCCGATCGGGGACGGTGACCGATCTCGGACCGGTCGGCCTGCTGCCCGCGCTGTTCTGGCCGGACCGCCCGACCGCCGGCGCGGTCTCCGGCGACCACCTCTACCTGCTCGCCGGCGCGAGTCTGCTCACCCTCGACATCAATCCGGCGAGCGCGGACTTCCGCCGACTGGCCAGCGTCCGCCCACTGCTGCTGCCGTGGCCGGCCAGTTCGGTGGACGACTTCGCACTGAATCCGGCCAACGGCCTGCTCTACGGCGTGGCCGCGCCCGGCTTCGGCCCGGCCACGCTGGTCGCCATCAGTCCGGCCACCGGCGTGGTCAAGTCGGTCAGGGTCCTGCCCGGCCTGTCCGGCGGGTCGCCGTTCGGCTCGGTGGTGATCAGCGACGGTCTGCTCTACGCGCTGGGCAACCGGATCGGTGGCCACAGCCGGATCTACCGGATCAGCCTGACCGGCCACCAGGTCACCGAGGTCGCGGCGCTGCCGGCGGTCGGGGTCAGCGATGCGGCCGGCTGTCTGCCGGCACCGCCGCCCCCGCCGACCACGCCACCCACGACGCCACCGACCACGCCACCGCCGCCGGTCCCGCCGAAGCCCGTGGTGCACCCCACCCCGACACCGACCCACCACCCGGCCCCGGCGGTGGTCGTGCCGACCACGACCCCGCCGCCCACCGTGCCGGCGGTGGTGGTCCCGCCGCCGTTGACCACGATCGCTCCCCCGCCGCCTCCGCCGACCACCGAGCCGGCGCCGATCGAGAACGCGGCGGTGACCCGCACCGCGTCCGCGGCGCCGGAAGTCGCCAAGCAGCGCCGGTGGGCGGTCGTCCTGGTCCTGATGATGATCGGCGGCGGCGCGGTGGCCGCCCGCACGGCGTCGGCCTCGGCCCGTCGTCGCTCCGACGGCTGAGCCGGGCACGGGTCGGGCCGGTGAACCCACCGAGCCGGCCGAAACCCTTCTACCGCAAGGGAATCCGGTCAGGAGGCGGTGGACGTCTCGATCTGGGCCAGCACCGCGTCGCGGGCCACGTCCAGTCCGGCCGCCAGCGCGCCGAGCACGACGTTGTCCCGGCCCAGGGCGGAGACCCGGATCGGCGGCGGGGTCAGGTCGACGAGTTCGGCGAGCCTGCGCTCGGTCGGTTCGAGCAGCAGGTCCACGTTGCTGCCGACACCGCCGCCGAGCACCACCAGGCCCGGGTCGAGCACCGAGATGATCGCGGTGAGCGCTCGGGCGAGGTGGTCGGCCTCGACGTGCACCGCGCGCATCGCGTCCGGCTCGCCGGCCCGGGCCGCGTCGAACACCTGCTCGGCGGAGTCCACGGTCATCCCGCAGTGGCGCGCGGTGGCCACGATGCCCTCGGCGGACGCGACCGTCTCCAGGATGCCCCGCCGACGCAGCGCCGGGGCGCTGGACACGGTGGCCCCGTCCGGGCCCCGGTCGCCGACCGGCAGGTAGGAGATCTCGCCGGCCCGGCCGTTGGCACCCCGGTAGAGCCGGCCGTCGATGACGATGCCCATGCCGACACCGGTGCCGACCGAGACGAAGACGAAGTCGCGGACGGTGCCGCCGAGACCGTGCGCCTGCTCGGCGAGCGCGGCCAGGTTCACGTCGTTGTCGATGGAGAAGTGGTCACCGAGTTCGGCCCGCAATGCTTCCACCGACCCGGGTTTGTCCCAGCCGGGCAGGTTGGGCGCGACCGAGATCAGCCGGGCCTCCGGTTCGTAGACGCCCGGGATGCCGATCACCGTGTGGGTGATGTCGGCGAAGGCCAGGCCCGCCCGCGCGGGCACGCTCCGGGCCAGCTCACCGACCTGGCGCACGAGCGAGGACGCGGTCCGCGCCCGGACCCGCTCCTCCCAGCTCGCGGCGATCTTGCCGGACAGGTCGGCCACGGCGGCACGCAACCAGGAGCCTCCCACGTCGATGGCCAGCGCCCAGCCTGCCTCCGGGCGGATCTCGTAGAGTCGGGGCGCCCGGCCGACCTGGCCGACCCGGTGCCCGACGTGCCGGACCAGGCCAGCCCGTTCCAGGCTGGCCAGCGCGAGGCCGATGGTCGGCTTGGACAGCCCGGTCGCGGCGACCAGTTGCGCGGCCGAGACCGGTCCCAACCGTCTGGCCTGCTCGTACACGGCGCGCTCGTTGATGATCCGGACCACCGCGGTTGTGTTCGCCACCCCGCTCTCCGGCGACGACCTCACCACGTCGTGTCCTCCCCTGTCCTGCTCCCCCGAGCCGGTTGTCGGCCGTACTGGCGATTGTCCACTATCCGGCCGGGTCCGCGCCCGCGACTACGAACGCGTCCGGGTCGGCGATGATCGCGCGAACCACGCTGGCCGCCGCGCCGCGCACCGCGGCCTCCCGGCCCAGTGCCGAGCGGACCACGGTGACCGGCCCACAGGCCGAGCTGAGCACCCGGGTGTCCAGTTCCGCGCAGAGCGGGTCGCGCAGCCACGGTTCGAGCGCGGCATAGCTGCCGCCGAGCACGACGGTCGGGATGTCCAGCACGTTGATCGCGGCGGCCAGGGCGATGCCCAGCCAGCGGCCGGCCGCGCGGACCGCCCAGCGCGACCGGGTGTCGCCCTCGGTCAGCCGCTCGACCAGCACGTCGAGCACTTCGGCCGGCGGCCGGGCCACCCCCGGCCGGCCGTCCCAGACGCCCGCGTCGCGCATGATCCACTCCAGGCCGGCCAGTCGGTCCAGGCACCCGCGCGCGCCGCAGCCGCAGACCGGTCCGTTCGGGTCGACCGGGATGTGGCCGATCTCGCCGCTGAACCCACGCACACCGGGAAAGGGCACGCCGCCGACGACGAACCCGGCGCCGATGCCGATCTCGCCGGACACGTGCACGAAGTCGCGCTGCCCACCCGGACCGGCCGGGCCGGACTGCCAGAGTTCTGCCTCGGCGGCGAAGTCGGCCTCGTTGCCGACCACCACCCCGGTGGGCGGCAGCCGGTCGGCCAGCGCGGTGGACAGGTGGCTGCCCAGGTCGACGTCCCGCCAGCCGAGGTTGGGCGCCAGCCGCAGCCTGCCGGTGGACGCCTCGACCAGACCGGGCACGGCCACCCCGATCCCGCCGACCGGCACGCCCAGCGTCTCGGCCTCACGCAACGCGGCGCGCAGCACCCGGATCACCCGGCTGAGCACCTGCGGCGCCGAGCGCGCCCGGTTGTCGCCGGGGCGCATCCGGTGCGCGTGCAGCCGGCCGGTCAGGTCGACCAGACAGGTGGCCAGGTAGTCGACGCCGATCTCCACGCCGAGGCCGTGCGGACCGGTGGTGGACAGGGTGAGTCCGGTGCTCGGCCGACCGCGGCCGGTGCGAGCCACCGGTCCGGTCTCGGCCACCAGGTCGGCCGCGATCAGCCGGTCCACCAGGCTGGACACGGTCGCCTTGGCCAGTCCGGTGCCGGCCGCGATCGCCGCCCTGGACACGCCCGGCTCGCCGGCCACCGCACGCAACACCAACGCCGAGTTGTGCCGGCGCAAGGTGTGTTGACCAGCCGGTGACGGTTCGACCATTGGCGGAGATCCTAAGCCTGTCGGTGTCCCGGAGCATCCGGATCGGTGTGTCTTGACTCGCCTGTCTACCACGTCTAAGTTCAACGGCTGAACTATTAATTTGGACAATCCTGCGCGGAGGCATCGTGGCCGGACACCCCACCCCTGCGGACAAGTTCAGCTTCGGACTCTGGACGGTCGGCTGGCAGGCCGTCGACCCGTTCGGCGTGGCCACCCGGCCGCCGCTGGACCCGGTGGAGGCGGTGCACCGGCTGGCCGAACTCGGCGCGTGGGGCGTGAGCTTCCACGACGACGACCTGATTCCGTTCGGCAGCGACGACACCGCCCGGACCAAGCAGATCGAGCGGTTCAAGGCGGCCCTGGCCGAAACCGGCATGACCGTGCCGATGGTGACCACCAACCTGTTCACCCAGCCGGTGTTCCGGGACGGCGCGTTCACCAGCAACGACCGCGAGGTGCGTCGCTACGCGCTGCGCAAGACGATCCGCAACCTCGACCTGGCCGCCGAACTCGGCGCCTCGACGTTCGTCATGTGGGGTGGCCGGGAAGGGTCCGAAACGGACGCGGCCAAGGACGTGCGGGCCGCGCTGGACCGGTACAAGGAGGGCGTCGACACGCTCGCCCAGTACTCGCTCGACGCCGGCTACGACATCCGGTTCGCCATCGAGCCCAAGCCCAACGAGCCGCGTGGCGACATCCTGCTGCCCACCATCGGCCACGCGCTGGCGTTCATCAACTCGCTGGAGCACCGCGACCGGGTCGGCCTCAATCCCGAGGTCGGTCACGAGCAGATGGCCGGGTTGAACTTCGTGCACGGCATCGCCCAGGCGCTCTGGCACGGCAAGCTGTTCCACATCGACCTCAACGGCCAGCGCGGCCCGCGCTACGACCAGGACATGATCTTCGGCCACGGCGACCTGCTGTCCGCGTTCTTCCTGGTCGACCTGTTGGAGACGGGTGGTTACGAAGGGCCGCGGCACTTCGACTACAAGCCCTCCCGCACCGAGGACATCACCGGCGTGTGGGCCAGCGCAGCCGCCAACATGCGCACCTACCTGTTGTTGCGCGAGCGCGCGGCTGCCTACCGGGCCGACCCGGAGGTGCAGGAGGCGCTGAAGGCGTCCCGAGTGGACCAGCTCGCGGTGCCGACGCTCGGCGAGGGGGAGAAGATCACCGACCTGATCGCCGACCGCGGTGCGTTCGAGGACTTCGATCCGGAGGCGTTCGCCCAGCGCGGCTATCACTTCGTCCCGTTGGCGCAGCTGGCTCTTGAACACCTGCTCGGCGCTCGGTAAGGATCACCGCATGACGCTGGTCGCGGGGATCGACTCATCAACCCAGTCGTGCAAGGTCGTGGTGCGCGACGCCGAGTCGGGTGACCTGGTCCGCCAGGGCCAGGCCGCCCACCCGGAGGGCACCGAGGTCCATCCGGATGCCTGGTGGACCGCGGCGAACGAGGCGATCGAGGCGGCCGGCGGGCTCTCCGATGTGGCCGCGCTGTCGGTCGGTGCGCAGCAGCACGGCATGGTCTGCCTGGACGAGCACGGCCAGGTGGTCCGGCCGGCGCTGCTGTGGAACGACCTGCGCTCGGCCTCGGCCGCAGCCGAACTGATCGGCGAGGCGGGCCCGGGCGAGGCCGGTCGGGAGTTCTGGGCGAAGGCGGTCGGCAGCGTGCCGGCGGCGTCGTTCACCGTCACCAAGCTGCGCTGGCTGGCCGAGCACGAACCGGCCAACGCGACCCGGACCGCGGCGGTCGCGCTGCCACACGACTGGCTGACCTGGAAACTGGCCGGGGCCGGGCCGCTGGACACGCTGGTCACCGACCGCAGCGACGCCAGCGGCACCGGCTACTGGTCGCCCGCTGGCGGCGAGTACCGGCGGGATCTGCTGGTCAGCGCGTTGGGTCACGATGCGCTGCTGCCCACCGTGCTGCCCCCGACCGGCCAGGCCGGCACGACCGGGGGCGGCGCGCTGCTGGGGGCGGGGGCCGGCGACAACGCGGCCGCCGCGCTCGGCGTCGGTGCCCGGCGGGGCGACGTGATCGTCTCGGTCGGCACGTCGGGCACGGTGTTCGCGATCTCCGACCTGCCCACCGCGGACGCGTCCGGCGACATCGCCGGGTTCGCCGACGCGGCCGGGCGGTTCCTGCCGCTGGTCTGCACGCTCAACGCGGCCCGGGTGTTGCAGGCCACCGCGCGCCTGCTCGGGGTGGACGTGGACGAGTTGGGCCGGCTGGCGCTGTCCGCCGAGTCCGGCGCCGAGGGTCTGGTCGCGGTGCCCTACCTGGAGGGCGAGCGCACGCCGGCCAAGCCGGACGCGACCGGCGCGGTGCACGGCCTGACGCTGCACAACTCAACCCCGGCCAACCTGGCCAGGGCAGCCGTCGAGGGCATGTTGTGCGGCCTGGCCGACGGCCTGGACGCGCTGGTCAAGGCGGGTATCGGGCTGCGTCGGGTGGTGCTGATCGGCGGCGGCTCGCGGTCCGAGGCGGTGCGCCGGATCGCGCCGACGGTGCTCGGCCGGACCGTGCTGGTGCCGCCGGCCGGCGAGTACGTCGCCGACGGCGCGGCCCGGCAGGCAGCCTGGGCGCTGGCCGGCAACGAGCATCCGCCCGAATGGTCCACTGTGGACACCCAGGTGTTCGAGGCGCCGGCGGCGCCGGCCGTGCGGGAACGGTACGCGGCGGCCCGGGATCAGGTGCTCAGCCGACTGCCGGACTGACAGCACCAGCCAAAACCGGTCAGACAAGCCAATTCCTTGACAGTTGTGACACTGTCAAGGAATTGCTGCCCCCGGGGCCTGGCCAGGACCGGGCCCGGTTCGCGATGGTGGAGGCCAGCCTCGACAAGGGAGTCGGACATGGCCGATCAGCCAGCAACCGGGTTCAGCCGGCGGCGGATGCTCGCCGGGATGGGCGCCGCCACCGCGACCGCCGCCGTCGCGCTGAGTCCGGCGACGGCGCAAGCGGCACCGCGGCCCGGACCGGCGGACGGCTGGGTGGGCACCTGGGGCACCGCGCCCGCCGACGCGGTCGCCAACACGCCCAACGGCTACCCGAACTACTCGATCCGCAACACGCTGCACGCGAGCATCGGCGGCCGGGCGGCGCGGGTCCGGCTGTCCAACGCGTTCGGCGCAACGCCGGTGGTGTTCGGGCACGTCACCATCGCGCTCGCGACCGGCCCGAACACGCCGGCCGCGCGGCCCGGCTCGCTGCGCGACCTGACCTTCGGCGGCCAGCGCTCGATCACCGTGCCCAACGGCGGCGAGGTGCTCTCCGACCCGGCCGAACTGGCCATCCCGACCGGCGCCGACCTGCTGGTCACCACGTACGTGCCCAGCCCGTCCGGGCCGGTCACCTACCACCCGGACGCCCAGCAGAACTCGTTCTTCGCCACCGACGGGGACGTCACCGACAACGTCGACGGGACCGCGTTCACCCAGACCACTCAGGTCTGGCACTACCTCAACGAGGTCGACGTACTGGCGCCGACCGCGCTCGGCTCGATCGTCGCGTTCGGCGACTCGATCACCGACGGATACCAGTCCACCTTCGGCGCCAACCACCGGTGGCCCGACTTCCTGGCCGCGCGGATCGCCCGCGAGCCGGCGCACGCCCAGTTCGGCGTGCTCAACGCCGGGATCGGCGGCAACCGGCTGCTGCTGGACGACGGCGGTGACTTCGGGCCCAACGCGCTGTCCCGGTTCGACCGGGACGTGCTGGCCAAGACCGGTGCCCGGACGATGATCGTGCTGCTGGGCATCAACGACATCCAGCAGACCCCCAACCAGACCGACCCGAACCAGATCATCGCCGCGCACCGACAGTTGATCTCCCAGGCCAGGGTGCGCGGCCTGCGCGCACTCGGCGGCACCATCACCCCGTTCCAGGGCTGGACCGACTACAGCCCGACGCTGGAGGCCACCCGCGCGGCGGTGAACAGCTGGATCCGCACCGGCGGCGGCTACGACGGGGTGGTCGACTTCGACGCGGCGATCCGCGATCCGGCCGATCCGCAGGCCATGCTGGCCGGCTACGACAGCGGTGATCACCTGCATCCCGATGACGCGGGCTACCAGGCTATGGCCAACGCCATACCGCTGCGCCTGCTGTGAGTCGATAACCGGATGCCGAGTGCGTCGGTGACCACCTAAAATGGTCACTGTATGTCCACTCCCCCGCTGACCGGCCAGCTCGATGACCTGACGAAGCGCCTCCCCGAGCTGATGACGCGGGACGAGCGCCGACTGGGACGTCGCCTGGAAGGCATTCGCAAAGTCCGCGACCCGCAGGCCCGGGTCAAGATCATCGAGCAGATCGCCGCCGAGGCCGAGCGCGCGTACCAGAAGGTGACCCGGCGCGAGGCCGGGCTGCCGGCCATCAGCTACCCCGAGGCGCTGCCGGTCAGCCAGAAGAAGGACGACCTGCTGGCCGCCATCCGGGACAACCAGGTGGTGATCGTGGCCGGCGAGACCGGCTCGGGCAAGACCACCCAGCTGCCCAAGATCTGCCTTGAGCTGGGTCGCGGCGTGCGCGGCCTGATCGGGCACACCCAGCCCCGCCGAATCGCCGCCCGCACGGTCGCCGAGCGGATCGCCGACGAGTTGGGCGGCACGGTCGGTGAGACGGTCGGCTACCAGGTCCGGTTCAACGAGCAGGTGTCCGATCAGACGATGGTCAAGCTGATGACCGACGGCATCCTGCTCGCCGAGATCCAGTCCGACCGGATGCTCTACCAGTACGACACGCTGATCATCGACGAGGCGCACGAGCGCAGCCTCAACATCGACTTCATCCTCGGTTATCTCAACCAGCTGCTACCCCGCCGCCCCGACCTCAAGGTCATCATCACCTCGGCGACCATCGACCCGGAACGGTTCGCCCGGCACTTCGCCCGCGACGGCGTGCCCGCGCCGATCGTCGAGGTGTCCGGCCGGACGTACCCGGTGGAGATCCGCTACCGGCCGGTCGTCGACCCGGACGACCCGAACGCCGACCAGGACCGGGACCAGCCGCAGGCCATCTGCGACGCGGTCGCCGAACTGATCACCGGGGGACCGGGCGACATCCTGGTGTTCTGCAGCGGCGAGCGGGAGATCCGGGACGCGGCCGACGCGGTGACCAGGATGGAGCTGCGGGACACCGAGGTCACCCCGCTGTTCGCCCGGCTGTCCTCGGCCGACCAGCACCTGGTCTTCCAGCCGCACCGCGGCCGGCGGATCGTGCTGGCCACCAACATCGCCGAGACCTCGCTGACCGTGCCGGGCATCAAGTACGTCATCGACCCGGGCACCGCGCGCATCTCCCGGTACAGCCACCGGCTGAAGGTGCAACGGCTGCCCATCGAGTCGATCTCGCAGGCCTCGGCCAACCAGCGGTCCGGCCGGTGCGGCCGTACGTCCGACGGCATCTGCCTGCGGCTCTACCCCGAGGACGACTTCGACGCCCGCCCGGAGTTCACCGATCCGGAGATCCTGCGCACCAATCTGGCGTCGGTCATCCTGCAGATGACCGCGATCGGCCTTGGCGACATCGCCGCGTTCCCGTTCATCGACCCGCCGGACAAGCGGCAGATCGCTGATGGCGTGCAGTTGTTGCAGGAGATCAACGCGCTGGACCCGACGGACCAGAAGCTCACCCCGGCGGGCCGCAAGCTGGCCCAGCTGCCGATCGACCCCCGGCTGGGCCGGATGGTGCTGGAGGCCGAACGCAACGGCTGCCTGCGCGAGGTGCTGGTCATCGCGTCCGCACTGTCCATTCAGGACCCACGGGAGCGACCAAGTGACCAGGAGCCGGCTGCCGACCAGCAGCACGCCCGGTTCCGCGACCCGGAGTCGGACTTCCTGAGCTTCCTCAACCTGTGGAACTACCTGCGCGAGCAGCAGCGTGAGCTGTCCTCCAGCCGGTTCCGCAAGCTGTGCAAGTCGGAGTTCCTGAACTACCTGCGGGTCCGCGAGTGGCAGGACCTGCACGGCCAGCTCCGTCAGATCGCCACCAACCTCGGGCTGGTCGGCAACACCGAGCCGGCCGAGCCGCAGCGGGTGCACCAGTCGCTGCTGGCCGGCCTGCTCTCGCACATCGGCCTGAAGGAGGGCCCGAAGAACGACTATCTCGGCGCGCGCAACGCGAAGTTCGCGGTGTTCCCGGGGTCTGCGCTGTTCAAGAAGCCGCCGCGCTGGGTGATGGCCGCCGAACTGGTGGAGACCTCCCGGCTGTGGGCGCGGGTGAACGCGAAGATCGAACCGGAGTGGATCGAGCGGCTGGCCGAGCACCTGGTCCGGCGCACCTACAGCGAGCCGCACTGGGACGAGCAGTCCGGCGCGGTGCTCGCGTTGGAGAAGGTGACGCTCTACGGCATCCCGATCGTGGTGTCCCGGCGGATCAACTACGGCCGGGTGGACCGTGAGCTGAGCCGGGACCTGTTCCTCCGGCACGCGCTGGTGCAGGGCGAATGGCAGACCCGGCACCGGTTCTACCACCGCAACAAGGCGCTGCTGGCCGAGATCGCCGAGCTGGAGAACCGGGCCCGACGGCGCGACATCCTGGTCGACGAGGACACCCTGTTCGACTTCTACGACCAGCGTGTCGGGCCGGACGTGGTGTCCACCCGGCACTTCGACAGCTGGTGGAAGAAGACCTTGTCCGACCAGCCGGACCTGCTCACCTTCACCCGGGACATGCTGATCCGGCCGGTCGACCAGGAGGTCGGCGAGGCCGAGTATCCCGACGCGTGGCAGCAGGAAGGCGTGCCGCTGCGACTGTCCTACAAGTTCGAGCCCGGCACGGTCACCGACGGCGTGACCGTGGACGTGCCGCTCGCGGTGCTCAACCGGGTGCGCGGCGACCAGTTCGACTGGCAGGTGCCGGGCCTGCGCGAAGAACTGATCGCGTCGTTGATCAAGTCGCTGCGCAAGCCGTTGCGCCGCAACTTCGTGCCGGCGCCGGACTTCGCGCGGGCGGTGCTGGCCGCGCTGGACGACCGACCAGACCAGACCTGGCGGGACGGTTCGCTGGTGGACGCGGTCGGTGCCGAGCTGACCAAGCTGACCGGCGTTCTGGTGCCGAGGGACGCCTGGCGCACGGACACACTGCCGGACTACCTGAAGGTCACCTTCCGCATCGTCGACGACAAGAACAAGCAGGTCGCCGAGGGCAAGGACCTCGACGCGCTGAAGGACCGGCTGGCCAGCCGGATGCGCGCGACGCTCACCGAGGCGGGCGGCGACCTGGCCAAGGAAGGTCTGCACGACTGGACGTTCGACACGCTGCCGCGCACGCATCGGCAGGAGGTGTCCGGCTATCCGGTGCTGGCCTATCCGGCGTTGGTGGACACCGGGGACAGCGTGGCGATCCGGCTGTTCGACACCGCTGCCGAGGCGGAGCGGGCGATGCGGGCCGGCACTCGTCGGTTGTTGCTGCTCACCGTGCCGTCGCCGGTCAAACCGGTGGTGCGCGGTCTGTCCAATTCGGACAAACTGACACTGGGGCGCAATCCGCACGGCGGGGTTGCCGAGTTGCTGGCCGACTGTGTCGCCGCTTCGGTGGATGCCCTGGTTTCGGAACACGGTGGGCCGGCGTGGCGGAAATCGGACTTCGAGCGGCTCCGGACCGTGGTTCGGACCGAGTTGCCTTCGAGGACGTCGACGGTGGTCGGTCGGGTTCGGGATGTGCTGGGGGCTGCGCAGGATGTCGAGGTCCGGCTGGCGAATCTGCCCGCCTTCGTGCCGAAGGACCTGGTTGCCGATGCGCGTGGGCAGCTCACCGGGTTGGTGTATCCGGGGTTCGTGACCGCTACCGGTGTTGGTCGGCTGAATGACCTGCGGCGGTATCTGCGGGCGCTGGAGCACCGGGTGGAGAAGTTGCCGGAGAATCCCCGGCGGGACGCCGAGTGGTTGCGGGGCATTCAGGCCATGGAGGAGGAGTACCGGCAGCTGTTGTCCTCCTTGCCCAAGTCCCAGGTCGGCAGTGATGCCGTGGTCGAGATTCGGTGGATGATCGAGGAGCTGCGGGTTTCCTACTTCGCCCAGACCATCCGGACGGCCTATCCGGTGTCGGAGAAGCGGATCATCAAGGCTATGGACGCGCTCCAGCAGTAGCCAGCGAGTCGACCCGATGCCGAGGGGCGGGTGCTTCCTGGAGTTCGGCGAGCAGCGGGGACCGGGACAGCAGGATCGCGCCGGTGGCGAGCAGGGCCACGCCGAGCGCGGCGGCGAACAGCCACCAACCGGTGCGGACCTGCTCGTGGAAGGCAGCGACGCCCCAGACCGTGGCCACCAGCGGGTTGGCCAGGGTGATCCCTGGTTGGGAGGCGACCAGCCGACCGGCTCGTAGGGCGTGTTGGAGTAGTACGAAGGCGGCGGCGCTCACCGCCACGGCTGCCCAGGTCTGCCAGGTCGTCGGCACCTCGGCCAGGCCCACCGCGGTCGCGGGCTTGACCAGGACGGCGACCAGCCCGGCGGTCATTCCGGCGGCGGTCCCCGCCGACGCCGTTCTCGCTCCGGCACCGCTTCGCCGACCGACCACCAGGACGGCGACGATCGCCGACGCGGTGATCGTCAGACCCACCGACCAGGTGGTCGCCGGGAGCGCGGCCGCACTGCCGCCGTGTGGGGCGAGAGCGACCAACACGACCATGACCCCGGCCGTCATCGCGGCAACCGCCGACCACTCACGAGAGTGCAGGTGACCGCCGAGGATCAGGCGGGACAGAATCAGGCTGAACGGCAACTCCAGGACGACCAGGACCTGCACCATCGACACCGGGCCGTTGGCCAGGGCGAGTACCTGCAGACAGAACTCGACTGCCAACGCGGCGATGCCGACGGCCCAGAGCGGTCTGTGCCGGAGCAAGGAGAACAGGAGTCCTGGCGAGAGGACCCGGTGGGTCGGCCCGTCCTGCATGGCCTTGCGGAGCAGGACCAACGCCAGGGCCCCGACGGCCGTGGCCAGCAGGACCAGCAGGACAGCCACGCTCGGAGTCCGTTCTCTCGATCGTTCCTCGGTTCGGTTGACGGTAGCGAAGTTGTGGCCTTCGATGGGGCTGACAGTTCTTACGAGAGTGTGTGCGGCCCTGCCGCGCCAGCGGCGCGGGAGGGCCAGGAGCGAAGCGACCCCTGTGCCGCTGGATGAGGACTGCGCCACCAAAGGTGCACGCCACGCACTCGACTCCCGGCGTCGATGTCAACCGGAGGTGGCGGCCATGCGAAAGATCGTCGTCTACGAGATGTTGTCCCTCGACGGCGTTGCCCAGGACCCCGAGACGTTCTTCACCGCCTGGGATGACGAGATGGAGGCCAACCTCGTCGCCGTGATCGCGACGCAGGACGCGGTCATCCTCGGTCGGCGCAGCTACGACGAGTGGGCGACTTTCTGGCCGAGCAGCACGATCCAGCCATTCGCGGACTTCATCAACGGGGTCGCGAAGTACGTCGCGACCTCGGCGTCGCTCGACGGGGAGTGGGCCAACGCGACCGCTGTCGACGGCGGCCTGGTCGAGTTCGTGCAAGATCTGAAGGACCGGCCCGGAGGCGACATCGGCGTCCACGCCAGCATCTCGCTCGCGCAGGCTCTGCTCGCGGCGGGCGTCGTCGACGAACTCCGGCTGGTGATCGCGCCGACGGTCGCCGGCCACGGGAAAAGGCTGCTCGACGGGCTGCCGGCGATCCGGCTCGACCCGATCCGGACCGCAACCTCGCCCACCGGCCACCTACTCGTCGACTACCGCGTGGTCAGCTGACGGCCACGCCATGTCGCGCCAGCGACACTCCATGGCAAGGAGCGAAGCGACCCCGTGCCAACGAGCTGCCGTTGATCATGAAGCAATCGGCACCTCCGCACCGTCCCGCAGAAACACCGGGATCTGATCAAGCGGAGCATCCACCCGCACCGTCGAACCGCCCTCATACGAGATACCGGTCCAGGCATCCACCCACAACGCCCCGACCGGAAGGTAAACCTCGCGGGTCGACGTGCCCGGATACAACACCGGCGCCACCAGCACATCCGGCCCCAGTAGGAACTCATCCTCAACGGACCAGGCCGTCACATCAGCCGGATGATCGACGAACAGTGGACGCATCGGTGGCAGTCCGGTCTCATGCGCGGTCCGCATCTGCGCGGCCAGGTACGGGCGCAACCGCTCCCGAAGGGCCAGCACAGCCGTGATCCGCGCATACGCCTCGTCCCCGAACGACCAGACCTCGTTCGGGCCGCCGGTCATCTCCTCGCCCAACGGCATCCGGGGATCACGGAAGCCGTGCAGGCGAAACAACGGGCAGAACGCGCCATACTGGAACCAGCGGACGATCAGTTCCCGGAACACCGGCGAGTCCGGGTCGCCGCCGTGGAATCCCCCGATGTCCGTTGTCCACCAGGGAATTCCGGACATCGCGACGTTCAGACCGGCACGCACCTGGGTCCGCAGCGACTCCCACGTCGCGGGGATGTCCCCGGACCACAGCGCCGAACCGTAACGCTGGCTGCCGGCCCACGCGGATCTCGACAGCAGGACGACCTCGTCCGCACCTTCGGCCAGCATGCCTTCGTAGAAACCCCGGGCGTGCTGCATCGGATACAGGTTGAGCACCTCACCGCCGGGCCCGGCGTCCAGACGCAGGTTCTGGGGGTGGCCGGGCTGCAACTCGGGCTCGTCGGCGTCCAGCCACCAGGCCCGGATGCCGTGGTCGAAGTAGTTGCGTTTCACCGTGGACCACAGGAACTCACGGGCGGCCGGATCGGTGGCGTCGTAGAACGCCACTGGCATCTCAACCTGGAAACCCTTGTCCCGCCAAGGGGAATGTAGTGGGATACCCTGTTCGGTGCCGACCAGGAAACCTTGTTCGTGCATGGTGCGGTAGTTCTCCGACAGTGGGTTGACCGTCGGCCAGATGGAGACCATCAGCTTGATTCCGAGGTCGGCCAACGAGGCCACCAGGGCCGTCGGGTCGGGCCACTCGGCCGGATCGAAGCGCCAGTCGCCCAGGTGGGGCCAGTGGAAGAAGTCGGCAACGATCACCGACATCGGCAGCCCGCGCCGCTTGTGCTCGCGGGCCACCGCCAGCAGTTCCCCCGCCGTCCGGTAGCGAAGTTTGCTCTGCCAGAAGCCGGTGGCCCACTCGGGCATCATCGGTGGATGGCCGGTCGCGTCGGCGTAGTGACGCAGGATGTCGGCCGGGGTGTCGCCGGCGGTGATCCAGTAGTCGACCTGTCTTGCGCTGTCGGCCACCCATCTGGTGCCGTTGGCGGCCAGCTCGACTCGGCCGACCGCCGGCAGGTTCCACAGGAAGCCATAGCCTCGGTTGGAGACCAGGAACGGGACGGACACCTCCGCGTTGCGCTGCACCAGGTCCAGTACCAGGCCCTTCTGGTCCAGCCGGCCATGGGTGTGCTGGCCCAGGCCGTAGATTCGTTCGTCCGGGTACGAGGCAAAGCGCTGCTCCAGGCGGGCGTAGCCGTTGCCGTCGGACATCCGTAGTCGTGCGCCCGGCCACCAGAAGTGGGCGCGTTGTTCGGCCAGCAACTCGGTACCGGTGTCGGCGCGGACGAAGCGCAGCAGCGGGTCGACGCCGGTGTCGGTGTTCTCGATGGCCACGATCGCGGTCAGCGCGCCGTTCGTGATTCGGCCGCCGGTGTCGGTGATGTCGGTGGTCACCTGCTGTGGCTTGGCCGCCACCAGCGCACCGGGGATGTCGTCGATGATCCGGTGTTCGCCGACCCTGACCCGCAGGCTGTCGGCGCCCCACGGCTCGATGCGGATCACCTCGTGGCGCACCACGACCTCAAGCGCGCGGCCGTCATCGCGGACCGTGATCATGGGCAACTCCTTGACAGGTAAGGGAGATGTCATTCCTTGAGCGCACCGCCGGTCACCCCGGCGACGACGTGGCGCTGGGCGATCACCAGCAGCGCCGCGGCCGGCACGGACGCGAGTACCGCGGTCGCCATGATGCCGTTCCAGTCAGCGGTCTGGTTGCCGATGAACTTGTAGATGCCCACCGTGATCGGCTCGATCGTCGAGCCCGTGGTCAACGTGACACCGAACAGGAAATCGGCCCAGGCGAACAGGAACGAGAACAGGCCGGCGGTGATCATCGCGTTGCGGCTGATCGGGACGATGATGGAGACGAACGTGCGCAGGTGCCCCGCGCCGTCCACCCGCGCCGACTCGGACAGCTCGCGCGGGATCGAGATCATGAAGGCGCGCAGCACCAGGATGGCGAACGGGATGGTCGCGGTGGAGTCGGCCAGGATCAGGGCCGGGTAGCTGTCGATCAGGTCCAGGTCGCTGAACACCGTGTACAGCGAGTTCGCCATCACGATGCCCGGGATCATCTGCACGATCAACAGCCCGAACAGCACGACCGTGGCACCGCGCACCCGCAGCTGGGCCAGTGCGTACGCGGCCGGGGCCGCGATCAGCAGGGAGAACACGACCGTGCCCAGGGCGACCAGGACGCTGGTGAGCAGATGGCCCGCCTGGCTGCCCAGGGCCTCCCGGTAGCCGGCGAACGTGCCGTGCACCGGGAACCACTCCGGGTTCGCCTTGAGCAGTGCGCCGCTGGGCTGAAGCGACGCGTTCACCATCCAGTACAGCGGGAACAGCAGCACCACGACGATCACGACGCCGATCGCGGTCCTGCCCCACTGCCGGCCGACGGTCCGCGTGCTCATCGTGCCTCCTCGGCCAGCGTGGTTCGGGCCGAGCGCAGGTAGACCAGGCCGAACACGGTGGCCACCACGATCAGCAGATTGCCGACGGCCGCGCCCGGGCCGAACTCGTAGAGGCGGAAGGAGAACTGGTAGGACCACGTGGTCAGGGTCTGGGTCGCGTTCGCCGGGCCACCGCCGGTGATCACCATGATCACGTCGAACACCTTGATCGTGTAGACCAGCCCGAGCATCAGCACGATGCTGGTCACCGGCCGCAGCAGTGGCCAGGTCACGTGGCGGAAGCGCTGCCAGCGGCCGGCACCGTCCAGCGCGGCGGCCTCGTAGAGCGTGCCGGGGATGGCCTGCACGCCGCCGTGCAGGATGACCAGGTTGAACGGAATGCCGATCCACACGTTGGCCAGGATCACGGCGGGCAGCGCCCAACTGGTGCTGGTCAGCCACGGGGTCGGGTCGCTGGTCAGGTGCAGCGCGCGCAGCGCCGCGTTGATCACGCCGTGGTCGGCGTCGAGCATCCACCGCCAGACCGCGCCGCTGACCACCAGTGGCAGCAGCCAGGGCAGCAACAGCAGTGAACGCAGCAGCGTGCTGCCCGGGAACCGACCGGCGAAGAACACCGCCAGCGCGAGCCCGATGGTGAACTGGAAGAAGATCGAACCGACGGTGAACAGCACGGTGTTGAGCACCGCCCTGCCGAACAACGGGTCGGTGAACACGGTGCCGTAGTTGGCAAAGCCGACGAACGGCGCCTCGCCGGTGAAGAACGACCGGGTGGTGTAGTCGCGCAGGCTGATCGAGATGTTGTTGACCAGCGGATAGCCGAAGAACACCAGCACGTACAGCACGGCGGGCAGCAGGAAGGCCAGTCGCACCAACCGATCCCGGCCGCGATGCCGGGGTCGTGGGCGGCGCGGTCCGGCGGACCGGACCGGCGCACCCACGACCCCGTCGGTCAGCACGGTCATGACCCGGTTGCCTGCTGCTGGGCCTGGGTGAGGGCCTGCTGCGGGGACTGCTGGCCGGTCAGCGCGGACTGGAGCGCGGCGCCCAGCGCGGTGGACACCTTCGCGTACTTGTCACCCAGCTGCGCGGTGCGCGAGCGCGCGGTCGCCACCTCGCTGACGAACGGCTGCATCTCCGGGTTCTGCTGACCGAACGTGGTGGCCACCGAGGTCTTGGACGGCACGTAGGCGTGGCCCTTGTCCCAGCTGGACATCGTCTTGTCGGACAGGATGCAGCTCAGCACCTTGGCCGCCGCCTGCTGGGTGGCATCGCCGGTGGCCGGGATGATGCCGACCTCACCGCCCAGCGCGACCACCGGCTGCTTGCCGGCCTGCGGCACCGGGATGGGCACGACGCCGTAGTGCAGGTTCGCGGTGGAGTCCAGCCGGGCCAGGTTCCACGAGCCGTTGATCATCATCGCCGCGTTGCCGGCGACGAACTGGTCGGCCACGTCGTTCTGGTTCCAGGTCAACACCGACTTGGACGTGGACCCGTCGCTGACCAGATCGCTCACGTACTGGAGTGCCTGCACGCCCTGCGGTGAGTCCAGCTTGGACAGGTCACCGCCGTTGCTCCAGAAGAACGGCAGGAACTGCCAGGTGCCCTCTTCGGTTGCCACCGCGGAGAAGGCCAGGCCGTACTGCGAGCCCCTGGTCAGTTTGGTCGCGTCCGCCTTGAGCTCGTCCCAGGTGGTCGGCGGCTGGATACCGGCGGCGGTGAGCAGGTCCTTGTTGTAGATCAGCGCGAGACCGTTCACCCCGGGCGCCAGGCCGTAGATCTTGCCCTGGTACGTGCCGGCCTGGACGATGCTCTGCGCGTAACCCGCCGCGGAGAAGCCGTAGTCGGTCAGCGGGGTGAGCGCACCCGTGCTGGCGACCTGTTGCAGCGTCGGGTTGTCGGTGAAGGCGAGGTCGGGCAGCGAGTGCGGGCCTGCCTGGAGTAACCGGGGCAACAACTGGTCGGTGGGCAGGCTCTGCCGCTTGACGGTCACCCCGGTCTGCTGCTGACAGCCGTCCAGGACCTGCTGCCAGGCGGCGGAACCCTGCTGGTCGGAGTAGTAGTCCAGCTCGGTGATCGAGCTGCCGGAGCTGCTGCTGGAACCCGACCCGCAGGCCGCGAGGACCAGCGCGGCGACCGCCGCGGTGACCCCGAGGCCCAGCGTTCGCGGTCGGGGGGATCGACGTTGACCCGGAACGGCCATGGTGCTCCTTCCGGCGATCGAAGCGCTTCGATCGCAGTACGGCGAAACAGGATCGGTGGTCGGCGGACAGGGTGATCAGGAACGGGGTGGGGCGGTGCTGTCGCGTACCGTCAGCCGCGGCGAGAGCAGCCGGATCTCCGGCTGGGCGACGCCCGCCAGCTGGCGCATGGCCATCTCCACGGCCAGCTGACCCACCTCGGCAGTCGGAATGGCCACCGAGGTCAGCGCGACGCCGTGGTTCTCCACCATGTCGTCCGGGCAGACGGCGACGATCGACATGTCGGCGGGCACCCGCAGCTGCCGGGCGGACAGTTCGGCCAACAGCGCGGAGAGCACCGCTTCGTTGTGCACCACCAGCCCGGTCGTCTCGGGCTGCCGGCGGAACAGCTCGTCCAGGCAGGCGCGCAGGCCCTCGTAGGAGGGCAGACACGGCTGCGCCCGGGCGGTCAGGTTGTGTTCGGTGGCGGCGGCCTGGAACCCGCGCAGGAAGCGGCCGGCGTAACTGGTCCCCCGCTCGTAGACCGCGGGCGACGGGCCGATCAGCGCGATCCGCCGGTGGCCGAGTTCGGCCAGCTGGGTCGCGGCCGCCGAGCCGGCCGCGGCGAAGTCGAGATCGACGCAGCTCAGGTCGCGGGGCTGGTCGGGCACGCCGATCAGCACCGCCGGACAACGCAGCGACTGCAACACCGACACCCTGGGCTCGGATGCCTCCACGTCCATCACGATCACCGCGTCCGCGATCGCCGACGCGGCCACCCGCCGCACGCCCTCCGGACCCTCGTCCTTGGTGAGCAGCAGCAGGTCGTGGTCGTAGCCGCGGGCGGCGGTCACCGCGGCGGCGACGAACTGCATCACCACCGGCACGTTGAGGTCGACCCGCAGCGGGATCACCAGGGCCAGCACGTTGGTCCGGCTGCTGGCCAGCGCGCGGGCGCCGGCGTGCGGGTGGTAGCCGAGCCTGCGGATGCTCGCCTCGATCCGGTGGCGGGTCTCCGCGGAGATGGACCGCTTGCCGGACAGGGCGTAGGACACCGTGCTCGGCGAGACGCCCGCATCTCGAGCGACATCGCTGATGGTCACCACGGCAGCCGTCTCCCGGTTGATCGAACCGTCGATGCGTCGAAGCGCATCGATTGCGTCAAGAAGTTAAGACAGCGCTCCCGGAAATGCAAGCGTTCGACCGGTCGACCGAACCGTTTCAGCTGTTTTCACGCACTCTGTCACCGATTCCGATCGGTCGAACAAACCCGTGGGACAAGCGGTTTCCACCTGGACCGCTGACCCGTTGCCGAGCCGGTACCGCCATCACGAGTATTGACCGCTTTACCGGCACGCTGTAATAGTGGCGACCACTCCCCACCAACTTCTACCCGGCCCGCAGCATGATCGTCGAAGCGATTCGATTAGTCGCCACGCGGAGGTGGTACGCCATGACCGGTGTCCTGGTAACGGCTCGCCCGACCAGGCGGAGGCGGCGGCTGTTCGCGCTGCTGGCCGCGGTGGCACTGGCCGCACTCGCGCTGCCCGGGGCGGCGAGTGCGAGCACCGGTTACCCGTACCCGTTCCGCAATCCGAACCTGTCGCTGACCACGCGGGTCGACGACCTGCTCGGCCGGCTCACCGTCGCGGAGAAGGTCTCCCTGCTGCACCAGTACGAACCGGCGATCCCGCGGCTCGGCCTGCCCGCGTTCAAGACCGGAACCGAGGCCCTGCACGGCATCGCCTGGTCGACCGACATCAACAACGGCGGCGCGGTGGTCACCGCGAACGGCACGGTGTTCCCGCAGGCGGTCGGCCTGGCCAGCACCTGGGACCCGACGCTGATCAAGCAGGTCGGCGACGCGGTCGGGCAGGAGGCCCGTGGTTTCAACGCGGAGAACCCGGCGGTCTGGGGACTCAACCTGTGGGCGCCGGTGGTCAACCTGCTGCGTGACCCGCGGTGGGGACGCAACGAGGAGGGTTACTCCGAGGACCCGTATCTGACCGGCGCGATCTCCACCGCCTACGGCTCGGGCATCGAGGGCGACAACCCGAACTACCTCCAGGCCGCGCCGACGCTCAAGCACTACCTGGCCTACAACAACGAGGCCAACCGGGACACCTCGGACTCGGTGGTACCGCCCAAGATCCTGCACGACTACGACCAGCAGGCCTTCGAACCGGCGATCGCGGCCAACGCGGTGACCGGCGTGATGGCCTCCTACAACCTGGTCAACGGCCGGCCGAACACGGTCGACCCGGATCTGGCGACGACCGAGCGGAGTTGGACCGGTGACACGCTGATGAACGTCACCGACGCGGGCGCGCCGGACAACCTGACCGGCTCGGAGGGCTACTACGCCACTCAGGCCGAGGCGGACGCGGCCGCGATCAAGGCCGGCGTCGACAGCTTCACCACCGACAACACCGACGCGTCGATCACCGTCGCCGCGGTGACCGCCGCGCTGCAACAGGGGTTGCTCACCGAGACCGACCTGGACCGCGCGGTCGGCGACATCCTGTCCGTGCGGTTCCGGCTGGGCGACTTCGATCCCGCCGGCCGCAACCCCTACGCGGCCATCACGCCCGCGGTGATCGACGACGCGGCGCACCAGCAGTTGGCCCGCAAGGCCGCCGACGAGCAGATGGTGCTGCTCAAGAACTCCGGTGGCACGCTGCCGCTGAATGCCAGCAGCACCAAGAAGGTCGCGGTCGTCGGGCCGCTGGAGAACACGCTCTACACCGACTGGTACTCCGGCAACCTGCCCTACCAGGTGACCCCGTTGCAGGGCATCACCCAACGGCTGGGCGACAACGGGACGGTCGCGGCCAGCGAGGGGTCTGACCGAATCGCCCTGCGGGACACCGCGACCGGCAAGTACCTCACCGGGGCCACCGGCAGTGCGGGCGGCACGCTCGCCGAGACCGGCACGTCGGCCGGTGCCGACCAGCAGTTCGACGTGTTCGACTGGGGTTCCGGGGTGGACACGCTGCGCGCGGTGGCCAACAACGAGTACCTGTCGCTGGGCAGCGGCAACACCGTGGCGAACAACGCGACCCAGCCCAACGGTTGGTACGTGCAGCAGCAGTTCAAGCTCGACCAGCAGCCCGACGGCAGCTATGTGCTGGAGTACGCGGGATATGACACCACCGAGTCCTGGTTCGGGCCGAACAAGTACGCGGTGGTCGGTGCGGACGGCACGGTGAGCATCGCCGCGGCCACCCCGGCGGCGGCCACCCACTTCAGCAAGGACGTGGTGACCAGCGGCGTGGCCAGTGCGGTGGCCGCAGCGACCGGCGCGAGCGCGGCCGTCGTGGTGGTCGGCAGCATGCCGTTCATCAACGGCCGGGAGGCGCACGACCGGACGACGACCGCGCTGCCCGCGTCGCAGGAGGCGTTGGTGGAGGCGGTGCGCAAGGCGAACCCGAACACCATCGTGGTGCTGGAGAACAGTTATCCGGACACCATCAACTGGGAACAGGCCAACGTGCCGGCCATCCTGCACACCACGCACGCCGGCCAGGAGACCGGCGACGCACTGGCCGACGTGCTGTTCGGCGACTACGACCCGAGCGGGCGACTGACCCAGACCTGGTACGCCTCGGACGCGGATCTACCCAGCCTGACCGACTACGACATCAGCAAGTCCGGGCTGACCTACGAGTACTACCAGGGCAAACCGCTCTATCCGTTCGGCTACGGCCTGAGCTACACCGGTTTCAGCTACCACAACCTCCGGTTGAGCAGCCCGGTCGCGGACGCGCAGGGCACCGTGCGGGTGAGCGTCGACGTGACCAACACCGGCAGCCGGGCCGGCACGGACACCGTGCAGCTGTACGCGCACGAACGCCAGTCCCGGGAACAGCAGCCGCAGGAACAGTTGCGCGGCTTCGGCCAGGTCACCCTCGCACCACAGCAGACCCGTACGGTGACCATCTCGCTGCCGGTCAGCCAACTCGCCTTCTGGGACTACACCAGGAACAAGTCGGTGGTCGAAACCGGAACGTACGACCTCGCGGTCGGCGACTCGGCGACGCACACCCCGCTGTCAGCGCCGTTGGCGGTGCACGGCCAGGTGATCCCGCCGCGGGACCTGACCAGGCAGACGCCGGCGGAGAACTTCGACGACTACAGCGGCGTGACGCTGACCGACACGAGCAAGGCCAGCGGCACGTCGGTGGCCGCGACCGGTGCCGGCAACTGGATCTCCTTCGCCGACACGGATCTCGCGTCGGGCGTGCGGGGTATTTCCGCCGCGGTGGCCGATGCGGGACCGGCGACCACCGTGCAGGTCCGGCTGGACGATCCGACCAGCGGGCCGCTGGTCGGCACGCTGGCGATCCCGAGCACCGCGGACAAGTACGCCTACACCACGGTGACCGCGCCACTCGCGCACGCCACCGGCCGGCACACCGTCTACCTCGTCTTCGGCGGCGCGGCGGACCTGGCCGATTTCCAGCTCACCCGATGATCCCCGGGTGACCGGTCAGGTCGTGGCCACCAGCAGATCCTCCCCACTGGACGGGCGAAGGCCGTCGGTGCGGTCGGCGAAGTAACGCTCGGCGAGCACGGTGCCCGGCACGTGTCGGGCACCGGCGAAGCCGGCCTCGCGGGCCAGGGCGAGCATCTCCGGCGGCGTGTGGAAGCTGAGGAACGGCGTCCCGGACGCGCGCGCACCGCTGGCACTGCGTTCGAGTCCGGGACGGTCGGCCTCGGCCAGGAGTTCGGTGGGCAGCATGAAGGTCATGACGACCGTCGAGCCGGGGGCGAGGCCGGCGAGCTGGCGCAGGGTGGCCGCGGTGGCCTCCTTGGTGAGGTACATGGTGACGCCGGTGGACACGATGATCGCCGGCCGGCCGGGATCGAAGCCCGCGGCCGACAGCTGTGCCAACCAGGACTCGCTCGCCTCGAAGTCGACCGGCACGAGCCGCAGCCAGTCGGGGATGCCGTAGCCCAGCTCGATGAGCCGCTGGCGCTTCCAGGCCTGCGGACCGGCCTGGTCGACCTCGAAGACCCGCAGGCGGGCGGCGGTCTCCGGCCGGCGCTGGGCGAAGGTGTCCAGCCCGGCGCCCAGGATCACGTACTGGTCGACCCCGTGCTCGGCCTGTTCGGCGACCAGGTCCTCGATGAAACGAGCCCGGGCCACGATGGCCGCCCGGAACCCGCTGGTGGCACCCGGGTCCATGTCCGGACGGTCACGCCAGCCGGCCTCGGGGGCCACCAACCGCAGGCCGACCTCGTCGGCGAGCACCGGGGGCGGCCCGTCGACCAGGACGTGCATCGCCCGCCAGAGGGCGACCCGGACCGCGCTGCTCTCCGGCGCTTCGGTGTGTTCGACCGCCATGCCGTTCTCCCTTGCCGCGCTCAGTTGGACCCGTCACTGGCGTCGGGTCGACGGTAAGGGTAACCTCACTACGCAGACACATGCATATGCGCGCATATGTCTGTCGAGGTGCCCGAAGGGAGTGTGCGCGATGAGCGGTGACCACGGCCACGGCCATGGCCTCGTCGGCGTGCCGGCGCGCTCCGACCGCGGCCGGCTGTGGACGGCGTTCGGGCTGATCGTCGGATTCATGCTGGTCGAGGTCGTGATCGGGCTGTTCGCCGGCTCGCTGGCGCTGCTCGCCGACGCCGGTCACATGGTGTCCGACGCCGCCGCGCTCGGGCTCGCGCTGGTCGCCATGCGGCTGGCCGAGCGGCCGGCCGAGGGCGCGTTCACCTACGGCCTCAAGCGCGCCGAGATCCTCTCCGCGCTGGCCAACGGGGCCACCCTGCTCGGGCTGAGCCTGTACTTCCTGATCGAGTCGATCACCCGGCTGGTCCGACCCGCGGTGGTGGCCGGTGGGCCGGTGCTGGGCGTCGCGGTGGCCGGTATCGCGGTCAACCTGGTGGCCACGCTGGTCCTGCGCGGGGCCAACCGGCAGAGCCTGAACGTCGAGGGCGGCTTCCGGCACATCCTCACCGACCTCTACGCGTTCGTCGGCACCGCGATCGCCGGGGTGGTCATCCTGGTCACCGGCTTCGACCGGGCCGACGCGATCGCCTCGCTGCTGGTCGCCGCGCTGATGACCAAGGCGGGCGTCGAACTCGTGCGCGATTCCTGCCGGATCATCCTGGAGGCGTCCCCGCGCGGCACCGAGCCGACCGAGGTGCGCGCGGCGATCCTGGCCGAACCCGGCGTGCTCGGCCTGCACGAGCTGCACATCTGGGAGGTCACCTCGGGCTTCCCGGCGCTGTCCGCGCACGTCCTGGTGGACGGCCACCAGGACTGCCACGAGCGGCGCGCCGGCCTGGAGCAGTTGCTGGCCGAGCGGTTCGACATCACCCACACCACCCTGCAGGTCGACCACCCCGACGGAGCGGTGAGCAGCAGCCAGCAGTGCGCCGAGCACGTGGACGACCCGGCCTGCCCGACCGCCAGGATGGCCGGGCAGACGCTCAGGAGTTGACCGCCCTGCGTGGCGGCAGCGGGACGAAGCCGCTGGTGCGCTCGATGTAGTCGACGTAGTCGGGGCGCTGCGCGCGCATCCGTTTCTCGGTCATCGGCTTGCCACTGCCCTTGGCCAGCAGTGCGGTCATCACCAGCGGGGACAGGACGGTGACCGCGCCGAGCCAGTGTCCGCAGGCGGTCAGGTAGAGCCCCCACCAGACGCACGCGTCGCCGAAGTAGTTGGGGTGGCGGGTGTAGCGCCACAGGCCGGTGTCCAGGATCTTGCCCCGGTTGCCCGGGTCCGCCTTGAACCGGCTGAGCTGCTGGTCGCCGACGGACTCGAAGACGAAGCCGACCAGCCAGACCAGCACCCCCAGCCAGACCAGCACGGTCGGCCGCACCGGCAGGTACTGGGCGATTTGCACCGGCCAGGACACGAACCACAGCAGCAGCGCCTGCACCAGGTAGACCCGGGTGAACAGGTAACCGGCCGCCCGGTCCCCCGCCTTGTCGGCCATCGCCCGGTAGCGCGGGTCCTCGTCGCGACCGTGGTTGCGGCGGTGGATGTGGACGGACAGCCGCAGGCCCCAGGCCGCGGTGAGCACGGTGACCAGCAGCCGGGTCAGCAGCTCGCCGTGGCCGCCGGACAGCCCGAGGCTGACCAGCGCGACCACGACAAAACCCAGGCCCCACACGCTGTCGATGGTGTCCCAGCGCTGCCGGCGCCGGGCGATCACGAAGGTGGCCACGATCAGCCAGACCGCGACCGCCAGCGTCACCCCGAGGTTCACCAGCACCGCGGTCAGCGAGACACCCGCCATCAACGCGTGCCCACCTGGTCGGCCGACCAGGCCACCCGGGTCGGCGGCATCCCGCTGCGACCGTCCGCGGTGGCCCGCACCGCGAGGATCTGGTTCACGCCCATCCGGTTCTCCTCGAAGGCGAGCGCACCGCCCGCCAGGTAGAGCCGCCACACCCGGACCTGGCCCGGACCGGCGATCCCGGCGAGTTGCCGCTGCCGCTCGTCCACCGTGTCCGCCCAGGCCCGAATGGTGCGCACGTAGTGCTCCCGCAGGGACTCCACGTCCCGCACCTCGAAGCCGGCCGCCTCAAGATAGTCAAGGGTACGGCCGACCGAGACCATGGTCATGTCCGGCGCGACGTAACCCTCGATGAACTTGCCGCCGCCGGGTTCCACCGGACCCCGGGACATCTGTTGCAGCAGCAGCCGGCCCTCCGGTCGCAGCATCCGGTAGAGGGTGGCCGCGTAGGTCGGGTAGTTGCCCGCGCCGACGTGTTCGCCCATCTCCACCGACGCCACCACGTCGAACGGCTCGCCGTGCAGTTCGCGGTAGTCCTGCAGGCGTACCTCGACCCGACCGGTCAGGCCGGCCTCGGCGATCCGCCGCCGACCGAACTCGGCCTGCTGCGCGGACAGGGTGATCCCAGTGACCTGGACGCCGTAGTGCTCGGCCGCGTGGCAGATCAGCGAGCCCCAGCCGCAGCCGACGTCCAGCATCCGCATTCCCGGCCGCAGCTCCAGCTTGCGGCAGATCAGGTCGAGCTTGTCCCGCTGTGCGTCGGTGTGCGAGTAGTCCGGGTCGAGGCTGGTCCAGTAGCCGCTGGAATAGGCCATCCGCTCCTCCAGGACCGCCTGGTAGAAGTCGTTGCCCAGGTCGTAGTGGTGCGAGATGGCGGCCCGGTCGCGCAGCCGGGTGTGCGGCCGGCCGGACAGCCGGGCCTCCTCCGGCGGCGGGGTGGGGCGGGGGCCGAGCACGCCGAGTCGCAGGGCCGTGCCGATGGCCGAGCGCCAGTCGGCGAAGCCCAGCTTCGGCCGGGTCAGGCCATCGGTGCGGACCAGGGCCCAACAGCGGCGCAGGCCCTCGGTGAGGTCGCCCTCCACGTCCAGGTCACCGGACACGTACGCCCTGGCCAGGCCGAGTTCGTCGGGGTCCCAGAGCAGCCTGCGCAGCGCCCGGCGGGAGCGCAGCACCACGATCGGACCGTTGGTCGGACCGGCCACGCTGCCGTCCCAGGCACGCACCCCGACCGGCAACTCCACCCCGAGCCACCGGTTGACCAGTTCGACCAGTACCGCCGCGACACCGACACGTGTGGACACAAACGCCTCCCAGACCCGGTTGGACTCCCATCGGAGTTCGGGGCCCGCGCGCCGATGGGATTGCGCCGGAGGTCGAATGTGTGCCGAGTCACAAGGAATGAACCAAACGGGCCCCAGCAACGAATTGACGGTGTGAATCGCGAACGAGTCGCGGTAGTCGGTGCCGGTGTGTCCGGGCTGACCGCCGCCTACCTGCTCCAGCGCCGCTTCGACGTGTTGCTCTTCGAGGCGGACGACCGGTTGGGCGGCCACGCGCACACCCAGGAGCTGTCCACTCCGGACGGCGGAACCGTCGCGGTGGACACCGGGTTCATCGTGCACAACGAGCGCACCTATCCAAAACTGATCAAATTGTTCGCCGAACTGGACATCGCCACCCAGGACACCGAGATGTCGATGAGCGTGCGCTGTGACGAATGCGGGTTGGAGTACGCAGGCGGCCGGGCGCTGTCGGGCCTGTTTCCCCGGCCGGGCAACCTCATCCGGCCGCGGTACCTGCGTCTGCTCGCCGAGGTCAACCGGTTCCACCGGCACGCCCGGCGCCTGCTCGACCGGCCGGCGGCGGGCGATCTCACCCTCGGCGAGTTCGCCGCCGTCGGCGGCTACTCGGACTACTTCATCGACCATTTCCTGCTGCCGATGGTGTCGGCCGTGTGGTCGGCGGGCGCCGAGGTGAGCAAGCGCTACCCGGCCCGCTATCTGTTCACCTTCCTGCGCCACCACGGGATGTTGGCGGTCAGCGGCTCGCCGACCTGGCGGACGGTGGTCGGCGGCTCGCGGCACTACGTCGAGCGCGCGGCCAAGAACCTGACCGCGGTGCACGTGGGCACACCGGTCCGGTCGATCCGCAGGCTGGCCGACCACGTCGAGGTGCGCGACGACGCCGACCACGCCCACCAGGTCAGCCGGGTCGTCGTCGCCACCCACCCGGACCAGGCGCTGAACCTGCTGGCCGACCCGACCGACGCGGAGCGCGCCGCGCTCGGCGCGTTCGAGTACTCGCGCAACGAGACCTGGCTGCACACCGACGCGTCCGTGCTGCCGGCCGCGGCGGGCGCGCGGGCGTCCTGGAACTACCGCAAGCACGGCTGCCGCTCCGACGACAACCCGGTTCTGGTGACCTACCACATGAACCGGCTGATGCGGCTGGCCGAGCCGGAGGACTACCTGGTCACGCTGAACGCGGCCGGCCGGGTGCGGGAGTCCAGTGTGCTGCGCCGGATGGCCTACGCACACCCGGTGTACACCCCGGAATCGGTTGCCGCACAACGGAAACTGCCGGCCCTGAACACCGCGTCCACCGCGTATGCCGGCGCGTACCACGGTTGGGGTTTCCACGAGGACGGCTGCGCGTCCGGCGTGCGCGCGGCGGCGTCGTTGGGGGTGTCCTGGTAGGTGAGGACTGAAACCGGCGAAGGCCGGGTACCAGCACTGTATGAGGCCGAGGTCAACCACGTGCGCACGGTGGCACCGGCGCACTCGTTCACCCACCAGGTGTATCTCTGGCTGGTCGACCTGAACGACCTGCCACGGCCGGCGTGGTGGCTGCGGCCGTTCGCCGGTTTCCGGGCGGCCGACCATCTCGGCGCGCCGGACCGGAGCATCCGGCAGAACCTGGACGCGTGGCTGGCCACGCAGGGCGTCGACCTGGCCGGCGGGCGAGTGCTGATGCTCGCCCAGGCCCGGGTGTTGGGCCATGTGTTCAACCCGATCAGCCTCTACTGGTGTCACCGGCCGGACGGCGAACTGGCCTGTGTGGTCGCCGAGGTGCACAACACCTACGGCGAGCGGCACTGCTACCTGCTGCACACCGACCACGCCGGCCGGGCCACCGTGGACAAGAAGTTCTACGTCTCCCCGTTCCTGCCGGTGGCCGGCGAGTACCTGATGCGGGTGCCCGAGCCGGACGACCGGCTGGCGGTCACCGTGGTGCTGCGCCAGGACGGCAGCACTCCGCTCACCGCCGTCCTCCGGGGCGACCGGCGGCCAGCGGGCAACCGCGCCATCGCGCGGATGGCCCTACGTCACCCCTTTGTCCCGCAACGGGTTTCCGCGCTCATCCGACGGCACGGCGTGCTGCTGTGGCTGCGTCGCGCGGCAATCGTGCCCAGAACTCCACATGTTCACCAGGAAGGTGTCCGATGAGCACCGCGATCAACAATGTCACCAAGTTTCCGTCGACGAGATCAGCGCAGCCGGTCGAGGGCCGGCCTGACATCGAGCTCGTCCGGGCCGATCTGCTCACCCCGCCGCACTCCCCCGCCCGCGCGTTCGTGGCCGAGCGGCTGTTCCGCTTCGTGGTGCGTTCGCTGCCGGTGCGGGTGGCGCTGCCCGGCGGTGAGCGGCTGGGGGCGGGTGGGCCGGACTCGCCGGTGATGCGCATCCACCGGCCGGCCGCGTTCTTCCACCGACTCGGCGCCGACGCCAAGATCGGCTTCGGTGAGTCGTACATGGCCGGTGACTGGTCGAGCACCGCACCGGCCGACCTGCTGACCCCATTCGCGGCCCGGATGGCCAGCCTGGTGCCCAGGCCGTTGCAGGCGCTGCGCCGGTTCGTGGACGCCCGGCAGCCCAACACCGAGCGCAACACGGTGGACGGCGCGCGGGAGAACATCCACCGGCACTACGACCTGTCCAACGACCTGTTCGCCGCGTTCCTGGACGAGACGATGACCTACTCGTCGGCGTGGTTCCCGCCGGGCGGCGACGACCTGGCCGTGGCCCAGCGGCACAAGATTGACGGCATTCTCGACCTGGCCGGGGTGACCGCCGGCAGCCGGGTGTTGGAGTTCGGTACCGGCTGGGGCGAACTCGCGCTGCGGGCGGCCCGGCGCGGCGCGACCGTGACCAGCCTGACGCTGTCGGTGGAACAGCGCGAACTGGCCATCCGGCGGATCGCCGAGGCCGGCCTGTCCGACCGGGTCACCGTGCTGCTGCGGGACTACCGGGAGGCCGAGGGCCGGTACGACGCGGTGGTCAGCGTGGAGATGATCGAGGCGGTCGGCGCGGAGTACTGGCCGACCTACTTCGCCACACTGGACCGGTTGCTCGTCCCCGGCGGCCGGGTCGGACTACAGGCCATCACGATGCCGCACGACCGGATGCTGGCCACCCGCAACTCCTACACCTGGATTCACAAGTACGTCTTCCCCGGCGGGCTGTGCCTGTCCGTGCCGGCGATCGAGCGGACCGTCGCCGAGCACACCGGCCTGCGGATCAGCGACCGCCGCTCGCTGGGTGCGGACTACGCGCGCACGCTGGACCACTGGCGGCGCCGGTTCCTGGCCGCCTGGCCGACCATCAGCCAGCACGGCTTCGAAGAGACGTTCCGCCGGATGTGGGAGTTCTACCTCGCCTACTCCGAGGCCGGTTTCCGCGGCAAGTACCTCGACGTCTGGCAGTTCGGGCTGACCAAGCCCGCCTGATACCCGGGGGTGTGACAAGGGCGGGAGCTTCGGCTCCCGCCCTTGTCGTCGTGCTGACTGGTACCGCGTTGATCAGGCCGGCAGGCTGACGGCCATGATCGGGGTCGTGGTCGGCTGCTTGGAGCCGCCGGCCGGTTCGACGGTCACCGCGAGGGTGGCCGTGTTGTCCAGTGTGGACACCAGCACCGGATTGACCGCGCCACTGGCGTTCGCGGTCAACACGCCGGCCGAGCGCGGCGACCCGGTCGTACCGATCGCCCACAGCTGGTAGGTGCGGTCGTTGGGCTGCACGGGCATGTTCGAGGCGACGAAGACCGCCTCGTTGAGCTTCTTGGACACGATCAGCGCGCCCGAGCCGCCGGTGGCAGCGGTACCGGTCACCATGCTCACGTCCGGCGCGGCGAGCAGCTCGGCCACCGGCGCATACTGCTGTTCCTGTTGGGACAGCTGGCCTTCGGCGGTCTGCAACTGGTTGTGCTCGTGCTGCGCGTCGATGCCGACGCCGATCGCGACGGCGATGGCCACCACCGCGGCGGCCGTGGTGATCCGGGTGACCCACTTGCGCCGGGCCGCGTGGGCGGCGAGGTCGATCACGTTGTCGGCCGGGTCGACCGCGGGCGGTTCCTGCCGGACCGTGGTGATCACCGTGAGAACGCGCTGACGCATCCGCTCCGGGGGCGCCTCGTCGACGGCGAGTGCCAACCGGGCCGCGGTCTCCAGGAACTCGGCGACCTCGTCGGTGCAGTGCGGGCACTCGGCCAGGTGCTGCTCGAAGTCGCCGCGCTCGACGTTCTCCAGCGCGTCCAGGGCGTACGCACCGGTCAGCGTGTGCACGTCGGGTGTCATCGGGTCACCCCCAGACAGTCGCGCAGCCGGATGAGACCGTCACGCAGCCTGGTTTTCACGGTACCCAATGGCGTGGTCAGAAGTTTGGCGACCTGCTGGTAGGTGTTGCCGCCGTAATAGGCGAGCATGACCGACTCCCGCTGGACCTCGGTGAGCGAGGCCAGGCAGCGCCGGACCTGCTCACGTTCCAGCCGGGTGGCGACGGCCTCGGCCACCTCGTCGAAGGCGCGTTCGGTGGACATCGAGCCCACCCGCTCCTCGCGGTCCGTCGCGGCCTGGGCGGACCGCACCCGGTCCACCGCGCGCCGATGGGCGAGGGTGAGTGACCAGCTCAACGCGCTACCGCGAGCGGGGTCGTACCTGGTGGCCGTGCGCCACAGCTCGACGAGTACCTCCTGGGCCACTTCCTCGGACTGGGCGTAGTCGCGCACCACGCGACGAACAACACCGAAGACCGGGCCGGAGACCACATCGTAGAGCTGCGCGAAGGCTTCTTCGTCGCCCTTGGCCACCTGAACGAGGAGTTCCTCAGGTGTCGACGGCTCCGTCACCGCCTGTCTGGGCGCTCTGCGTATCGACCTGATCGCGTCCTCCATGTACCGCCCCTTTCCCACCGGTCGACTTCCGATCATTCGGAGCCGGGCCGGCGCCGGATTGCCGGCCGCGGGATGGCGCACACAGAGTAGTCCGCACCGCCTATTGCCAGGGCTATCCCCCATTCGAGTGAAGCCGCAGCGCCAGCACCGGGCAGTTGCTGACCGCCCGGCGTGCGTGCTTCTCCAACTCTGCCGGTACTTCCGGTTCGCGGGCGCCGTCAACGGCAAGCGGATAGCCCCACGGATCACGGTCCAGGATCTCGGGCAGCAGTTCGGTGCAGGCGCCGCGGCCGGCACACCGGGTCCGATCCACGTGCAGTCTGGCGGACATCAGCGAATCCCTTCCCGAGCGGCACCGCACGGAACGGCACCGCACGGAACGGCACCGCACCGGCCGGCCAGGTGCCGGTCCACCTCCTCGGCGAACACGTGCAGCGCGCTGCGCACCATCCGCACGGTGCCGTCCGGGTGCCGGCAGGCGCCGCGACCGTCGGTCAGCGCGGTCAACCGGTGCACCCGGGCGACGAGTTCGGGCCGACCGTCCCCGTGGGCCAACCGGCGCAGTGTCTCGGCGAGCCGGGGCAGCCCGTTGAGGCACGGGCCGCACTGCCGGGCGCTCTGGCCAGCCAGATAACCGGCGATCCGCGCGGTTTCCACCAGTCCGCAGTCCGCCGTGGACAGTACGGCGACCACTCCGGCGCCGGGCGCGGAGATCGGCAGTTCGGCGGCGAACGGCAGCCACCGGCCGTGATACCCGCCGACCAGTACCGCACTCGGCGTGCCGACCGGCCCACCGGCCCGACCAACCAGACTGCCGAACGGGATGCCATGGGGCACTTCGTAAACCCCCGGAGCGGCCACCGATCCGGCGACTGTGGCGAGGAACGTGCCCGGCTCGGTGTGCGTACCGCGCTGCCGGAACCACGCCGGCCCGTGGCGCGCGAGCAGAGCGAGCTGCGCGAGTGTTTCGACGTTCTGTACGAGCGTCGGCCGACCGCGCACACCGCGCTCGGACACCAGCACGGTACGGTCCTTCGGCCGTGCGGGTCGGCCCTCGATCGCCGCCACCACCGCGGATTCCTCGCCGGCGATGAACGTGTCCGGTGCCACCACCACGGTGACCGGCAGCCGGTCCCAGCCAGCTCGTTCGGCTCGTTCGGCGATGGCCCGCCGGGCGCTGTCGGCGGCCGGCCCCGCCGCGACGTAGAGATACGCGGTCGCGGCGCCGACCGCCTCGGCCGCGAGTTGCAGGCCGTCCAGGACGAGGTGCGGTCCGTGCAGCAGCAGGGTCCGGTCCTTGGCACTGGCCGGTTCGCCCTCGGCCGCGTTCGCGACGACCACCGGCCGGTCGCCCAGGATCACCGTGGCGAGCTTGCGCCACGTCGGGAACGCCGCGCCGCCGCGCCCGGTCAACCCGGAGGTCTCCACCGCGCCGATCAGTCGGGCCGGGCCGCCCTGCCACGGCACCGGCCCCAGCCGCCGCTGATGTGTTGCCAGGTCGGGGAAAGCTGAGGACAGCAGCGGACCGCCGCCGAGCAGTTGTCGCTTCGGGTCGAGCACGCCGGTCATCTGCCCACCTCCACCGGGATTCGGTCCGGGACCGGGCTGCCGAACCGATCGGACAGCCGCCAGCCGATCGCGGTCGCGACGGCCGCACAACACACCCCGGCGACGATCCGCAGCCACAGCTGGCCGCCGTCGGTGCCCGAGCCCAGCCCGTGCGCCAGGGCGATCGGCCAGGCCAGGTACGCGGCCCAGTGCACCGCGCGCCAGACCCGTGGGCCGATGCGGTGGCGCAGCAGGCTGGTGATGACGAGCGCGAGCAGCAGGTCGAGGCCCAGCGCGCCGAGGCCGACCCAGAACGGTCGGTAGGTCGAGGTGAACGGGATGAGCAGGTTGACCAGGTCGAGCTCGGCATAGGGGTCGAAGAGCAGCGTGCCGATGTGCACGATCAGGAAGGCCACGGCGAGCAGGCTGGTGCTGCGGTGCACGGCGGTGACCGCGAACCTCGGCAGCCCGAAGACGGCCCGGCCGGATCGGGTGGCGATGCCGAGCGCGACCACGATCGTCAACAGCAGCAAGGAAACCACGCCACTGCCCCGGCCGAGATACCAGAGCGCATCGGTGCTCACGGCCGCACCGCGCCGGGCCAGTCGCCCACCGTGATCACCCGGTCGTCCTGTCCCACCAACAGCGCCGGCAGCCGCTGCCGGCGCAGCCACGCGACCGCCGGTTCGCCCCGGACCAGCGCCGCCGTCGTGGCCGTGTTGGCCAGCACGCAGGTGGGTGCGGCCACCGACACCGTGCGCCACACCGCCGCGGCGGGCAGGCAGGTGGCCGGGTCGATGATGTGGTGCAGCCGGCGGCCACCCCGGCGCCACCAGCGGGTCGCCGTGCTCGACGTGGCCAGCGCCGCGTCCGGGGCCAACGTCACCGTGCACTCCGGGTCGCCCGGCCGGTCGCGGACGAGCACCTGCCAGCCGCCGAGCGGCGCCGGACCGGCCGTGGCGAGGTCACCGCCGAGGCTGACCAGCACGCCCGTGCCGCACCGGCGGCTGACCAGCTCGGCGCACCGATCGGCGGCGAACGCCTTCGCGGTCGCGCCGAGGTCGAGCGGGACGCCCGCCGGCACGGTCAGCGTGCGGCCGGTCAGCCGGATGCGCTGCCAGCCGGGCACGTGCCGGGTGACCACGGGCACCGGCACCCCGGTGTCGGTCACCCGGTCCAGGTCGCGGTCGTAGCCGAGTTCGGCCAGCACCCCGCCGACGGTCGGGTCCACGTCGCCGTCGGTGCGGCGGGCCGCGTCCAGGGCGACCCCGACGAGTTCGGCGAGCAGCGGGCTGACCTGCGTCGGCCGACCGGCCGGCAGTCGGCACAGTTCCGAGTCGGGGCGGAACCGGCTGCACGCCTCGTCCACGTCCCGCAGCACCGCCTCGGTGATCCGGCGGGCCGCGGGCAGCGTCGCCGCCGCCGTCACCACGATCCGGGCGGTGGTCGTCCAGACCGACCACTCGGCCGCAGCGGTCAGCTTCACCCTACTGTCCACAGTAGACATGGCGGTCACGATCCGCTCGACGTCGCGTCGGTGTCGCCGCCGGAACCGTTGGTGACCAACGATCCCGAGCCCGCACCGCTGGTGTCCTCGGTACTCCCGCCGGACGTGGTCGAGCTGCCGCTGGTCGATGTGGAGACCGTCGCCTTGGTCGACTCGGTACCGGCGTGGGCGACGAACGCCACCCCGACCGTGCCGGCGATTCCGGTCGCGGCCAGCGCGGTGGTGAGCACACCGATCCGGCGCAGGCCGCGCTCACGGGAGCTGTTCATGCTGGTTCGCCTTTCTGGTCGGGTCGGCGTGCGCCGGGGTCAGTTGCCGAAGCCGCCGGGGCCGCCCGAACCGCCGCCGGGGCCACCGAAGCCGCCCTCACCCCGACTGCCGGAGCCGGACCCGACACCGCCGGCGGTCGTCGTGCCCTCGTCGACCGTGGTCGCGGTGGCCACGTCGGCCGAGACGGTGGCCAACACGGTGACCGTCTCGCCGGAGGTCACGCTGCCGGCCTGCTGGTTGTTGTCCTCGATCGAGGTGGCCGAGTCGATCGCGTAGGTGCTGGTGTAGCCGTCGTCGCTGGCCACGGTGATCGACGTCGAGCTGACCGAGGTGGCCTTGCCGGTCTGCATCCGCTCGGTCGTGTAGCTGCCGCTGCTGGACTTCACCACGAAGTCGCCGTGCAGCGCGCCGCTCAGCGCGGCCAGGCCGGCGCCCTGGGCCGCCCCGCCGCGAGCGCCGTAGCCGGACCCGCCCGGGAAGCCACCCAGGCCACCGCCCGGGCCACCCGTGGTCGACGAGCTGTTGCCGGCGGCCGCCGCGATGGCCGCGCCACCACCGCCGGCGATGACCACGGCCACCGCCACCGCGATCGCGGTCTTCTTGGCCGACCAGCGCGGTCGCTGACCCGCCGGCCGCTGACCACCCCAGGTCGGTTCCGCCGACCCGGCTGGCTCCGGCTGCGCCGGCACCGGCGAACCGGCCGGCGGCTCGGTAGGGGTCGTTTCCGCAAAGCTCACAGTGTGTCTCCTTCGGCTCCGACGGGCGTACGCCGCGTCCTGACCGTCAGCTTCGAAGGCCCAGCTGTGCCCGCGCTGTGCCACCGGTAGGCGACGCCTGTGATCACCCGGATGATCTTCGATCGGGCCGTCGCGAGCCGTCGAGCCAGGCGTTGTCCACTCACAGGTGGTACACAGAAACCGCACAGCAACGGCACAACGGCGGGAAGCACCATCAGGACATGGTCACCATGAACACGACCCCTGGGCCCCAGTTCCCCGGCCGGGCGGCGGCCGAGCCGGCCGGCCGGAGCGACCTGCGGCGGGCGGACGGACAGGCGGTGCGGGTACTCGTCGTCGACGACGAGCCGACCCTGGCCGAGCTGGTGACCATGGCCCTGCGCTACGAGGGCTGGCAGGTGCGCAGCGCGAACGACGGCACCTCGGCGGTGCGGGCCGCGCGCGAGTTCCGCCCGGACGTGGTCGTGCTGGACATCATGCTGCCCGACCTGAACGGGCTGGAGGTCCTGCGCCGGATGCGCGGCGAGGCGCCCAACCTGCCGGTGCTCTTCCTGACCGCGAAGGACTCGGTGGAGGACCGGATCGCCGGGCTGACCGCGGGCGGCGACGACTACGTGACCAAGCCGTTCAGCTTGGAGGAGGTCGTGCTGCGGCTGCGCGGGCTGCTGCGACGCACGCACGTCGCGGCCGAGCAGGCCGGCTCCCAGCTGGTGGTCGGCGATCTGACGCTGGACGAGGACAGCCGGGAGGTGCGCCGGGCCGGCCAGCAGATCCAGCTCACCGCGACCGAGTTCGAGCTGCTCCGCTTCCTGATGCGCAACGCCCGACGGGTGCTGAGCAAGTCGCAGATCCTCGACCGGGTGTGGAACTACGACTTCGGCGGCCAGGCCAACATCGTCGAGCTGTACATCTCCTACCTGCGCAAGAAGATCGACGCCGGCCGGGAACCGATGATCCACACGATGCGCGGTGCGGGGTATGTCCTCAAGCCGGCCGGCTGAGCGCCCGGCAACCGGCTGGCGCGACCCGGCCGGCTGGTCCCTGCGTGCCCGACTGCTGGCGGTGCAGATTCTGCTGCTCGCCCTGGTCTGCACGATCATCGGGGTGGCCACCCAGCTGGCGTTGCACAGCCTGTTGTTCAACCAGCTCGACACGCAGCTCAACACGATCAGCTCCGGCGCCGTCCAGTTCGAGAGCGCGCCGCCCGGCCAGGGCCACTCCCGCGACGGCCTCGGTCAGGTCGGCCAACCCGGTCAGGGACCGGACTTCCTGCACCTGCCCGGCCTGCCGATCAACGCCGTCGGCGTGTCCGTCGAGCCGAGCGGGCGACTGGAGGACTACGGGATACTCAACAGCTACGGTGCCGGCGGACAGGGCGGCGAAGGCGAGCAGCGGCCCAACACCAGCCCGATCGCGCTGTCCGCGGCGCGAACGCTGGCCACCGTGCCCACCGACGGCCGAACCCATTCGCTCGGTCTTGGCCAGCTCGGCGACTACCAGGTGCTCGCGGCGACCACCAAGGACGGCACCACGGTCGTCATCGGCCTGCCGCTGGACACGATCAACACCACCCAGACCGAACTCACCTGGGTGTTCAGTCTGGTGGCCGGTGGTGGCCTGCTGGCCGCCGGGGTGATCGGCGCGCTGATCATCCGGCGCACCCTGCGCCCGCTGCGCCGGGTCGCGGCGACCGCGGGCCGGGTGGCCGAGCTGCCACTGGATCGGGGCGAGGTGGCACTGTCGGTGCGGGTGCCCGAGATCGACACCGATCCACGCACCGAGGTCGGCCAGGTCGGCGGGGCGCTCAACCGGATGCTCGGGCACATCGCCGGCGCGCTGGCCGCCCGGCAGGCCAGCGAGACGCGGGTGCGGCAGTTCCTTGCCGATGCCAGCCACGAGCTGCGCACGCCGCTGGCCGCGATCCGCGGTTACGCCGAACTCGCCCGGCGCAGCCGGGACTCGGTGCCCGCGGACATCGCGCACGCGCTGCGCCGGGTCGAGTCCGAGTCGGCCCGGATGACCACCCTGGTCGAGGACCTGCTGCTGCTGGCCCGGTTGGACTCCGGCCGGCCGCTGGAACAGGAGCCGGTGGACCTGTCCATGCTGGTCGTCGACGCGGTCAGCGACGCGCACGTGGCCGGTCCGCAACACCGGTGGCGGCTGGAACTGCCCGAGGAACCGGTCACCGTCACCGGTGACGGCGCCCGGCTGCACCAGGTGCTGGCCAACCTGCTCACCAACGCACGCACACACACCCCGGCCGGCAGCACGGTCACCGTCGGGATCAGCGCGTCCCGGCTGGGCGAGGCCGTGCTGACCGTGACCGACGACGGTCCGGGCATTCCGCCGGAGCTGCTGCCACAGGTGTTCGACCGGTTCGCCCGTGGCGACACCTCCCGCTCGCGCGCGGCCGGCAGCACCGGACTCGGCCTGGCGATCGTCGCCGCGGTGGTGGCCGCGCACCACGGCACCGTCGAGGTGGACAGCCGGCCCGGCCGGACCGCGTTCACCGTTCGGCTGCCCGGCGCCAACCCGGTCACCAGCAACGATCCTGCCGACCTCACCGCGACCACGCCGATCGAGCTGCCCGGCACGCACAGCGGACGCACAGGCCCGGCACAACCGCCGGCAAGGTCGCGGGCGCAGGGTGGACATCATGACCGCGCTCGCCCCTGACACCCGGGCCACCGACGACGATCCGCCACCGCCCGCGCAGTCCCGGTTCGCCAGACTGCTGCGCGGCCGGCCGACCGATCCTCGATGGGTCCGCCCGGCGCTGTTCGCCCTGCTCGCCGCGACCGCCGTGCTGTATCTGGTCGGACTGGGCACCTCCGGCTGGGCGAACACCTTCTACTCGGCCGCGGTACAGGCCGGATCGACCAGCTGGAAGGCGTTCTTCTACGGCTCCAGTGACGCGGCCAACTCGATCACCGTGGACAAGCCGCCCGCCTCGCTGTGGGTGATGGACATCTTCGCCCGCCTGTTCGGCGTGAACGCGTGGAGCATCCTGGTTCCGCAGGCGCTGGAAGGGGTCGCCTCGGTCGGCCTGCTCTACGCGACCGTGCGCCGCTGGTTCTCCCCCGGCGCCGCACTGCTGTCCGGCCTGGTACTGGCGATCACCCCGGTCGCGGTGCTGATGTTCCGGTTCAACAACCCGGACGCGTTGCTCGTGCTGCTGCTGGTCGGCGCGGTCTACGCCACCGTGCGCGCCCTGGAGAGGGCGAGCACCGGCTGGCTGCTGCTGGCCGGCGCCCTGCTCGGTTTCGGCTTCCTGACGAAGATGTTGCAGGCCTTCCTGATCCTGCCGGCGCTGGCGATCGTCTACCTGATCCTGGCGCCGACCGGCCTCGGCCGGCGGATCTGGCAACTGCTGCTGGCCGGAGTGTCCCTGGTGGTCGCCGGCGGCTGGTGGGTGGCGGTGGTCGCGCTCGTGCCGGCCGCCGACCGGCCCTACATCGGTGGCTCGCAGACCAACAGCGTGTTGGAACTTGCCTTCGGCTACAACGGTTTCGGCCGGTTGACCGGCAACGAGACCGGCGGCCTCGGCAACACCAACCAGGACGTGGGCTGGGGCCGGCTGTTCGCCAGTGACATGGGCGGCCAGATCTCCTGGCTGCTGCCGGCCGCACTGTTGTTGCTGGTGGCCGGACTGTGGTTCAGCCGGCGCGGGCCGCGCACCGACCGCACCCGGGCCGCGCTGCTGCTGTGGGGCGGCTGGCTGGTGATCACCGGCGTGGTGTTCAGCCTGTCCGACGGCATCATCCACCCCTACTACACGGTCGCCCTGGCACCGGCGATCGCCGCGCTGGTCGGCATCGGCGCCGGACTGCTCTGGGAGCAGCGGGCCACCAGCTACCTGGCGACGGTCGTGCTGGCCGCCACGGTCGTGCTCACCTCGGTCTGGGCGACCGTGCTGCTGGTGCGTACGTCCGACTGGCAGCCGTGGCTGCGCATCGCCATTCCGGTGGTCGGCCTCGCCACGGCGGCACTGCTGCTGTTGGGCAAACAGTTGCCCGCCTTCGCGATGCGCTCGGCAATGGTGCTCGCGCTGCTCGCCGGCCTGGCCGGACCGGCCGCGTACGCGGTGGACACCGCGGCGACCGCGCACAACGGCGCGATTCCCTCGGCCGGACCGACCAGCCTGACCGGCTTCGGCGGGTTCGGCGGCGGCCGGGGTGGCGCGCCGGGCGGCGGCAACGCCGGTGGCGGTTTCGCCGGCGGCGGCTTCCCGGGCGGCGGCGGATTCGGCGACGGCGGCACCAACAACGGTGGCAACAACAACACCCGTGGCGGCGGGAACTTCGGCGGTGGAAACCGCAGTGGAAACCGCGGTGGCGGGGGTGGCCTCGGTAGCGGCGGCGGTATCGGCGGCCTGCTGGACGGCACCACGCCGAGCGCCGCGCTGGTAACCCTGTTGGACACCAACGCGAACGACTACACCTGGGTCGCGGCCGTGGTCGACTCCAATTCCGCGGCCGGCTACCAGTTGGCCACCGACCACTCGGTGATGCCGATCGGCGGCTTCAACGGCACCGACCCAGCCCCCACACTCGCGCAGTTCGAGGCGGACGTACAGGCCGGCAAGATCCACTACTTCATCGCCAGCGGTGGCGGTGGTGGGGGCGGCGGCTTCGGCCGGACCGGTGCCACCAGCACCGGCAGTGACGACGCCGCGCAGATCACCACGTGGGTCAGCCAGCACTACACCTCGGCGACCGTGGGTGGCGTGACCGTCTACGACCTCACCAAGTCGACCGCCTGAGCGTTGACCACGACACTGGCGAACACCCTGAAATCAGCACGCGGCGCCATCAGAGCACTTCTGGTGGCGCCGCGTGCCGTCGGTCACAGGATGATCCTTCACAGGCGTGCCACAGGAACGGCACACAGCCGGCATAGCGAGCGGCGACAAGGTTCACTCATGACCCTCACACTGCCTTCCGACCGGGCCGCCACACCCAAGGAGAGCGCGAACCCGGTGGACACCAACCGGTTCTCGCCGGTGCTGGACGTGGTGATCCCGGTCTACAACGAGGAGCGCGACCTCGAACCGTGCGTGCGGCGGCTGCACGCACACCTGGCGGCGCACTTCCCGTTTCCCTTTCGCATCACCGTCGCCGACAACGCCAGCGTGGACGGCACCTTCGCGGTCGCCACCGCGCTGGCCGAGGAGCTGGCCGAGGTCAGCGCGGTGCACCTGCCGCAGAAGGGGCGCGGCCGGGCGCTGCGGGCAGTGTGGTCCGCGTCCGACGCGCCGGTGCTCGCCTACATGGACGTCGACCTGTCCACCGATCTGGCCGCACTGCTGCCCCTGGTCGCGCCGCTGCTGTCCGGACACTCGGACCTGGCCATCGGCAGCCGGCTGGCGCGCGGCTCCCGGGTGATCCGCGGCCCGAGGCGGGAGCTCATTTCCCGCTGTTACAACCTGATCCTGCGCAGCACACTCGCCGCCCGGTTCTCCGACGCCCAGTGCGGGTTCAAGGCGATCCGGGCCGACGTGGCCCGCAGCCTGCTGCCGCTGGTCGAGGACACCGGCTGGTTCTTCGACACCGAACTGCTGGTCATCGCCGAACGCAGCGGGCTGCGCATCCACGAGGTGCCGGTGGACTGGGTGGACGACCCGGACAGCACCGTGCACATCATGTCCACCGCGGTCGCCGACCTGAAGGGGGTCCTCCGGCTGCTGCGCGCGTTCGCCGGCGGCACCCTGCCGATCAGCGAGCTGCGCCGGCAACTGGGCCGGGCACCGCTGGAACCGGTCACCCCCGGCGTGCCGACCGGGCTGACCCGGCAGCTTGTCCGGTTCGCCGCCATCGGTGTGGCCAGCACGCTGGCCTACCTGCTGCTGTTCGTGCTGCTGCGCGGCCTCGGCGCGCAGTGGGCCAACCTGCTCGCGCTGCTGATCACCGCGATCGCCAACACCGCGGCCAACCGCCGGTTCACCTTCGGCGTGCGCGGTCGCACCGGCACCGGCCGCGACCAGTTCCAGGGCCTGCTCGTGTTCGGCCTCGGCCTCGCCCTGACCAGCGGGTCACTCGCCCTGCTCAACGCCCTGACCACGCCGGCCCGCGCGCTCGAACTGCTCGTCCTGGTGGCGGCGAACCTCGCCGCCACCGTGCTCCGGTTCGTGCTGCTGCGTGGCTGGGTGTTCCACCCGCGCCGCCAGCAGCAGCACTGATCCCCCTGACCGACCGATCCAGTTCGGAGACCTGATCGATGACCAGCACCCTGCACTCCCCGACCGCCCAGGCCGACCGGCCCGCGCCGGTCGCCGGCGACGGCGCGCGCACCGGCTTCCGCCGGCTGCTGCTCGGACCGCCCGGCCGGCCCGGCTGGGTCCGGCCCGGACTGCTGATCCTGCTGATCGGCACGGCCGTGCTCTACCTGTGGAACCTCAGTGCCTCCGGTGACGCGAACAGCTTCTACGCGGCCGCGGTGGAGGCCGGCACGGAGAATTGGAAGGCGCTGCTGTTCGGTTCGCTGGACTCCGGCAACTCGATCACCGTGGACAAGCCGCCGGCCGCGCTGTGGGTGATGGCGTTGTCCGGCCGGATCTTCGGCTTCAACTCGTGGAGCCTGCTGGCGCCGCAGGCGCTGGAGGGCGTCGCCGCGGTCGGCCTGCTCTACGCCGCGGTGAAGCGCTGGTCGGGCCCGGCGGCCGGGCTGGCCGCAGGCGCGATGCTCGCGCTGACGCCGGTGGCGGCGTTGATGTTCCGGTTCGACAATCCGGACGCGCTGCTGGTGTTGCTGCTCGTCGTCGCCGCGTACTGCACAGTTCGCGCGGCGGAGAAGGCGAGCCCGGCGTGGCTGGCGCTGGCCGGCGTCGCGATGGGCTTCGGCTTCCTCACCAAGCTGTTGCAGGCGTTCACCGTGCTGCCCGCGCTGGCCCTGGTGTACCTGGTGGTCGCGCCTACCGGGCTGGGCAAACGGATACTGCACCTGTTGCTCAGCGGGCTCGCGGTGGTCGTGTCGGCCGGCTGGTTCGTCACGCTGGTCGAGCTGTGGCCGGCGTCCTCGCGCCCCTACATCGGCGGCTCGACGAACAACAGCCTGTTGGAACTTGCCTTGGGCTACAACGGTTTCGGCCGCATCTTCGGTGGCGCCGGCAACGGCGGCGGGGGTGGCGGCGGTGCCGGTGGCGGCAACACGAGCTTCGGCGGGTCCACCGGGCTGTTCCGGATGTTCGGCAGCAGCTTCGGCACCGAGATCTCCTGGCTGCTGCCGGCCGCCCTGATCGGACTGGTCGGCGGGCTGTGGTTCACCCGCTGGGCACCGCGCACCGACCGGACCCGGGCCGCCTTGCTGCTGTGGGGCGGTTGGCTGGTGGTCACCGCGCTGGTGTTCAGTTACATGCAGGGCACCATCCACCCGTACTACTCGATCGCACTGGCCCCGCCGATCGCCGCACTGGTCGCCATCTCGGTCCGCGAACTGTGGCGCGGCCGGGACAATCCGGCCGCCCGGTACGTGCTCGCGTTGATGGTCGCGGTCACCGGGGTGTGGGACTACATTCTGCTCGACCGCACGTCCTCGTGGCTGCCCGCGCTGCGCTGGGTGGTGCTGGTAGCCGCGGTGCTGGTGGCCACCGCCCTGGTGGTCGGGCTGCACGAGTTCCGAAGGTTCACCACGGCGCTGATCACGGCGGTCATGTTCACCGGCGTGCTCTCCACCGCCGCCTACGCGGTGGACACCGCGGCCGGCCCGCACACCGGCTCGATCCCGACGTCCGGACCGAGTTCGGCCGGCGGTTTCGGTGCTGGCGGCGGCTTCGGTGGCGGCTTCGGCGGCGGCGGTCAGAGCGGTACGCCGGGCGGCGGGTCCGGTAGCAGCAACGCCCTGGACACGCTGCTGGAGTCGACCACGACCACCTGGGCCGCCGCGGTCAGCGGGGACCAGTCCGCCGCGGACCTGGAACTGAGCACCGGCAAGGCGGTGATGGGCATCGGCGGCTTCACCGGCAGCGATCCGTCACCCACCCTGGCCCAGTTCGAGGCCGACGTGCAGGCCGGCAGGATTCACTACTTCATCTCCGGCGGCGGCATGGGCGGCGGCTTCGGCGGTGGCGGTTCCGGTGTGGCCAGCCAGATCAGCAGTTGGGTCGAGGCGCACTACAGCTCGACCACGGTGGGCGGCCAGACCGTCTACGATCTGACCAAGGCGAAGTAGCCGGTACCGGATCGGTCCGCTCACGACTGTCGCGAGTGGACCGATCCGGTGCGGATCAGCGCGGTCGGCCGGTGAGCTCGCGGAGTTGTTCGAGCAGATCGTTGCGGCTGGCCGCGCCAAGTTTGTTGCGCATCCGGGCCATGTGGTGCTCGACCGTCTTGGCCGAGATGAACAGTCGGTCGCCGACCTGCTTGTAGGTCAGGCCACCGAGCACCAGATCAGCGACCTCACGTTCCCGATCGGACAGTGAGCCGGCCGCCGGCGGCTCGGCGTTGGCCGCCGCCGGTCCGGGATTGGCCGCGGGCCGGCGATCCGGCTGCTGCTCGGACCGGGTCGGCCGGCCCTGCAACGCCCGGGCACAGTTGAGCAGGCCGACCATGGCCTTGCGGTCGGACGTGCGGATCGCCGCCTGGCCGGCCAGGCGGGCGCCGTCCCACCACAACCCGACGGCGTGCAGCGCGCGGGCCGACTCCTCGACCGTGTCCGGGTCGACCCGGCCGGCCATCACCGCGAGCCAGCACTCGGCGGCTGCGGCCAGCACCGCCTGGTAGTGCCCGTGTCCGGCGTTGGCAGCCAGCGCGGCGGCGTGCCGCTCGGCGGCCGGATGCTGCTCGGCGATGATGGCGGCGTGCAGCGCGCTCCAGTGCAGTGGGGACGACCACAGCGGCGGATCACCCAACCGGGACAACAACGCGTGTGCCTCGTCCAGGTGCGGCGCGAGCCGGGCCTGGTCGCGCAGCCGGGCGGCGGCCGCGGTGAACTCGCCCAGGGGCAGGAAGACGAACAGGTCGACCGGGTGCCGCAGCACGGCTTCGCCGACCTGCGTCCAGATCCGGCGCAGCCCGGCCACGTCACTGGTGCGCCGGGCGATACCTACCTCCAGCGCGACCGCGAACAGCCAGTCCCGAGGTTCCAGCGGGCGGCCACCCCGGGTCGAGGCGAGCAGCCCCTCCCTTGCGGCCGTGGTGTTTCCGCGCATCATCGCGATCCACGCGCGCAGCAGCCGGTGCCGGGTGGACATCAGCGGGCCGCCGAGATTGACCGCGATCGCCCGGTCCAGCACCGAGCCGGCCACGCCTAACTCCCCGGCGTGCAGCGCGATCAGCGCGGCGGTGGCCGCCGGGCTGTCCGGCAGCAGCACCCGGGGACCTGCCGGTTCGAGCATCGCCGAGGCGCGCACCAGGCAGGCCAACGCACTCGTGGCCGCTCCGGTGATCGACTCGCGCACGCCGGCGGCCATCAACTCGGCCGCCCCGGCCAACAATGTCGGCGGCGCGTCCCCGGCCGGTGCGGCCAGCAGTGCCTCCGCCTCGGCGAGTTGGCCGGTGCCGTACCGGCCGATCGCGGCGAACGCGGCGGAGTAGCCGCTGCCGGCCCACTGGTAGAGCGCGGCGCTGCGGTCGAGTTGGCCCCGGTGGGCCAGCGCGGCGCCGGCCACCCGGGCACCCTCGGCCCGGTCACCCGGGTCGTCGGCGGCGATCAGCTGATCGGCCAGACGCAGCGCCGGGTCGAGGTCGCCGGCCAGGGCCGAGGCGAGCGCCCAACCCGCGGTCACCTCGGCGGCGGGCTTGCCGGCGCTGACCGCGGCCGCGTAGAACCGGGCCGCCAGCGCGGGTTCGGCGGTGACCGCCTCCTCGGCGGCGGCGTGGAAGACCGAGGCGACGTTCGCGCCGGCCACCCCGGTACCCAGCAGCGACCGGGCCAGCGGCAGCACCGGGCCGCCCCGTTCGCGCTGGAGTTCGGCGAGCCGCTGGCGCACCGCGATCCGGCGCTCGGCCGGGATCAGCAGCCGGACCGCCCGCCGGCTCAGCGGCAGCAGCGTGCCGTCCTGGGCGAGCAGTCCGGTCGCGCGGGCCGCGTCCATGATCTCGGCGACCGCGGCCACGTCCCGACCGAGCAGGCCGGCGAGCAGTTCCACGTGCAGGCCGACCCCGGCCTCCACGGCCAGCAGGAATCGCTGCACGTCCGGGTCGAGCTGGTCGAGATGGTGGCGCAGCGGGGCCAGCGCGGACGCGGGCAGTTCGGCGTCGGTCAGCGAGTTGCCGGCGGTCACCGCGGCGGCCACACAGTCCAGCAGCCGGGGCACGCCGCCGGTCTGGGTATGCGCGAGTTCGGCCAGCGCGCCGCCGGGTTCGGCGCCGCACCGGGAGGTCAGGAAGTCCGCGACCCTGGCCCGGTCGAACGGCCCGGGCGCCAGCGGCGGCCGGGCTCGGCCGAGCACGCTGGTCAGCTCACCCAGCGCCGGGCTGGTCGGCCACGGCCGGTAGGCCACCACCATGCCCGGGCCGTCCTGCGTCCGGGCCAGCGTGAGCAGTTCGCGCAGCTGGGTCTCGGGCAGCTGGTGCGCGTCGTCCACCAGCAGCACCGCGTCGGCCTGCTCGGCACCGGCCAGCAGGTCGCCCGCAGCCCCGGCGCCGAGCACCCGCGCACCGGCCCGTCGGTAGACGTGGTCGAGCTCGCCGAGCAGGGTGGTCTTGCCGTAGCCACCGGGGGCGAGCACGCCCACCCGGCTCCCGTTCAGCGGGTCGGCCGCCACCGCGGCGAAGAACTCGCTGGTCGGCCCGTCCAGGATCGGCTTGGTCCTGGTGGCGCTTGGCTGGGTCAACTGCCCGTCCTTCAGTTGTGGTTGGAGTGCAGTACGGCGCTGGGGCTCTGGCTGGTGCTGCCGGTGCGTGGTTCGAGCATCAGGGTCAGCACCACGCCGACCACCATGATCAACATCACCACCACGCCGAGCACCGCGGGCCGAACCCCGGGCATGAATCGCCTGAGCAGCCGGTGTTCCGGCAGGTCGAGCGGGGTCAGCTCGATCGGTGGGCGCTCCGGCGGCAGATCCTCGACCGGCTCCGCGTCCAGCCCGGACAGGTCGGGGGGGACGAACACCAGCGTCTCCTCGGTGGGCGCCGGCAGGTCCGGGCCGACCCCCTCGGCGGCCAACAGCCGGCGGCCGGCCAGCGCGGCCCCTCGGGCGATGCCGAGATCGGGCTCGGGATGCACGGCGATCCGGCCCGGCAGCGCCGCGCCGACCAGGTCCCGGACCAGCGGCACCCGGGCCGACCCACCGACCAGCACCACCCCGTTGACCTCGGCTGCGGTCGAACCGGGCGGCCGGATGACCCGCAGTAGGTTCTCCACCGTCCCGTCCACCGCGGGCCGGATCAGCTCCTCGAACTCCGCCCGGCTGACCCGCACCTCGGCGGCGCCGGCCGGCAGCCGCACCGGCACCGTCGTCTCCAGCACGGCGGAGAGCTGCTCCTTGGCCACCCCGCACTGCCGGCGCAGCACGGCCATCGCCCGCACCGTGTCCGGGTCGGCCGGGTCGAGGTCGGTCGCGATCCGGCCGAGACCCTCCCGGACCCGGTCGGTGAGCACGTCGTCGAAGTGCGTGCCGCCGAGGTCCTCCACGCTCTCCGACCAGTCCAGCAGGTCGAACACGCCGTTGTCGGCCCGGCGGGTGATCGCCGCCTCGACGGTGCTCGCGCCGAGGCCGTACACGCCGATCCGCTCGCCGGCGTAAACCAGGTCCTGCGCGGCGTGGTACTCGGCGGCGGCCACCGCCTCGGGCAGCAGGATCGCCTCGGCCAACTCCTGCCGGGCCAACTCGGCGCGCAGCAGTCCGCGCCGGTAGCCGCCCCAGCCGGCCCGATGGGTGATCACCACCCGGTCGGCGGCCACTCCCTCCGCGCCTTCGACCAGGTCGACCACCGACCGGATGAACACCGCGGTCAACTCCTGCGCCGAGCAGGCCTGGCCGCCCAGCACGAGCGGCACGTCGTCGCCGATCCGGTGCACGAAGTCGCGGGCCACCCGGCCGGGTTCGGCCAGCGCCCGGCCGGCGGCCGGCGCACCGACCACCACACCCTCCCGGCCCAGGTAGAGCATGGTGGGCAGCAGCGGGGTGCGGCCATGTAGCGGCACCACCTCCGCCGGCCCCCAGGCCGAACCACGCAGCCGACACAGCGCAGCGGCCGTGTAGCAGGTGCCAACGTCGATGCCGAGGACGTACGGCATGCAGTCGCTTCCTCCGATGCCCGGTGCCGATCACCCGGTGTTGCCAGCCGGGCGCCACGAGTAATGCTTCTGAGTCCCCCATTCGTATCAAAGACACCTACTCAGGGGAACCCGTGGTAGCACCCGTACCCCCTAATCCCCCTACTGAACCCCCTATCGAGCGACAACCCCCAACACTGAGCGGGTTGATCAAGATCGGGGTTGTTCCCCGATGGCGCTGCCGCCGGCCGGTCCTAGCGTTGGCCACCTCAACCGGAGTGGTCCACCACCCCGGCGTCCCCACCAAACGACCGGACAACACTCGGAGGACACCTCCCCATGACTTCGTTCGAATCCGCGCAGACCACGCTGCACGACTTCGTGCTCAACCTGTTGAGCGACAGCTCCGCGCTGTCGGCGTTCCAGGATGACGCGGCCGGCGTGCTCAACCAGGCGGGCCTCGGCGACATCAGCGCGGTCGACGTGCAGGAGGTCGTCCCGCTGGTGGTCGACACGCTGCCGCTGCAGAACGTCGACGTGGTCGACAACGCCCTGGGCGCCCTGTCCTCGGTCGACTCCCTGGCCGGTGGCCAGGCCGGCGCGATCGCCCAGCTGCAGGCCGTCACCGCGGCCTTCGGCCAGGTCGGCGGCGCGATGGGTCTGGAGACCCCGCTGGGCGACCTGGGCGGCACCCTGACCGGGTCCGCTGACGGCATCAGCGCGTCGGTGGCCGGCCCGATGAGCACCTCGTTCGCGCTGCCCACGGCCGACGTGGCCGACCTGCTGGACGGCCACGCGATGTCCACCGTCAGCGGCCTGGCCAGTGGCGTGCCCGGCGTGTCCGGCGAGGCCGCCGCCCTGAGCGCGGTCGGCGACAACCTGATGGCCAACACCAGCAACATCGTCAACACCGTCGCCACCAACCCGACCGCGGTGGTCTACGAGACCCTGTCGAACCCGACCGGCGTGGGCACCGACGTGCTCGGCGCGGCCGAGTCGATGACCGTGGGCAACCTGATCGCGGCTTCCTCGGCGCTGCCCGCCGGCGACACCGTTGGCAACCTGCTCGGCCAGACCACCTACTCGGTGAACGCCGCCGTGGCCGAGGCATCCAGCCACGTCAACCCGGCCGCGGTGACCGACCTGGCCGGCCACGTCAGCGACCCCAGCTACGCGATCGGCACCGCCGAGGGCGCGGTCGGCACCGCCAGCAGCACCGTCAGCTCGGTCACCAGCCACCTCCCGCTGGCCGGCGACCTGCCCGGCGTCGGCGCGGTGACCGGCAGCCTTGGCGACCCGAGCCACGTGCTCAACACGGTCACCAGCACCCTGTCGGACCCGACGCACGCCCTGGGCAACGTCACCGACACGGTGTCCGGCGTGACCAGCTCCGTCCCGGGTGTCTCCAGCGTGACCAGCTCGGTCACCGACTCGGTGAGCCACAGCCCGCTGGGCGCGGTGACCTCCACCGTCTCCGGTGCGCTCGGCGCGGCCGGCGACACCGCCAGCCACGTGGACAGCTCGACCACCGGCCACACCGACGGCGGTCTGCTCGACGGCCTGCACCTCTGAGTCGGTTGAGCTAACAGCCGTCCCAGCGCAGGTGAGCAGTACCGAGGTGTGGGCCAGGGAGATCATTCCCTGGCCCACACTTCACTCTAAAGGGTTAACACGGCACACTGAGTGCGTGATCGCTCCACCGCCCTGGCTCGACATCCTGGACCACACGATCGGCGCCTGCGCGACCCACCAGCGGCCGGATCTCGCCCACCGGCTGCGGCAGCGGCGGGCCAGACTCCTCGACCGGCAGCTGCGGGTGCTGGTCGTCGGGGAACCCAACCAGGGCAAGAGTCAGCTGATCAACGCGTTGATCAACGCGGCGGTCTGCGCGGTCGGCGACGACCTCACCACCACCGCGCCGACGGTGGTGCAGCACGCCGACCCGCCGTCCGCCTCACTGGTCACCGACCCCGGTGCCGGGCCCCGTGCGCTCACCCCGCCGGGGGTCCGAGCGACGTCACCCGAACGAGTGGCGGTGTCCATCGACGAGGTGTCCCGGCAGGTGAGTGGGCGGGCCGGCGCGATCCACCGCGGCGAACTGGTCCGCGCCGAGATCGGTATCCCGCGCAAGCTGCTCGCCTCCGGCCTCGTGCTGATCGACACACCGCCGGTCGGCGACCTGCGCTCCGCCGGTGCCGCCCGTACGTTCGCCGCGCTGGAGCAGGCCGACACCGTGCTGCTCACCTCGGACGTGACCACCGAGCTGTCCGCCAGCGAACTCGACCTGCTGGTCCGGGTGGTCAAGTCCTGCCCGAACGTGATCGTCGCACTGACCAAGATCGACCTCTCGCCGCACTGGCGGCAGGTCGCCGACCGCAACCGGGCGGTGCTGGCCGCCGCGCAGGTGCCCGCCCGGTTGATCCCGGTGTCGGCGACGCTGCGCCTGCAGGCGGCGCGCACCGGCGACCAGCAGATCAACGCCGAGTCCGGCTTCGGCGACCTGATCGGCTGCCTGCAACGCGAGGTGCTGACCAAGTCCGAGCAGGTCGCGCCGCGTTCGGTCGCGGTCATCACGAGTTCGACCATCGCCCAACTGGTCACCGCGCTGCGCGGCCGACTGTCCGGTGCGGACACCCCGCAGGCCGCCGCCGCCGCGGCGAAGATGGCCGAGGCACAGCAGCAGATGGACGCACTGCGCAAGCGGACCACCCGCTGGCAGACCCGGGTCGGCGACGAGATGGCCGACCTCGTCTCCGATGTCGAGCACGACCTGCGCGACCGCACCCGGGCGATCCTGCGCGAGGTGGACCGGGTGTTCGACGAGAGCGACCCCGCGGTGTCCTGGGACACTTTCGCCGACTGGCTGACCCAGAACCTGATCGAGGCCGCCGACGCCAACTTCGCCTGGCTGCTGGACCGCTGCCGCTGGCTGGCCGACAAGGTGGCCGCGGAGTTCCCGCCGGCGACCAGCCGGTTCGACGCCCTCGACCCGGACGGCATCGTCGCGCTGCCCAGCGATCCCCGCCCCGACCTGGCCCGGCTGGAGGGGCCGCGGCTGGAGCGGTTCAACCTCGGTCAGAAGGCGTTCACCGGCCTGCGTGGTTCGTATGGTGGTGTGCTGATGTTCGGCCTGATCACCAGCCTGGCCCAGCTCCCGCTGATCAACCCGATCTCGCTGAGCGCGGGCGTCGCGTTCGGTGGCAAGACCATCTGGGACGAGGCGGAGGGTCGGCTCAAGCGCCGGCAGGCGGTGGCCAAGGGCGCCGCCCAGCGCTACATCGACGATGTCTTCCTGGCCTGTAGCAAGGAGAGCAAGGACCTCAGCCGGCGGGTGCAGCGGGCGCTGCGCGACCACGTCACCGCGCGGGCGGAGGCCGGCCAGGACGAGATCACCGAGTCCGCCCGGCAGGTCCGGTTGGCCGCCCAGTCCGACGCCGCCAGCCGGGACCGGACCAATCTGCACGTCCGGCAGGCGCTGGAGAAGCTGGTGGTGCTGCACGGTCGGGTGCAGGAGTTGGCCAGCGCGAAGAGCGCGCTCCCGGCGGCCGGCGGGCTGGAACTGACGGCGTCATGACCGTGGGCGGACCCAGCCTGCCGGACATCGCCTGGACCATGCTGAACGGTGGGCTCGCGCTCTACCGGGACAACCCGAGGGCGACCAACTGGCTGCGCCACCACCTGGACCGGTTCGAGGAGCCGTTGCGGATCGCGGTGGCCGGGCCGGCCGGCACCGGCAAGTCCACGCTGGTCAACGCGTTGGTCGGCGAGGAGATCGCGCCGGTCGGGGTGCCCGGCCGGCAGGCGTCCACCTGGTTCCGGGACGCCGCCGAGACGCGGGCGCAGGTGTTTCCGGTGCACGGCCAGGCCGGCGAGGCGGTCGTGGCCAAAGTGGACTCCCGGTTGGTGGTGGACCTGCGGGACTGGAGGGCCGACCAGATCGGCCAGGTCGTCGTCGACCTGCCCACCAGGGCGCTGCGTGACCTGGTGCTGATCGACACACCGGCGATCGAGCAGGACGCCGTCGGCCCCGACCCGGCCGCCGCGGCGACGGCCGCCATCGGCCGGATCGCCCGGCAGGCCGACGGGTTGGTCTATCTGGCCCGGCACGGCGTGAACTCGGACCTGGAGCGACTCCGGGCCGCCCAGGCCGACCCGGTGGCCAGGGCGTCGGCGGTGAACACGATCCTGGTGCTGGCCAAGGGCGACGAGATCGGCGGTGGCCGGATCGACGCGCTCACCTCGGCCAAGCAGGTGGCCCGCCGCTACCGGGGCGATGTGCTGCTGCGCGAGGTGTGCCAGGACGTGATCGCCATCGCCGGGCTGATCGCCCAGGCCGGCCGGACCCTGCGGGACGCCGAGTACACCGCGTTGGGTGCGCTGGCCACAGTGGACAAGACCGTCCTGGACGACATCCTTCGTTCGGCGGACCGGTTCATCGGCGCCGAGCTGTCGATCGGGGTCGAGGCGCCGGTCCGGCACGAGCTGTTCGATCGCTTCGGCCTGTTCGGGCTGCGGCTGACCACCACGCTGCTGCGCCGGGGCTACGACAACCAGGTCGCCCTCGCCGCCCAACTCGTCCAGCGCAGCGGCCTGCGTGAGCTGCGTGAGTCGATCGGCCAGCAGTTCGTCGAGCGGCAGGACGTGCTCAAGGCCCGGTCGGCCCTGCTCGGCCTGGAGACGACGCTGCGCAGCGATCCCCGACCGCAGGCCCGGCGGCTGGCCGCGGATCTGGAGCGCGCGCTGGCCGGCGCGCACGACTTCCGCGAGTTGCGACTGCTGGCGACCCTGCGGGCCGGCCGGCTCAAGCTGCCCGAGGAACTCGACGCCGAGGCGCACCGGTTGGTCGGCGGGCAGGGCACCAGCTTCCCGGCCCGGCTGGGGCTGGCCCCGGACGCGGTCGGCGGCGAGGTGCGGGCCGCGTTGTTCGACGCGTTGCAGCGCTGGCAGCGGCAGGCCCAGAGTCCGGTGTGGTCGAGCGAGCAGCGGCGGGCCGCGCAGACCGTCGTGCGCAGTTGCGAGGGCATGCTGGCCGGCGGCTGAGGCTCGGTCAGGCGGCGCTGCCCGACACCGGCATGTCCGACCCGTCGACCTCGGCGTCGGTGTGCTGGTGGGCGGCCTGCCTGCGGTGACTGCGCTGCAACAACAGGCTGGTCAGCGTGCCGATGAGCAGGGCGACGGCGAGCGAGAGCGCGATGCCGGCGAGCGGCTGGCCGGCGATGGAGCCGCCAAGGTAGCCGATCAGGATCACGTAGCTGGACCACAGGGTCGACCCGATCAGCGAGGCCGGGGTGAACCGGCGCAACCGCCAGCGCAGCGTGCCGGCCAGCACCGCGCCGACCGTGCCGCCGGCCGGCAACCAGCGGCCCGCGACCAGGATCGGGGTGCCCCAGCGTTTGCTGTTGCGGCTGAGCCAGTCGATCGCCGCCGCCGTGGCCGGCCTGCGGCGCAGCCGGTCCAGCATGCGCACCCCGCTTATCCGGCCGAATCCGTAGAGCAGGTGGTCGGAAACCGAACAGCCGAGCGCTGCCACCGCGATCACCGCGACCGGCGAACCGTGGCCGGACGCGAGCAACACACCGAACCCGGTGAGCACCGGTTCGGTCGGGGCGAGCGGAACCACCGCGACCAGGAACATGGTCACCAGGGTTGCCAGGGTGATGCTCACACTGACAAAACGTAGTAGATCCACCACTTAGTCCCCCAATCGCCGGATCTACAGCGAACTGCCAGGAAAACGGCCGTGGACTGGGCAGAATGGCCAGCGTGGGCGAACCCAGTGTGACCAACGACGCGGAGATCGGCGGAGTGTCCGATCTCGACCTCGACACCGCGACCATCCCCGAGTTGCAGCGCCGGATGTCGGCCGGCGAGTTCGGCTCGGCGGAGCTGACCGAGGCGTACCGGGAGCGGATCAGACGGCTGGACCCGGACGTGCGCTCGGTGCTCGCCCTGGACCCGACCGCGCCGGCCCAGGCCAAGGCGAGCGACCGGCGACGGGTCGCCGGTCGGCTGATCGGCCCGTTGGACGGCATTCCGGTGCTGGTCAAGGACAACATCGAGGCGGTCGGCCTGCCGGGCAGCGCAGGCTCGCGGGCGCTGCTGAGCAGCCAGGCCGGCCGGGACGCGCCGGTGCTGCGACTGCTGCGCGCGGCCGGCGCGGTGCTGCTCGGCGCGACCAATCTGTCCGAATGGGCCAACTTCCGCTCCAACAGGTCGACCTCGGGGTGGTCGGCGGTGGGCGGCCAGACCGCCAATCCGCACGTGCTCGACCGCAACCCCAGTGGCTCCTCCTCCGGCTCGGCCGTCGCGGTCGCCGCGGCGTTCGCCCAGGTCACCATCGGCACTGAGACCGACGGCTCGATCGTCAGCCCGGCGGCGGTGTGCGGGGTGGTCGGGCACAAGCCGAGCGTCGGGCTGATCAGCCGGTCGGGCATCGTGCCGATCACGCCGCACCAGGACACCGCCGGGCCGATGGGCCGGCATGTGATCGACGTCGCACTGACCATGGCCGTGCTCTGCGGCGCCGACCCGGACGATCCGGTCACGGCGACCGCGCCGACGCTGGACTGGACGCTCACGCCGGCCGCGCTGGCCGGGGCGCGGATCGGCCTGTGGCGCCAGTCCGGCGTGCACGCCGGGGTCGATCGGGTGGTCGAGGCGTCGGTGGCCGCGCTGGCCGAGGCGGGCGCGGTGCTCGTCGAGGTCGACCTGCCCGATCTTGAGGAGCTCGGCAGGGCGGAGTGGGCCGCGATGGTCGGCGAGTTCAAGCCGGCCGTCGAGCGGTATCTGCGTAGCCGCGCGGGTGCGCCGCGCACGCTGGCCGAGCTGGTCGAGTTCAATGCGAGCGATCCGGTCGAACTGTCCGTGTTCGGGCAGGAGATCTTCGAGCTGTCGCTGGCCGCCGACCCGACCGACAAGCAGCACCGGACCACTGCGGGCGAACTGGCCAGGCGCTATCTGGACGAGGCGTTCGACACGCACGAGCTGGACGCCCTGTTCTCGCCGACCACCGGCCCGGCGCCACGGCTGCACACCGACGAGGCGACCGGCGATCCCGGCGACCTCAGCTCATCGACGCTGCCCGCCGTCAGCGGCTACCCGCACGTGACCGTGCCGGCCGGTTTCGTCGGCCCGCTGCCGCTGGGTGTCTCGTTCATCGGCCCGCGCTGGTCGGACGCCCGACTGCTCGCGCTCGCCGCCGGCTTCGAGGCGGCCACCACGGCCCGGCGCGCGCCGACTTTCAGAGCCACCCTCGACTGACACCCACTGACCTGCGCAAACAGCCCAAACTGGGCACGCCTCCGGAGCATTCGAAATTGGTCCACAGTGGATCTACAGCGAACAGTCGTCCACTGTGGATTTTATTGCCGACCGTATTTCGGTCGCGGATCGCGTCGGCTCCGCGGTCCTCGTTCGAGTTGTACCCGGGTGGCGGATTCCGGTTCGCTCGCGGCCATTTGGGACCGACAATTCCGGCAGTGTTACCGCGAAGCGGCGACAATTCAGGTGAATTTCCGGGGTCGGTTTCCCTCGTCACCCACCGCGATCCGGAGGAAACAGCGTGCATTCGAGTGATGACCACCGCCAATGGGCTATGGCTAGCCGGGGTCATTCGGGCCACTATAGGGAACTGTGACCGGCAGAGCTCCGCTTCCCAGGACGCTGCGCTGGCAGATGCTGCTGCTGGTGGGTGGTCTGCTCGCGCTGCTGCTGATCACCGTCGCGGCCACGCTGCTCGTACAGGATCGGCTCAGCCAGGCCAGAAACCAGCTGTCGGACGTGCTGCGGCCGGCCCAGGTCGCCGCCGCCGCGCTGGATCAGACCTATGTGGACCAGGAGACGACCCAGCTGAGTTTTCTGCTCACCGGTGACTCCAGCCAACTCGGGCCCTACCACAGCGGGCTGGCGTCGACGGCCCGGTTGCGCAAGCTGCTCGGCGAGCAGTTGGTCGACGATCCGGCCTCGGTGCAGCTGCTCAACCAGGTGGACACCGATTCCGCGACGTGGCGCGGCGAAGCGGTGGAACCGGAGATCGCCGCCCGCCAACAAGGCACCCTGACCGTGGCGTCGCTCCAGGACCGGGCGGCCTATGACGCGCAGTTGTTCGACATGCTGCGCGACGATCTCGGCGCCTTGCAGAACCGGGCGAACGAGTTGGTCGCCGCCGAACTGCAACAGGCCAACTCGGCACAGACCGCGGTCTACCGGCTGGCCATCGGTGCCGGCGCGTTCGCCGTGGTACTCAGCGCGGTCGCCTTCCTGGTGTTGCGCCGGTCACTGGTCCGACCCCTGAACGGGCTGATCGCGCAGGTCCGCCGGGTGCGGGCCGGTGATCTGGACCGTTCGGTGGACGCCAGCGGGCCGGCCGAGATCGCCGAGGTGGCCGATGCCGTGGACGACATGCGGGTGCGCATCCTGACCGAGACCGCGCGCTCGGCGGCCGGCCAGCAGCGGGTGGCCCGCTACGAGGAGGCCGAGCGGATCGCCCGCGACCTCAACGACACCGTCGTGCAGCGGCTCTTCCGAACCGGCCTGGACCTGCAGTCGGTGGCCAGCCGGCAGCCGACCGTGGCCCCGGTGCTCGCCTCGGCGGTGGACAGCATCGATCGGGCCATCCAGGAACTCCAGGTCGGCATCTTCGGGCTCGCCGTGCCGCCCGATCAGGACGGGCTGAGCAAACGGGTGCTCGACGTGGTCAGCGAGAGCGAGACCGCCCTCGGCCTCGCGCCCCGGGTGGATTTCGACGGCACGGTGGACCGCAGCGCGCCGCCGTTTGTGGACGACGAGGTGGTCAGCGCGTTACGGCGGATTCTGGCCGGACTCGCCGGGCGGGGCGGCGCCGAGGCGGTGCGGATCGGCCTGCGGCTGGCCGACGAGCGACTGCAACTGCGGGTCACCGGGACGGCCGCGGCCGGTCAGCGCGTCGAGCCGTTCGGCTCCCTGACCGAGCTGACCGACCGGGCCACCCTGCTGGGCGGCAGCTGCACCCTTCTGCCCGAGGACAGCGACGGCAGCCAGACCGTCGAATGGGTGGTGCCCACGGCGGCCCTGTCGCGCTGGCAGTAGTGACGCGTGGGTCGCTTCGCTCCTGGCCCTCCCGCGCCGCCGGCGCGCCCGGGGGCCTACCCGTACAAAGCCACCGACCGCACCACATCCAGCGCGGTCACCACGCCGAGCACATGACCACCGTCCAGCACCACCAGTGCGTCACTCTCCCGGTTGACCATGATCTGCGCGACCACTCGGCGGGTGGTGTCCCGGAGCACCGCGGGAGGCGGCTGCCGGCAGATCGAGCCGACCAGCAGCGGCAGCGACGAGAACTGCGCCCGAGCCAGTGCGGCCAGCAGGTCGACCTGGAAGGCAAGGCCAAGACAGCGGCCGTCGTGCACCACCGGCAGGTGTTGCAGCCTGCGGTCGTCCATCACCCGCAGCGCGGTGACCACCTCGGTGCCTGGTTCGACCACCACTGCCGCGGAGCCCATCAGCCGCTCGGCAGTCAGGCCTGAGCCACCGTCCGGTTCTTCCGCCACTCGATATTTTCCTCCGTTCGCCTCGGGGGAGAACCGTTCTCCCCCGAGGCGACGGCGGACAGTGCCGGATGACCCTGCCGCGGCACGGTCGGGACCGCTAGTCGATCTGGGCCTCGGCCTGCGGGATCGCCGGTTCGGGTGATCGCCGGAGCCGGTGCACGAGCGTGCCGACCACGATCACCAGCGCCAACAGCAACGGTGCGAACCAGCGCAGGTACCAGTGCGTGCCGGCCGGGTCGTAGACCGCCGCACGCGGCCAGCCCATGTTCACCGCCATGAAGATCCCCCAGAGCACCGCGACGACGTTGATCGCGATCCCCCACCGGCCCAGCGAGAAGTGCGCCGGATCGGCCGGCGCGAGCCGGCCGCGCAGCCGTTCCACCAGGGTGGGCACGGTGACCAGCAGGTAGGCCAGGTAGACGATCACCACGGCCACCCCGGTGACGGCGGTGAACAGCTGCGCCTGGCCGAGGTTGATCAACAGGATCAGCAGCGCGAGCACGCCGACCACCACCGAGGGCACGATCGGCGTGCCGGTGCGTGGCGACACCCGGCCGAGCACCCGGTGGCCGGGCAGCACCCGATCACGGGACATGGAGAACATCATCCGGCTGGCGGCGGTCTGGATGGCCAGCGTGCAGACCGCAATGGCCACCGCGACATCCACCAGCAGCGCCTTGCCGAGCCCGGTGCCGAGTTGGCTGGTCAGCACGTAGGGCAGGCCGCTGGTGGCCAACTGGCCGTCGGTCACGCTCGGCGCGGCCACCAACGCGGCCACCAACAGCAGCGCGCCGCCGAAACCCGAGGCGTACAGCGCGCGCAGGATCGCCCGGGGCGCCGTCCGCCGGGGTGCCTTCGTCTCCTCGGACAGCTCGCCCGCGCTGTCGAAGCCGTACATCACGTAGGAGGCCATCAGCGCCGAGATCAGGAACGGCCACACGTAACTGCCGTGCCCGGCCACCCCGCCGGTGTCGAACACGACGCCCGGGCCGCGTTTCGCGTGCCCGAACAGCAGCGCCACCAACAGCGCGACGCCGGCCAGTTCACAGGTCACGCCGACCGAGTTGAGCACCGACATCAACCGGATGCCGACGACGTTCACCACGGTGGTCAGCGCGACCAGGATGGCCGCGAGCACGATCGCGTTGGTGCTGCCCGAAACCGTGATAAGCGACGGGCTGCCGCCGACGAGTTGGAAGCCCGACCAGACCGAGGGCAGCACGACCTGTAGCGCGATGGCCGCAGCCGCCACGCTGATGATCTGGCCGATCAGCATCAGCCAGCCGGCGAACCAGCCGACGAGTTCGGTGGAGACCCGCCGCGACCATTGGTAGATGCAGCCGGCGATCGGGTACCGCGCGGCCAGTTCGGCGAACACGAGGGCGACCGTCAACTGGCCGACGAACACCATCGGCCAGGTCCAGACGAACGCCGGGCCACCGAACGAGAAGCCGAACGCGAACAGCTGGAAGACGGTGGTCAGGATCGAAACGAAGGAGAAACCCGCGGCGAACGAGGCATAGCCGCCCAGCCTGCGGTGCAACTGCTGGGGATAGCCGAACGCGGCGAGATCGCCGCTGTCGGCGGTGTCGTCGCTGTCGTCGGTCAACGAGGGTGGGGTTGACGTGGTGTCGAGAGACATGTCATTCACTCCAAGGGAACAGCCGGCGGAGACGAGGGAAGGCGGGAGCGTTCAACGGCGGGGTAGGTGACCGGCGCGCACCAGGCAGCCGAGCGTGTCGCAGATGACCCGGGTGGCGATCAGCGCGGTGATCTCCGCGTTGTCGTAGGGCGGCGAGCACTCGACCACCTCGATGCCGGCCAGCGGCCGTTCGGCGATCAGCTGGATGAACTTGAGGACCTCACGGGGCAGGAAGCCGCCGGGCTCGGGCCAACCGGTTCCCGGCACGAACGCGGCGTCCAGGCAGTCCACATCGAAGGACAGCCAGACCGCGTCGGTGCCGTCCCAGGCCACGTCGAGCGCGCGCTGGGCGGCGGCCTCGATGCCCATCTCCACGCAGTCGGTGACGGTCATGATGGTGGTCCCGCGCTCCCGGCCGACCTTGACGCCGGGCCGGGGCGCCTGCCAGCCGCCGATGCCGACCTGCACCAGGTTCTTCGCCGGCACGTTCGGCAGGTCGGTGGCGTGGAACCACGGCGTCGTGTGCATCCGTTCGTCCAGGTCGGTTTCCTGGGTGTCCACGTGCCGGTCGAAGTGGATGATGCCCAGCTTGCCGCCACCGAGGTGCTCGGCCACCGCCCTGGTGGTCGGGTAACCGATCGAGTGGTCGCCGCCGAGCACCACCGGCAGCGCGCCGGAGGCGTAGACGTGGCCGACCGCCTTGGAGATCTGGTCGAACGTCTTCTCGATGTTGCCGGGGATGGTGAAGATGTCGCCGAGGTCGGCGATGGTGATCGACTCACGCAGGTCCACGCCGAGCTCGAAGCTGTAGGGCCCGTACAGCGCGGAGATCTTCCGGATGCCCTGCGGCCCGAACCGGGTGCCCGAGCGGTAGGTGGTGCCGCCGTCGAACGGCGCGCCGAGCACCGCCACGTCGTAGTCCCCGCAGGCGCGTACGTCCTCGACGTAGGGCGCCTTGAGGAACGTGTTGATCCCGGCGAAGTGCGGCAGCTCACCCCGGGAGAAGGTGGGAATTCGTTTGTCCACAATGGAGTCCGCACCCGGCAGGCCGAGTTCGAGGCCGCGCCGGATCTCCTCCTCCCACCGCGTGGTGGGCAGGGCGGCCTCGGCCTCGACGGCGTAACGGGCTTCCGGACCGTAGTGGTCGTGCAGTTCGCTCAACGGGGAACCTTTCCACGGACGGCGCCAAGCGGCAGGCAGCCAGGCGCTGGCTTGCCTCCCGGGCTTTTGTCCCGCCGTGGAGCGAGTCGGCTCGACCCGCTTTCACCTCTCGGACCAGACCTGTCGGCCGCGATTCGCGGCACGGCAACGGAACCCTAGGTGCGCCTCACTTCCGTGTGAGTCAGGTCAAGTGCAGCGGGCGCCGGTCACCCCTGGATGACCAGGTGATGTCGGGCCGGTCACCGATCGGGCCGATCCGGTCCGGTTCGTGTCATCCGGGCTTAACCGAGGGCCCGAGCCAGAATTCACCACGCGATGAAAATCACCCCGTCGTGGTTCTGCGTGGGGCTGTCCGGTGTGTGATCATTCGACCGCATCAAATGACCGGTGGGAAGTGACGATGTCCGAGACAACAGGCGACGAGACCGCCGAGCACACCCTGGTCGACGGCGCTCCCGTCCCGACCGAACCGGCCCCGCTGCTGGTCGCCGAGCGGCTCGGCCACAAGGGCGGGCACGGCTGGGCCTTCCGGGACGTCGACCTGACCCTGCCGGTGGGCGGACTGACCGCGATCGCCGGGCGCAGCGGCAGCGGCCGCACCATGCTGCTGCTCACCCTCGCCGGCCGGGCCAAGCCGAGCAGCGGCCGGCTGGCCGTGGCCGGCGACACCGCGGCCAAGGCGATCCGGGCCGCGGTCGCGGTCGGCCGGATCACCGGCGTCGCGGAGCCCGAGCCGGACCTGCGGGTGCACGACCACGTGCGAGAACTGCACGCGCTGGCCGGTCGCGGAGTCGACTACGGCTGGGCCAGGGACCTCGTCGGGCTCTCCGCGCCCGGCCACACCCTGGTCGACGACCTGGACGCGGCCCGGCGTTGCCTGCTGGCGCTCGCTCTCGCCGTGGCCACCCGGCCGAGGGCGGTGGTGTTGGACGACGTGGACCAACAGGTCGACGGCGAGCAGCAGCGGCAGATCTGGGCCGCCCTGCGAGCCGTGACCGGTGCGGGCATCGCGGTGCTCGCCAGCTGCGTCGATCCGGCCGTGGCGATCGCCGCCGACGCCGACGTGCTCACCCTGCCCGCCCCCGATCCGGCCCAGGCAGAAGACGAACTCTGAGGAAGAAGAGGACCCCGGTCGTGAAGCGCGCGCTCACCCTGGTCGGCCTGGAGATCCGCCGATTCCGCACCCCGTTGCAACGGTTCGGCCTGATCTTCATCACCTGTGTCCCGCTGCTCTACGGAGCGCTGTACCTGTGGTCGAACTGGGACCCCTACGGCCGGCTGAACACCATTCCGGTGGCCGTGGTCGACCAGGACCAGCCGGTGACGGTGAACAACCAGCGGGTCGACGCGGGTGGGCTGTTCGCGCAGAACCTCAGGTCCGACCCGATCTTCGACTGGCACTTCGTCAGCAGGGCCGACGCCGACACCGGGGTACAGGACGGCCGGTACTACTTCACCATCAACGTGCCGGCCGACTTCTCCGCCAAGCTGGCCAGCGGCGCGACCGGCACGCCGCAGCGGGCGGCGATGTCGATCGTGCTGAACGACGCGAACGGCTACGTGGTCGGCAAGATGGCCGAGAGCGTGCAGTCCGAACTGCAGAACAAGATCGACGCGGCCGCGGTGAGCGCCTACTTCGAGTCGGTCTTCGGGAACCTGCAACAACTGCACGACGGCATCACCAACGCGGCCAACGGCGCGGGCTCGCTGCGCGACGGGCTGGCTGGCGCGTCCTCCGGCGCCAACACGCTGGCCGGCGGGCTGACCTCGCTCAAGACCGGCGCCGACAAACTCGTCACCGGCTCGCAGCAGGTGGCCACCGGGGTGAACTCGATCGCGAACGTGGTGGTACCACTGGCAAACCAGGTGGCCGACGCGATCCCGTCGGTGACTCAGAACGCGGCCCAGGCCGCCGGGACGGCAGCCGACGCGGCCACCACGGCCGCGCAGCTGAGCGGCGCGGTGTCCGGCAACGCGGACTCGGTGCAGGCCGAGGTGACCGCGTTGGGCGCCGCGCATCCCGAGCTCCAGTCCGATCCCGCCTACCAGAAGCTGGTGTCGGCGACGAGCACCGCCGCCGGGCTGGCCAACCAGGTCGACACCGGCGCGAAACAGGTGGCCACGCTGACCGGCACGGTGGCCGCCGGCGCGCAGACCCTGGCCGCCGACGCGCCGAAACTACAGTCCCAGGTCCGCGGCGCGGCCGGCCAGATCCAGCAGTTGGCAACCGGCGCCACCCAGGTGGCCACCGGCATGCGGACGCTGGACACCGGCATCGGCACCGCGTCCACCGGCGCCAACTCACTGGCCGGCGGGCTGACGACAGCACACAACGGCGCGATCAGCCTGGCTGACGGCCTGGCCGAGGCCCGCGACCAGATCCCGGTGCTGTCCACCGGTCAACAGAAGGACAACGCGGCCACGCTGGCCGCGCCGGTGGACATCTCGCTGACCAATCTGCACCCGGCCGACACCTACGGCCGTGGCCTGACACCGTTCTTCTACGCGATCGCGCTGTGGGTGTTCGGCCTGTCCTCGTTCCTGCTGCTGCGCGCGTCGCCGGGCCGGGCGCTGATGAGTCGGGCCGGCGCGATCCGGGCGACAATGGCCGGCTGGCTGCCGGTCGCGCTCGTCGGGGTGGTGGCGATGTTGTTGCTGTTCCTGGTTCTACAGTTCGGCCTGGGCCTCGATCCGCAGAGCCTGTGGGCAACACTGGGGTTGTTGGTGCTCGCGGTCGGCACGTTCACCGCGATCTCGCACCTGTTGCGCAGCCTACTGGGCGGCGCGGCCAGCGCGGTCATGCTCATCCTGCTGATCGTCCAGCTGACCACCTGCGGCGGCATCTATCCGGTGGAGACGCTGCCGCTGCCGTTCCGGTTCGTGCATCCGGCGCTGCCGATGAGCTATCTGGTGGACGGCCTGCGGGTGGGCATCAGCGGCGGCGACGGCGCCCACCTGGTCCGGGACGTGATCGTGGTGGCCGCGTTTGGCCTCGGCGCGCTGATCCTGGACGTGCTGGCGGTGCGTCGGCGACGCACCAACTACACCATCGCCACCCTGAAACCGGACCTGGAGCTGCAACCGACGCGCTACCGTGGCGGACATGACCAGCACGATCGAATCGGCGCCGGCACTGGACCGCGAGCCGAACCGGTCACCGGCTCACCGAATCGTGGTCGTGCTGGCGCTGGTCGGCGCGGCGCTGCAACTGGCTCTGCTGTGCGCGTGCGGTGTCTTCGTGGTCAACACTGTCCGCGGCGTGCTCGCCCACCACGTCTCCCCGGTCGGCGTGCCGATCGTGCTGGGTGCGTTCGCCGTCGTCGGCGTCATCGGCACCCTGCTCGTCACCGGAGTGGTCCGGCTGATCCGGCGCGAGGCCGGCGGGTCGACGTCGCTCGTCTTCGGCTGCGTACTGGCTCTGCCTGAACTGGCCATGCTGGTGGCCGCGTCCCACCACGGTGGGCTGGCGATCCTCGCGTTCGGCCCACTGGCCACATTGGTCGGGATCGCGCTGCCCGGCACCCGCCGCTAGTGGTGCCGGCGAACCCAGTCGCCGAGTTCGGCGACGGCCTGCCGGCCACGTCTGTTGGCCGCGGCGACCCTGGTGTCCTGCCGGAACGCCGACAACTTCGTGACCCGCTTGTCTCCGGCGTCATCCGTCCACCTGATCGCCGGCACGGCGCCCGCACCGACCTCGGCGATCGAGCGGATCGGGATACGCCGCGCCCGACCGAATCCGCGCACCGTGACGGTGTCGGCGGTGGCATCGACACCGAACCGGAACACCCGAACACTGGCCGGAACCGCCAGCACGACCAGCACGACGCCCACCAGTCCCTGATAGGTCTCGTTCGAGCTCAGGTCGACGAGCACGGCGAGCAGCAGTGCGGCGAGCACCCACACCGAGGCCACCGCGCTGGCCCGAGCCAGCCAGATCATCCGCAGTACAAGCCGATTCCGGCTTCGATCATCCCCAGGACCCGACACCGACGCCCCCATCCCCCGTGTCACCGACCCCCATCCTGGCACGACCCGAGCCGTCAGCACATCCTGTTCCAACTCACTTCACGCACGGGATGCTGCCGCCGGTCAACGCACTGAGCTGGGTGGGCGCCGGACCGGCGACGCCGCCGCTGTCCGCGGCTACCGCGCTGGCCGGTGGCACGGTCGTGGTCGGTGTGGTCGGCGAGCCGGCGCTGCCGGCCAGGGCTGAGGGCATCCGGAAGTCCGAGCCGAGGATCACCTTGACCCGGCCCGAGTGCACCGCCGTGCTCGACTCCACCTGTACGTCCCCGAGCAGGTCGGACAACTGCTGGGCCGGCAGCGACGCGCCGGTGCCGTACTCGATCAGCGACTTGGTGCGGCGACTGGTGTCGGTGCTGGTCGCGCCCTGGGTGTAGCCGTTCCTGGCCAGCGCCGACTCCAGCCGGCCGGCCACCCCGCTCTGCCCGGACGCGTTCTCCACGTCCACCACCGCGGTGGGCGGCGGGGTCGTGGTGGTCGTGGGCGGCGAGGTCGTGGTGGTGGACGCGGACGGATGCGCGCCGACGGTGGCCGGGGGTGTCGGGTAGAGCAAGCTGTGCACGGTGCTCTGGATCAGCGGCACATTGACGATGTTCACGTCCTCGCCGGCCGAGTCCTTGCCGAAGCTCTGGACCGGCAGCGTGTAGAACGTGATCTTGCCGCTGGTCAGGTTGGATGCCTGCTGGGCAAAGGAAAGCAGATCCAGCTTGTCGTCGATGGCGATGTTCGCCTTGGCCACACCGAGAATGCCGGACAGCTTGGCCGGATCGGTGAACGTGCCCGCCTGTCTGAGCTGGAAGGCGAGCGAGGAGATGAACGCCTGCTGCCGCCGTTCCCGGTCCAGGTCGGTGAACTGTAGCTCCGGGTGCACGTTGTCCCGCCGCTGCCGCACGAACGCCAGCGCCTGCGAGGCGTTGATCACGTTGGTGCCCTTGTGGAAACTCGCGCCGGAGTAGCTGTCCACGGTGTCCTCGTTCACGCACACGGTGATCGGCTGGACCACCTGGGCGATCTCGAAGAACGCGATCAGCGTCACCTCGATGAAGTGGTCGATCGGCACACCGCCGAGGAACTGCCGAACGGTGTCGGCCTCCTCCTTGCGCGCCGCGTCCCGCTCCCCCTGCACCCGCGCGGCGCCACTGACGCCCCGCGCGGCGAGCACCTTGGACTCCTGGTCGAAGGCCAACCCGTAGGCTTGCTTGATCTTGCCGTGACACTGGCCGTCCGGGCAGCCGGGGATGGCAACATAGTCGTCGCGCGGAATGGAGATCGACGTGGCCCGGCTGCCGTCGCCGGGCACGTGCAGCAGCATCAACACGTTGGAGTTCTCGCCGCCGTCGTCCTGGTCGCCGGCGTGCAGCTCGTTGTAGATGTTCTGCGGCAACGAGTTGCCGTTCTCGTCCAATCGGGTGTCCAACCCCATGATCAGGATGTTGGTGTCCCCGTTGACCGACTTGGGCTCGTTCGTGTCGATGGCGTTCGACTTGGTGACCGCGCTGTCGAAGTTGTGGTAGGTGACCCACGCGTAACCGGTGCCGGCCAACACGATCGCGGACACCAGACCGAGCACGACACCGCCCAGCACCAGACCCCACCGGCGCCGTCGCCGGGTCGCCGGCCTGGCCCTGCTCCGCGCGGGTGCGGGCCGCGCCGACGTGGCCGATAACTCCGCCGGTTCGTCCACAGTGGCCTGGAGGCCGGCGATCTCGGTGGTGTCGTCCTCAGCCGCCGGTGGGCGACGGGACGAGACCGGCGGACGGGATGACTTCGACCGGCCGGCACCGAGTTCCCCCTGGCGCGGCGGATTCCATTCGTCGCCTTCCAACCCGATCTCCCCCATCCCGACAGGCGCGAACACCGGCGGGTAACGCCGGGTGCCACGTCGATGTTGAGCGGGAGACTACCGCGACCGCGCCAAGCGGATGTTCGACCTCGAAGAAGTACCAGTTCAGGGCCGGATCTCCGGCGGGTTTCCTGACCACACGGACGTTTTATGACGGTAGGTAGTCGTTTCGTCACGCGCCAACGGGTGCGGCCAGCCGGGCGCGCAGCCAGTCGTGGAACTCGGCGATGTGATGCTCGGCCGGCACCAGCACACCCCCGTCGCGGTAGGCGCGCGAGTCCATCGCCGGCTGGCAGCGTTCGCAGGCGTCGAAGTCCTGCTGGTTGACCCGGTGGAACAACTCCACAGAGGCGTCGACGTCACGCCCCTCGGTGACCACCGACGGCGCGTACAGCCAGTCGCACTCGACCACCGTGCGGTCCGCGGCCAGCGGGAACATCCGGTGCAGGATCACGTGGTCGGGCACGAGGTTGATGAACACCTGCGGCCGCACGGTGATCGCGTAGTAGCGCCGGTCCTGGTCGTCGGTGAGCGTGTCCAGCCGGCCGAACCCGGGCCGGCCGTCCACGGTGAACCCGGTGATCTCCGCACCGAACTCGGCGCCGTGCCCGACGTAGTACTGCGCGGCGTAACCGCTCGCGAACTCGGGCAGCACCTCGGTCAGTTCGGGGTGGATGGTCGCGCAGTGGTAGCACTCCATGAAGTTCTCGACAATCAGCTTCCAGTTCGCCCGCACGTCGTACCGAATCCGCCGACCGACCGCGAGTTCGCCGATCCGGTAGTGGTCGATGGCGTCGGCCGAGCCGAGCCGCTGGGTGACCGCGGCGATCACCGTGTCGGCAAAGGACGGTGGCTGCTCGGCGAGGTTCAGCCAGGCGTAACCGAGCCACTCACGCAGGTGCACCGGGCGCAGGCCGAACTCGGTCCGATCGATGTCCGGCATCGAGGTCAGGTTCGGCGCGGCGATCAGCTTTCCGTCCAGACCGTAGGTCCACGCGTGGTAGGTGCACTGGAACGCCCGTCGCACCGAGCCCTGTTCCTCGACGCACAGCCGGGCGCCGCGGTGCCGGCAGATGTTCAGGAACGCCCGCAGCGCACCATCTCGGGACCGGGTGACCAGCACGCTCTCCCGACCCACCTGGACCGTGCGGTACTCCCCCGGCTCGGCGAGTTCGACCGACCGGACCGCGCAGAACCACAACGACTCGAACACGGCCGACTGCTCGGCCGCGAACAGCTCGGGGTCCGTGTAGTAGCGGCCGGGCAGCGTGCGTAACAGGCTCGCCGGCAGGTCGGTCGCGGTCATGGCCAGCCTTTCCAGTACTCAGCCGCGCAGGCGGCTCATGGCGGGGTCGAACAGCGGTTCCTCGGCCACCACGGAGGGCACCTTCGCACCGAAGTACTCGATGTCCAGCGGCGTGCCGGGCACGGCGAACCCGGCCGGCAGCCAGGCGTAGGCGATGTTGTGGCCGGTGCTGTAGCCATAGGCCGCGCTGGTCACGTAGCCGACCGGGGCGCCCCCGGCGAACACGGGTTCGGCCCCGAGCACGACCGCGTGCGGGTCGGTCACGACGAGGCAGGCCAGCCGGCGGGCGGCGGTCTCGACGGACCGACCGGCCAGCGCGTCGCCGCCGACGAACGGGCCGGCGTCCGGCCGGACCGCGAAGCCGAGGCCGGCCTCGTACGGGTCGTGTTCCTCGGTCATGTCCACGCCCCAGGACCGGTAGCCCTTCTCCAGCCGCATCGAGTTGAACGCGCTGCGCCCGGCGGCGATCATGCCGAACGGTTGACCAGCCGCCCAGAGCGTGTCCCACAACGCCTGGCCCAACTCCGCCGTGGTGTACAGTTCCCAACCCAGTTCGCCCACATAGGACAGTCGCAGCGCGGTCACCGGTACGTTGCCGACGTAGGCCGCCCGGCCGGTGAAGTAGCGCATCGCCTTCGCCGAGAAGTCCTGTCGGGTCAACGGTTGCAGCACTTCCCGGCTGAGCGGTCCCCACAGCCCGAGGCAGCAGGTGCCCGGGGTGATGTCGCGCACCTGCACGGTGCCGTCCTCGGGCAGGTGCCGGCACAGCCAGGTGAGGTCGAGATTGCCGTTCACGCCCACCTGGAACCGGTCGGCGGCCAGCCGCGCCACCGTCACGTCGCTGCGAATACCGCCGGCGGCGTTGAGCATCAGGGTGTAGGTGACCGAGCCCGGCCGCTTCGCCAGCTGGCCGGTGGTCAGGCCCTGCAACAAGCTCAGCGCGCCCGGCCCGGACACCTCCAGCCGCTTGAGCGGGGTCATGTCGAACAGTGCGACCCGGTCCCGGGCGACCAGCGCCTCGGCACCCGCGATCGGCGACCAGTGCCGCGCGGCCCAGTCGTTGCGCGCCGGAATCCGCTCCACCTCGGGCAGGTCGGCGTTCGCCGCGTACCAGTGCGGCCGCTCCCAACCGGTGCCTTCCAGGAAGTAGGCGCCGAGGTCGATCTGCCGCTGGTGGAACGGGCTGGTGCGCAGCCCGCGTGACTCGGCGACCGGGTCGAGCGGATGCAGGATGTCATACACCTCGACAAAGCTGCGACAGCTGCGGGCCCGCACATAGTCCGGGGAGAGTTGCGCGGGCTCGAACCGGTTCAGCTCGCAGCCGTGCAGGTCGAGCTCGCTCTGCCCGTCCACCAGCCATTCGGCCATCGCCCTGGCCACCCCGGCCGAGTGGGTGATCCACACCGCCTCGGCGACCCAGAACCCGCGCAGCCCGGGATGTTCGCCCAGCAGCGGGAAACCGTCCGGGGTGAAGGAGAACAGGCCGTTGATGCCCTCGTCCACCTTGGTCTCGCCGAGCGCGGGCAGCAGGTCGACCGCGTCCGCCCAGGACTGCTCGAAGTCGGCCGGGGTGAACTCGCGTTCGGACGGCATCCCCTTGGTGTACCGGGGATCGCCGATCCGCTCGGGTGCGACCGGCATCGGGTCGTGCCCGTAGGCGCCCACGCCCAGCCGCTCCCCGTGCTCGCGGAAGTAGAGGTCGGCGCCCTGGTGGCGGAGGATGGGCAGGCTCGCCTCGGTCAGCTCGGTGTTCCGGCCGGCCAGCGCGGCCAGCGGGGTGGTTCGCGCGTACTGGTGGGCCATCGGCACCAGCGGCACGGTCAGCTCGACCAGCTCACCGATCAACGGCCCCCACATCCCGGCACAGCTGAGCACGACATCGGCGCCGAACACCTCACTGTCGGTGCGCACGCCGGTGACCCGGCCGCCTGCCCGTTCGATGCCGACCACCTGTTGGCCGGCCAGGAACCGGGCGCCGCGGTCCATCGCCCGCCGGGCCTGCGCCTCGGCCGCCCGCAGCGGCTTGGCCAGCCCGTCACCGGGAATGTGGAAGCCGCCGACGAGCCGGCTCGCGTCCAACAGCGGGTGCAGCGCGGCGCACTCCTGCGGCGACAGCAGCGAACTGGGCACGCCCCAGGACTGCGCCCAGCCGTGCCGGCGGTGCAGGTCGGCCCAACGCTCCTCGGTGGTGGCCACCTCAAGACCGCCGACCTGGTTGAAGCACCAGCGGCCGTCCAGCGTCAGCTCGCGGTACTTGCGCACGGTGTACTTCGCGAACTCGGTCATCGTCCGGCTCGGGCCGGTCTGGAACACCAGTCCGGGCGCGTGTGAGCTGGACCCGCCGGTGGTGAACAGCGGTCCCTGCTCCAACACGGTGACGTCGGTCCAGCCCCGCTCGGTCAGCTCGTCGGCCACCGCACAGCCGACGATGCCGGCTCCGATGATGACGACGCGTGGCACCGTGGCCATGACATCCTCCGCCGGTCGGGGATGATGATGTTGCACATGGAGAGGCGTGTTCCGCTACGTGCAACACGGTGCGCCGCGCCCGCCCGCACTGTCAAGACCGCCCACCCGGAAGCCGCAGGGCGGCCACAGTTTTCTCCGGCACCGCTTTCCCCGGCACCGCTTTTTCAGGCGCCGCGCAGATAGCCCAGCTGGCCGGACAGGTCGTTCGCGGCGGTGGTCAGCTCGGCGACGACCTCCTTCACCCGGCGCCGGGGCATCCGGTAGGACGGCCCGGACGCGCTGATCGCGGCGGCGACCTCCCCGTTGGGGCCGAACACCGGCACGGCGACCGCGTGCAGGCCGACCTCCAGCTCCTCGAACGTGACCGCGTAGCCGTCCAGCGGTACCCGGTCCAACTGGCCGGCCAGGGTGGCCGGGTCGGTGATCGTGCGGGGCGTGTAGCCGGCCAGCTTGACGGCCAGGATCTCCTTGCGGCGCCGGGCATCCGAGTGCGCCAGCAGCACCTTGCCGCTGGACGTGGCGTGCAGCGGGGTGCGCTGGCCGATCCAGTTCTGCGCGGAGACCGCGGCCGTGCCGCGGGCCTGGGTGATGTTGATGACCACGTCCCCGTCCAGCACGGCGATGTTCACCGTCTCGCCGACCCGGTCGGCGAGTTGCTGGCAGATCGGCTGGCCGAGGCTGGCCAGATCGAGCCGGCCGATGGCCGCGCCGGCCAGCCGCACCACGCCGAAACCGATCACGTACTTGCCGCGCTGGCCCAGCTGTTCGACCAGCCCGCGCCGCTCCAGCACGCTGACCAACCGGGACGCGGTCGACTTGTGCACGCCCAGCTCACCGGCGATCTCGGTGATTCCGGCCGCGCCCTTCCCGGCGAGCAGTTCCAGCACAGCGATGGCGCGGTCCACCGACTGCACCAGCGCGGCCGGTTCGCGGGTTTCCTCGCTGTTGCTCATGACGCAACGGTAGCCAAATATTGCCTCCTTGCAACGTTGCCCGTCGGCGGCCGGAACACCGGAAAGAACCATCGCCGAACTCTTGACGAACCGGAGGTCGACAGCGCATGGTGTTGCGCATTCCACCACCAGTTCCGCCTTGCGCAACGGAGGTGCCGGTGATCCGAGTCTGCCCCCTCGACCAGTTACCGGCGGGCGAGGCCGTCCGGATCATCGCCAACGTACCCATCGCGGTGTTCAACGCCGACGGCGACTTCTACGCGATCGACGACACCTGCACCCACCAGGACGCCTCCCTCGCCGACGGCTGGCTGGAGGGCTGCCAGGTCGAGTGCCCGCTGCACGCCTCCTCCTTCGACCTGCGCACCGGGGCGGTGACCGGCCTGCCGGCGAAGAAACCCGTGCGGACCTACCCGGTCTCGGTGGAGGCCGGCGTGCTCTACGTGGACGCCCCGTCCCAGGTGGGCGCGGTATGAGGTCGATCGCGGTGGTGGGCGCCTCGCTGGCTGGTCTGCGCGCGGCACAAGCCTTGCGCACCAAGGGATATGACGGCCGGCTCACCCTGGTCGGCGCCGAGCCGCACCGCCCCTACGACCGGCCCCCGCTGTCCAAGAACTTCCTGGCCGGCGAACTCGACGCGGCCGAGCTGGCCCTGCTCGACCCGGCCGAGGACACCGCGCTGGGCGCCGATTGGCGGCTGGGCGTGCGGGCCACCGGTGTCGACCCGGCCGCCGGCACGGTGGCGCTGTCCGACGGGACCGAACTGGCCGTGGACGGACTGGTGATCGCCACCGGCGGCCGGCCGCGCACACTGCCCGGCACCGAGCGGATCGACGGCGTGCTGACCCTGCGTACCCTGGACGACGCGCTCGCGCTGCGCACCCGAATCGCGGCCGGCCCGACGAACGTGGTGGTCGTCGGCGCCGGTTTCCTCGGCGCCGAGGTCTCCTCCACGCTGCGTGGTCTGGGGCTGGCGGTGACCGTGGTCGAGGCGCTGCCGGTGCCGCTGGCCGGCGCGCTCGGGCCGGAACTGGGCGCGCTGTGCGCCGAGCTGCCCGGCGATCACGGCGTCCCGCTGATCACCGGGCAGAGCGTGACCGGGTTGGGCACGGCGGGTTCGGCGGCGGGTTCGGCGGTGGCCTCGGTGCGACTGGCCGACGGCCGGGAGCTGGCCGCCGACCTGGTCGTGGTGGCCATCGGCATCCGGCCGAACACCGAGTGGCTGGCCGGTTCCGGGCTCGCCGTCGACGACGGGGTACGCACCGACGTCGGTTTCCGGACCGCGCTGCCCAATGTGGTGGCCGTCGGGGACGTGGCCCGGCACCACTGCGACGGCCGGCACGTGCGGCACGAGCACTGGACCAACGCGGCTGACGAACCGGCCGCCGCGGTGACCAACCTGTTGGCCGGCCGCACCATCGACCGCTGTTCGGGCCGTGGCTACTTCTGGTCCGACCAGTACGGCGTGCGCATCCAGTTCGCCGGGTCGATCAGCCCGACCGACGAGGTGCGGGTGCTGGAGGGGTCCACCGCCGAGCGTGCCTTCCTGGCCGGCTACCACCGAGCCGGCCGGGTCACCGGGGTGCTGGCGATGAATCTGCCGCGTGCGTTCAACCGTGCCCGCCGTGGCCTGACCGCACGGAACACCGAGGAGGACCGATGCCCGAGCTGTTCATCGGCGGAACCTGGCGGAGCGCCGCGCACGGCGGCCGACACGACATCATCAACCCCTTCGACCAGAGCCTGATCACCTCGGTCGACGCGGCCGACCGCACCGACACCGAGGCCGCGATCCTGGCCGCCCGGCAGGCCTTCGACCAGGGCGACTGGCCACGCACGCCACCGGCCCAGCGCGCCGCGCTGCTCGACCGGGTGGCCGACCTGCTCGTCCGCGACCAGGAGGAGATCGCCCGCACGGAGACCCTGGACACCGGGAAAACGCTGGTGGAGAGCCGGATCGACGTGTCCGACGTGGTCGCGGTGTTCCGCTACTACGCCGGCCTGGTCGCCGAGCTGACCGCCCGGCCGGTGCCGCTGGACACTGCCGACGCGAGCAGCCGGATCGACTACGAGCCGGTCGGCGTGTGCGGGTTGATCGCGCCGTGGAACTACCCGCTGTTGCAGGCGGCCTGGAAGATCGCGCCGGCGCTGGGCGCGGGCAACACCGTCGTCGTCAAGCCCAGCGAGATCACCCCGCTGAGCACGATCATGCTGTTCCGAATACTTGCCGAGGCCGGCCTGCCGGCGGGCGTGGCCAACCTGGTGCTGGGCACCGGACCCGAGGCGGGCGCGCCGCTGGCCGAGCATCCCGCGGTCGACCTGGTCTCGTTCACCGGCAGCCTGGCCACCGGCCGCCGGATCATGCGCGCGGCGGCCGAGACGGTGAAGAAGGTCTGTCTGGAGCTGGGTGGCAAGAACCCGAACATCGTGTTCGCCGACGCCGACCTGGACGTGGCCCTCGACCACGCACTGACCGCGGTTTTCCTGCACAGCGGCCAGGTCTGCTCGGCGGGCACCCGGCTGCTGGTGGAAACGCCGGTCTACGAGGAGTTCGTCACCGAACTGGCCCGCCGGGCGGCACTGATCAAGCTGGGCAACGGCCTCGACGAGAACACCGGTAGCGGACCGCTGGTCTCCGCGATCCATCTGTCCAAAGTGGAAAGATATGGCCGGCTCGGCGTCGAGCAGGGCGCCCGGCTGCTGACCGGCGGCGGTCGTCCGAGCGAACCGGAACTGGCCAACGGCTTCTTCTACCGGCCGACGGTGTTCGCCGACTGCACCCGGGAGATGACCGTGGTGCGGGACGAGACGTTCGGCCCGATCATCACCGCCGAGCGGTTCGACACCGAGGCGCAGGCGGTCGAACTGGGCAACGACACCGACTACGGCCTGGCCGGCGCGGTGTGGACCCAGGACACCGACCGGGGCGAGCGGGTGGCCCGCGGGCTGCGCCACGGCACGGTCTGGATCAACGACTTCGGCCCGTATCTGCCGGCGGCCGAATGGGGCGGGTTCAAGCGGTCCGGGATCGGCCGCGAGCTGGGGCCGTCCGGGCTGCACGAGTACTGCGAGCCCAAGCACGTCTACCGCAACCACAAGCCGGTCGCCCAACACTGGTTCGGCCGGCCCTGACCCATCCCCTCGACGACCACCACCCCGCCCGGCAGTTCCCCGTTACGCCCGAACGGATTCCCGAGGACGTCGCCATGAGTACAGAAGTCGATTCCGCAACCGCCAACGACAGCTCCGATCTGGCCAAGTTCGGCTACCGGCAGGAGTTGGAGCGCTCGCTGGGCTCGTTCTCCAGCTTCGCCGCGGGCTTCAGCTACATCTCGATCATGACCGGCGTGTTCGAACTGTTCGCGTTCGGCTTCGGCTCCGGCGGACCGGCGTTCATCTGGACGTGGCCGCTTGTGTTCATCGGTCAGTTGGCGGTGGCGTTCTGCTTCGCCGAGGTGGCCGGGCAGTTCCCGATCGCCGGCTCGGTCTACCAGTGGTCCAAACAGATAGCCCGACCGACCACGTCCTGGATGGCCGGTTGGATCATGAGCATCGGCGCGATCGTCACCGCCGCCGCGGTCGCGGTGGCCTACCAGGTGATCCTGCCGCAGATCTCGCTGGCCTTCCAGATCGTCGGCGGTTCGGCCGACGCCGGCCTGACCTCGACACCCAATGGTGCGAAGAACGCGATCCTGCTGGCGCTGGCGCTGGTCGTGTTCACCACGATCATCAACATCATCGGCGTGAAGGTGATGTCCAAGATCAACAACTTCGGCGTGGTCGTCGAGCTGACCGCGACCGTGCTGCTGATCATCATGCTGGCGGTGCACATCAAGCGCGGCCCGCAGCAGGTGCTCTTCGACACCAACAGCACCGGCGCCGGCCATTCATGGGGTTATCTCGGCGCGTTCCTGGTCGCCAGTCTGATGAGCGCATACGTCTTCTACGGCTTCGACACCGCGGGCGCACTGGCCGAGGAGACCCGCAATCCGCGCAGGCACGCGCCGAGGGCGATCATCCGGGCGATCACGGCGGCGTTCATCGTCGGCGGCCTGCTGATGCTGGTCGGCATGATGGCCGTGGGCAACCTGCATGCCAGCGACCTGGGCACCGCCGGTATGCCGTACCTGATCAAGAGCACCCTGGGCACCGGCCTGGGTGACGCCTTCCTGGTCTGCTCGGCCATCGCCATCACCGTCTGCTGCCTGGCCGTGCAGACCGCGGCGATCCGAATGCTCTTCTCGATGGCACGGGACAATCGACTGCCGTTCTCCCGGCAGATGGGCAAGGTCTCCAAGCGGGCCAAGACCCCGGCGCTGCCGGCGATCATCACCGGCGTGCTGACCATCGCGCTGCTCGCGGTGAACATCGGCAACCAGCGGGTGTTCTACATCCTCACGTCGGTGGCGATCATCCTGTTCTACATCCCGTACCTGATGGTCACCGGCCCGATGCTGCTGCGCCGACTGCGCGGGAACTGGCCCAAGCCCGACCACGGCCAGCACTTCTCGCTGGGCCGCTGGGGCATCGTGGTGAACATCTTCGCGGTGCTCTACGGCGCGGCCATGACGGTCAACCTGGCCTGGCCGAGGGCCGCGGTCTACGGCAGCGACCACTGGTACTTCCAGTGGGGCGCGGTCGTTTTCGTGGTCGCCATCGTGGTCATCGGCGGCGTCATGCTCCGCGTGCGCCGACGCGCCTGGGCCGCGGCGTCGACCGCCGAACACGCGGCCGAGCCGGTCGTCGAGGGGAGTGCCCCGTGACCGAACACGACTTCGTCATCGTCGGCGGCGGTTCGGCCGGCAGCGCACTGGCCAACCGCCTGTCCGCCGACCCGGCCAACCAGGTGCTCGTGCTGGAGGCCGGCCGGTCGGACTACCCGTGGGACGTGTTCATTCACATGCCGGCCGCGCTGACCTTTCCGATCGGCAGCCGGTTCTACGACTGGAAGTACGAGTCCGAGCCCGAGCCGAACATGAAAGACAGGCGGATCTACCACGCCAGGGGCAAGGTGCTCGGCGGCTCCAGCAGCATCAACGGAATGATCTTCCAGCGGGGCAACCCACTGGACTACGAACGCTGGGCGGCAGATCCCGGAATGGCCGACTGGGACTACGCCCACTGCCTGCCCTACTTCAAACGAATGGAGAACTGCCTGGCCGGCGAGAACGAGCACCACGGCTTCCGCGGCGACAAGGGCCCGCTGGTCCTGGAACGCGGACCAGCAACAAACCCCCTGTTCGGCGCCTTCTTCGAGGCCGTCCAACAGGCCGGCTACCCACTCACCGAGGACGTGAACGGCTACCAGCAGGAGGGCTTCGCCCCCTTCGACCGGAACGTCCACCGGGGCCGCCGACTGTCAGCGGCCCGCGCCTACCTGCACCCGGCCATGTCCCGGCCCAACCTGACCGTGCGGACCAGGGCCTTCGTGACCCGAGTCCTGTTCGACGGCACCACGGCGATCGGCGTCGAGTACTCCCACCGCGGCCGAACCCGACGGGCGATGGGCAAGGAGATCATCCTCTCCGGCGGCTCGATCAACACACCGCAACTACTGCAACTGTCCGGCGTGGGCAACGCGGCGGAACTGACCGCGCTCGGCGTGGACGTGGTGCACGACCTCCCCGGCGTTGGCGAGAATCTCCAGGACCACCTGGAGGTGTACATCCAGTACGGCTGCAAGCAGCCGGTGTCGATGGCACCGGCGCTCAAGCTGTGGCGCCGTCCGTTCATCGGCGCCCAGTGGCTGTTCCTCCGCGGTGGACCAGGCGCGACCAATCACTTCGAGGGCGGCGGCTTCGCCCGCAGCAACGAGGAGGTCGCCTACCCCAACCTGATGTTCCACTTCCTGCCCATCGCCATCCGCTACGACGGCTCAGCCCCGTCGGCCGGGCACGGCTACCAGGTCCACATCGGCCCGATGTACTCCGACGCGCGCGGTTCGGTGAAAATCACGTCGACCGACCCGAAGGTCCACCCGGCCCTACGATTCAACTACGTCTCGACCGACCAGGACCGCCAGGAGTGGGTCGAGGCGATCCGGGTGGCCCGCACCATCCTCAACCAGCCGGCCATGGGCGAGTTCAACGACGGCGAACTGTCCCCCGGGCCGTCGGTGAGCACGGACCAGGAGATCCTGGACTGGGTCGCGAGGGACGGTGAGACCGCGCTGCACCCGTCGTGCACCTGCCGCCTGGGCACCGACGAGCTGTCCGTGCTCGACCCCGACACCATGCGGGTGCACGGCCTGGACGGCCTGCGCGTGGTCGACGCCTCCGCGATGCGCTACATCACCAACGGAAACATCTACGCCCCGGTGATGATGCTGGCCGAGAAGTCGGCCGACGTGATCCTCGGCAACACCCCGCTGCCCGCCGAGCCGGTCGAGTTCTACCGGCACCAACACCAGCCAGGATGAAATCAATGCGACGTGGACGCGCCGGATCAGGCATCCTAGGGGGGTGGCTGACGACCTGGATGTGCTCCCCTCGGTGGTGATACCCGCCGATGAGCTGCACGAACGCTTCTCCCGGTCGTCCGGCCCCGGTGGGCAGGGCGTGAACACGACCGACAGCCGGGTCGAGCTGTCGTTCGATGTGGCGGCGTCCAAGGCGCTGCCGGAGCGCCTCCGCGAGCGTGCGCTGGGCCGGCTGCGCGGCAGGCTGGTCGGCGGGGTGATCACCGTGGTGGCCAGCGAGCACCGGTATCAGTTGGCCAACCGAAAAGAAGCACGGCAACGGCTGGCCGCCCTGCTGCGAGCGGCCCTGGCGCCGCCGGCAGCACCGAGGCGCCCCACCAGACCCAGCCGGGGCTCGGTGGAACGGCGAATCGCCGCGAAAAAGCGCCGAAGCGCGACCAAACGCGACCGCAACGCCCGAGACGACTGAGCAGGCCGCCTGTCCGGTTCCGAGCAGAACCCCCGCCAGCTCAGGGTCGCTTCGCTCCTGGCCTGGACGTCACTGACGTGCCAGGCCGCACCAGAACATCAGCCGCGTTGACAAACGCGATCCGATGCCCCAGCTGAATCTCCAAATACTTCTCCGTGCCCAGAATATCCAGGTGATCATCCGGCGCGGAATTGTCGATGGTGGTCGCATGATAGTAATCAGTAGGCGTAGTCCCACCGTAAACATAGGACTGCCCGGCATGGATGACATAGGGAAGCGCGCCAGAGGTGGGCACCGGAACATCAGCCGGGAACTCACCAGCAGCAGGATAAGCAACACCATAGGTGGCAACCGAAGAAACCCCGGGCCGAGGCACGACAATCAATCCGGACGTGGGAGTGGTCACCGGAGACCGCCGAGGATTGAGGAACCACACCTTGGCCCCGTCCCACCAGACAGCGGTCCAGTCCCCATCCCGCCCGGCAACAACGAACTGCTGCCCGGCAGAGGCCTTGTCCCCCCAGTCAGCCGCACAGGTGGTGCCCACGGTCCCACCAGGAGCAAAGCCGGGATCATTGAACAGGGGCGCGGACGACGACGGACCGGTACGCAGATAGACAAAACTCGAAGGCTGAGCGGGAACCGAAGTACCACCCTCACAATCAGTGACCTGCTGGATATTGTTGGCGAACACCGGATTGATGGTGACCACCGGACTACCCGGCAGCGCCGTAGGCACCGTGCGCCGCCCCAACAGGGACATGAACCGGTTCCAGTCCCAGAACGGCCCCGGGTCCCAGTGCATCCCCGGAATGTAGGCCGGTGAGATGCCCGGCACGTTGTCGTGCCCGATGATGTGCTGCCGATCCAGTGGCACGTGATAGCGCGCGGCCAGATACCGGACCAGCGTCGCGGTGGTCTGATACAGCTGACCGGTGAACCACGTCGCGCCCTGCACCGCGAACCCGACCTGCTCGATCCCGATCGCGTGCGCGTTCATGTACCAGTTGCCGGCGTGCCAGGCCACATCCTCGTTCGGCACCATCTGGGTGACCGTGCCGGTCGTGCCCTGCACGACATAGTTGGCGCTGGCGAAGTCGGTGGGGCTCTGGAAACCGGTCACCGTGTCGGCGTAGGACTCCTCGGTGTCGTGGATGACGATGTAGTTGATCGTCACGTGCCCGTTGGGCCGATCAGCGAGGTCGTAGTTGCCGTAGTCCCCGGGAGTCGGCCCGTTGGACGCGTAGGCGGCCGGCACGTAACTGCACGACAGGGTGGCCGGACACTCCGGCAACTGCTGGCCCCCGGCCGGAGTGGCCGGGGCGCCGACCGGCTGGACCGTCGGCTGGGCGGCAAGATCGATGAGCTGTCCGTCGTCGGTGTGCCGGGACGCACCGGACCGAATGGTGTCGTAGACCTGCCCGGCGAACGCGTCGGCCGTCTGTCCGGCCGCGGCGACCGCCGCTGAGCCGGTGGCCGCGGGCGAGGTGGCGCCGGCGTACTCGGCAACCGCCGGGTACCAGCCGCCCACGTCGGCGGGCAGCACACCGCCATCGGCCGCCCCGGCATAGGAGGCCAACAGGGCCGCACCGGCTCGGATGTTGTCCTGCTCCTCGCTGCGCACCTGCGCCGGCGCGGCCCCGATCAACCGAGCGGCGGTGACCAGCGTCGCCCGCGCAGCTCCATCGCCCTTCGCGGACGGGACAGCGGAGGCGGCAGCTGTGGCCACGTCGGTCAACGCCATCGGCCCGTAGGCGCCGGTCGTGCTCGGCTGCCCGGCGTGGTCCTCCCACTGCGACTCGTTGTAGGACAACGCGAGCAGCACACTGTCGGGGATGCCGAACTCGGCTGCCGCCGCGGCGAACTCGGTGGCCCGGCTGGTGCCCGGACTCTGCGCACCGGCAGTCGCGGGCAGCAGTGCCGCCGCGCCCAGCGAACCTGCCATGATCAACGTGACGAGCCGGGCGGTGGATCGCATCGGCACCTCTCCTCCGTGTCACCGAACAGCTCCACACAGTGGCCCGACAACCCAATCTTCGTCAATACCTGACGGTTTGTCCCGTATAACTGGTTGAAAATCATCGGATCGGACGGCGGCTCGTTGTGCTTTCAAGCACATGCGTACGGTTGGCCACGCACGTGACATCTGACGAAAGGACCAGGTCATGTCGGAGGCGTTGACCGCCGAAACGATCACGATCACCGGCCACGGCGGCGACGAGATCGAGGCGTACCTTGCAGTCCCGACCGGCAGCACCGCGCACGGCAGCGTCGTGGTGATCCACCACATGCCCGGCTACGACAGCGCGACCAAGGAAATCGTGCGGAAGTTCGCAGCCAACGGCTATGCCGCCCTGTGCCCCAACCTCTACTGGCGGGACGCGCCCGGCGCGAGCCCGGACGACGCCGCTGCCGCCGGTCGAGCCAACGGCGGCGTGCCCGACGACCGACTGGTCGGCGACGTGGCCGGTGCGGCCGCGCACCTCAAGTCCCTGGCCGGCGCCAACGGCAAGGTCGGCGTGATCGGCTACTGCTCCGGTGGCCGGCAGACCGTGCTGAGTGCGTGCAGCATCCAGGTGGACGCGGCCGTCGACTGCTACGGCGCGTTCGTGATCAACGAGCCGCCCGCCGGCTACACCATGAAGCCGCTCGTGGACCTGCTGCCCAACCTGTCCAGCCCGCTGCTGGGCCTGTTCGGCGCCGACGACACGTTCCCCTCGCCCGAGGAGACCGCGGTGCTGGCCGCCGAGTTGGCCAAGGCCGGCAAGAACTACGAATCGCACACCTACGAGGGCGCCGGGCACGCGTTCTTCGCGGTGGACCGTCCCAGCTACCGGCCCGAGTCGGCGACCGACGGCTGGCAGCGGGTGTTCTCCTTCTTCGGCACCCACCTCACCGCCGGGAGCTGACATGTGCACCTACGTCACCCAGAAGATCGCCATCGAGGGCAGCGGCAAAGGCGCCACCGGCTGGTTCTCGGTCAGCCAGGCGACCGTCTACGTGGACCACCCGGTGCACGCCCAGCAGGAGCACACGCTCAACATCGATTTTCTCAATCCGAGCATCGGTCCCTCGGCCCGCGTCGGGCTGGAGCTGACCGAGGAAGCGGCGCTGGCGTTGATCGACGCCATCCGGGCCGCGCTGGACTCGGCCCCGGCCGGCCTGGCCGCGGCCGCACACTGATCGTCGGCAACCGCTGAATCGGCCCCGGGCCGGTGTTGTCCGCTTCGGCGGGCGGCGTCGACCCGGGGCCGATCAGTTCTCCGGGCCGGCGCAGCGGTCGGCGTAGAGGCCGGCCAGGAACTTCCGGCGCAGCGGTGGCAGCCGGTCCACCATCCGTATTCCGGTGCGCATCCCGGCGAGCGCGACCCGGCCGAGCACCGGCCGTTGCAGCGCTGTGTCGGGACCTTGGGACTTCAGGGACGCGTCCACCGCGGCGAAGCCGTACTCGCGCATCCTCGTCTCGTAGTCACCGATGCCCGCCGGCGCCGACCACCGGCCGTCCCGTGCGGCAGATATTGCCGGCGGACCCGGGAGTGCGTGCCGTCCGCCCCGACCAGCACGTCCGCGGTGGCGCTGGTGCCGTCCTCGAAGAACGCGGTCACCCGGCCATCCGGCCGCTTTTCGTAGTGGGTGAAGGACTTCCCGAGATGGACGAAGTCGTCGGCGCCGGTCAGCAGCACCTGGCGCAGGGTCATCCGGCTGACCGACTTCGCTGTCGATCGCGTCGTCCTGCTCGGGCAGTTCGAGCGTGAGCAGCGGGTCGAACTTCTCGGTGAGCATGGTGAAGTAGCGCGGCGGCCGGGCACAGGTGGCGACGAACGTGTCGAACAGCTCCGGCGGAAGGCACGCGGCCAGCGCCCGGCTGCCGTCGGCATCGATGCCCACCCGGTAGCCGAGCAGGCCGTCGGATCTGGCCCGGTCCCGTTCGTGGACGGCGACGTCGATCCCGGCCCGGCGCAGGCCGTGGGCGAGGCACAGACCACCCGTGCCGGCGCCGATGATCAGCACGGTGAACCGGTTGGTCGAACTCGTTTCTTTCGCCATACCGAAAGACTATCAGATCTTTCGTTCGACCGAACGGAATACTTCGGCGATTCCGCGCGACGCCCGACAACTCACCGTTTGACCAAGTTTCGACATGGACTTCGACGGGATTCGACACCGTTCGACGGTCCTTCGGCCCCCCAAAGCACGTGCTAGTTTGGCGTGATGACAGGCCCCGAGAGTGAGCAGCGGGCCGCGTTGGTCGGCCAGGTGCTGGCCGGTGGCCGGCAGCTGTCCACCGCCGCGATCATGTTCCACACCGCCATCGCGGCCAAGTCAGGACTGTCGGCGACCGAGGCCAAGGTGGCCGAGTTGCTGCACCGGTTCGGTCCGATGACCGCGGGCGAGCTGTCCGAACGGTCCGGCCTCGCGCCGGCTTCGGTGACCGGGCTGATGGACCGGCTGGAGCAGAAGAACGTCGCTCGGCGGGTGAAGCACCCCGAGGACAAGCGCAAGGTCGTCATCGAGATCGTCCCCGAGTTCCTGACCACCTCCGACGCCCGGTTCACCGAGCTGCTGCGGTTGACCACCGAGCTGTGCGCGACCTACACCGACGAGGAACTCGCGACCATCGGCGGGTTCCTGACCAAGGCGGCCGACCTGCAGACCAAGGCGACCGCCACGCTGACCGAGCCCGAACAGCCGCCTTCGCGGGACTGAACCGCCCGTCTGTTGGCATCCCCGGCCCGATTCGCTCGCACAGCGTGTTCTTCCGCTGGTGATGTTCACCCCTTTCGGGGGATTCTGGTGGACCTGTTGCCGGGCCAACCATTACCAGTAACGGTTGACGAACGGGAATGCGGACGCGGTCCACACCGATAATGATCGACCCAATATCGTGTGCCCGCACGCTGGAGGTGGGCAAGAACCGTGGCCGGGGTCGACTATTACGAACTGCTCGGCGTGGACCGAGCCGCGTCGACCGGTGACATCAAGTCGGCGTACCGGACGCTGGCCAAGGTCATGCACCCGGATGCCGGTGGCACCGCGGGCACGTTCCGCTTGCTGCAACAGGCATACGAGACGCTGATCGACCCGCGGCTGCGGGCCGCCTACGACCACGCCGACGCGCGCACCACGACCCGCGCGCGCCCCCGGCCGGCCCGCCGTTCCCCACCGGAGACCGACGGGACCGACGGGACCGACTACGAAAGCGGCTCCGCCGAGAACCCCGAGGACACCGAATACGACGAGGACTTCCTTGACGACCCGGACCTCGGTGACGACCTCGACGACTTCGGTGACGACTTCCGTGACGACTTCGACGACGAGTTCGATCTCGGCTCGACGCCGACCCCGCGGCCGGAGTACGACCCGGTGCCCACCGAACGGGAGCGGCGCAGGTCCCGGCCGTGGCCCCGGATGGCCGGCCGCACCGGGCGGGCCCGCGACTTCGGCGAGGACCCGGACTTCGTGCCCTCCGCTCCGCTGCTGGACCCGGACACGATCACCTGGTGGCACGCGGCCGGCACCGGCGACCGGGTCCGCTACCTGCCGCCGTCCGGACCGGGCGGGCGACCGGTGCTGCTCACCGCCGCGGGCTGGTTCGTGCTGCTGGTGCCGTTGCTGTTGCCGCTGCGGTTTCCCCCGCTGCTGCTGATCTGCTGGCTGGTGGTGGTCGCCGGGGTGGCCGCGGCGCTGTTCCGGCTGCTCTGGCGCTATCGCGCCGGCCGCCGGGTGGACCGCTCGTTCACCGCGGAGTTCGGCGAGCACCAGGTGTTCGGCCAACCCGGCGGCGAACCGACCCAGGTCGCCGAGCGGCTGACCGCCCAGGTCCTCGGGCGCTACCTGACCAAGCTGCCCGGGGTACGCATCTTCCACGGCCTGTCCTGGCCCGACTCGGTGTTCGCCGATGTGGATCACGCGGTGCTCTGCGGGCGGCGACTGGTGCTGATCGAGTCGAAGCTCTGGCTGCCCGGCCACTATCTCGCCGACGAGACCGGCATGTTGTGGCGCAACGGACATCCCTTCCGCGGCGGCAGCCTGCGGCTGCCCGACGGCGTGGTCGCCTTCCGCGAGCTGCTGCCCGAACTGGAGGTGCGCGGCGCGGTGCTGCTCTACCCGAGCCGGGCCGGTGAGATCACCACCGGCGAGTCGCCCGAGGTGCCGGCGCCGCCGATCAGCCCGGAGCGGTTCGTCCGCGAGATCGGCGAGTGGCTGGCCGCCGAGCCGGCCCTGGTCGACCGGGACGCCTTCCGGGCCGTGCTGGAGCGCGTCGTCTCCTGACCCGGCCTGGCCGGGAACTAGCCCGCGGCGAGCAGGGCGGCCACGATCCGGTCCAGCACGGCGATGTCAGCCGGGTCGAGGGCGAGCAGTGCGGCCGGCGGCTCGTTCAGGATCGCCTCGCCGCGCTCGGACATCACCCGCCCGGCCGGGGTCATGCTGACGATCTTGGCCCGCCGGTCGGTCGGGTGCACGGTGCGTTCGACCAGTCCCCGGCGTTCCAGGTCGTCCACCACCAGGGTGGTGTAGGGCGGGTCGGTGGCCAGTCCGGCGGTCAGCTCACGCATGGTCAGCGGGCCGCCGGCGAGTTTGCGCAGCGCCTTGGCCCGGATGAAGCTCATCTCCAACGCGGCGCTGACCTCCTTGCGCCGGTCGTGCAGATCCAGGACCAGGGTGCGCATCCCGGCCCACGCCCGGCCGGCCGCACCGGCCGCCTCGGCGTCGGTGCCGGGATCGGTTGTGGTGGAAACGAGTTGCTCAGTCATGACGCCGCGACGCTCTCCATCCCCTCGGGCTCCTCCTGCAGTCGGGCCGCGGTCCGCGCCGCGGTGCTCCTGGCCCATTGTCCCGTGGTGACAAGCGCGAGCACGAAGATCGCCACTCCACAGCCGGCGAGGATGAACCAGCCGGCGTGGCTGGCCTGCGCGAAGCTCACCCCCAGCGCGCCCACGATGCCCCCGGTCACCACCGACGGGATCACCGCGACGCCGAGCGACTGGCCGACCTGTCGGCTGGTGGAGGCGACCGCGGCGGCCACCCCGGCCTGCGAGCGCGGCATACCGGACACGGCGGTGTTCGTGATCGGGGCGTTCACCAGGCCGAAGCCGATGCCGAAGATGGTGTAGTCGCAGAGCAGCCAGGCGGTCGAGGTGTGATCGCTCAATCCGGTCAGCATCAGCGACGCGACGACGATGCCGATTCCGCCGATCAGCAACGGAATCCGGCTGCCGCGACTGGCCACCAGTCGGCCGGCCAGCGGCCCGCAGACGAGGGTCATCAGCGCCATCGGCACCGTGTAGAGGCCGGCGCGCAGTGCGGAGTAGCCGAGCGCGTCCTGTAGGTAGAGCGTGTTCAGGAACAGGAATCCGCCCAGGGCGGCGAACGCGCAGACCGCGATCATGGTGGCCCCGGCGAACGGCGCGCTGCTGAAGAACCTGGTGTCCAGCAACGGTTCGGTGCGGCGCCGCTCGTAGGCGATCAACGCCACCGTGGCGAGCGCGGCGAGCACGAAGAAGCCGACGATCTCGGTCGAGCCCCAGCCCGATCGGGGGCCCTCGATGATCGCGTAGGTCAGCGAGGTGAGCAGGACGATCACCAGCAGCTGGCCGACCGGGTCGATCCGCCGGCCCCTGGGCGCCCGCGACTCGGGCACGTAGATGGCGGTCAGGATGAGTGCGGCGATGCCGACCGGGATGTTGATCCAGAAGATGGACCGCCAGCCGATCGTGCCGACCAGCGCGCCGCCGACGATCGGCCCGAGCGCCATGCTGATGCCGATCACGCCACCCCAGACGCCGATCGCCCGCGCGCGTTCCCGGGGTTCGGTGAAGGTGTTCGCGATGATCCCCATGGCGACCGGGTTGAGCATGGAGCCGCCGACCGCCTGCAACATCCGGAACACGATCAGCCAGCCGACGCTGGGCGCCAGGCTGCACAGCAGCGAGCCGAGGGTGAACAGCACCAGACCGGTCTGGAAGGTGCGGCGCCGGCCGATCCGGTCGGCGGTGGAGCCGGACAGCATCAGCAGGCTGGCCAGGACGAGGACGTAGGCGTCGATGGTCCACTGCAGGCTGGACACGGACGCCGAGAGTTCACGCTGGATCGAGGGCAGGGCAACGTTCACGATCGTGTTGTCCAGACCGACGATCAGCAGGCTCATACAGCAGATAGCCAGCACGAGGACGCGGCGCTGCCGGCTGAGTTCGGGCACCTGGGGCTCCATTTGTTGTACGTGTGTAACTATTACAAGCGTACAACCAATTTGACTACTCCCGGTCGCGATCCCGATCACAGCCAGCTCATCCGACCGGCCATCGAAGCCTGGACCAGCCGGAACGTCGACCCGGCCGGATCACGAGGTGACCCACGAGACAGCCGGACCGGGACGAACGTGATCAATCACGGCGGCCGGAAAAATGTGAAAATGTGAACGCCCGGCAATGAGCTCGTTGCCAAATTTAGGCCGTTTTCTGACACACTACTGAACCCATTATCAACAACGGGTTAATGCATTCGGCCTATCAGCGCGGCCCGGGGAACTGCGCCATATTGTTTAATCTGGTCGTCTGGAGGAACGCCAGTATGGCGGTCGCGCGGATTACGCTGAATCTGTTCAGCATGCCGTTCGGGCTTGCCGGGCTGGCCAGCACATGGTTGGTTGCGGCACAAGAAGATCAGGTACCGCACCGGATCGCGGAAGGTCTACTCGGGCTGTCAGCGGCGCTCTGGTTGATCGTCGTTCTGTGTTATCTCCGGTATGTCCTCTCCACCCGTGGCGCATTGCGGGCCGATCTTGCCGACGGCACGTTCAGCCCGTTCTTCTCGTTGATTGTGATCACTCCGATGCTGTTGTCCGGCGACGGCGTCGTGCCGATGTATCCCGAAGTCGGCCGAATCATGCTCAACGTGTGCATCGGGCTGGTGGTGCTCTGCGGGGCGCTGCTGACCGGCCAGTGGGTGTACGTCCGGATGGACCTGGACAAGGTGCATTCCGGCTACTTCCTGCCCACGGTGGCGGGTGCGCTGATCGCCTCCGCGTGCGCCGCGGAGATCGGCGAACGCCGGCTGGCCGAGGCGCTGTTCGGCATCGGTGTGATCAGCTGGATCATCTTCGGCTCGCTGATCATCGGCAGGCTGTTCTTCCGCCCGCCGGTCCCGATCGAGCTCACCCCGACGATGGCCATCGAGGTCGCCCCGGCCGCGGTGGCCAGCCTGGCGTACTTCGCGCTGGACGGGGATCGGCTGGACATGTTCGCCGCGATCCTGGCCGGTTACGGCTCGCTCATGGTGCTCGCCCAGCTCCGGCTGCTGCCGCGCTACGCCCGGCTGTCCTTCACGCCGAGCACCTGGGCGTTCGCCTTCGCCTGGTCGGCGGTGGCCTCGACCGCGCTGCACTGGATCAACGCGTCCGACCAGCACGACTACCGGCTCTACGCCGACGGGGTGCTGGCCGCGATCACCACGCTGATCATGGCGATCTTCCTGCGCACCGTGATCGCCGTCCTCCGTCGTCAGTTGCTGCCCAGGGAAGCGATCGAGATCGTCGAACCGGCCGCTGCGGCCGTCGAGGTCCCACCGGCCGAGAGCACGGCCGAACCACCCGTGGCCGTCGAACCGGTCGCCGCCGAGCAGACCCCGGTCCCGCCGGCCGAGCCCGCGCAGACTCAGCCCGACCCGGCCGAGCCCGACCAGCCGACCGAGCCCGATCACTCAGCGGAACCCGAGGCAGCCGTGGACGACTCCGCGCCGATCGACACCTCGACCCCGATCACCAACGGGGCCGCCCCGGTGGAGGTCGAGCGGTTGGAGCGCGAAGCCCTCGCTCAGGTGGACGGTGCGGCGGTCAGGCTGACCGCCCAAGAACAGCCATCGCGGAGTTCTGGCCGCCGATCCCGCTGACGCCCCCACCGCGCCGCGCCCCGCTGCCGCACAGCAGCAGGTTCGCGGTGTCCGTGGCCACGCCCCACGGGTCGTCGGCCGCCTCGTCCTCCTGGAACGGCCAGTCCAGGCCGCCGTGGAAGATGTTGCCGGCCGGCAGGCTGAGCGCGTCCTCAAGGTCGATCGGGGTGCGCGCCTCGACGCACGGCTCGCCGTCCCGGTTCGTCGCGATGCAGGACTCGATCGGCTCGGCCAGGTACCGGTTCAGACCGGCCAGATAGCCCTTGGTGAGCTGCTCGCGCAGCTGCTCGTTGCGGCCGGCGAACAGGCCGGCGGGCAGGTGCAGCCCGAACAGGGTCAGCGTGTGCCAGCCGGCGGCGGCCAGTTCCGGTGCGAGGATCGACGGGTCGGTCAGCGTGTGGCAGTACATCTCGCCCGGCAGCGGCTCGGGCACCTGGCCGGTCGCGCTGTCCCGGTAGGCGGTTTCCAGTTCGGCGTAGGACTCGTCCAGGTGGAACGTCCCGGCGAAGGCCAGCCGAGGATCGACCCCGCTGCGCAGCCGGGGCAGCCGGGTGAGCACCAGGTTCATCTTCAGCTGCGCCCCCGGCCCGGCCGGTTCCGCCGACCGTCCGCGCAACGTCCCCAACACCGAGGGCGCCACCCCCGACAACACGAACCGCGCGCCGACCGTCCGCTCGACACCGTCTGCGGTGTAGGCGATCTCGCCGGTCCGCCCGTCCGCGTCCACCCGGGTCACGCTCGCCCCGGTGACCAACTCGGCGCCGGCCGACCGGGCGGCGCGCTCCAGTTCGGCGGTCACCGCACCCATGCCGCCGACCGGCACCCGCCACTCCCCCGTGCCGTTGCCGATCACGTGGTAGACGAAGCACCGGTTGGCGGCGAGGCTCGGATCGTCCAGACCGGTGTGCGTACCGATCAGGCCGTCGGTCGCGACGACACCGCGCACCAGGTCGTCGGCGAACCGTTCCCGGATCGACCGCCCGAGCGGCTGCTCGACGACGTCCCGCCAGAGCCGCTCGTCGGTCGCCGCGACCACCGCGGCCCGCAGCTCCGCCTTGCCGGGCAACGGTTGCAGCAGGGTCGGCGCGAGCACCTCGGCGAACGTGGCCAGCGCGCCGTACCACTCCTGCCACTGGCGGTACTCCGTGTCCGATCCGGTCAGCGCGCGGAAGGACGCGGCCGTGGTCTCCCCCGGCGCGCGCTCGACGAGCAGCCCGGTGTCCTGCCCGTCCCGACTGGTCGGACTGTAGGAGGACACCGATCGCGAGCGCAGCTCCAGCCGCAGCCCGAGGTCGGCGACGATCTGGTCGGGCAGCAGGCTCACCAGGTAGGAGTAGCGGGACAACCGAACCGGCACGCCGGGGAACGCCTCGGTGCTGACGGCCGCGCCGCCCACGTGATCGAGCCGTTCGAGCACGAGCACCGACTTGCCGGCGCGGGCCAGATAGGCCGCTGCCACAAGGGCGTTGTGCCCGCCCCCGACCACCACCACGTCATACCGGTCAGCACGCATTCGGCCACGGTAGCCGCCGAACACCCGTCCCAGCACCCGAGTCGGCCAGCAGTCGGACCGACCACCCCTACACCGGACCGGTCCCGGCCGGCTCCGGCTCGACCACGTCCGCACCGACCGCGCCAACAGCTTCGGCAGCCGAGGCGGCTGCTCGGCCACCGGCCGCCGGCAGCAACACCGTGAACGTCGCGCCGCCGCCCGGCCGGCTGTCCGCCGAGATGCTGCCGTGGTGGTTGTCCACCACCTCCCGCGCCAGTGCGAGGCCGAGCCCGAACCGCCGCCCCCGGCCGGAGGTGCCCCGGGCGAACCGGGCGAACAGCAGCTCCGCGTCCGCCGGATCGAAGCCGACCCCGGTGTCCCGCACGGTCAGCCGAACCGTCCCGGCGTCCGCCCGGTCCACCGTGACGGTGATCCGGCCGCCGACCGGTGTGTGGCCGATGGCGTTGTCCAGCAACGCGGACACGACCCGGCGCAGCGCGGACGCCGCCCCGGTGACCAGGTGCTCGGCCTCGGTCACCTGCATGTCCAGGACCAGCCCGGTGACCTGTGCTCGCGCCGACTCCGCCTCGACCGCGGCCAGTGCGACCTCGCCGAGGTCGACGGTGTCCCACGGGGTCGGCAACGCGCCCAACTGGGTCGACAGCAGCAGGTCGTCGACGACATCGCCCAACTGCCGGGTGCCGGCCACGATGCGGTTGAGTTCGTCGGCGAGTTCGCGCTCGGTCAGTTCGCCGCGGTCGGCGCGGCGCAGCAGCAGCTGGGTCCGCGTGTGCAGCTGGGTCAACGGCGTGCGCAGTTCGTGGCTGGCGTCGGCGACGAACCGCCGCTGCCGGTTCATCGACTCGCACAGCGGGCTCATCGCCCTCTTGGCCAGTGCCCCGCCGGAGATCACCGCGGCGATCAGGCCGATCAGCTCGGCCAGGCCGAGGGCGAGCAGCAGATCGTCCCGGTCGTCGACCTGGAACTCGCGCTCGATCACGATCTGCAGCACGTCCGCACCGCGCCGCTGGGTGACGACGACGTAGTCCGACCCGTTCGCGTCGACGTCCTGCCGGATCGCCGGCTGCCCGCCGGCCACCCGGTTGATGCTGGCCTCCTGCGGCAGGCCGGGCGGCATCCCGACCGAACTGGTCAGCGCGCCCTGGTGCTCGACGGTCACCCACACACAGCCCGGCGACGCGTTGGCCGGCGTGAGATCGGCGGCGTAGTACAGCTCGTGGCTGATGTCCCGGTTCTGCTCGGCGAGCATCACCAGGTAGATCGCCACGCCGAGGAACGCGATCACCGCGCTCATCACGACGGCGATGCGCAGGCTGATCGACCACCGGGTCCTGCTCAGCACCCGCTGTTCGGAGTCGCGTGCCCGTTCGGCCTGCTCCTGTGTGGTCACCAGCATCAGCCGACTCCGATCTGATAGCCGAGGCCGTGCACCGTGCGGATCACGCTCCGGCCGAGCTTGCGACGAAGGTAGTAGACGTAAGTGTCCACAATGGATTCGGAGAAGGTGTCCGCGAACACCTTCGAGCGCAGGTCCGAGCGCCGGTACACCGTCTTCGGCTTGGCGGCGAGCACCCGGAGCAGCTCGAACTCGCGGCCGGACAGCGCCACCCGTCTCCCCTCCGGTAACTCGACCTCACGCTGGCGCAGGTCGAGCCGGCCGACACTGAGCGGCAGCAGTTCGGCGTCGTCGAGGTGCCGCCGGTGCAGCGCGCGCACCCGGGCGAGCAGCTCGTCCACCTCGAACGGCTTGACCAGATAGTCGTCGGCGCCCGCGTCGAGGCCGGCAACCCGGTCGGTCAGCGCGCCCAGCGCTGTGAGAACGAGCACTCTGGCGACCACCCCGGACCGGCGCAGTCGCACGATCAGGTCCATCCCGTCGATCGCCGGCAACCCACGGTCGATGACCATCACCTGGTAGACCCTCGTCAGCCCGAGGTGCAGGCCGCGCTGGCCGTCAAAAGCGACGTCGACCTGGTAATCCTCAGCCCGGAACAGCTCCGCCAACATGCTCGCCGTGTCCTGGTCGTCCTCCACGAGCAGCAGCCGGACTGCCTCCTGCGATCGCGCAGCGTGATCACGCGGTGTCATCACGGTCAACATCCTGACAGTATCGACGTTCGCCTGTCAGCCCTACGTGGGGTGGGAAACTGCTCGTTGTGACTGGACTGGTGATCGTGACCGGCGGCAGCCGGGGTATCGGCGCGGCGACCGCGCGCCTGTTGGCGGCCCGGGGTTGGCTGCCCTGCGTGAGCTACCGCGACCGGGACGAGGCGGCCAAGCAGGTCGTCGCCGACTGTGTGGCCCGGGGCGCCCAGGCGCTCGCGGTGCGCGCCGACGTGTCGGTGGAAGCGGACGTGCTGCGGCTGTTCGAGACGGCCGAGGCCGAGTTGGGCCCGGTGCGCGGACTGGTGAACAACGCGGGCATCGTGGGGCCGAAGTCCGAGGTCGCCGACATGGATGTGGCCCGGTTGAGCCAGATGCTCAACGTGAACGTGCTCGGTTCACTGCTCTGCGCACGGGAGGCGGTACGCCGGATGTCGACCACTCGTGGCGGCACCGGCGGCGCCATCGTCAACGTCTCCTCGCGGGCCACCACGCTCGGCTCGCCCGGCGAGTACGTCGACTACGCGGCGAGCAAGGGTGCGGTGGACACGTTGACCATCGGCCTGGCCCGCGAGGTCGCCACCCAGGGCATCCGGGTCAACGCGGTGCGGCCCGGCCTGATCGACACCGAGATCCACGCCAGTGGCGGCCAGCCCGACCGGGCCCAGCGGCTCGCCTCGGCCATCCCGATGGGCCGGCCGGGCCGCGCGGAGGAGATCGCCGAGGCGATCGCGTGGCTGCTGTCCGACGAGGCGTCCTACACGACCGGCGCGCTGCTGGACGTGGGCGGCGGCCGGTAGCCGGTTCAGGCTTACGCCGGCTGCGGCTGGTGACAGAGCGGCGGCCAGGACCTGTACAGACCAGGCCCCGGCCGCCGCCGAGTCCGTCGTGGAGGACGCAGACCGCGATCTGGCGCCGGCCGACCTGGAACCATCCCTGGTCAGCCTCGGTACTGGTGATCTTCGCGGGCGGCTAAGCCCCCTGGAGGTAGCCGTCCCAGGTGTAGGTACCCGGGTCCACGGCCAACAGATCGTTATTCTTGTTCACCGGAACGGTGGCGTGGTCGTTATAGTTGTCTTCGGTGGCGCCATCGAGTTCGCAATAAACCCCGTAGTTCTGCTGGGGAAAATATTTTCCGGTGCCCTCCATGGTGCATCCCCACCAGTACAGGCCGGAAGCAAGGTAGATCTTCCTCGTATAACCCTGCCATCCTAGCCCGTTCCAGAGTTCAAGGCCCCAATTATATTCGCCGGCAGCCAGTTCTATCGCCCGCACCCCGCCAGACGGAAGTACCGCAAAGCCGGGCGACTCGGACGCCAGATAGATGCTACGACTGATTACCGCCGACCCGTTGGGTGGGGCGGCGTTCGCCGACAGGGAGAACGACATGATCCCGACGACGGCCGCCACCACCGAAACAACCTTCACCAGCACGCGGCGACGTCTCCAATGTGATTCCATCAACCATCTCCAATCTGATACCAAAACCGATTCGCCGGGATAATCGTGTGCGGGATCTGCCAAGCTGACTGGACGATGTCTCGAACACTGCTCTGCTCGTGTTGGTCGACCACCGGGTGCTGGCCGACACCGCCCGACTAGGGATGGACGAGCTGCTGGATGTAGCCCTGCCAGGTGTAGGTGCCGGGCGCCAGCGCGTACTGGTCGAAGGACCGGGCACCGCCGATGAGCCGGGGCACGGTGTACGTCTCGTCGTCGGTGTCGGTGAGCTGCTGGATCTGGCAGTAGGTCAGGTAGTTGACGGCCGGATAGGCGTGTCCGTCGCCCTCGATGCCGCAGTACCAGGTGTAGTAGCCGCCGGCGATGTTCGTCGCGGTGTAGGTGTCCGACCTGACGACGGAATTCGGCCCGACCAGCGTGTAGCCGAAGGTGTAGTCGCCCGGCGCGAGATAGATGCTGCGCGGCGGGTCACTCGCGGTCGGCCCGGGAACGTACGCGGCACCGGCCGAGGATGCCGCGAGCACGATGCTTCGGGTGATCGTCGCCGCGCCGGGTGGCGCCGCGTTGGCCGGTAGGGCGAGGGCGAGCACGCCGGCCGCCGCCGCGACCACCGCGAGCGACCGAACAACGGCCCTACCAAGTCTTCCGGATGTCGAACCCATGATCACTCCTGGGAGAGGTAGCTCTGTCACAGGGCGTCCGTTGTCCGGAAACGCACCCACTGCCGGCTTTGAGTGTCACGGTGATCACCGACGGATCGATGACGTATCGCTATCGCCGTCCTACGACGGGGAGGCCGCGACGTGAGAGGCTGGACGACCGGGCGATGCCCGACGTGCCGCGCGCTGACGGCGGAGCCGTTCGCGGACCGGTGAGCGACGGGAAGGCTGTCCGGTCGCTCACCGCACCCGCGGCAGGTGGCTAGCCTTCGCTGAGGTACGTCTGCCAACTGTAGGTCCCCGCCGGCAATGTCCAGAGGTCGGGCGAACCCACCGGCTGGCCGCTCAGGCCGGTGTTCCCCACCGGAATGCTGAACGCCTGATTGTCGTCGTTCGGGTCAATTCCCCACAGGTTGCAGGCCGTGCTGTAGTTGTCGCCGTGCGCGGCGGAATACCCGGTACCGGCCAGCCCGCAGACCCAGTTGTAGCGGCCGCTGACCGGCAGATAGATGGTCAGGGATTTGCCGACGTCGCGCGGACCGGAAAGCGTGTATCCGAAGGTGTAGACGCCCAGTTCGAGGGTGATCGTGCGGGGTAGGCTGGTTGAGTAGGGGCCGGGTAGGGCCACCTCGCCGCCACTTGTTTCCGTTGCCAGGTAAAGACTCCGGGTGATCGTCGCCGACCCTGGCGGCGCCGCGTTGGCCGGCATGGCGATGGCGACAATCCCCACGGCCATCGCCACAACCGTCAGCAACATGCCGATTCTCTTCGAATACCGCGCCATTCGGCTCCCCTTTTCGGGCTACCTGCCCACTGTGGACCTACGGTGTCCTGGTGCAGTGTCACGTAGTCCGGCGACAGTTCGATGACGTGCCGCTCTCATCGCCCTGACGCGGAGAAAGTGCAGGTCAGCCGCGCGCGGAGGACCGGATGCCGACCCGCAGGTCCGACTCTATCCGGCTCACGGTGGCCAGCAGCAGTGGCAGGATGGTCTCCTGGGCGGCCTCGGTGCTGGTGCGCGAGGCGTGAGTGGACACGTTCACCGCGGCCACCACCCGGCCCGACCGGTCCCGGATGGGCGCGGCCACCGACCGCAGGCCGGCTTCGAGTTCCTGGTCGACCAGTGCCCAACCCTGTTCCCGCACGATCGCCAATTCCGCCCGCAGCGACGCGCCCGAGGTGATTGTGTGCGGGGTCAACGGGTCCAGCCGGATCGTATCCAAATAGGACGACAGCCGGGCATCGTCGAGGCCGGCCAGCAGCACGTGCCCCAGCGAGGTCGCGTAGGCCGGGAAGCGGGTGCCGAGGTTGATCGCCACGGTCATGATCCGGGACACCGGCACCCGCGCCACGTAGACCACGTCGGCGCCGTCCAGCACCGCCACCGAACTGGACTCGCGCACCTCGGCCGACAGCTTTTCCAGGTGTGGCTGGGCGATCTCCGGCAGCGACAGGCTGGACAGGAAGGCGTAACCCAGTTCGAGCACCCGGGGCGTGAGCGAGAACAGCTTGCCGTCCGTGCGCACGTAACCCAGGTCGACCAGGGTGAGCAGGAACCGGCGGGCCGCCGCCCTGGTCAGCCCGGTCGCCCTGGCCACGTCGGAGAGGGTCAGCTCCGGGGTGTCCGCGGCGAAGCAGCGGATCACCGCGAGGCCGCGCTCCAACGACCGCACGTGGTACGCGGCGCGTTCCAACCCATCCGTCGTCTCGGTCATCGGCTGGCTCAGCCCTCCTGCGGGTCGGCCGGGGCCGGCGACATGGCGATCGGCTCGCCCAGCTCGGCCAGCGTGCGCTGGGCGATGGCGAACGCGGTGTTGGCGGCGGGCACGCCCGCGTAGACACCGGTGTGCAGCAGCACCTCGCCGATCTCCTCGGCGGTCAGTCCGTTGTTCAGCGCGGCGCGCACGTGCATGGCCAACTCGTCGTGGCAGTGCAGCGCGGCCAGTGCGGCCAGGGTGATGCAGCTGCGGGTCCGGCGGTCCAGGCCGGCCCTGGTCCACACCGAGCCCCAGGCGGCGTTGGTGATGTAGTCCTGGAACGGCTTGGTGAATTCAGTCGTCCTGGCCTCGGCGCGGTCCACGTGTGCGTCGCCGAGAACCGCCCGGCGCACGGCCATGCCCTGCTGATAGGTGTCGTTCTGCTCGGTCACCTGTTCTCCGTTCCTGGCCTGCGCAAGTGGTCGATGATCAGTTCGCTGACCCGGTCGGCCTGTTCGTAGCTGACCAGGTGCGCCCCCGGGGACAGCACTTCCAGCCGGGCGCCGGGAATCCGCTCGGCGATGGGCTTCTGGTGGTCGGCAGGCGGCGTGGCCGGGTCCCGGGCGCCGCCGATCACCAGCGTCGGCGCGGTGATCCCGGCCAGCTCGTCGAGCTGGTCCATCAGCTCGATCGCCGTGCAGCAACTCGCGTAGCCCTCCGCCGGGGTGGCCGCGATCATGTCCCGCAGCCAGGTCATCCGCTCCGGGTTGGCCGCCGCGTAACCGGGCGTCACCCACCGGCCGACCGCCGCGTCGGCGATCGCCTCGGTGCCCTTGGCCCGTACCAGTTCGGCACGTTGCGCCCAACCCTCCGGCGGCCCGAGCTTGGCCGAGGTGCACAGCAGCACCAGCCGGTCGAGACGCTGCGGCGCGAACCGGGCCAGCCACATGCCGACCATGCCGCCCAGCGACAGCCCCACCCAGCTGACCCGGCGTCCGTCGAAGCAGTCGATCAGCTCGCTCGCGTCGTCGCCGAGCTCGTCCAGCCGGTAGGGGCCGGCCGGCACCGGCGAAGCACCGTGCCCGCGGTGGTCGTAGCGGACCAGCCGGTAGCCGGCGGCCACCAGCGGCGCCACCTGGGGTTCCCACATCCGCAGGTCGCTGCCGAGCGAGCCGCTGAACACCACGATCGGACCGTCGGCCGGCCCGTCCACCACGTAGTTGAGCGCGACGCTCACGACGCGGCCCCTTCCCTGCGGTTGTCGTGTGCCGCCAGCACTCGCTCGACGAACACCCCGGCGCTGCCCAGATATCCCGCGGGGTCAAGGAGTTCGGCGATCCGGTCGGGGCCGAGCCTGCTGCCGACCAGCGGGTCGGCGGCCAGCAGCTCGGCCAGCGTGCCCGCGCCGGCCGCGACCCGCTTGGCGCAGGCGGTGACGGCGTCGTGCGCGGCCAGCCGGCCCACCTCGCCGGCCAGTTCGGTGACCACCCGCTCGGTGAGCAGCAGTCCGCCGGTCAGGTCGAGGTTGGCCCGCATCCGCTCCGGGTCGACCACCAGCCGGTCCAGGCTGGTGCGCAGCCAGGACACGGCGGAACCGGTGCTGCGCAACAGTTCGGTCAATGGCAGCCATTCGGCGTGCCAGGCGCCCGCGGCCCGCTGGTGCTCGTGGGTCATCGCCGCGAGCAGCGTGGCGACCAGGCCGGGTGCCTGCCGGGCGCTGCCCGACGCGGAGACCGCGGCCACCGGGTTTCGCTTGTGCGGCATGGTGGACGAGCCGCCGCTGCCGGCCGGTCCCTGCTCGTACACCTCGGCGACCTCGGTCTGGGCGAGCAGCATGATGTCCTGGGCGATGCCGGCCATGACGCCGGCGGCCGCGCCGAGCGCGCCGGCGAGTTCGGCGATCCGGGTGCGGTCGGTGTGCCAGGGCAACAGCGGCTCGGCCAGGTCCAGCCGGCGGGCCAGCGCGACCGCGACGGCAGGGCCATGCTCCCCCAACGAGGCGAGCGTGCCGGTGGCACCACCGAACTGCACGGCCAGCCGTCGGCCGCGGACCTCGGTGAGCCGGTCGGCGGCCGCCTGCACGGCCGACAGCCAGCCGGCGGCGGTCAGCCCGAAGGTGACCGGGATCGCTTGCTGGAGCAGGGATCGGCCGGCCTGCACGGTGTTCCTGTGCCGACGGGCCAGGTCGGCCAGCAGGTCGGCGGTCGCGGCCAGGTCGGTGTCCAGCGCGGCCAGCGCGCGCCGGGCGACCAGCATGGCCGCGGTGTCCACCACGTCCTGACTGGTCGCGCCGAGGTGCACGTACCGGGCCGCCGCCGACGAGGTCTGCTCGACCCGCTCGGTGAGCGCGCGCACGAGCGGCGCGGCCGGGTTGCCGATCCCGGTCGCGCCTCGGCCCAGCGCGGCGATGTCGTAGTCGTCGGCGTCGCCGGCCGCGGCGATGCTCTGCGCGTGCGCGACCGGGATCAGACCGACCTCGGCCTGCGCGGCAGCGAGTCCGGTCTCGAAGTCGAGCAGGGCCTGCACCCAGGCGCGGTCGCTGACAGCCGCCCGCACCGGGCCGGCCGCCAGCACCCCGTCGAACAAGCCCGCGGGCAGTGAATCAACCGCTGGGTCAACCGCTGGATCAGACATCGAAGACGACTGTCTCGCCTTCACCCTGCAACCGCACGTCGAACCGGTAGCCGTCCTCGGTCTTCGTGGCCAGCAGCGTGTCACGCCGGTCGGCCGGCACACTGACCAGCACCGGGTCGGCCGCGTTGGCCTCGGCGAAGTCCGGGAAGTAGATCCGGGTGACCACCCGGTTGAGCAGTCCCCGGGCGAACACGGTCACGTCCACGTGCGGCGCCTGGCCGTCCACCGGGCCGGGTAGCAGGGTGCGGATCGCGTAGCTGCCGTCGGCCTCGGTGGGCACCCGGCCGAAGCCACGGAAGGTGGTCCTTCCGAAGCCGGCCGGGTCCTCCGGGTGGTCGAACCGGCCGTCCGGATCGGCCTGCCAGGTCTCCACCAGCCCGTCGGGCACGACGTTGCCGGCGCCGTCGGTCACCACACCGCGAAGCCACACCGCGCCCGGCGTGCCCTCCTCGACCACGAACGGCCCGTCCGGCCAGGGCAGCCCGATGGACAGGAACGGCCCGATCGTCTGCGAAGGCGTTGTTCCGAGGCTCATTCGTCGTCCTCCTCGTCGTCGGCGTTCTCGAACGGGGTGGCTTCGCGGCCGCGTAGCACGATGTCGAACTGGTAGGCCAAGGCCCAGTGGTCCTGGGTGCGGCTCATGTCGAACGAGGACACCATCCGCTGCCGGGCCGCCGGGTCGGGCACCGAGTTGAAGATGGGGTCCTGGAAGAACAGCGGGTCCTCCGGGAAGTACATCTGGGTGATCAGCCGCTGGGTGAACGACGTGCCGAACATGGAGAAGTGGATGTGCGCCGGCCGCCAGGCGTTGTCGTGGTTGCGCCACGGGTAGGCACCGGGCTTGATGGTGAGGAACTGGTAGCGGCCCTCGTCGTCGGTGAGGGCGCGCCCGACGCCGTCGAAGTTGGGGTCCAGCGTGCCGGGCCAGTTGTCCACGACGTGCTTGTACCGGCCGGACGCGTTGGCCTGCCAGATCTCGATCAGCGAGTTGCGCACCGGCCGGCCGTCACCGTCCAGCAGCCGGCCGTGCACGATGATCCGCTGCCCGACCGGCTCGGCCGCGTGCTGCACGGTGAGGTCGTTGTCGTGCTCGCCCAGCCTGCCCGGACCCAGCAGCGGCCCGGTCAGCTCGGTGAGCTTGTGCGGCAACAGGATCGGCCGCCGGCTCGGGTGGCGCAGCGCGGTCGACCGGTATCCGTCGAAGTCCAGCGGCGGGTGCGTGCCCTCCGGATCGCGCCGGAACGCAGCCGAGTGGGCGGTGGGGATGGCCACGACTGTCTCCTTTCAGGCTTGCACGAACTCACGCTTCGATGACGACGGCGAGGCCCTGGCCGACGCCGATGCAGATCGCGGCGAGCCCCCAGCCGCCCCCGGCGGCCTGCAACTCGTGCGTGAGCTGGCCGAGGATGCGCCCACCGGACGCGCCCAGCGGGTGGCCCAGGGCGATCGCGCCGCCGTTCGGGTTGACCTTGGCCGGGTCGAGTTCCTTCCACTCGGCCAGACACGCCAGCGACTGGCCGGCGAACGCCTCGTTCAGCTCGACGATCTTGATGTCGTCCCAACCGATGCCGGCCCGACTCATGGCGATCTCGGCGGCCTTCACCGGGGCGATGCCGAAGATGTCCGGGTCGACGCCGGAGGCGCCGCGGCCGGCGATCCGGGCCAGCGGTGTGCGACCGACCCGATCGGCGGCGGCCTGGTCGCCCAGTAGTACGGCCGAGGCGCCATCGTTGAGCGGCGAGGCGTTGCCCGCGGTGATCGTGCCGTTCTTGCGGAAGGCCGGCTTGAGCTTGGCCAGCTTCGCCAGCGTGGTGTCCGCCCGGATGCCCTCGTCCCTGGCCAGTTCGACACCGGGCACGCCGACCACGTGCGAGTCGTAGGCGCCCGCATCCCAGGCGCGGGCCGCGTTCTGGTGGCTGCGCAGGGCGAACTCGTCCTGCTCGTCGCGACCGATGCCGTACCGGTCGACCAGGATCTCGGTGCTCTCGCCCAGCGAGACGGTCCACTGGTCGGGCATCGCCGGGTTCACGATCCGCCAGCCGAGGGTGCTGGAGAACAGCGTCTCGTGGCCGCTGGGGAAGGCCTTCTCCGGCTTGGGCAGCACGTAGGGGGCACGGCTCATCGACTCGACGCCGCCGGCGATCATCAGGCTGGCGTCGCCGACCTGGATCGACCGGCTGGCCTGCATCGCCGCGTCCAGGCCGGAACCGCACAGCCGGTTGACCGTGCTGCCGGGCACCGAGGTCGGCCAGCCGGCCAGCAGCGCCGCCATCCGGGCCACGTTCCGGTTGTCCTCGCCGGCCTGGTTCGCGTCGCCGAGGATCACTTCGTCCACAGTGGACGGATCGAGACCGGTGCGCTCGGCGAGTACCCGCAGCACGTGCGCGGCCAGGTCGTCGGGCCGGGTCTTGGCCAGCGCGCCACCGTACCGGCCGAACGGCGTGCGGACGGCGTCCAGCACGAATACGTCAGCTCCGGTCACGACGCCTCCTTGAGCGTGCGCAGGGTGCTCAGTTCCTGCTCGGTCGGGGTCGGCGTGCGGCCGAGGTCCGGCGAGACCTTGAGATCCCAGCCGGTCGACTCGATGACCTTGGCCAGTTCGACGCCGGGGTGCAGTTCGGTGAGGGTGAGCTCGGCGGTCTCCGGGTCGGGCCGCAGGATGCCGAGGTCGGTGATGAGCATGACCGGGCCCGCGCCGGGCAGCCCCAGCCGCTCCCGGTCGCCCTTGCCGGTGCCGTGCCCGACCGAGGTGATGAAGTCCAGCTTGTCCACGAAGGTGCGCTTGCTCTGTCGCACCACGATGAACACCTCCCGGCACGAGGTGGCGATCTCCGGAGCGCCGCCGGCGCCGGGCAGCCGCACCTTCGGGTTGAGGTAGTCCGCGCCGATCACGGTGGTGTTGATGTTGCCGAACTTGTCCACCTGGGCCGCGCCGAGGAATCCGACGTCGATCCGACCGGGCTGCAACCAGTAGTTGAACACCTCCGGCACGCTGATCACCGCGTCCGCGGTCGAGGCCAGGATGCCGTCACCGATGGACAGCGGCAGCCGGTCGGGCTTGGCGCCGAGGCAGCCCGACTCGTAGACCAGCACCAGGTTCGGCGCGTGCGCCCGGCGGGCCAGGTTGGCCGCGGTGGACGGCAGGCCGATGCCGACGAAGCAGGAAGTGTTGTCGTGCAACGCACGGGCCGCCGCGATGGTCATCATCTCGTCGGCGGTGTACTCGGCCGCGCCGGTGTCCGCCGGGGAAGATCCGACCGCTGTCATGCTCCACTCCCGATCGTCTCGGTCTCCGGGCTCGCCGCACGCAGCCCCTCCTCGACCAGCCACTGGTTGAACCGCTCGCGGTCCCGGCTGATCTCGTCCCACTCCTGGTAGTACCCGTTGTCGCGCTCGTAGTAGCCCTCGGCGTAGGAGGGGTGCGCGCCGCGCGGCGCCTCGGCGACCAGGGTGACCGCCCAGGTCGGCAGGACCAGCGCACCCGGCCGGGGTTCCAGCGTGTCGACGACTTCCTCGACGGTGACCAGCGACCGCTTGGCCGCGAGCACCGCCTCCTTCTGCACGCCGGTGATGCCCCAGATCTGCACGTTGCCGGCACGGTCGGCGCGCTGCGCGTGCACGATGCTCACGTCCGGGTTGAGCGCGGGCACGGCGGTCAGCTGCTCCCCGGTGAACGGGCAGGTGATCGGCTTGATGGTCGCGGTGTGCTCGGGCAGGTCGGTGCCCTTGTAGCCGCGCAGCACGGCGAAGGGCAGCCCGGAGGCGCCGGCGACGTACCGGTTGGCCATGCCGGCGTGGCTGTGCTCCTCGATCTCCAGCGGCACCGGCCAACTCTCGGTGACCGCGTCACGGAACCGGTGCAGCGAGCCGACGCCGGGGTTGCCGCCCCAGGAGAAGACGAGCTTGCGCGCGCAGCCCGCGCCGATGAGCTGGTCGTAGATGATGTCCGGTGTCATCCGGACCAGCGTGAGGTCACGCCGGCCCTGCCGGATGATCTCCTTGCCGGCGGCCACCGGGATGAGGTGCGTGAAGCCCTCCATGGCGACCATGTCCCCGTCGTGGACCAGCGCGGCGACCGCTTCCGCGAGCGACACGATCTCGGCCATACCCACCTCGTTCACGTTCCGCGCACCGAAAATTGTTCGGTATGCGCACACTAGTTCTTCATTCGAACGTATAACGGGGCGCGCGGACAGTCAACCCGTGGGCAGGACTCCTCGGGGTCGGACGCCTCGCGATCAGCTGCCGGTGCGATGGGCGAGGTAGCGCCGACTGCTGGGCAACATCGCCAGCACCCCGGTCAGCACCGGCATCACCAGCAACACCAGGAAAGCCGGCCGCAGCCCGTTCCCGTTCGCCACGAACGCCCCGGCGATCGACAACACGACACCGACGACCAGCCAACAGCCGCCGAGCAGCAGCAGTCGGCCGACCGGCTTCCCGGCGAACATCAGCACCGCGCCCGCGAACAGGACCAACCCGACGGCAACGCTGAGCAGCGCGGTGGCCATCACTACGCCGAAGTAGGTCTGAGCCACGTTCGGGCGCAGCATCATGTCCGGGTAGCCGGTCCGGAGCGATCGCAGCGCGGTGACCACGATGAGGCCCGCGCCGATGTGCAGGTTGCCGCCGATGATGGCCAGCACGCCCGCCGTGATCGCGGTGCCACCGCTGGGCCGCCGCTGCGGCGCGACTCCGCCGGGATACGCCGGATAGCTGGGATAGGCCGGATAACTCTGCTGGCTCGGATACGTTGGCAGCACGGCGACCGGGTACTCGCCCCACGGCGGGTCGAACCGGTCGTCGGGCTGCGGCAGCCGACCGTCGTCGGCCGGCTGGCCGGACCGGTCGGCCGGATGGTCAGGCGGGTACGTCATCGGGATACCTTTCGTCGGGCTGTTCCGATCCCGGAAGGCTCGGCCAGGGGCAACGGCGCATCGGGGTTGGTGAGCCAACGGGCTTGGAACAGCAGCACCAAGGCCGCGTCGACGATTCCGGTGGCGGGCAACAGTTGTCCGGCAACACCGAGAATCGCGAACAATCCCGCACTTGTGGCGGTGACCTGTTTCGGTAGCGGTTCACGCGCGAGATGACCGACGGGAAAGCCCGCCGGCGTGGCCAACTCGCCCGGCTGTCCGGCTGGAGTTGTCACCGATGCCCCTTCACGATGTTGTTGCCGGGGCAGCATATCCAGCTGGTCAGGACACCTGGTCGGCCAGTTCGGGCAATTGTGCGGGAACGGTGGTGACCGCCACGGTGGGTCGGCTCGGCAGGAAGACCAACATGGCCAGCCAGTAGGCCAGTAGCACAAAGCAGTACAAGGAGTGCCCCAGCCGGGTGACCACACCGGTGCCGTGCCACAACCCGGCCCACTCCACGCCGATCACCGTCAGTGCGAGCAGGAACGCGGCCAGTGCGCGCCTGCGTCGGCCGAGCAGCACGAGCACCCCGGGGAAGCACAGCACCAGGTAGTTGTTCCAGGCGACCGGGGACAGCAGCAGGGTGGCCGCGGTCAACGCCCACAGCGCGAGCGGCGAGTACCCGCCTCGCCAGATCCGCCACCCGGTGACCGCGACGACGATCACGCCGAGCCCGAAGCCGATCCAGGCCGGACCGCCCAGTCTCAACAGCAACGCCGGCAGCGACGCGTTGTCCCCGCCCGAACTGATGCTCGTCTCGGTCATGATCCGCAGCCACTGCCGGGTCTGCGCCACGCCCGGCACGACCACGCCGATCAGCGTGCCGCCGGCCGCACCGGCCACCGTGGCCCACAGCATCGGCCACTGCCGGCGCGCCACCGGGAACAGCAGCAGCGGCGCGAGCGTCGGTTTCGCCGCGATGACCAGGCCCAGCAGCACCCCGGCCACCAGCGGCCGACCCCGCCGGTCGGCGAACCAGCAGCCGACCAGCCCGGTCAGCAGCACGCCGTACGCCTGGCCGAGCGCGATCGTGGACAGCAGCGGCGAGGAGGCGAACACCGCGCAGAGCGCGAGGCCGGCCGGCGCGGCGGGCAACCGTAACTCGCGCACGACCATGGCGTAGCAGCCCAGCAGCAGCGCGAGGGTGAACAGCGCGAACAGCCGGTAGGCCGGCAGCGGGTCGAGCAGGCCGAACGGAGCCACCAGCACCGACCAGAACGGCGGGTCGAGATTGGGGACGAGCGCGCCGGTGACGTAGAGGTTCTGGCCGTGCAGCAGGGCCACGGCGGAGCGGTGGAAGGTCTCGAAATCGACGTGCAGCGCCATCGCGTCGCCCTCGACCCGGTACAGGTTGGCACTGCCGTAGCGCACCCACAGGTAGCCAGCCATGGCCAACGCCGCTCCGACACCTACCCAGAGTGCGCCTCGGCCGAGCCTGGTAACACGGGGGAACGACATGCGTTCACCGTATCGGGAGCAATTCGGTGGAAACGACATGCCTGTCCGTATCCGCCGACTGTTGGGCTGGTCCAGGTCGAACACAGGTTCGACCGACCTCGACCTCGGCCTCGACCTCGGCCCGACGCTCGCGTCGCGCATCCCTGCCGACGGACCTGAGTGCGCTCGGTGGGCCCAGGCACCTGTCTCCAGTGGACACCGTTCGCGGCGAATAGCTCTTGCATTGCGTACAAAACGTCGGACCGCATGATTCCATTGGTTGACTTTGTCGTGTTCTGCGGTCCGGACGCGCAAAAACCGTTCTAGGTTGGCCACGCGAGCTTGTCAACCCGAGAGGACGGAAGGTCACCATGGGGAACAGCAGTGTGCGCACCCGGGAGTTCGGTGCACGAGTGCGCATCCTCCGCGAGGGCATCGGAATTACTGGTACGAGATTGGCCGAGGATCTGGAAGTTGTCGGCAGCACCATTTCCAGGTTGGAGAGCGGCAGCCCGCACGCCATCGGCGTGAGCGGCCTGACCGTGTTGCTGACCGGCTGCGGCCTGCGCGGCGCGAAGTTGCAGAAGTACCTGTCCGGCTGGACCGCCGAGGACAACGGTTATTTTGTTGCCCCGCATGGTGATGAGATCCCGGACAAGCTGCTGGCGATAATGCTCCACGAGGAGGCTGCCACGTCGCTGTTCGACTATGAACCAATCTTCATCCCGGGTCTGTTGCAAACCGAAGGCTACATCCGGGCGCTGTTTCGTGGAGCCGGCATGTCGGGCGACGGCCTCGAATCAGCCGTACGGCTCCGCCTCGAACGACAGAAGCCGCTGAAGCGAGAATCTGGAGCGCCATGCTGCACCTTCTACGTCCACGAAAATGTGCTCCGCACACCGGTCGGGGGCAAGAAGGCGATGCACGAACAGTTGGTGAAGCTCCTGATTGATACCGGCCAGCAAAGCATCAACATTCGAGTCATCCCAGCCGTTACACAGGACGTCTTCGTACCGGCCGCGTTCCGGTTGATGACCTTCGACAAGTTCGGACCAGTCGGCTACACCTCAGGCCTCGGCGTCAGCGCGTTCCTCGAACAGCCCGGCGACATCAACCGGTACCTTACATTGCTGAATCGACTGGACCAGGCCGCCCTCAGCGAGGCACACTCGCGGGACATGCTTGACAGCTTGGAAAGGGCGTACGGCCAGCCCTAGGAGAGGACCCGGATGCGGACGGCTCGGACCACCTGGCGCAAGAGCAGTTACAGCAGCAGCGACCCGACTGATAACTGCGTAGAAGTGGCTCTGAGCAGCGAATCCGCCGCCGTCCGCGACTCGAAGAACCCAAACGGGCCAACCCTTGCCATCCCGACAAACCACTGGCGCACGTTCCTCGACCGTGGTTGTGAAGCCACGTTCTAGTGGACCTTCGCCCGCTCGACACCCGTTCGGGTGAGCAGAGGCTGGACTCGGCGCGCGCCACCGGTCAGCGTGGTGCCACCATGACGGGCCATGACCGCTGATCATTCGCCGCCTGATCGCTCGATGTCTGATCAGGCGTTGCCGAGGCCGCCGGGCAGCGCCGACGCGCCGCTGACCCTGTATCTGGTCAAGCAACTGGAACAGGTGATCAGGGCGCTGCTCGACGACGCGCTGCGGACGCTCGGGCTGACCACGTTGCAGTACACCGCACTCTCCGTACTGGAACGGCGTGCCGACGGGCTGTCCTCGGCCCAGTTGGCCCGTCGGGCGTTCGTGCGGCCGCAGACCATGCACGAGATGGTCCAGGCGCTGGACGAACGCGGGCTGATCGAGCGCCGGCACGCCGCCAACAACCAGCGCGTGCTGCTGGCCAGCCTGTCGGTCACCGGGCGTGACCTGTTGGCCCAGTGCCGCCCGGTCGTCCAGGAAGTGGAGAACCGGCTGCTCGCCGGCATGTCCCCGCAGCGCCGGGACGAGTTCCGTACCGCGTTGGAGTACGGCCACAACACTCTTGCCGACTGGGCACGAAGCCGCTGAGCCTCACCCGGGAGGGTTACCGTAGCGCTCCCGCAGCCGCCCCTTGAGGATCTTGCCGGACCCGGTCACCGGCAACTCGGCCACGAACTCCACGTACTTCGGCACCTTGTAGCCGGCCAGTCGCTCCCGCAGGAACGCCCGCAGTTCGTCCTCGGTCGCGGCCTGGCCGGGCCGGAGGACCACGATCGCCCTGCCGACCTCGCCCCACCGGTCGTCCGGCACGCCGATCACCGCGCACAACACCACCGCCGGGTGTTCGTAGAGCGCGCTCTCCACCTCCGCCGGATAGACGTTCTCGCCGCCGGAAATGATCACGTCCTTGAGTCGGTCGACGATGTACACGTAGCCGTCCACGTCGACAGTGGCCACGTCGCCGGACTGGAACCACCCGTCCCGCAACACATCCGCGGTCTCCTGCGGCCGACCCCAGTAGCCGGGCATGACGTTGGGCCCGGACACGACGACCTCGCCCTTCTCCCCCGGCGCGACCGGCGTCGAGTCCGGCCCGACGACCCGCACGTCGGTGAAGAACGAGGGCACTCCGGCCGAACCGGCCTTGCTGGTCACGTGCGCGCGGTCCAGGAAGAGCACGCCGGGCGCCGCCTCGGTCATGCCGTAGCCCTGCACGAAGACCAGGCCCCGGGCCAGATAACGCTGAATGATGTCCAGCGGCACTGGCGCGCCGCCGCAGGAGAGGTTGCGCACGCTGGACAGGTCGGCGCCCGCCCAGTCCGGATGCTCGGCGATCGCCTGGTACATCGTGGGCACGCCGAACATCAGGGTGACCCGCCGGCGCCGGATGTCGGCGAGCACCCGACCGGGGTCGAACGCTCCGTGCAGCACGACGGTGCCGCCCTTGAGCAGGGTGGGCAGGCAGATCATGCCGAGCGCCGCCGCGTGGAACAGCGGGGCGACCACCAGCGTCACCTCGTCGCCGGCCAGGTCCGTCTCGACCAGCACGTTCGTGCAGTTCCAGGTCAGGTTGCCGTGGGTGAGGACGGCACCCTTCGGCCGGCCGGTACTGCCGGAGGTGTAGAGGATGACGCCCGGGTCGTCGAACCCGACCGGCTCGTCGCCGGCATCCGGTTCGGCCCCGGCGAGGAGGCTTGCATACTCGGCAAGATCCAGCCGCCGACCACCAACGGATGAACCGACCGCGCCGAGCACCTCGGCCTGGGTGGGGCCGTGGATCACCATGGTGGCACCGGAATCGGCCAGCACGTACTCGATCTCCGGTGCGGTGAGCCGGAAGTTGATCGGCACGAACACCGCGCCGACCGAGCCGGCCGCGAACAGTGTCTCCAGCAGACTGGGATGGTTGGGCCCGAGATAGGCGACCCGGTCCCCCGGGCGCACCCCGACCCCGCGCAACACCGACGCCAGCCGCGCCACCCGATCGGCAAGTTCGCGATAGCTCAGCTCGATGACCTGCGGCGACGCGGTGCCCTGATCCCCCGCGCCCGCGCGCCCGACAGCCCCGTACCCCACGGCCGCGTCGCCGACGGCCTCGTACACCACGGCCGTCCGGTCCGGCGTCATCCGTGCCCGGCGGGCCGGCCAGGACCCGAGGCCGCGATTGTGCATCGTCCCGCCTTTCTACCGCTGTCCCGCCGCCGGAACGCGCATGGCAGGGTCCGTTCTAACGGACTTCGCCGCTCAGGTCAGCGGTGGGGGTCGCCACCGAGGCCGGGGCGGAACGACTTCTCGTCCAGGAACCCGGCCAGTCCGTGCTGTCGAGCCCGCTCGGCGTCCAGGAACTGGGACTGCTCCAGCTTGGCGTACAGGTAGTCCTCGGCCTGTTCCCACGGCATGTCCCTGGCGATCTTGTAACCGACCTTCGCCGCCCGCAACACGACCGGGTTCATCGCGGCGAGTTTGGCCGCCAGTTCGCGGGTGCGCGCCCGCAGGCGGTCAGCCGGCACCGCCTCGTTGACCAGCCGCATCTCGGCCGCTCGCACGCCGTCGAACGTCTCGCCGGTCATGATCAGATAGAGCGCGTCCCGCTGGCTGATCGTCGCGGCCAGCGCCTTGGTGACCACCCCGCCGGGCGGAATGCCCCAGTTGATCTCGGACAGCCCGAACTGCGCCTGCTCGTCGGCGACGGCCAGGTCGCAGGCGACCAGCGGGGTGATCGCGCCGCCGAAGCACCAGCCGTTGACCATCGCGATGGTCGGCTTGCTCCAGTTGGCCAGCCGCTTCCACTGCCACTCCGCGCTGGCCCGACGGACCCGGATCTGCACGCTCGGGTCGGGATCGTCGTCGACCTCACGGAAGTACTCCTTGAGGTCCATCCCGGCGGAGAACGCCGAGCCGGCACCGGTCAGCACGAGCACCCGGCACCGCTCGTCGGCCTCCAGGTGGTCGAGCACCCGGACCATCTCGTCGTTGAGCGTGGGATTCATCGCGTTGCGCTTGTCCGGCCGGTTCAGGGTGACCCAGGCGATGCCCTCGTCGAACTCGACCAGAACAGTGTCACCCCAGGGCCCGGCCACCCCGTCAGGCCGAGCCTCCTCGGACGCCGAGGCACTCATCCGTCTCCCCAATAATCAGGATTCCTGATATGAGTTTGTAGCAAGCGGTCGCTACCCCGTCAACTACGCCACCCGACCGGGGGAGGTACTCGCTCGGGTTCAGCCCGCGCGCATGAGTCGGTTGATCTCGGCGGGTTGGACGACGAACGGACGCATCATGCCGCGATCCTGGTGGTCGAGAATGTGCGACTGGTAGGCGTAGGCACCGGTGCCCTGACTGAACTGACCGGCCACGCTGACCCAGTCCCCCGGGTTGACCCGGATCGTGTCCTTCCAGCCCTCCTCGTTGCGGTCCAGTTCGCCCAGCGCGGGCGCGGGCAGCGGACCGGCGGTGCCGCCGACCACCGGGTCGAAGTTCGCCACCTCCAGCCGGTCCCGGCCCAGGGCCTGGAACTGGGTGAGGTGGATGTGGATCGGGTGGGTGCCGGTGGTGCCGAGGTGCAGGATGTTCCACACCGCCCAACGCCCGTAGTCGAGGAAGATCGTTGTGGTGTCGTCGAAGGAGCGAGCGACCCGGCGGTACGTCCTGAGCTGCCCGGAGGAGGGATCGGTGACCTGGATGATGCCCTCGGTCGCGATCCCGACTGCCGCCGGACTCGGCTGGATCTCGCCGAGTTCCCACAGTTCCGGCTGGTCGGCGCCCGGCACGATGGCCAGCCAGAGCTGCTCGTGGTCCTCGGGCAGCGTGCTGCCACGGGCGAGCCGGTAGTAGGTGGTGGAGATCGTGGCCGGCAGCGCGAACCGGTCGGCTGCTTCCCGGTCCTGCACGCGGAATTCGAGCACGTCCGGCTCGGGCGGCGCGTCCGCGTCGGTGTTGGTGAGCACGAGGGTGTGGCCGCGCAGCCGACCGAAGTCGATCAGCAGGTCGGCCCGCTCGGCCGGGGCCAGGATCAGGCCGCCGGCCGGCAGCGGGGTCGGCACCGGGAGCAGGCCGCCGTCGGTGCCGATCTGCCGAACGGCGTCGTTGTGGTTGGTGTCGTGGGCATCCCGCTCGACGAGGTTGAGTCGGTAGGAGCGGGCGTTGGCGGCGTTGAGCACCCGGAACCGGTACCACCGCGGCTCGACCTCCAGGTGCGGCCAGATCACGCCGTTGACCAGGGTGAAGGGTCCGGTGAATGGCAGCGTGCGGCCGGATTCGGGCTGGTAGGGGACCTTGTAGAGCAGTTGGCCGGTGAGCCGGCCGGTGGCGACGTCCACGTCCAGGTTGCGATCGGTGATGACCAGCGGGACCTCGTGGTCGCCGCTGGGCAGGCCCAGTCGGTGCTCCTGCTCGTCGCGGATCAGGTAGAGGCCGGCCAGTCCCGCGTGCGCGGTCAACCGGGTGATCGCCATCGCGTGGTCGTGGTACCAGAGGGTCGCCGACTGCTGGCGGTTCTGGTACTCGGCGAGTTGCGAGTGGTCCCGGAGCACGCCGTGGTGCGTCGGGCCGTTGCTACCGCCGTCAGTGGCGGAGCCGTGCAGGTGCACGACGTTCCAGGCTGGCAGGTCGGTCACTCCGTCGATGATCGAGACCCCCTCGGGCAGGTCACCGTCCGGTCCGCGGAACCCCGGCGAGTCCTGCGGGTCGCCTGCGCTCGGCGCACGCACCGCGAGCAGCGGAAACCGCCCGGTGATCCCGTTTGTCCAGCAGACCCGGAGGGTCTTGTCCCGATGCACGTCGATGGTCGGGCCCGGGAACTGGCCGTCGTAGGCCCACACCGCGGTCGGCGGCAGCTGGGAGTGCAGCCGGACGTCGACGCGGCTGGTGGTGATGGTGATCGCGTCGCGGTGCCACCAGGAATGCGGGCGAATCACGGGCGGGACGGGCAAAGGGTCGAGAAACTTGGTCAGGCCGAAGTTCGGCGCGGCCGGTTGGGTCGGCGCGGAAATCGGGTCGATGTTTTTGGTGCTGCCATTCGCGAGGTTGTTGGCGATCTCGTCGGTGATGTCGTTGGTCATGGCTCAAGGACCTCCCCACGGGTCCACAGATATCTCGAACGGACCCCAAAAGTCCCATGCGGTCAACGGCGTTGGTCACCGTAGATGTACCGAGTGAAGGTCGAGAAATACCAGCCGAGTCGCAAGTTGGGCCAGATGGGCGAATGCGCTCGAATCAGCCAAGGAGGCGGTTGCGGGGCGCCAGATACATCGAACCAAGTTAAACACATGCGATCTGGAACACACCGGGTAGAACAAGAATATTTGTCATCGCCGATTGGCGGTTCGGATGATCCAGTAGAAACCGAGAATGCCGACCAGGATCATGCTGCCGCCGATCCAGGCCCGGCGGGTGCCCCACAGGAACGCGCCGTGGCCCGGCCGGTCGGCCGGCGGCACGGTGGCGGCGATCTGGTTCACCCGGTCCTGGATCTGGTGTTGCGCGGCGACGGACAGCCCGTTGGCGCCGAGGCTCCCGGCCAACTGGGTGATCTCGTCGTCCTGTGCGCGGGTGAAGCCGGGCACGAGGACAGTCTGGTTGATCGGACTGCCCACGCCCGAAACCTCCGCTGCGCAGAACAGCGGCTGGCCGTTGTCGACATCGACCAGGACGGCTTCCGGGTTGTCGCAGTCGGTGCCGGGGTGACCGAAAGTGATCACGTAGCTGGTGTCGCCGACGTGCTGTTCCTCGATACCGGTGAACACGAATGCCAGGCCGGCGATGAACAGCCCGATCGAACAGAGCACGCCGGCCGTCAGGATCAGCACGCGCGTCAGGTCCGCTCCGGGCCGCGATGACATGATCACGTCATACCAGAAGCCGCCCGGAACCGGTCGCTGACACGCACCGAGAAACCGGGCGGTTGACTGCGCACCTCGGCCCGGTGACCTGGTCATCCGCACCCCGGAGACCTCCAGCGGGCCGCCGAGCTCGACCCAGCCCGCGGTCTGGTCCGGGTCCACCCTGACGATCCGTCCACCGGTGCGTCAGCCGGTGGGACGCTCCGGAGTCTCGTCCATGAATCGCTGCACATCGGCCAGGACGGCGCGGGCGTCGGTCACCGAGCCGCAGTCGAGTTTCAGTTCCCGGCCGGTCTCGGTGCGCACTCGCAGCCGGACCCGACCGCGCTCGCTGCGCCGGGAGAGCCAGTCGAAGAACGACCGTGCGAACGTCGGCGCGGCACCACTGGTCAGCACGACCACGACGGCGTCGATCGCGCCATTCAACTCGCCGGGGCCGACCTGCTGCTCGATGAGGCTGACCTGGCCGCGGAACTCGTCCTCGGCGCGCAACCAGCGCGCCAACGACCGCAATTCCTTGGCCGAGCCGTCCAGATCGATGCTGACGGTTCCGGATACCACCGTCTGCCCCCAAGATCGAGTCACCGGGTATCGAAGAAGTCGCAGTGTAACCGGCACGAAAATCGTCGCTCGATCGGCCGTCGGGTCGGCGTGGCATTAAAAGAAAGGACCACTTACCGCATTCGATCCGTCTCAGCGAGTAATGGTCAGTATCCGAACGGCAACCCGACATAGTTCTCCGCGAGGCTGGTACCGGCCGCGACGGACGTTGCCGTGTAACGAAGTTGAGACAGTTGGAGTTGATGTTCGAACGGCTGCTGGTCGGCGAACCGGTGCAGCATCGTGGTCATGAACCAGGAGAAATGCTCGGCTCGCCACACCCGGCGCAATGCTGTGTCCGAATACGCGTCGACCAGGTCCGTCCGGTTTTCCCGCAACAGTGCCACCAGGGCGTCGGTAAGCAACCGGACATCGGCGATCGCCAGGTTCATTCCTTTGGCCCCGGTGGCCGGAACAATGTGCGCGGAGTCACCGGCGAGGAACAGTCGGCCATAACGCAGGCTGCTCGCGACGAAACTACGCATCGCGGTGATTCCCTTGTCCAGCACCGGTCCCTCGTTGAGCGGGAAACCGCCCGCGACCGCCAGCCGGGTGTGCAGCTCGTCCCAGACCCGCGCGTCCGACCACTGCGCGACGTCCTCGTCGGGTCGCACCTGGAGGTAGAGCCGGGTCACCTCCGGTGAACGCATCGAGTACAGCGCGAACCCGCGTTCGTGGTGGGAGTACACGAGTTCCTCGTGGACCGGCGCGGCTTTGGCCAGGATGCCCAGCCAGCCGAACGGGTACTCGTAGTGGTACTCGGTGAGCACGCCGGCCGGGATCGACGGGCGGGTGATGCCGTGGAAACCGTCGCAGCCGGCGATCACGTCGCAGCGCAGCTCCCGGGCCGTGCCGGCCGCGTCGGTGTAGGTGATCCGCGGCTGGTCCGCGATCAGGTCGTGCACGGCCACGTCGGCGACCTCGAACTCCAGTTGGCCGCCGGTGGCGACCCGGGCCGCGATCAGGTCCTTGACCACCTCCTGCTGGCCGTAGACGGTGATCGTCTTCCCGACCAGCTCGTCGAACGCGATCCGGTGGTCGGCGTTGTCGAACCGCAGCGAGATGCCGGCGTGCACCAGCCCCTCGCGGTCCAGCCGCTGCCCCAGGCCGACCTCGCGCAGCAGTTCGGTGGTCGGATGCTCCAGCACCCCGGCCCGCACCCGGTGCTCCAGGTAGTCCCGGCTGCGCGTCTCCAGCACGACCGAGTCGATGCCGCGCAGGTGCAGCAGATGGGACAACAGCAGCCCGGCCGGCCCGGCGCCGACTATTCCAACCTGGGTTCGCATGACCACCAGGATGACCGGCCGGCCGCCGGATTGACCAGCGGTACTTCCGGCTGGCGGAAGACGGCCGCCGTCGGCGCTGGCATAGTCGGACTGTGCCGACCCGACCGGAGCCACCCAGCAGCGTGGCCGCGCGCGTGCTGAGCGTGTTCGAGTCGTTCTCCGCCGAGCATCCGCTGCGCAGCCTGTCCGAGATCAGCCGGCACACCGGCCTGCCGCTGACCACCGCCCACCGGCTGGTCGGCGAACTGGCCGGCTGGGGCGCGCTCGAACGCGACCTGGACGGGCGTTACCGGATCGGGCTGCGGCTGTGGGAGGTCGCCTCGCTCGCCCCGCGCAGCGTCGGACTGCGCCAGAGCGCGCTGCCGTTCCTGGAGGACGTCTACGAGGCCACCCACCAGCACGCCCAGCTCGCCGTGCTGGACGGCCACGAGGTCGTCTACCTTGAGCGGATCTCCAGCCGGGATGCGGTGCACGTGGTGTCCCGGGTGGGTGGCCGGCTTCCGTTGCACGCCACCGGAGTCGGCCTCGTCCTGCTCGCGCACGCCGACCAGGCGGTGCAGGAGGCGGTGCTGGCCCAACCGCTGCGGCGCTACACCGCCCGGACGATCTCCTCGGCGGCCGAGCTGCGGCGGATGCTCGCCGATGTGCGGCGGGACGGCTACGTGATCAGCGACGGGCAGATCGAGCTGGTCGCGCTGTCGGTGGCCGCGCCGGTGCACGGCCCCAACGACACCGTGCTGGCCGCGCTCTCGGTGGTCGTGCCGGCCAAGGGCAGCGACCCGCACACGCTGGTGCCGGTGGTGCGGGCAGCCGCCCGGGGCATCTCGCGCGTGCTCGGCGCACCCAGCGCGCAGCACCTGGCCCGGTCGGTGCGCCGGGAGACGCACGGCACCGACGACGTGGTCACCGGCGGACCTTCCGCCCAGCGGGAGTCCTGACCCGACAACAGAAACCGGTCCGGAAATCCGCCGCGCACAACGGTGAGTCGCGGTCCGGGTCCGGCGGGGACGGTGGCAGTATGTCGCGGTCGGGCGCTGCCGCTGAGGAAACGGGGTGCTGAGTGTCGGGCCGTGAACTGATCCCACCGGGTCGGGAGAACCTGCCGGTGCTGCCGGGCACCGTCGCCGCGGCGCACCTGGCCGCGTGTGCCGCCGAACTCGCCGCGAGCACCGGGCCCACGCAGGTGGCCGAGTGCGTCGGCTCGGTGGCCGAACTGGACGAACTGATCGACCGGCTGGTGGCCGGGCAACAGCACGTGTCCGCGACCCTGGACCAGTTGGCCGACCACCTGCTGCGCACCAGCATCGACGCGCCGGAGTCCGCGCAGCTCACCGCGTTGGCCGAGGTCCTGCACGCGGCGGCGACGGCGACCGGACACGCGGCCGGTGCGCTGGCCGCCAGCGGGCCGGTGCTCGATCTCGTCCGGGAGAACGACGAGCTTCGGTAAACTCGGCGCTGGTCGCGACTGGCGCGGGTGGGTCACCACCGGGGAACGGCCGAGCCGGATGTGCGCGTCGACCGCCTGGGCGCCTCCGTCAGTGATCGCTACTGCGGTGCCTGATGACGATCTCGTCATCAGGCGCCTTATGTCGGAGTCATGATTATGTCGACGTGCGGTGGACAGGCATTCGTGTGCGTTAGTCACGCGATACAATAGTCATGGAGCAGGGGTGCCGGTGGAGTAATTTGCCATCGGCAGAGACAGGACTCTTCACGTCGAATAACGCTGGTGGTCGGCGCCGTCATGTAATCCGATAGCGTCGTGACATCAGCGGCCGATGCGGACTCATGATCGCAAGCGTTGACCACGCGTACGCGCGATCGCAGGTGGGGGAATTCCCTTGACACGTGTCGCGCATTTCCAAGAAGCCATCAGCTCGGCAAATGGGACGTCCGCCGATGACACAACGCAGTCAGCGCGCCGAACACCGCGGAGGGGCTTCCATGCGGCATGTTGAGCCGCCGAAGACTCCCTCCGGGTGGCCAACGTGGTCTAGTGTTAGGGCTGCTACGACAGCGTGCCCGTCAACAGACCGAAGGTCGCAAAATGAACGTTAGCCTAGACTTCCTGAGCCAAATCCCTCGCGTTATCCGCGAGATGATGGCAATTGTGCAGGAGCCGATGGATAAGCGACGAGAACTGCGCGGACAGTTCTTCGACAGCGAGATCGCACCGGCTCACGAAGCCATGACGGCTATCAACACCGACTACATGGAGAGTTTTTCCGAGCTCCTCAGTCGACTGAACTCGAAGGACAACTTAATCCGGACTATTGAGCTGCTCAAGAAAAGACGGCTGGTAATGCTCATAAACAGAAAGGATCGAGAGGCATTTGCCATCGCTTTGGCAGACGTGAAGAAGGGTGGGCATCTCAAGCAGCGGGAACTCGTCGCGTTGATTGAATACGAGAAAGCGATCTTCGGATACCTTCATCAGGCAAGTCCGGCCGACGCGCGAGTCACGTGGTATACCGCGTTTATCGACTGGTTCGAGTTTCTTGTAGGGACAGGTGACTCTCCATTTGACTGCCACTATGCATCAATTGAGACGTCAAGGCCCCCAGCGGAAATCGTCCGCGATGCATATGCGGCGGCGATCCAGTACGATATTCCTGAAGCCTGGAAGGACTATTCGGCCGCATATCAGAAGCTACGGATCACACTGAAGCGGTGATCCACTCGGCAGCGTCAGCCAGTGCGGCATTGTTCCTTTGACGATATTATTAGGGTGTAGGTGTCGCGGACGACAGGAACCAAGGTGTCGTTTGTCATGGACGCTCTTCGACTCAAGTCTGCGATTAGAGGTGTGATCCTGGACTGAGGTGAACAACTCGTGCGAGTGGTTGTTCGCTTTCCCTGGCGCGGTTGACAACGGCAGTTCTGGGGCCGGTCACAGGTTTTGGCGGAAGGCGAGGAGTGTATCGGGCGGCTGGTAGCGGCCCAGGGTGGTACCGATCGGAGTGGTTCTGTCGAGGGCTTTCTGTTTGAGGGCCATGTCGGCGTGAAGGTGGATATTCGTGGTCGCGGTGGTCTCGTGCCCGAGCCACAGCGCGATGACGGTGATGTCGACTCCGGCGTGCAGCAGGCGCATCGCGGCAGTGTGCCGAAGGACGTGCGGGGTGACCTTCTTGGCGGCCAAGTTGGGGCATTGTTTCGTAGCGTGCCCAGCGTGAATGGTGACGCGACTGGCCAGGGCGTCGCGGCTCATCGGTGGGCGACGGCGGGTTGGGAACAGCGGGTCGGCAGTGGTGCCGGGTTCTTCGGCGGTCCAAGCCCGCAGGATCTCAACGGTGGTTGGAGCCAGGGGTGTAATGCGGTCTTTGCGCCCTTTGCCATGGCAGCTGGTTCCGAGGTGCAGGTCGGCGTGGGTGAGGGCGATCTGACCGTCGATGAGGCCGTACGACTGGCCGAGGTCCTGGCCGCCCCGGCCGCGCCACTGACCGCCGGGCAGCGCCGGGAGTGGGGCGGGCGGCTGGCTGGGGTGGCCTTCGTGTCCGACGGGGCGCTGCCGTGTCGGGACAACGTCGACCACGCCGCCCGGCATGGCATCGAGTACATCGCCGAGCCCGGTGGATCGGTGCGGTCGGGGGAGGTCGAGGACGCGTGCTGGGAGCACGGGATCACGTTGACTCGGACGGGTCTTCGGCTGTTCCACCACTGACCCACCCTCATGTGACCCCGCTCACTTGAACATCGTTCAGTATTGAACGGTGTTCAGTTTTGCTGCCAGACTTCGGCCATGCAGTTGAAGCGGGCGGACGTCGTGACCGGGGCGCTGGCCCTGCTCGACAGCGACGGCCTCGACGGGCTGACCATGCGCAAACTGGGCGCGCGCCTCGGCGTGCGGGCCGGCGCCATCTACTGGCACTTCAAGGACAAGGACGCGCTGCTCGGCGCGATGGCCGACCGGATCGTCGGTCAGGCCACCGAAACCCCGCTCGCCGCCGGCCGCTGGGACGCGCAACTGAGCGAGTTGGGCCACCGCATGCGCCGTGCATTGCTCGCCCACCGCGACGGCGCCCGGGTGGTCGCCGGTACGCACGTGGCGGAGCCGAACACCGTGCGCGGCAGCGAGCAGGCCGCGCGAATCCTCACCGACGCGGGCTTCCCGCTCGACCGAGCCGGCTGGGTGATCTTCGCGGCCCTGTACTACGTGCTCGGCCACACGATCGAGGAGCAGGCGCAGCGGGCGGCCGGTGACTGGGAGCAGCGCGGGGCGGGATTGCCCGACACCGAACCACATCGGGCACTGGACGCCGCGATCAAAGCCGACCCCGAGGAACGCTTCGCATACGGCCTTGAGCTTTTTCTCGACGGCGTGCGCCTGCGGATCGCGGCGACCGACCGGCAATAGAACCACCTGGAGGAGACGAGTATGCCCACAACCTGGCTGGACACGCTGATCAAACAAACTCGGCGAATCGGGGACTTTCCGTTCCCGCACCAAGCCGCGTTCCTGCTCGACAATCCAATCCGCCGATTCCTGACCGACCCGAAAACCGTGATCGACCAGCTCAAGCTGACCGGCCACGAACAGGTCCTGGAACTGGGTCCTGGCCCTGGGTTCTACAGCGTCGCGATCGCCCGCGAACTCACCGACGGCCGGTTGGAACTGTTCGACCTTCAGCCCCAGATGCTCGACAAGGCACGACGCAAACTCGACCGCGCCGGTTGCCACAATGTCGACTTCCGCAGCGGTGAAGCCAGTGCGGCGTTACCGTTCGCCGACCGGACGTTCGATGTGGCGTTCCTGGCCGCCGTGATCGGTGAGGTGCCGGACAAGACCGCCTGCGTCCGCGCGCTCGCCGACGTGCTCAAACCAGGCGGGGTGCTCGCCTTCTACGAGGGCGTCTTCGACCCCGACCGGTTCAGCGTCGCCCAACTCCGCACTCTGGTCGAACCCGAAGGGTTCGCGTTTCTGGACACCGCCGGCAACCGGTGGCACGACTTCGTACGTTTCACCCGCCTCGAAACGCCCTGATGCGCCGGTCCGGCGGGCGCCACCCGTTTGTCACAGTGCTCTTGTCAGTGGGGGCCACTAATGTGAAGTGATGGGCAACTTCCCAGCCCGAGAACCAGCGGTGCGGAGGGGGAAGCCATGCGCAGCTTCTGGAAGGGCACAATCGGATTCGGCGCCGTCGCGATCCCGGTGAAGGCGTACAGCGCCACCGAGGAACACAGCAGCGGCCTGAACCAGTTACACGGGGCCGACGGCGGCCGCATTCGGATGCGGCGGTTCTGCGAGGTGGACGGCGCGGAGGTGCCGTTCGCCGAGGTGGCCAAGGGCGCGACGCTGCCCGGCGGCGAGGTGGTGATCCTCACCGACGAGGACCTGGCCGGCCTGCCACTGCCGACCACCCACGGCATCGACGTGCACTCGTTCGCGCCGTTGGAGCAGATCGATCCCATCTACTTCGGCAAGAACTACTACCTGGAGCCCGAACCCGCCGGGGTGAAGCCCTACGTGCTGCTCGCCGAGGCGCTGCGCGAGTCGGGGCAGGTCGCGGTCGTGCAGGTGGCGCTGCGCCAGCGGGAGACGATGGGCGTGCTGCGCGTGCGCGACCGGGTCATCGTGTTGGGCACGATGCTCTGGCCCGACGAGGTGCGTGAGCCGGACTTCCCGTTCCTGCGCGAGGAATCCGACGTCCGACTGCGCGACCTGCGGGCGGCCACGAAGCTGATCACCGAGCTGTCCGAGGACTTCGCGCCGGCGCAGTACTCCGACCGCTACCAGGAGGCGCTGGACGCGGTGATCGCGGCGAAGGCGGAGGGTCACGCGGTGGTCACGCCGACCGAGCGCAGCCAGAACGCCGGAGTGTCGACGTTGCTGGCCGCGTTGCAGGCCAGTCTGGAGCACGATCCCGACTCGACGGCCAAGGCTGAGGTTGGTCGGGCGGCGGTGGCCAAGGCTCGTGCGGCTGCCGGGAAGGCAGGCGCGGCCAAGGAGACCGCGACCAAGGCGGCGGCCAAGGCCAGCCGGGCGCCTCGGAAGCGCCCGGCTGGGAAACGTTGATCGCGGAGGCCGCTTCGTTCTTGGTCTAGTTACGAGAGGTCGCTTCGCTCCTGGCCCTGGAGCGTCGCTGGCGCGACAGGCCCTACAGGGCCAGGACCAATTTGCCGTGGGCGTGGCCGGATTGGCTCAGTTTTGCGGCGGTTCGCCAGTCCTCCAGCGGGAAGGTGCCGGCCACCGGTACCGAGAAACGGCCCTCGGCCGCCAGTTGCGCGTATTCGCCGAGCACGTCGTTGCGCAGGGTGGCGCTGCCCATGCGCAGACCGAATTTCCGGCCCTCGATGAAGTGGACGCTCAGCGCGTGGTCCGGGGCCGCGACGGTGCGCACGACCTCCGGCAACGCACTGCTGACCGGCGCCGCGTCGAACGCGAGGTCGACCGGTCCGCCGGCAAGTGCCCGCACCCGCTCGGCCAGGCCGTCGCCGTAGCCGGTGACCTCGGCGCCGAGAGCGCGCAGGGCGTCGGCGTACGTCTCGCCAGCAGTGGCGATGACCCGTGCCCCGCGCTGGAGCGCGATCTGCACGGCGGCGTACCCGACGGTGGAACCGGCGCCGTGCACCAGCACGGTGCTGCCGGCACGGATGCCGAGGTCGTGCAGGCTTCGGTAGGCGGTCTCGACCGCCATCGGCAGTGCTGCGGCAACAACCGGGTCGAGCCCCGCCGGCAGTGGGAACCAGAGGTCCAGGAGGGCCTGCTCGGACGCGCCCGCGGTCGGTCCGCGGAAGGGCACCGGACCCAACACCGGATCACCGAGTTGGACGCCGGTCACCTCGGCACCGATCGCGTCGACCGTGCCGGCCACCTCAAGCCCGATACCGCGCGGCAGGTCGCCGGCGAAGAGTCCGCCGCACAGCGCCCAGTCCGCCGGGGTCAGCCCGCACGCCTGGACCGCGACCCGGACCTGGCCCGGTCCGGGAGTGGGCGGTTCGACGTCGTCGAGTCGCAGGACGTCCAGCGGTTCGCCGTACTCGTGGAAACGAAGGGTGCGCATCACGTTCTCCAGGTGGCCGATGACAGCAGATGCTGTCGTCACTACGGTAGCAGAGTGACGACAGCATCTGCTGTCGCTATGCTCACCGGATGGCACGGTGGGAAGGCAACACTCGCGGCCGGCTCGAACGAGCGGCGCTGGACCTGTTCACCGAGCAGGGTTACGACCGCACGACGATCGCGCAGATCGCGCGGCGCGCGAACCTCACCGAGCGGTCGTTCTACCGGTGGTTCACCGACAAGCGTGAGGTGCTCTTCGGCGGCGGCGCGGAGTTGGAGCAACAGCTCGTCTCGGTGATCGACGCCGCTCCGGCGGACACCGGCGCGCTGGCCACGCTGCTGGCCGCGTTCGCCACCGCGCCCGTGGTGTTCCGACCACGTGAGTTCCTGCGGGAGCGCTCGGCGGTCATCGCGGCCAATCCGCCGCTACAGGAACGTGAGCTGATCAAGCTGGTGTCGCTCGCCGAGGCCCTCACCGCCGCCCTGGTGCGCCGTGGCTGCGACCCGCAGTTGGCGCGGCTGGCCACCGAGGTCGGTATGGCCGTGCTCCGGCTGACCGCCCAACGGTGCGGGGCCGACGAGGAAGCCGACTTCGCCGAGGTGCTGTCCGCCAGCGCGGCAGACCTGCTCGCCATCACGGCGGACAGCAGCCCGAACGTGTCCGCACGCGGACGTGGGGACTAACCCAGCAGCGACTGGTAGACCAGCTGGGTGAACTCCGGTCGCACCGGGTGCGTGCTGGAGGGCAGCAGCTGGGTGAAGAACAGCGCCGTGATCCGCTGCTGCGGATCGACCCAGAAGCCGGTGCTCGCCGCCCCGCCCCAGCCGATCTCGCCGAGGCTGGCCAGGGTCTTGGCCTTGACCGGATTGACCAGCACCGAGAAGCCGAGGCCGAAACCGACGCCGTCGTAGCGGGTCTCGGTGAACAGTGGACGGCCGATCTGCTCAAGATCGGCACCGCCGGGCAGGTGGTTGCTGCCCATCTGGGCCACCGTCCGCGGGCTCAGCAGCCGCACGCCGTCCAGTTCGCCGCCGCGCAGGATGAACTGGGTGAACCGGTGGTAGTCCGCCGCCGTCGAGATCAGGCCGCCGCCACCGGAGAAGCCGTCCGGCCGGGACTTGCCGAGGCTGCCGAAGGCGTCGTTGCGGACCGCCTTCCTGGTCTTCGGGTGCGGGATGTAGAGCGCGGCAAGCTGGTCGAGTTCCGCCCCTTCCAGCCAGAACGCGGTCTCGGTCATGCCCAGCGGAGCGAAGATCCGGGTCCGGAAGAACTCGTCGAGCGGCTGGCCGGAGGCCACCTCGACCAGCCGGCCGAGCACGTCGGTGCTCACGCCGTAGTTCCACTCGGTGCCCGGCTGGAACAGCAGCGGGACGGAGGCGAAGAACTCGCTGTTCGCGGCGAGGTCGTTGCCCGGGGGCGTGCCCCACTCGTAGCCGGCCGCGCGGTACATCGCGTCCACCGGGTGCACGTGGTGGAAGCCGTAGGTCAGGCCGGAGGTGTGGGTGAGCAGGTGCCAGACCCGGATCGGCTCGGTGGCCGCCACGGTCTGCGCGTTGAGCGCCGAGCCGCGCACGTAGACCCGGGGGCCGGCGAACTCGGGCAGGAACTTGCTGATCGGATCGTTCAGGGTGAGCACACCCTCCTCGACCAGCATCATCGCCGCCACCGAGGTGATCGGCTTGGTCATCGAGAAGATCCGCCAGCGGGTTTCCCAGTCGACCGGGAGGTCGGCCTCCCGGTCCCGCAGGCCGTGCGTGCTGGCGTGCGCGATCCGGCCGTCCCTGGTGACCACCGTGGCCCAGCCGGCCAGCAGGCCGTCGTCGACATATCGGGCGAAATGCTTGTCGATCCGGGCCAGCCGGTCCGGGTCGAAGCCCAGTTCGGCCGGATCGGCGTCCACCTTCAGTTCCGACATCGCGCCTCCTCACCGTGATCCGCACCGCGGCATCGCGGTGCGGACGATCGCCGATGCCGCCGACCCGCGAGCCCGACCGGCGGCATCCTCGCCTCTCACGGAAGCCTACAGAATCTGATTCTAGTTCTGGACCGGCTCGGGCAGCGCGAGACCGGTCGCGCCGAGCTTCGAGGCGACCGCGTCGGGGTAGTAGCGGTGCAACAGGTCCAGGCCGATCTCGGCGCGGCGGACCCGCTCCCTGGACAGGCTGACGGCCATCGGGGTGAGATGGGACCCGCTGGGATAGATGTTGGGCGCGTTGCGCAGGCCGAACTTCAGGTAGATCGGCGCGGCCACCCGGACCAGCTCGGCGATCTCGAAGTGGCGGACGAACCCGCCGAGGTCGTCGGGCGCCTCGACGTAGAGGTCGATCGGAATGTCCACCGCGGACCGGATCGCGGCCAACTGGGCCAGGGTCAGGTCGGTGGGCACGTTGTAGGTGTCGGCGCCGAGGGTGGCCGCGATCCGGATGGACGCCGGGTTGGCCAGGCCCATCTGCACGCTCACCTTGAACTGGAAGCCGCTGGGCAGACCGCCGGCCGCCCGCAGCCGGGAGGCCACGTCCAGCACGCCGATGTCGGTCACCAGCACACTGCGGATACCCGCCTCGGCGGACCGCTTGATGTCCTCCAGCACGTGCACCAACTGTTCGACACCGCGTGCCTGCACGGCCAGCGCGCCCAGGCCGGTGGACAGGGTGGCCGCGCCGATGTCCCAACCGGCCAGCGGTCGGGCGAACAGGCTCACCTCGACCGCCCGATCGGCCGCGACCACGGCCATCTCGGCCAACTCCCGATCGGTCAGCAACAGGCCACCGCTGCCCTGTGAGACCCGGTGCACCACGACTCCCCTGGCGTCCGCCTCGGCGAACACGGCGGCGAGTGCCTCCGGGCCCTCCACGCTGGGGATCTCGACCCGGTACTGCGCACCGTCGGGGAACCGTTTGGCGCTGGTCGGCAGATCGGTGCGGTCACGATCCGGCAAGTCCAACGAGCGCAAGAACTCGCGGGTCGACTCCATACTGTTTCTCTCCCGTTGATCGATCAGTTGGCGATGCTGCCGAGCAGCAGTCCGCCCCGCCAGTAACGCTGCACCACCAGGAACAAGACCACCATCGGGACGATGGTAATCAAACCCCCGATGACCACGAGCGGGGCGAGTTCGGTACCACCGCTGTTCTGCGCACGCTGAGCCCACAGGCCCATCCCGACGGTCAGCGGATAGAGGTTGGTCTGACTGAAGATCATCAGCGGCAGGAAGTAGTTGTTCCACACCGCGACGACACTGAGCAGGAACACGGTGAGCAGGCCGGGCACCATCAGCGGCAGCACCAGCCGCAGGAAGATCCGGATGTCGCCGGCTCCGTCCATTCTGGCCGCGTCGATCAACTCGGTGGGCACCGCGCCGGCCACGTAGACCCGCATCAGGTAGACGCTGATCGGCGACACCAGACTGGGCAGGATCAGGCCCCAGATCGAGTTGATCAGGCCGGCCTTGGCGTAGACGAGATACAGCGGCAGCGAGATCGCGGTGATCGGCACCAGCAGCGCGCAGATCACCACGTAGAACAGCACTTTGTTGCCCCGGAAGGCAAAGCGGGCGAAACCGTAGCCGGCCAGGGCGGACAGCGCGGTCGAGCCGAGGCCGCCGAGCCCCGCGTAGAGCGCCGTGTTGGCCATCCAGCGCAGGTAGGTGCCCTCACCGTCGACGTTCTGGGACAGCTCGTAGAGGTTGTGGAAGAACTGGAACGGTTTGCTGAACCAGAACCCGAACGACTCGAAGATGCTCGCCTGGTTCTTGGTGGCGTTGATCAGCAGCCACACGATCGGGATCAACGTGAACACCGCGAACAGTCCACAAAGGACTGTCAGAAACCCGACGGTGCCCCTGCGCAGACCGTAGAGCTTGACCGGGATGAGGTCGTCGGCCGGTTTCATCCGAGCTCACCCCGCCTCCGCCGGAACAGCAGTGAACCGATCGAGATGAGACCGATCAGCAGGCCGAGCACGACCGCCGCGGCCGCGGCCAGGTTGTACTGCTGGCCGCCGATCGCGGTGTTGTAGATGTAGAGAGTGGGTGTGTAGTTGCTGGAGATGGCCTGGTTCTGGAAGGTGCCCAGGATGAACGGCTCGGTGAACAGCTGGAGCGCGCCGATCGTGTTCACCAGCACGATCATCACGATCGCCGGGCGCACCATCGGCAGCTTGATGCGCAGGATGACCGTCCACACCGAGGCGCCCTCCATCAGCGCCGCCTCGACCGTCTCCCGGGGCACCTGTTTGAGCGCGGTGTACAGGATGACCATGTTGTAGCCGGTCCACTCCCAGATCACGATCAGGATGATCGTGGGCAGCACCAGGCTCGGCGAGAAGAAGTCGACGTTGTGCACGCCCAGCACGCCGAACACCCGAGTGATCGGGCCGAACTGCGGTTCCAGGATGAACGACCACATCAGCGCGGCCACCACGCCGGGCACCGCGAACGGCACGAAGAACAGGGTGCGGAACACCCGGCCGAACTTCACCAGACCCAGGTCGAAGATGGTGGCGAAGAAGAACGAGATGGCCAGCATCACCGGGATCTGGATGGCCGCGTAGATCACCGTACGGATCACGCCGGACCAGAACTGCCCGGACTCCAACGTCTCCCGGTAGTTGGCCAGGCCGGAGAAGCTCGTGCCGCCGATGAGCTTGGTCGTGTAGAGGCTGCTGTACACGGCGTAGCCCAACGGCGTGATCATGAACAGCACGAACGCGACGAGGAACGGCGCGATGAACCACAGGCCGCGCCGGTCGCGCCGGGCGGCCCAGCTGGACCGCCCGGCGGGCCGGCGCGGCCCGAGATCTTCCCGCGCCGCCCTCGGTACCGCGATGGTCATGACGTGCTCACCGTGAAGCCCTGCTGCTGGGCGTACTTGACCAGCGTGTTCTGGAAGGACGAGAACGCGGCGTTGACCGTCTGGGTGCCGTTGAGCACGCCGGCGAAAGCGGTCGCCGACACGGTCAGCGCCTCGGTCATGAACGGCGGCCACTGCACCGCGCCCGCGTTCGACGCGGCCTGGGAGAACACCGCGTTGGGCGTGCTCGTCCCGGACAGCGGCACGGTGATGCCGGTGAACGTCGGGTCGGCCAGCAGCGGCTTGTAGGTCGGGAAGAGCGAGGACGGCGCGGTCTTGGTGATCGCCCAGGCGGCGTCGGAGGAGTTCAGCCACTCGCTGAAGGTGGCCGCCGCGGCCTGGTGCTGGCTCTGGCTGAACACCGGGTAGGTCGACCCGCCCCAGTTGGCGGCGACGTTGGCGCCCGCGGTCCACTGCGGCAGCGGCGCCGCCCGCCACGCGCCGATCGACTGCTTGGCGTCGGTGGCGAAGTAGGACGGGCCCCAGGCCGAGGACAGCCAGGTGGCGTCGATGCCCTTGTCCATGTCGGCGAAGGAGGTCGCGTCCACGTCGGTGGTCGCGTTCACCTCGTGCGCGGACAACAGGGCCTGCCAGTAGTTGGCGAAGGCGGTCTGCTTGGGGCCGGTGAAGTTGATGGTGACGTTGCTGCCGCCGCTGTACTTGAACGGGTAGGCATTGTCCTGCGCCATCAGACTGAGCACCCACTGCAGGTCGGCCGCGGCGAAGTTGGTCAGGTACGCCTGCGGGTCGGCCGAGTGCAACCGCTGGGCGTCCTGGGCGAACTCGGCCCAGGTGGTCGGCGGGGTGATGCCGTACTTCGCCAGCAGGGTCGAGTTGTAGTACAGGCCCATCGGGCCGGCGTCGCCGGGCATCGCGTAGACGGTCGAGCCCTGGCTGACCTCCTGCCAGGCCCACGGCACGAACTGGTTCTTGACGTTGGCGGCGCCGAACTTGCTCAGGTCCACCACGTTGTGGGTGATCTCGAACGAGGGCAGTTCGTCGAACTCGACCTCGGCCACGTCCGGCGCGCCGCTACCGGCCTTGAGCGAGTCGGTCAGCTTGGTGTACTCCGGGCTGCCGGCGCCCACATTGGACAGGCTGACACAGATGCTCGGATGGCTGGCGTTGAACGCCTGGACCGCCCGCACGATGCCGGGAACCCACGCCCAGAAGGTGACCGGGGTGGCGCCGGACCTGCAGGCCGCGGTGCCCGAGACCGAGGGACTGCCGCTGGGCGGTGGGGCCGCGGTCGAACCGCCGCCGGAGCAGCCGGCCGCGAGCAGCGACACGGCGAGGGCACCGGCGAATAACGAGATCTTGTTGGGAAAACGCATTGTGGCCAACTCCTTTGTTCGCCTTGCTTTTCCGGTGTCTCAGCTAGTAACGAGAGGCGCTTCGAGCACGGTGAACGAGCGGGCCGGCAGGTCGAGCACCAGGCTCGACCCGTACGGTTTCTCGGTCACCTCGTCCAGCACCGCGGTTTCCACGTCCGGCAGAACCCGGCCGGCCGGTGAACGTTCCTGGGTGAGCGTGCGCACCCGCGCCGGGCCGCCGAAGCCGGCGCCGGGCAGGTCAAGTTCCACCCGCTGGGTCTCGTCGGAGCGGTTGACCATGGTCACCGCGACCTTGTCCCGCCGCGCGCCGACCGTGGCCGACGCGTCGACCAGGGTGAACGGGGCCAGGTCGGCGATCCGGTGGTCCCAGCGGCTGGTACCGGTGAGCATGTCCGCCCCGACCGTCGGACCGGCAACGTAGGTGTCGACCGCGACCCCGAGCGCGGCCTGCGCGTGCAGCAGGATCGGGTAGTAGATCGGTTGCACCGCAGCGGTTTCCGCACTGGTGACGATCGGCGCGATGGCGTTGACCAGCTGCGCGAGGTTGGCCATCCGGACCCAGTCGCAGTTGCGCACGAAGATGTTCAGGTAGGTCGCCACGGCGAGCGCGTCGGCGAAGTCGTAGCGCTCCTCAAGGGCGCCGCCGGGCTCGCGGTACCAGACGTTCCACTCGTCGTAGGCCAGTCGCGGTGGCTCGGCGATCTGGTGCAGGTAGGCCGTTCGGCGAATCAGCGTGCTGGCCGTCGAGATCGCCCGCTCGGCCTGGTGCGGCTGCAACACGTTGGTCCAGTAGTCGGTCGAACCGGTGTAGATGTGCACCGAGTAGAGGTCGACCAGCCCGGCCAGTCCGTCGATCACCACCCGGTCCCAGTCGTCCCAGCCGTGGTTGCCGCAGGCGACCAGCTTGGCCCGCGGGTCGATCACCCGGATCGCGCGGGCCCACCGGGTCGCCTCGGCGACGTACTCCTCGGCCGACAGCGCGCCGATCTGCCAGTCGCCGTACATCTCGTTGCCCAGCGCCCAGTACCGCACGCCGTAGGGTTCGTCGCGGCCGTTGGCACGGCGGCGCCGGGCCCAGGACGTGTCGGCCGAGGAGTTGCAGTACTCCACCCAGGCCAGCGCGTCGGCGAGCGAGCCGGTACCCATGTTCAGACAGATGTAGGGCTCGGTGCCCAGTTCGGCGCAGTAGCGCAGGTATTCGTCGGTGCCGAACCGGTTGCTCTCCACTCCGCCCCAGGCGAGTTCCGGCCGGGTCGGCCGTTCGTCCTGCGGGCCGATGCCGTCCACCCAGTGGTAGTTGCTGACGAAGTTGCCGCCCGGCCAGCGCAGCACGCCGACCCGCAGTTCACGCAGCAGCTCCAGCACGTCCTGCCGGAAACCGTGCCCGTCGGCCAGCGGTGAGCCCTCGTCGTAGATCCCGCCGTAGACGCAACGGCCGAGGTGCTCGATGAAGCCACCGAAGACATTGGGATCGAGCTGGCCGATCGGGCGGTTCGGACTGATCGTGATCCGGGTGGTCGCGCCGGTTGATTCGGGCATCAGCACTCCAGCAATGAGTTACTCCAGCATTTGTTCGAAATCCCGAACGCTGTCACTAAATCTCGACCGAGGTTAGGACGGTGACAGAGCGCGCGTCAAGGTCTTCCGGATCACCGCGGAGCCGATCCGCACGTGCGAACGGACCGGGCGAACGCACCCGACTTTGCCTGTGTTGCCGGCTGTTCACCATGCCGTGGCGAGGTTTTCGCCGGTCCGCCCGGGCGAACGAGTGAATCACCAGGAATGGATCGCCGGCCCTGTGTTCTGTGGCAGGCTGAAGGCGTGTTCGAGCGATTCACGGATTCGGCTCGGCGCATCGTGGTACTCGCCCAGGAAGAATCACGGGGCCAGAACCACGACTGGATCGGCACCGAGCATCTGCTGCTCGCCCTGTTCCACAATCGGGACGAGAGCGGCGACCCGGTGCTCACCGAAGCGCTGCCAGCGATCAGGTTGGACGAGGTACGGGCGCAGGTCGGCCGGATCGTGCCGGCCGGGTCGAGTGCGCCCTACGGGCACATCCCGTTCACCCTCAGGGCGAAGAAGGTGCTGGAGCAGTCCCTTCGCGAAGCCACCCGGCTGCGCTGCGGTTACATCGCGCCCGGCCACCTGTTGCTGGGCATGCTCTCGCTGCCCGACAGCGTGAGCGTGCGCGTGCTGGTCGAACTGAACGTCGACATCGCCGAACTCCGCAAGCGGGTCACCGAGTTGAGCACCAACTGGGACGAGCCGCCGCCGACCGGCCACAGCTCCGCGCGGATGACACTGTCCGGCGGGTTCGTCAGCCGCAGCGAACTGGGGGCCCGGGTGGACTACCTGGAGGAGCAGGTCCGGCTGCTGACCGACGAGGTGCGGACGCTGCGCGGGCGGCTGGACAAGGGCCGCTGAGCACCGGTCAGCGGGTGCCCCACTGGTAGGACTGCTTCTGCAGGCGCAGGTAGATCAACGTCTCGATGTCGCGCACGCCCTGGATCGCGCGCACCCGGTTGGACAGCAGGTCCAGCAGATGCCCGTCGTCCTCGCAGACCGCCTCGCAGAGCAGGTCGTAGCGGCCGGCGCAGATGATCACGTAGGTGATCTCGTCCATCTCGGCGAGCGCCTCGGCCACCGGTTCCAGCGGACCGTCCACCTTGATGGTGATCATCGCCTGGCGGAACAGCCCGACCTGCATCGGGTCGGTCACCGCGACGATCTGCATGATGCCGCTCTGGGTCAGCCGCTGCACCCGCTGGCGCACCGCGGCCTCGGACAGCCCGACGGCCTTGCCGATCGTCCCGTAGGCCCGCCGACCGTCCTGCTGCAACTGTTCGATGATCTTCTTGGACACGTCGTCGAGCACGAGCGCGGCAGGTTCCGGCGCTGCGTTGTTTCTTCGCACCGGCGCATCATCCCGCGCGGCCGCGGGCGACCGTGGCGCAGCCGGGTCAATGGCGAGTCACCGCCGATGGATCACGACGGAAATCGTGGTTCCATCGAGTCCGCAAGCTCGATATGGTCTGAGAAAGCTGGCTCGTGCTACTTTTTCCGCGCACGAACCAGGCTCGACCACCGTGCCGCAAGGAGCGCTCATGACCGACAAGATCGCCTTCCGGAACCTCGTCGACGGCGAGGCCAGCGACGCGGCCGACGGTCGCACCCTGGACGTCGTCAACCCGGTCACCGGGGAGGTCTACGCGACCTCGCCACTGTCCGGCCCGGCCGATGTGGACGCCGCGATGGCCGCGGCCGACCGGGCGTTCGAGACCTGGCGGGACACCACGCCCGGCGAACGCCAGCTCGCGCTGCTGCGGCTGGCCGACGCGCTGGAGTCGCGGGCCCAGGAGGTGGTCGCGGTGGAGTCGGCCGACACCGGCAAGCCGCTGGGCCTGACCGCGACCGAGGAACTGCCACCCGCGGTGGACCAGATCCGGTTCTTCGCCGGGGCGGCCCGGGTGTTGGACGGGCGGTCGGCCGGTGAGTACATGGCCGGCCACACCTCGTTCGTGCGGCGTGAGCCGGTCGGGGTCTGCGCGCAGGTCACGCCGTGGAACTACCCGCTGATGATGGCGATCTGGAAGGTCGCCCCGGCGCTCGCGGCCGGCAACACGGTGGTGCTCAAGCCCTCGGACACGACGCCGGCCAGCAGCACGCTGCTCGGTCAGATCGCCGCCGAGTTCTTCCCGCCGGGCGTGTTCAATGTGCTGTGCGGCGACCGGGACACCGGTAAGGCGCTGGTGGCACACCCGCGGCCGGACATGGTGTCGATCACCGGCAGCGTGCGGGCCGGCATGGAGGTGGCCACCGCGGCGGCCGCTGACCTCAAGCGCACCCACCTGGAACTGGGCGGCAAGGCGCCGGTGATCGTGTTCGAGGACGCGGACCTGGCGGCGGCGGCCGAAGGCATCGCGATGGCCGGCTACTTCAACGCCGGGCAGGACTGCACCGCGGCGACCCGGGTGCTGGTGGCCGAGGCGGTGCACGACGAGTTCGTGGCCGCGCTGGCCGAGCAGGCGGCGAGCACCCGTACCGGTCTGCCCGACGACGAGGAAGTGCTGTTCGGGCCACTGAACAACGCCGACCAGTTGGCCAGGGTGACCGGTTTCCTCGACCGGCTGCCCGACCACGCGTCGGTGCGGGCCGGCGGTTCCCGGGTGTTCGACCGCGGTTACTTCTTCCAGCCCACGGTGATCTCCGGGCTGCGCCAGGGGGACGAGGCGGTGCAGAACGAGATCTTCGGCCCGGTGATCACCGTGCAGCGCTTCGCCGACGAACAGGAGGCGCTGGCGCTGGCCAACGGGGTCCGCTACGGGCTGGCCTCCAGTGTGTGGACCCGGGACCACGGTCGGGCCATGCGGGCGGCCAAGAAGCTGGACTTCGGCTGCGTGTGGATCAACACGCACATCCCGCTGGTCGCCGAGATGCCGCACGGCGGGTTCAAGCACTCCGGGCACGGCAAGGACCTGTCGATGTACGGGTTCGAGGACTACACCCGGATCAAGCACGTGATGACCAACATCGACGTCTGACTACGAACTCTTCGCCAGTTGTTCGAGGCGCCCGAACAAGGTCGGCAGGTAGGACTCCGACTCCGGCTTCATCAGCACACTGCGCAGCACCCGGGCGCCCTCGGCGTCCGCCCGTACCGACGGGTGGCGGGCGGTGAAGGCATCGGCGCCGACGTGCAGGGTGCTCAGGAAGACCGGGTCGGTCGGATCGGTCATGCCCTGGTGCAGCATCCGCGCACTGTCGGCGTCCACAGTGGACAGTGCAAGTGGCTCGGTCGTCGGAAAGTAGCTGACGATGTCGAGTTCCGGGCGCTGGTAGAGGGACAGGCTGTCCGAATGCTCGATCCGGTCGGCCAGATCCAGCGCGGCCCGCCGCCCGGCGGCGAGCACCTGGCCGAGGCCGTCGAGCGTCGGCGGCAGCAACCGGAAGGTGAGCCAGAGCGCGGCCGCGGCGGCACCGGCCCGTGAGCACTCCAGGCTGATCTCACCGAGGTGCAGTTCCTCGGAGGTGAAGTAGGTGTAGGGCGAGTCGTGCTGGTAGAACCGGCCGACCGCCGGGTCGCGGAAGAGCACCGCGCCGCAGCCGTAGGGCTGGAGGCCGTGCTTGTGCGGGTCGACGACAACCGAGTCGCACTCGGCGATCGCCCGCCACGGCGCAGCCGGCAGGCCCTCGGGCCCCTCGGCCCCGGCCAGCAGGGTGAAGAAGCCGCCGTAGGCCGCGTCCACGTGGAGACGCACGCCGTAGCGCTCGCGCAGGGCCAGCGCCTCGTCGACGGCGTCGATCGCGCCGAGCGCGGTGCTGCCGGCGGTGAGCACGACCGTGCCGATCCGCTCGGTGCGCAGCAACGACTCCAGCGCGTCCAGGTCCAGCCGGCCGCGGCCGTCCACCGGCACGGTGTGGCCGCGAATGCCGAGCAGCGCGCACATCCGGGAGTGCGTGTAGTGCGCCTCACTGCTGTAGGCGACGCCGAGTTCGGGATGGCTCTCCCGGGCCACGAACAGCGCTTCCAGGTTGGCGATGGTACCGCTGGTGGTGAGGTGGCCGAGGTGCTCGGCGTGGCCGAACATGGTCGCCAGTTGGGCCACCACCTCGCGTTCCATCGCGGCAGTGGCCGGGCCGCCGTCCAGCGCGTGGTTGTTCGGGTTGATCAGCATCGCGGTCAGGTAGCCGACCACGGCCGCCGGGTGCGGCGGCTTGAGCATCTGTCCGGCGTACCGGGGATGGAAGAACGGGTAGTTGTCGGTCAGCCGCGCGGTGAACTCGGCGAACGCCTCGGCCACCTTCTCCTCGGGCACGTCGAGCGAACCGTGCGACTCGAACGACCCGTAGCCGGCCTGCCACTCGCGAACCGAACTGACCGCCCGGTCCAGCCAGTAGGACAGATCCATCAGTGCGCCCCTTCCATGACCAGGGCACGGTACAGCAGCAGGTGACGTTGGGCGGCCGACGCCCAGGTGTACCGGCCGGCCAGCGCGCGGCCCACGGCGACCCGTTGTTCATCCACATCGGACAGTGCGGCGCCGAGTCGGGCGGCCAGCGCGGGCGGGTCGACGGCGAACCGGGCGACCGGGTCGAAGATCTCGCGCAGCACCGGCAGGTCGCGGGCGACCACCGGCACACCGGCGGCCAACGCCTCCATCGCCGCCAGCCCGAAACCCTCCTTTGTGGACGGAAAGGCGAACGCGCCGGCCGCCGCGACGAGGGCGGGCAGTTCGTCGTGGTCGACCGGGCCGAGCACCACCGGCTCGACGCCCAACTCGGCGGCTCGGCGCTCCCACTCGGCCCGGTAGTCGCGATAGTCGAACAGCGTCTCGCCACCGGCGATGACCAGCCGCAGGTCCGGCTGGTCCGTGCGGAGCAGGGCGAACGCCGTCAACAGGTCCAGCGAGCCCTTGCGCGGCTCGATGCCGCCGACCGCGAGCACGTACCGGCCAAACCGGTCCCGCCAGCGGTCCCGGTCGGTCGCGCCGGCCGGACCGGCGGCGATCGCGAACCGCTCGGCGTCCACCCCGTTCGGGATCACTGTCGCGGCCACGCCGAAGTCCCGGGCGAGTTCGTCGGCGACCGAGCCGGACACGCAGACGTGCGCGAACGGGCGATGGATGGCCCGGTCGTGGCAGGCGACCAGCTCCGGCGTGCTGAAGTGGTCGATGTGGTGCACCGTGCGCACGCAGCGGTCCACCGCGTTGGCGCTGATGCAGTCCTGCGCGTGCACGATGTCGTAACCGGCCGGGCAGAACGCCTCCCGCAACACCGCGATCGAGCGCAGGATGCGCGGTCCGACCGGTTCACCGGGAACATCCGGGAACGGCACGACCGCCAGCCGCACCCTCGGGTCGACCGGCCGGAAGAAGCCCTCGTCGCCACCCCGACCGAGGGTCCACACGGTGACCGACTGGCCGGCGTCGGCCAACGCCTCGGCCAGCGCGAGAGTGTGCACCACTCCCCCACGCGGCTTGGTCGAGTAGCTGAGCAGGGCGATCGACAGTTCGCTCATCGGTACACCGCCGGCTTGCGCTCGTGCAGGTGGTTGAGCACCCGCCGGGCGGTGCCCAGTTCGGCGGCCACGTCCAACTCGGCCACCGCGATGCCCGCCTTCGACCAGGTGCGGGCGAGGATGTCGCCGCCCGGCCCGACCACCTTGGCCTGGCCGAGGAAGCGCAGCCCGCCCAGGCCGCCGGTCTGGTTGGACGACACCAGCACCACCTGGTTCTCCGCGGCCCTGGCCTGGTCGTAGAGGTCGAACAGCCGGGACTGGCGGTCCTGGGCCATCCGCGGCGCCCGGTTGGTGATGCTGGTCGGCCACGCCGACAGGCAGGCGACGATCTGCGCGCCGTCGATAGCCAGGGTGCGGGCCGACTCCGGGAACGTCTTGTCGTAGTCGACCAGCATGCCCAGCCGGCCCACCGGGGTTTCGAACGCGGCGAACTCGGTGCCGGCCGAATAGGCCGCCGACTCGCCGACGGGCTGGTGCACCTTGCGGTGATGGCCGAGCACGCCCTCGCCGGTGACGCAGACCGCGCTGTTGTAGCGCTGCTCGCCGTCGGCCTCGCAGTAGCCGAAGCAGACCACCATCTCGGCGGCGAGCGCGGCCACCTTGCGCACGTGCACGCCGTCGGGGTCCAGCGCGGGCGGCAGCGCCTCCGGGTCGGGATGGCGCAGGTCGGCCAGGTAACCGCCCAATGCCGCGTCGGGCAGCACCAGTAGGTTCACCCGGTCGCGCCGGGCGTGTTCGATCAGCGTGGCGATGCGCTGTAGGTCGAAGTCAAGGTCGCGGCCGAAGTTCGCGGCCACCGCGCCGATCCGGATCAGTCCCACGGCCACATCATGACGCAGTCGGTAACCGGGCGGCATCCCGGTGAGCAGGTCATCGGCCGGTCAGAACATGTAGGTGGAGTTGATGATCGCGCCCTTGCGCGCGTAGTGGATCAGCGCGTCCTGCACGTCGAGCGGATGCGTCGGCACGACACCCTCGATCAGGTCCTGCTCCCGGGCACCGTGCAGGGACAGGCCGAACCGGCAGCAGTAGACCGTGCCGCCCTCCTTGATGAACGTCTTGAGCTGGTCGTTGATGTTCTGCTCGCCCGGGAACGCCGAGCTGCCGGTGGTCGGGAAACCCCGGGTGGCCAGGCAGTTCAGCGAGCCCGGCCCGTAGAAGTAGATCGCCGTCTCGAAGCCCTTCCGCAGCGCCCTGGTGGCCTGCAGGATGGCCACGAAGCTCACCGAGGACTCGTGCGCGATGCCGTGCACGAGGGTGAAGTAGGACTGGCCGGGCTCGGCCTGGTAGTCCGGGAACACCTTGGTGCCGCCGTAGATGCTCGATCCCTCGGGCAGCGCCGGGTGCGCGATCTCGGCGCGGCTGCGCGCTTCGGCCTCGGTCAGTTCGGTCATCGGGACTCCTGCACAGTTGTTGTGGTGGGACAGCGCTTTGCTCAGCCGTAGAGCTTGTCGAAAGTGCCCCGGAAGGCGAGATCGGCCAGTTCGCCCTCGGTGGCCGCGGCGAGTTTGGCCACCTCGCCCGCGTAGTCGCCCCAGGGCTGGTCGCTGGCGAAGAGCACCCGGTCGTGGCCGACGCCGCGCCGGTCGATCTCGGTGGCCAGCCAGCGCGGGGCGAAGCCGATCGCCCAGGACAGGTCGGTGTACACGAGCTTGCCCGCGGTGATCCAGTCGAAGAACCGCGAGCCGATCAGCTTGATGTGTCCGCTCATCCCCCCGCCGAAGTGCACCAGGTGCACCGGCACCTGGTCGGCATACCAGTCCACCAGGTGGCCGACCTCGTCGATGTCCGAGGCGGCGCCGGGTGAGGTGTGCACGTGCACGACCAGGCCGTGCTGCCGGGCCACCGCGAAGATCCGGTCCAGCCCCGGCCGGTACGCCGGGTCGGTCACCCGGCCGCCGAGCAGGAAACTGAGTTTGAGCGCGCGTACCCCCGGTTCACCGGCCAGCGCGAGCGCCGCCTCGGTTCGCGCGCTGTCCTCCGGTTTGGCCGAGACCCAGAGCGCGGCGAGAATCCGGTCGTCGGTGCCGGCGGCCTCGACGCACAACTCGTTGAAGGAGAAGGCGACCGCCGGGTCGGGCACGCCGTAGTTGGGGATGACCAGCGCGCGCTCGGTGCCCTCGGCGTCGAGGTCGGCGATGAGTTCGCTGATGGTGCCGCGCGCGGTGACATCGGGGTGCACCGCGGGGCCGCCGTAGAACGGGTAGGCCGGCAGCACACCGAGATGCCGATGGGCGTCGAACACACGGAATCCGGACATGATCGGGGAACACCTCACGTCGATGCGGGGGCTGGGCGGGCGGCGCGGGTTCGGCTCGGGCTGTGCGGTCAGGCGACGGTTCGGGGGGCCGTCCAGTCCTCGTCGCGGGGGTAGGTGCTGTTGGGCGTGCCGGCGATCCAGTGCACGCCGCCGGCCAGTCGCCGGTGTCGGGCGGCGACGATCTGCTCGGCCAGGTGCTCGGCGTCCGCGGCCACCCCGGAGAACCGGCCCGAACCCCAGGTGTACTGCCAGGGCAGGCCCAACAGGTACAGCCCGGGGCAGCTGCTCACGCCCCGCTCGTGGGTCGGGTAGCCGCGGCCGTCGAAGATCGGCAGCTCGATCCACCGGTGGTCACGGCCGAAACCGGTGCACCAGATGACCGTGCTGATCCTCGCGTCGGCCAGGTCCAGTTCGGTCTGTTCCGCTTCGGGTGTCCAGACCGGGACGTACCGCGCCTCGGTCGGCGCATCGATGCCCTGCTGCTCGATCCACCGGTCGACGGAGTCCTTGATCGACTCCGACACCGCGTCCGCCGAGTCCAGATTGGACTTCAGGTTGGTGTCGAAGTCCAGGTGTGCCCCGGAGATCCCGGTCAGCCTGCCGTAGAGCCGCATACCCTGGGCCGCGAACAGGCGCAGGTCGATGTCCCGGCCGCCGTCCCGGCCGGTGACGTAGTGGTTGGCCCGGAAACGGACTGCGTCGGCGTCGTCGAACTGGTCGATGCCGCGCTGGTAGTAACCCATGTCGTGCAGCCAGGTGACCACGTCCCGGCCGCGATAGAACCGGGCGACCCGGGGCGCGCCGCCGGTCGCCAGGTGCACCTCGCGACCGGCCAGGTGCAGGTCCTCGGCGATCTGGCAGCCGGACTGGCCGGTGCCGACCACCAGCACCGGGCCGGGCGGCAGCTGGTCGGGGCTCCGGTATTCGGAGGAGTGCAGCTGGGCGATGCCCGCGGGCAGCCGCTCGGCCATCCGTGGCCGCAGCGGTACCTGGTAGGGGCCGGTGGCCAGCACGACCTGGTCGGCCGTCAGCCGGCCGGCGCTCGTGCCCAACTGGAACACACCGTCCGCCGCGCGCCGCAGCGAGACGGCCTCGACGCCCTCGACCAGCGGCACCGGGAACGACCGGGCGTAGCGCTCCAGGTATTCGATGATCTGGTCGCGGACCATGAAGCCGTCCGGATCGTCGCCCTGGTAGGGAAACCCGGGCAGCTGACACTGCCAGTTCGGGGTGACCAGACAGAACGTCTCCCAACGGTGGTCACGCCACTCGCCGCCGACCCGGTTTCGTTCCAGCACAACGTGATCGATGCCGCGTTCGGTGAGCAGCCAGCTCATCGACAGGCCTGCCTGGCCGCCACCGACCACGACGACGGCGTGATGATGTCCGTCCACATCGGATAGTGCGCTGTCCGTCGGCTGATCGACCATCCGCATCGCGGGTATCCCTCCCCGTTTACACTGACCGGATCGAGGGCCTCGTTGTCCGTCGATGAAGATGAGTACACCGGCCGGGTGTTGCCGATGTGTTTCATCCGGAACGCGAGAATGTTTCCCGCAGTGAACATACGACGGCCCCCGGGATCACGAGATCCCGGGGGCCGTCGGAGTTTCGGATAGGTTCAGCCGGCGCCGAGGGTGGGTTCGGCGACCGTGCCGGCCGTCGGCGTGAGTACCGGGGCCTCGTCCACGTCGGTGATCGGGAAGCCGAGATCGCCCGACGGCTCGGGCCCCACGTCACCCAGCGAACCGGAGTAGCCGCCGTAGGAGTCGTCACTGTAGGAGTGGTCGGCGGAGAGATCGCCGAGGACTTCCTGGGCCCGGCCCACTGCCGGGGAGAACTCGCTCGTCACCGCGGCGAGCCTACCCAGTCGATCAAGTGCGGTGCCGGCGGCTCGCCGAGCCGCCGGCCAGCACTCAGTCCGCTTGCAGCTCCTGCATCGTCTGCTCGATGCGCCAGGCGATCCGGTCCGGGCCGGCTGGGGCCAGGCTCACCCAGGAGCCGTCGCTGAACATCAGGTACCGACCGCGCGGGGTGTCGAACCAGGTCACCATCGACTCCGCGCGACGCATCCGGCCACCGCGCCGGCCGGCCACCTGCACGCCGAACTGGCCGCCGCCGATCCGACTGTTGGCCAGCTCGGTCAGCGCCGAAGCGTCCGAATAGGACACTCCGAGGCGGACCAGCACGTCGGTCTCGGTGCGATCGTCGCCGCTCCCGAACGGGTCGTCACCGAAGTCGTCGTTGTCGTCGGGGGCCAGGGCCGCCTTGGACATCGCGTCGAACGGGATCGACATGCTCTGTCCCGGGCCGGCCGGCAATGCCGGCACCACCGAGACGATCGAGGCGACCAGGGCGGTGTCCCGGATCGGCCGGAGCACCAGCCGGTTGCCCTCCAGGATGCCCAGCACGCCGTCCCCGTTGGCCGCCGCGGCCACGGCCGCCCGCAGCGGCCGTTTGGAGAAGCCGAGCAGGTCGACCACGACCTGCGGGGCGGACAGCACACGCAGGCAGTCCTCAAGGTCGGCGGACACCCGGCCACCGTTGAGCAGGCCGCGCTCGGCCAGAGCGGGCGCCACCGACGCCCGCATCTCGTCGCGCTCGGCCATGGTCCGCCCGTTGCTGGGGACCTCAAGCGGGTAGCGCATCGCACCAAGCCCGAGGTCGTTCCAGACCAGGTCGTACTCGAGCGCAGACAGCGCGAATCCAGTCTGCAGCGGCATGATGCTCCTTCGGGTGTGCGCGGCGACGGGCCGGCCGGGTTCCGCCCGGCCCGTCGCGGCGGCTACTACTGCTTCTTCTTGTTGGACTGGCCGATGACCGACGGCGGCAGCTTGTCCGCATCCGGCGTGGTGAACAGGTCAGCCGAGCCCTGCAGGTAGGACGCGCTCTTGCGCTCCTTGTCCTGACCGCCCTGCGCGCCCCGACCGCCACCGCCCATACCGCCGGCCGAACCACCGGCGGCCGGCTCCTCACCGGGCGCACCGGCGACACCGCCACCGGCACCGGGCTCGCCGACACCGGGCTCGCCACCGACACCGGACACACCGCCGGCCGAACCCTCACCGGGCGCGACACCCGACAGCGAGCTGGAGCCACCGCCACCGCCGAGCGCCGAGGCCGCGTCGGCGTTCCAGCCGCCGACACCCTCACCGGCACCGCCGAGACCGCCGCCACCACCACCGCCGCCGCCACCGCCCATGCCACCCAGCGAGCCGAGCTCCTTCTCGGCCGCGGAGACCGCCGCCGAGGGGTTGCCGCCCAGATCGCCGGTCAGGTTGCCGGAGCTGCTCGGGAACTCGTTGGGGTCCTCGGACAGGCTGCCGCCACCGGTGCCAAGGCTGTCGCTGCCGGTCGTCGAACCGCCGGTGCCGTTCTGCAGCTGGCTGAGTTCCTTCTGGGCCTGCTGCTCGGCCTGCTGCTGGGCGCTGTTCGCCGAACTGGTCAGCGACTTGAGCGAACTGAGGCTGCTGTTGCTGCCGGTGCTACCCGTGCTGCCCTCGAAGCTGGAGCCGGTGCCACCGGGGCTGCCCTCACCGGTCAGGCCGCTGGTCGAACTGTTGCCGCCGTCCAGCTGGCCCAGTTCGGACTGTGCCTGCTGCTCGGCATTCTGCTCGGCGGCCGTGTCCGCCGCGGTCGAGTTGGACAGCGCGGTCCTGGCCGAGCTGCTGCTGGAGGAACCACTCGTCGAACCGGAGCCGCTGGGGCCACCGCCGATCGTGCCGTTGGACAGGCCGGGGATGCCGGAGCTGTCGCCGCCGGTGCTGCCGGAAGTGCCGTTCTGCAGCTGGCTGAGCTCCTGCTGGGCCTGCTGCTGGGCGTTCTGCTCGGCCTGCTGGTCGGCGGCCTGCGACGCGGCCGTGGCCGCCGCCGCGCTGGACGCCGTGGTCGTGCCGTCGCCGGAGCTGCCGGAGGAGCTGCTTCCCGAGCCAGAGCTGGAAGACGACCCGGGGCTGGAACCGGACGAGCCCGGACTGGAACTGCCGGGCGTCGAGCCGGAGAAGTCACTCGGATCGGTGCTGCCCGGGCTGCCGTTGACGGTGGGCAGAGTGGCGAAGCCGGGGCTGCCCGCGGTCGAGCCAGGACCACCGGTGGAACCGACCGGCAGCCCGGTCGCCGGGTTGATGGTCGTGCCGGTGGTCGACTGCGGCGTGGTCTGGCCGATCACACCGTTGGCCGAACTTGTCACGGTCGAGCCCGTGGTCGAGTTGGGCGCGGTGGAGCCGGTGCCGGAGCCCGAAGAGCCCGGCACGGTCTCCGGGGTGCCCTGGATGCGCGGGGTGGCGATCGCGGTCGGGGTGACCATGGGCGGCGGCACGAACACCGGCACGCTGGCATCGACAGCCTTGGAGTTGTTCTCCATCTGGGTCATCACGTCGACGGCGGTGGTGTGCGCGGCGTTGGCCGTGTCCACCTGCTGCTTCACGTCCTGCAGGCCGGTGGCCAGGCCGGCGATGCCGCCGCTGGCGAAGGCCTGCTGCATGATCTGGCCGGCGTTGACGGTGACCGGTTCGGGCATGGACCGCTGCGCGGTGGCCACGATGTCGCCCTGCTGCTGGGCCTGCTGGCCGACGGCGGTCGAGGTCGACGCGGCCTGCTGGCCCCAGCTGGCGAGCTGGGTGATGGCGGCCCGGGCGGTGTCCGCCGCGTCGCCCTGCCAGCCGGACTCGGTGGCGGTCAGCTTGGACTGCAGCGTGGTGGTCTGGTCGTCCATGTCACTGCCCAGCGAACTCCAACCGCTGGCGGTGTCATAGATCTGCGCGGGGTCGGTGTTGTCGTGCACCGCGGAGTACAGCTGGTCGGCCGAGTAGGAGGCCCAGTTGCCGGTCGCGTTGAGCGCCCGGTCGCCGCCGACCTCGGGGTTCTTGCTGTACTGCGGGAAGCGGCTGCCCGGGTCGGACCGCGGGTTCACCGGGCCGGACTCCGACGGGATGACCGTGCCGATGCGCGGGGTCACCGGCGTCCCGGCCGTGGGAGTCACGACCGTGCCGATACGAGGGGTGGTGGTCACACCGCGCTCCTTCCGGTGCCGCCGCTGATCTCGCGGTTGACCGGGGTCACGTCCCGGCTGTCCAGTTGCTTCATCACGGTGCCGATGCCGGTCTCCGACTCCTGGTAGTTCGCCATCGACTGGGCTACCGCGTCGTTCGCGCCGGTCAGTGCCGAGTGGTACTGGTCGAGCACGCTGGCCAGCGAGGCGTCGCTGCCGCTGGCCCGGCCGGCGAACTTCTGCGCCATGCCCTGGCCGACCCAGTTCTGCCCCATCGGCAACGGGCTGCCGAGGTTGGTGGCCCGCTGCTTCCAGCTGGACACCTGGTCGATGTGGTCGCTGAGGGCCTGCTGGAGCTGTTGTCCGGTGTCCGGGTCGAGTACCAGCCGGCCGGCCGACACGTCGGCCCGCAGCTGGGTCACCCCGCTCACCGCGGTCGCCAGCGTCCTCTGCAGAGCTGGAACCGCGGCCGTCATTGCCGCCGTGTCTGTTCCCGTCGTGGTGCCGGGGTCCGGTGTGTCGCCCATCCGCCTCTCCAAACCTCGCGCGTACTCAGTAGTGCGGCCCGCGTCGCGACGCGGGCCAGCTCGGGACCAGCCGGCTGCCACAGACCGGGGCAGTCGAAGGATTCCCTACCCAGGTTTCCATTGAGCTGCATCCCACGGTCAACCGGGAAGCCTTTGGGGGAAACTCCCACGAAGAAGGACGTGTTCCCGGCGGCCTCAGCCCATCAGCGTGACGCAAATCACAAAAAGTCTGGGTCACTCGCCCCGCCGTTCGACCCGCCGCACGTTTGTGACCTGCGACAACCTCGGAAACCAATATCATCGTGGCTCTCCCGCGACGAGCAACCTACCCGCCAGGCTGGCCGCGGCCAGCTCGACCCGGGACCGACACCCGGTCCGGGCAAACAATCGGGTCAGGTGATTCTCCACGGTTTTCTCACTGATTCGGACATCCGCCGCGATCTGCCTATTGGTACGGCCGTCCCGGATCAATTCGATGATGCGCAACTCGGTACCCGAGAACGGTTCCCGCACGCTGCGGTTGCGCGGCACGGCGACGCCGTGGTCGCGCATCCGATTCTTCACATACGCGCGCAGCCACGACGAACCCAACCGGCCGGCGATCTGATAGGCCTCGTGCAGCCAGTCCTGTGGCTGGTCGGCCAGCCGACCCACCACCAGACAGGCAAACGCGAGGTCGGGCTGGTGGCCGCGCTGCCGGGCCAGTTCCGCGCCGGCCCGCGCGGCTTCGCCGTCGGCCAGCACCAGGCCCCTGGCCAGCAGGTGCGTCTCGGCGTTGGCCGGGCTGCCGGTCCGCTCGTGCTCCTGCGCGGCCTCGGCGAGCAGCAGTTGGGCCCAGTCCGGCTGGTCGGTGCGGGCGGCGATGGCGGTCAGCCGGAGCAGCAGCCGCTCCCGGCCGAGCGGCGCGCCGCCCTGCGTGGAGCGCTGGTAGTGCTGCCAACCGGTGGCCAACGCGGCAGCCGGATCGGCGCCGACCAGCAACGACCCGGCCCGCACCCAGCCGCGCAGCGCCTCGAACGGACCGCCCTCGGGGACCTGGGCCAGCCAGCCGGCCGCCCGCCGCGCCTCACCGCGGTAGGCGCACATCTCGGCGGCCAGCAGCCGACCGAGGTGGTGCACGGGGGTGTTGGGCAGCCCGCTGAGTTCCAGCTCGCGCACGGCCGACAGCGCACCGGTCCAGTCGCCGTCGGCGAAGCCGAGCCGGACCCGATGGTAGGCGGCCGGCGGTCCCTCGATCGGCGTGCCGTAGCCGGGACCGAGCACCTGCTGGAACACCGCCACCAGGTCGCCGAGTGCGTCCCCGGCCAGCAGCTCGGTCGCCCGGTCCAGCTGGGCGGCGGTGAGCAGCGCGCCGGACGTGTCGGCCTGCCGCGGGATGACCGGACCGGCGGGCTGCCCGCTGCCGGTGAACACCGCGCCGGTGAACCAGCGGTGGGCGAAGCCGATGGCCGGGTGGTCGCCCTGGCCGACCGCGTCGAACCCGGCCAGCCCGAGCGGCGCGCCGGTGTGCAGCGCGGCCAGTGCGGCGCCCGTGGCGATCTCGGCCCACTCCCCCGGCCGCGGGTACCGGCCGTCGACGTAGTCGGTCACCTGCCCGATCACGGCCGCGAGCTGCCGGTGGTCACCGGTGTTCAACAGCAGCCGGAACACCGCGGCGATGAGCCGGGGGCGGTCGACCCGGGGCGGTTCGAGGTGCCAGAGGGCGGCCCGGTACCAGCGGACGGCGCGGCCGGACTCGGTGCGCGCCAACCGATCCGCCGGACCGATCAATGCGGTGGCCGCGGCCGGCGTCGGCGACAGCGCGGTGCCGGCCAGGGCAAGTTGGTCGGCCAACAGCAGCGGGTCGTGGCCGGCGGCCGGGTCCTTGCGGACCAGTCGGTCGGCGACGGTGGCGGCCAGTCGGGCCAGGCCGGGCACGCCGATCTCGGCGGTGACCGCGGCGGCCAGTGCCGGGCAGTACCAGTGCAGAACGCCGCGCGCGTCGGCGGTCAGCAGACCGGACTCGACGAGCTCGTCCACGGCCCGGCCGTAGCCGTCGAGGTTGGCATCGAGCGCCTCGGCGAACGCCGGCAGGTCGTCGACGCCGAGGCCGGGCTGGCCGGCCAGCAGCGCCAGCACAGCACGGGCGGCCGGGTCCAGCGCACGGTAGCGGCGCACCAGGCGATGGTCGGCGGGCAGCGCGACGGGCTCGTGCCGATCGCGCAGGCAGAGCTGCTCGTGCACGGCGACCAGCCGGCCGCCGGTCCGCAGATCGTCCATCATGGACAGTAGAGTGCCCGGGTTTCCGTACAGCGGACCGAGTGCGGCGCGCAGCGCGGGCGCGAGTGCCTCGTCCACCGGACCGCAGGCGGCCTGGCCGAGCAGTTGGGCGGTGGCCGCCTCCGGCAGCCCGGCGAGATCGATGATCCGGTCCGCGGCGGCGAAGACGTGGTCGGCGGAGTCGGTGCTCTCGTCCTGCCGGTAGCCGGCGACCACCAGGCAACCGGCCCGGCGGGCGGCGGCGAGCACCAGCGCCGGTCTCGGCACGGCCTGCACGTCGTCGACCAGCAGCACGGTCCGCCGGTGGCCGCGGACCAACGCGAACATGGCGACCAACTCGACCAGCAGGGTGGCCGCGGGCCCGGCGCCGGACGCGGCCCCGGGTGCGCCGAGGCGGCTGACCGTGGCGATCGAGTCGGCCAGTCGGGACACGCCGACCCGCTCGTAGTGCTCACGGACGGCGGCCACGGTGGCCAGTGCGCCGAACGGATCGGCGGCACCGTCGGCGAACCGGACGGTGACGACCTGGACGTCGGCGTGGCCCCAGGTGCGTTCGAGGGTGTCCAACAGGGCGGAGCGGCCGATGCCGGCCGGGCCCCGCAACACGACCAGCCGGGGCCGGCCGCGCAGAGCGTCGTCCAGTTCGGCCAATTCGGCGTCCCTGCCGAAGATCGCGGTCCGCGCACGCGCCATGCCGGACAACTCCCTTCCGCGACTCTTCGCGGCCCCAAATCGAGAGTGCTCGCTCCCCGGCCCATAATGAGCCGGTGATCACAGAAAGACGCCTCACCGTCACATTCTGCTATAGATCACCGGGAACCATACCAGTTTTGCGGACCACCGCCGGGTTAATGACACACTGATGCCTGAGCGTTCACATAACGGCTGGACCACGTTGTTCGGTCGTACCGGCGTGCTTCGAGTGGCACTGGATCGCCTCGGTTCGCCGGCCAGGTCACCCCTGGTGGCGATCACCGGTCCGGCGGGCATCGGCCGCACCGCGATGCTCGCGGAGGTGGCCCGAGTCATGGCCGGCCGCGACCGTTCGGTGCTCAGCGTCCGGCTCAGCCCGACCGATGGGGCCCTGCCCGGCACGCTGTCGGTTCGGCTGCTCAACGAACTCATCGGCAGCGGCGGTGGCCGCTACCTCGCCGGGCTGATCGCCGCGGCCGGCTCCGGTCCGCCCGGCGCCCGGCGGGCGGCCGGCGCGCTGGCCACGCTGCTCGCCGAGCAGGCGCCGGTGCTGGTCGTGCTGGACGACGCACAGTGGATCGACACGGACTCGCTGGCCGTGCTCGACGCGCTGGTCCGCCAGCTGGCCGCCGGGCCGGCCCGGGAGATCAGCTGGCTGGTGGCCATCCGGTCACCCGCGGCGGCGGGGGTGTCGGACGGGGCGCTGCCCGTCCTGGAGCGCCTGGCCCAGGACGGTTTGGCCACGTCGATCTTTCTGCACCCGCTGACGGCGGACGAGCTGACGGCGTTGACCGCCCAGACGTTGCAGGCCGTCCCGGACCCGGCCCTGGTCGCAGCACTGGTCCGGACCACTCGCGGGGTGCCGGCCGCGTTGCTGGCCGCGATCGAGGGCCACCGGCGTTCGGACTCGGTCCGGGTGGCCGACCGGCACGCCTACCTGGTCCGCCCGCACGACGCCCCGACCGTGCCGCGCGACCACAACCTGTTCGGCCCGATCCACCAGCTGCCCGCCCCGGCGTGGGCGGTGGCCAAGGCGATCGCCGTGCTGCATCCGCTCGGTCCGGCAGCGACCGCGCTGGTCGCCGAGGCCACCGGGCACACCGTCGAGCAGACCGAGACCACGCTGAGCGCGCTGGCCGCCGAGGGGGTGCTGGGCCGGGAGATCGGCCGGGACGGCTGGCGGTTCCGGGTGCCGGTACTGGCCGCCGCGCTGACCTCCTGCCTCGGCCCCTACGAGCGCCGACAGCTCGCCCAGGCGGCGGTGACCGCGCTGTGGACCGGCCGGGCAGACTGCCCGGACCCGGGATACCTCGCCGACCAGCTGGCCAACGCGGGCAAGCTCGTCGATCCGGACCGGGCGCGGGCCGAGCTGCTGGCCCGAGCGGGCGCGACCATGCTGGACGACGGCCACCGGGCCGCGCGCTGGCTGCGGGCGGCGGCCGAACTGACCACCGACCACCGCACGCTGGGCAACATCCTGTTCCTGCACGCGGCGACGTGCTGCATCCACGGCGACTTCGCGGCCAGCGCGGCGAGTTCGACCGTCCTGCTGCGGGAGCACGCCGACGAGTTCGACCCGGACATGTTGCTGGAACTGGAACTCGTGCACGTCACCTCGCTGCGCGGGATGGGCGACGTGGCCACGCTGGCCCGGCTGGTGGACACCGAGTGGCGGCAGCTACCCGGTCAGCCCGCGCAGCGCATCGTCACCGCTGCCGCCGCGCTGAGCCTGCTCAACCGCTGGCCGGCCGCCTACCGACTGCTTCTGTCCACACGGGACAGTTGGCACACCGCGACAGTGTCCGCCGACCTGGGCAGCATCTTCCTGGCCGGCTCGGGCCTGTGGCTGGGCCGGCCTGCGCACTTCGAGCAGTACCTGGCCGAACCCGGGCGATGGCGGCTCAACACGGTGGACCGGCACCACCTGGAACGGGTGCTGGCCGAGACGCGGATGCTGCTCGTCGCCGGCGACCTGCAACGCGCCCAAGCCCTGCTGGTGGCCGAGCAGGTCCCGGAGGACCGGCTGCCCGCGTCCGACCGGGCGATGCTCTCGGCGGCGCGCGGCGACTGGCCGGCCGCGATGGACCTGGCCCGATCGAGCATCGCCGCCGGCATGGCTCCTGGCTACGAACCCGGGCACGTGGCCATGCACCACGTGGCCGCGTCCATCCTGTGGGCGTACGGCCAGCCGACCCGGGCCAGGACGCTGCTGCACACCGCGCGCGCCGCCGGCCCGGTGCTGCCGCACCTGCTGGACGCCGCCGAAGGCGCGATGGACATGATCCTCGGCGCGCCCGGCGTCGCCGACGACCGCCTGCGGCACGGCATCAGCGTGGCCCGCGAACAGGACCTCGTGCTGGGCACCGAAGTGCTGTGGTTCCAGCTGGCCGAACTCGCGGTGCAGGCCCGGGACGCGCCGACCGCCCGGGCGTGCCTGGCCGAACTGGACCGGGTCTGCGCGGCGATGGGCGGCGGCCGGCCCGCGCTGCACGCGATGATTATCCGGGCGGTGCTGGACGAGGACGCCGAACTGGCCTGGGTCGCGGTCGCGCTGGCCCGCGACCGCGACCAGCCGTTCGAACTGGCCTACACGATCGACCTGCTGGTGCGGCACGGCGTCGGCGACCCGGCGCTGTTGCCCGAGGCGTATCAGCTGTTCGGCTCGCTCGGCGCGCGGCTCTACCGGGCGTGGCTGCGCAACCTGATGCGCTCGCACGACATCGCGGTGCCCGGCCGGCAGGCGACGGTCGCCGAGAACGAGCGCCTGCTGGCCGAACTGGTCACCGAGGGCCTGTCCAATCGGCAGCTGGCCACGGTGTTGCAGACGAGCGAGAAGAGCGTGGAAGGGCGGCTGAGCCGGCTGTTCGCCCGGACCGGCTACCAGTCCAGGGTGGAGCTGGCGGCGGCGATGCTGACCGGCGAGTACTGAAGGGTGCCTGGTCGGTGGTGTTCGCCGTACTCTGGTTCGCTGGCCTGGTGATCGTCCACCGGTAACCGGACGGACCCGACCGAGAGGCCCCCATGACCGACTGGACCGAGTTCGCAGTGATCACCGGCGGCGCAGCGGGGGCGCTCATCGGCCTGTTCTTCGTCGCGGTGTCCATCCGGATCACGGTCATCGCCGGCTCACCGGAGTTACGCGACCGCGCCGCGCAGACGCTCGGCCTGTTCCTGATCATCCTGCTCAGCGCGGTACTGGTGGCCGTGCCCGGTCAGCCGGATTTCGGGCTGGGCATCGAGTTGGTGGTGCTCGCGGTGCTGGCCGGCGCGGCCGCGATGGTGCTCGACCAACAGGCCAAACGACACCGGGGAACCCATCGGATCGCCAGGACGCTGGAGAACGCCACCCCGAACGCGGTCACCGCCGGACTGACCGGCGCCGGCGGGATCACGTTGATCACCGGCGCACACGCCGGCCTCTACCTGCTGGTGCCGGCCGCCGTCGCCGCGCTGACCGGCGGGGTCATCAACGCCTGGCTGATCCTGGTCGCGCTGGACGACTAGGGCGTGGTTCGGCGCCGGTCGAGCGAGTTGGGCCTCCCGAGGAGCCGAATCCGCGAAACGGCCGCCTGCCGAGGACGGCGACAGCACATTGACCACGTGCGCGGCCGGCGGCGTGTCGGTGGTGTGTCGGCACGGGTTGCCGGATGATCGGGCGCGATGACCACCACCGCCTGGCTGCACAGGATGACCGGCCGCGACCCGGCCGAGCGGCACCGTGCGTCCACTCCGCTGGAACTGCTGTTCGACCTCTGCTTCGTCGTCGCCGTGTCGCAGGCCGCCGCCGGCCTGCACCACAGTCTGGACGACGGCCACCTCGGCGCCGGCCTGCTCGGCTACGTCACAGTCTTCTTCGCGATCTGGTGGGCCTGGGTCAACTTCACCTGGTTCGCCTCGGCCTACGACACCGACGACGTGCCCTACCGGCTGCTCACCCTGCTGCAGATCGCCGGCGTGCTGGTGCTCGCCGCGGGTGTGCCGGCCGCGTTCGAGCACTACGACTTCACCACGATGACCATCGGCTACGTGCTGATGCGGGTCGCCATGATCATCCAGTGGCTGCGGGTGGCCCGGTCCGACCCGGCCGGCCGACCGGCGGCGCTACGCTACGCGACCGGCATCCTGGGGTGCCAGGTGGGCTGGGTGGTTCGGCTCGCGCTGCCGGCGCCGGCAAGCGGGATCGTGTTCGTGGTACTCGGGGTCGCCGAGCTCAGCGTGCCGCTGTGGGCGGAGTACGGGGGCAATGCAACCAGCTGGCATCCCGGACACATCAACGAGCGCTACGGGCTGTTCACCCTGATCGTGCTCGGTGAGGTAGTGGCCGCGGCGACCACGGCGGTGCAGTCGGCCGGTTCCAACCGCGGGCTGTCCGCCTCGCTGCTCTGGCTGGCGCTCGGCGGCCTGCTGCTCGTGTTCGCGTTGTGGTGGTCCTACTTCAAGCACGAGGCGACCGAAGGACTGCGCGCCTCGTTGCGGACCACGATGATCTGAGCCTACGGGCACTACGGCATCTTCGCCGCCGTCGGCGCACTGGGTGCCGGGCTCGAAGTGGCCACCGACACCATCGAGCACACCGACCGCCTCGGCCGGCTGGGCGCCGGGTTCGCGGTGGCCGTCCCGGTGGCGATCTTCCTCGTGCTGGCCGGCTATCTGCACGGACGGATCTCCGGGACGCCCGGGGTGGCCTATCCGTGGATCGTGCTCGGCGCGTTCGCGGTGCTGGGGGCGGCAGCGCTGGCCGTGGTCAGCCTGCCGGCGGCGGTGTTGGCGATGGCGCTGGTGGTCATCCTGCTGCTGGCGGTCAGCCTGGTGATCATCTACCGGCGGGCACCCTAGGTGCTCAGGACCGCGCTCGCGGCCTGGGTGAGCAGTTGGCGCTGCCGGTCCTCGGGCAGGCCGGTGCGGTAGAACAGGCTGGACTGGATGGCGCCGATCGCGGCGTGCACGATCGCCCTGGCCTCGGTGTCGGTCAGGTCACCGCGCAACTCGGCCAGCACGTGCACCCATTCCTCCAGGTAGAGGCGCTGCTTGCGGCGCAATCGGCGGCGGTCCTCGGCTGGCAGATTGTTGATCTCGTGGTGGTACACCTGGGCGAGCACCCGGTCACCGACGACGAACTCGACCTGGCCGGCGATCAGCTCTCGGAGCACCTGGCGAAGGTCGCCGCTGCCCTGCACGACCTTCTCCTCGTCACTGAGCAGTCCGTCGATGATCCGGTCGAACAACGCCACCAACACCGCGGACTTGCTCTCGAAATGCCGGTAGATGCCCGAGCCGGTGATGCCAGCGGCGGCGCCGATGTCGGCGATGGACACCGCGTGATATCCCTTGCTGGCAACAAGATCCGCAGCCGCACCAAGGATTCGCTCCTTGCGCGCGGGGTCGCGGGTGCGCACGGCCGCCTCCGCCTGCCCAGGCACCGTGGCTCTCCCCGCTCCGCTCGTCATCCGTCCTCGTCCGCGTAGTGCCCGGCGAACTGGTCGCGGACCACGTTCTTCTGAATCTTGCCAGTCGACGTCCTGGGCAACGCCGCGGCCACGATCACCGACTTGGGCGCCTTGTACGGGTCGATCAGCCTCTTCACCGACTTGATCAACGCGGCCCCGTCGATCACCGCGCCCGGTTTGGGCACGACGATCGCGGTGATCGCCTCGCTCCAGCGGTCGTGCGGCAGCCCGACCACCACGACCTCGGCCACGTCCGGCTCGGCGATCAGGATCGCCTTCTCCACCTCCAGCGAGGCGACGTTCTCCCCGCCGGTCTTGATCACGTCCTTGCGCCGGTCGCTGAACCAGAGCATGCCGTCGGCGTCCACCCGGCCGATGTCGCCGGAGTGGAACCAGCCGTGCGCGAACGCCGTCGCGGTCGCCTCGTCGTTGTCCAGGTACTCGGTCATCGTGTGCGGGCCGCGGTAGACGATCTCGCCCTGCTCGCCGTGGGGCAGCAGGGTGCCCTCGGCGTCCATGATGCCGACCTGGATGTTGACCACCGGCGTGCCGACCGCACCCGGGTGGGAGAGCTGGTGTTCGGGGCGGAACAGCGTCGCGGTCGGGCTCATCTCGGTCTGTCCGAACAGCAGGTAGAAGTCGCAGTCGAAGACCTCGATGCAGCGCGCCAACTGGGCCTGCGGCATCGGCGCCATCGCGTAACAGGCCCGGCGCAGGCTGGACAGGTCGCGGGTGTTGATGTCGGGGTGGTCCAGCATCGCCCGGTACATCATCGGCAGGCCGAAGATCTGGGTGATCCGCTCGCTCTCCACCAGTTCCAGCAACACCGCCGGGTCGAACGCGCGCATGGCGTGGATGGTCGCGCCGACCATGATCGCCGCACTGCAGTGGCAGTTGAGCTGCGCGGTGTGGAACATCGGCAGCATCGCCACGAACCGGTCGTCCGGGGCGAACCGCGCCTCCAGCGCCATCGTCATGGATTCCAGGTAGATCGCGGTGTGGTTGCCCACCACGCCTTTCGGGAACGACGTGGTGCCGCTGGTGTAGAGGTAGGTGATCGGGTCGCGGTCGCCGACCACGTGCTCGGGTTCGGCGGCCGGGGCGTCCTCGGTGAGTTCGGCGAGGGTGAGTCGGCTGCGGCCGGGCAGGTCGACCGGGTCGGCCGGACCGGTGCCAGGCGCGATGATCACGTCGGCGACCGTGGGCACCTCCGCCAGCGCACCGGCCATGACCCCGAGCAACTGGTGCTCCACCACGATGCCGCGCGCCGAGGAGTGGCCCAGCACGTAGGCGACCTCGCCGGGCCGCCAGCCGAGGTTGATCGGCACGCAGACGACCCCGAGCTTGGCGCACGCATAGTAGGTGACCAGGAACTCGACGCTGTTGCCCGACGCGAGGGCGAGCGAGTCGCCGCGCCGGTAACCACGGGCGTGCAGTGCGTTGGCCACCCGGTTGACCCACGCGTTCAGCTCGGCGTAGCCGAACCGGCGGGCACCGTCGACGACGGCGATCGCGTCCGGACTGCGGTCCGCGGTCCGGGTCAGGCTGTCGCCGACGTTGACCCGGTGGATCAGGTTGACCTGGAGTTCGCCAGCGGACGCCATGTCATCTCCTCAGTGCGAGCGGTCGGTACGAGCTGGTCAGTACGAGCGGGGCAGGTGCAGGGAGTGCTGGGCGACGTAGTTGAGAATCATCTCCCGATTCACCGGCGCGATCCGGAGCAGCCGGGCCAGGCCCCACAGGGGCAGCAGCCCGTACTCGGTGGCCAGGCCGTTGCCGCCGTGGCACTGGATCGCGCCGTCCACCGCGGCCAGCGCGGCCTCCGCGGCGGCGTACTTCGCCATGTTCGCCGCCTCGCCGGCCGGCTCGCCATTGTCGTGCAGCCAGGCCGCCCGCGCGGTCATCAGGGCGGCGAGTTCCACCTCGATCTTCGCCTTGGCCAGCACGTGCGACACGCCCTGGTGCGCGCCGATCGGCCGGTCCCAGACGACCCGGTTGGACGCGTACTCGGCCGCCCGGTTCAGCGCGTACCGGCCGATGCCCACACACACCGCCGCACCGGTGATCCGCTCCGGGTTGAGGCCGTGGAAGACCTGGGCGAAGCCCTCCCCCTCGACCCCGACCAGCCGGTCGGCAGCCACCCGGACGTCGTCGAAGTGCACGGTGAACTGGCGTTCGGGCAGCGTCACCGAGACCGGCAGCGGCTGGGCGACCAGGCCGGGCGCGTCGGTGTCCACGATGAACAGCGACAGCGTGGCGTTGCCGCGCTCGTCGGTGCCGGTCCGGGCCACCACCAGGATCGCGTCCGCCTCGTCCACCCCGGAGATGTAGTACTTCTGACCGCGCAACAGGTAGCTGTCGCCGTCCCGGGTGGCGGTGGTGGCCAGCCGGTGGGTGTTGGAGCCGGCCTCCGGCTCGGTGATCGCGAAGACGATCTTGCCCTCGCCGGTGGCCAGCCGGGGCAGCCACTCCTTGCGCTGCTGCTCGCTGCCGTAGGTGGCGATCACCTCGGCGGAGATCGCGCTGGCGACGAGCAACAGCAGCAGCGGGCAGCCCTGCGCGGCGGACTCCTCGCAGACGATCGCCAGTTCGACCAGGCCCGCGCCGCCGCCGCCGTAGGCCTCCGGCACGTTGATGCCGATGAAACCGTTGGCCGCCAAGGCATCCCACAGCTCAGTGGTCGACTCCCGCGCCTCGGCCTTGCGCGCGAAGTAGGCACCGCCGAAGCCTGCGGTGATCGCGCCGACCGACTCGCGCAGGGCGCGGTGCTCGGTCGTCTCGTGGAAGTCCATCCGCTCTCCTCAGCCGTGATCGGTCTTGGTCAGGAAGCTGCGAAAGCCGCGCCGGGCGGTCGGTGACACCAGCACACCGGCCTGCACCGCGGCTTCGAGTTCCAGCGAGGACTGGAGTGTCCCGGCGGTGCTCCCGTTGATCAGTTTCTTCGTCTGGGCGATGGCGAACCTCGGCCCGGCGGCGAGCCGGCCGGCCAGTTCCAGTGCGTAGGCCCGGGTCGCGTCCGGATCGGCGCGGATCGCATTGACCAGACCGAGTTCCTCGGCCCGGACCGCGTCGATCTCACCGGCGAGCAGCATCAGTTCCTTGGCCCGCTGCATCCCGATCAGCCGGGGCAGCAGGTACGCGCCGCCCACGTCGGGCACCACCCCGCGACGCAGGAACACCTGGCAGAACCGGGCGTCCGCCGAGCAGACGACGAGGTCGCAGGCGAGCGCGAGGTTGAACGCGCCGCCGTAGGCGACCCCGGACACGGCGGCGACCACCGGCAGCGGACTGTGCCACACCGTCTCCACCAGCCGGTGGAACGCGCGCATCAGCCGGGTCGGCGCGGCGTCGTCACCCTCGTCCACCTCCTCGGTGACCGCCAGGATCGCCTCGGCGTCACCGCCCGCGGAGAAGTGGCCGCCGGCACCGGTCAGCACGATCGCACCGACGGCCGGATCGGCCTCGGCCCGGTCCAGTTCGGACCGCAGCAGGTCGGCGGTGGCGACGGACAGTGCGTTGCGCCGGGCCGGCCGGTTGATGGTCAGCACCCGGACCGCGCCCTCGTCGGTGACCTCGATCTCGGCGCTCACACCGACTCCCCGCTGTTCACCGGCAGCTTGGCCAGCTCGTGCCGCTGGATCTTGCCGGTGGTGCTGCGCGGCAGCTCCGCGGCGGTGATGAAGCGCAGTTGGCGGGGCCGCTTGAAGCCGGCCAACCGTTCCCGGCACCAACTCACGATCTCCTCCTCGGTCACCTCGGCACCGGGCGTGCGCACCACCACCGCGGCAACCGCCTCGCCCCAGTGCTCGTCGGGCACCCCGTACACACAGACCTCCTGGACCGCGTCGTGCCCGGCGATCACCTGCTCGACCTCGGCCGGATAGACGTTCTCCCCGCCGGTCTTGATCAGGTACCTCTTTCGGTCCACAAAGGACAGCGTGCCGTCCGGGTTGCGGACGAGCACGTCGCCGGTGTGCAGCCAGCCGCCGTGGAAGACCTCGGCGGTGGACGCCGGGTCGTCGAGGTAGCCCGACATCACCCCCGGTCCGCGGACCACACACTCCCCCGGCTCGCCCACCGCGGTCTCGTTCAGGTCGGCGTCGACGATCCGCACGGTCAACTGCGGGCTGGGCGTCTTGCGCAGCGTCGGTGTCTCGCCCGGGTGGATCACGCCGTGGGCAAGCAGGTAGCTCGTCTCGGTCTGGCCGAAGGCGTCGTAGAAGTCGATCTCGCACGCCTGGATCAGCTGCTCGACGACGTGCGGCATCATGTTCGCGTAGCCGATGGCGAACCGGAAGCTGGACAGGTCGAACTCGGTGCGGCGCGGGTGGTGCAGGAAGTCGGTGATCACGCCGGGCAGCAGCAGGGTCCAGCTGAGCCGGTCGCGTTCGATCAGCCGGAACATGGTTTCCACGTCCGCCTTGCGCAACGTGGCGTAGGTCCCGCCGGTCAGCATCGTCGCGTACAACGACTCGTCGCCACCGCAGTGGAACAGCGGCAGCCAGCCGATGAACCCGTCGGCCGCGGTCAGGCCGAACCACTGCGCCAGCCGCAGCCCGCGGATCGCCGCGGCGCCCTGGCTGATCATCGCCCCCTTGGGCCGGCCGGTCGTGCCGCTGGTGTAGAGCACGTTGTGGATGTCCTCGGCATGCACGTCGATCACCGGCGCCAGCGGGCTCGCCGCGGCCAGCAGCTCCGCGTAGCCCAGGTGGCCCGGTAGCGGGCCGTCGAAGCAGATCCGGCCGCGCAGGCCACTCTGTTCCGCGCCGACCCGGTCGGCGAGCGCGGCCGAGGTGAGCAGTGCCACCGGTTTGCCGGAGTCCAGGCAGTAGGCGAGTTCGTCGGGGTGCAGCCGGATGTTGAGGGTGAGCGCGGTGACACCGAGCGAGGCGAGCGCCGCGTAGGTCTCCACGTACTCCGGCCGGGTCTCGGCCAACACCGCGACCCGGTCGCCCGGCCGGACACCGAGCCCGTACAGCGCGGCGGCCAGCCGCGCGGACCGCTCACCGAGCTCGCGATAGGTGAAACTGTCGGTCTCCGAGGTGACCGCGACCCGGTCGGCGTAGATCCGGAAGGCGCGCTGGAACAGGTCGTGCACCGTGTAGCCCGACACGGCCCGGGCAAGATCGTTCACCCTGACTCCAGTAGCTCCGTGGGAACGTCCGCACAGCGCGAACGCAGGTACTCGCCCAGTCCCTTGGCCTGCGGGTCGGGCCGGGTGGCCGAGGCGACGCCCTCACCGAGCAGGCCGACCACCACGAAGTTGACCGCGTTGAGGTTGGCCAGTTCGTAGCGGCGCACGGTCAGCCCGGCCGCCTCCGGCAGCAGTTCGCGCAGCCGATCCACGGTGAGAAAGTCGCGCAGCCAGGCGAAACCGGCCGCGTTTCGGGTCCACAGGCCGATGTTGGCGTTGCCGCCCTTGTCCCCGGATCGCGCCGCGCACACCCGTCCCAGCGGCACCCGCTCGGTCGGGCCGGCCACCTGTGCGGCGGCCGCGCGCTCGGGCCCGGCGACCGGAAGGTCGGCGGTCGGCACGGTGTGCGGGATCTCCTGGCGGGTTCCGTCGGGCAGCACGACGGTCTGCCGCACCGCGCCGGTCGGCACGAGCGCGGGCCAGTAGACGCCGTAGGCGCTCTCCGGGCCGGGCGGGGTGAGCGTGTGGAAACCGGCGTAGCCGCCCAGGGCGAGTTCCATGGTGGCGTTGGAGAAACGCCGGCCGACCGTGCGCGGGTCCGGGTCCTTCACGGTGATCCGCAGGTGCGGTGGCCTGCTCGTTGCTCGGCGCGTCCGGCCGGTCGAATCGCAGCAAGCGGGTGTCCACCTCGGCGAAGCCGTCCCGGCCGCCGAGGATGTCGAACAGCTCCGCCTCGGCCCAGGCCGCCTTCTGCTCGATGTCCAGCCCGGTGAGCACCAGCGTCATCGTGTTGCGGTAGCCGCCCAGATAGTTGATGGCCACCTTGAGCGAGTCGGGCGGCGGGGTGCCGCGGGTGCCGCTGATCCGCACCCGGTCGGCGCCGACCTGGTCGAGCCGCAGGCTGTCGAAGTGTGCGACCACGTCGGAGTTGGCATAGGCGGGTTCGGCGATCTCGTAGAGCAGTTGCGCGGTGACCGTGCCGGGTGAGACGAGGCCGCCGGTGTCGGGGTGCTTGGTGATCACGCTGCTGCCGTCGGCCTCGACCTCGGCGATCGGGAAGCCGGGATAGCGGCGGTCGGTGATCTCGGCCAGCCAGGAGTAGTTGCCGCCGGTGGCCTGCGGTCCACACTCGATCACGTGACCGGCGGCGACCGCGCCGGCCAGCGCGTCGAAGTCGGTGCGGTCCCAGCCGTGCCACCAGGCGGCCGGCCCGACCACCAGGGACGCGTCGGTCACCCGGGGACAGACCACCAGGTCCGCCCCGGCCGCGAGCGCCGCCGCGATGCCCCAGCCACCGAGGTAGGCGTTGGCGGTCACCGGTTTCACGCCCGCCTCGGCCAGCGACCGACCGGTGTCCAGATTGGACAGTTCATGGCCGGCGGCGGTCAGTTCGTCGATCCGGTCGGTCAGGTCGTCGCCCTCGACGTAGGCGATCCTGGGCGCCAGGCCGAGCCGGGTGGCCAACTCACCGAGCTTGCCGGCCAGGCCGGCGGGGTTCAGGCCGCCCGCGTTGCTGACGATCCGGATGCCGCGGTCCAGGCAGGTGCCCAGCACGTCTTCGACCTGGGTCAGAAACGTCCTGGCGTAGCCCGATTCCGGGTCCTTCTGCCGGGCCTTCCAGAGGATGAGCATGGTCAGCTCGGCGAGGTAGTCACCGGTGAGCACGTCGATCGGACCGCCCTCGACCATCTCCTTGGCCGCGGCGATCCGGTCGCCGTAGAAGCCGGAGCAGTTGCCGATCCGCACCGCGCGCCGGCTCATGACGAGGCCGCCCGGTAGGCGTCGATCGCGCCGGGCCCGCGGCCGGGTCCGGGTGCGCCGGCGAACGCCTGGGCGATGGTCATCCAGTCCGTGGCCACCGGGCCGGTGACGCGCAGGGCGGTGTCCTCGACGTGCCGGCGTTGGGTCACCGCGAGGCAGAAGTCCAACGCCGGTCCGGTCACCGTGTCCGACACCCCGGCCGGGCCCCAGACCCACTGGTCGCCGTCGGGCGCGGCCAGTTCGACCCGCACCGGGGTGTCGGGCACCGGGCGGTTGTTGAGCCGGTACACGAAGCCGAAGGTGCCCACCCCGAGATGGGCGATGTGCCGCAGTCGGGTGGTCGGTTCTCGTTGCACACCAACGGTGTCGGCCACGTCCTGGCCGTGCGCCCAGGTCTCCATCAGCCGGGCGGTGATCGAACTGGCCGCGCTCATGTCCGGCCCGTACCAGGGCAGCCGGGCCTTGGGATCGAGGTCGGCGAACACCCGCACCAGTTCCTGGCGCGCCTGGTTGAACCAGCCGAGCAGTTCGGCCACCGGCAGCGCGCGGCACTGGTCGGCGACCTCGTCCGGGAAGCCCGGGCCGACCTTCATCAGCTCGGCGGCCTCGGCGCGGAACCGGTCCGGATCGGTGGCGGCCAGCGTCGCGGTCTCGTCAAAGTAGGCCAGGTGGCTGACCTGGTCACGGACCGCCCAGCCGGCCGCCGGGGTCGGCGCGTCCCAGCCTGCCTCGTCGAGGTCGGCGATCAGGTCGGTCAGCACCCGGGTCTCGGCGAGCAGATCGGCCAGCAGCGCCTTCAGGTCGACGGCCATGCTCAGCGTCCTTTCCAGACCGGGGCGCGCTTGTCCCGGAACGCCGCCGGGCCCTCCTGCGCGTCCGCACTGTGGTAGACGGGTGCCCAGATCCGCTCGGCCTCGGCGAACGCCTCGGTCAGCGGGAGTTCGGCGATCAGTCGCACGGTCCGCTTCGCGGCAAGCACCGACAGCGGCGCGTTGGCCGCGATCCGCTCGGCCAGCCGCTGGGTCGCCTCGACCAGGTCCGCCGCCGGCACGACCTCGTTCACCAGACCGATCTCCCGGGCCCGGGCGGCATCGATCGGGTCGCCGGTGAGCAGGATCTGCATGGCGATCCTCGGCGGGATCAGCCACGGCAGCGGCGCCGCCCACGGCGCGCCCCGGCCGACCTTCGCCTCGGTGATCGCGAACCGGGCGGTGTCGGCGGCGACGCAGAGGTCGCAGCTCTGCGCGAGCAGGAAACCGCCCGCGTAGGCCACGCCGTTGACCGCCGCGATGGTCGGCTTGTCGATCTCGATGTTGCGGCCGAACTGGGGCACGAAGTCCGGTGGCGGCACGGTGAGCGCGTCCTCGGCCATCTCCTTGAGATCGCCGCCGGCACAGAACGCGCGGTCGCCGGCGCCGGTGAGCACGAGCACCTTGGCCGCGTCGTCCTCGTTGAACCGGTGCGCGCCGGCATAGAGGCCCGCGCGCACCGCCCTGCTCAGCGCGTTGCGCGCCGCCGGCCGGTTGATCGTCAGCCAGGCGACCGGTCCGCGCAGCTCGTAGCCGACCGCGTCGTTCATCCCTGCTCCTCCCCCGCGTCGACCAGTGCGAGCACGGTGCCGACGTCGACGGCCTGCCCGACGGACACGCCGATCTCGGTGACCGTGCCGTCGTGCGGCGCGGACACACTGTGCTCCATCTTCATCGCCTCCAGCACCACCACCGCCGCGCCGGCCCGGACCTGGTCGCCCACCTCGACCGCGACCCGCACCACGGTGCCGGGCATCGCCGCGAGCAGCGAACCGGGCGCGGCCAACGAGTCCGGGTCGGGGAACCGGGGCAGCTCGGTGAGCGTGGTCGAGCCGAGCGGACTGTCCACGAAGTACGTGTCGCCGACCCGGTGCACGGTGATCTCCCGGCGCACCCCGTCCACGTCGGCGACGATCCGGTCGGCCGTGGCAGCCCGCAGGACCAGCCCGGCCACCGCCGTCCCGGCCACCTCGGCGGTGATGCCGCCCTCGGCGAACCGGTAGCGCACGGTCAGTTCGTCGCCCTCGCAGGAGAACACCGCCTGCTGCGGCGCGTTGACCACGTTGCGCCAGCCCGAGGGCAGGGTGGCCAGCACCGGGGCGTCGGTGCGACGCCGGGCCTGTGCGGTCAGCGCGGCGGCCACCGCGTGCACCGGCCGCACGTCGGCCGACCGCCAGGATCGGCTCAGCTCCTCGGGATCGTGCCGGGTCAGGTAGCCGGTGTCGATCCGGCCGGCGCGGAACTCCGGCTCCCGCAGGATGCCCACGAGCAGTTCGCGGTTGCTCACCACGCCGTGCAGTCGGGTCTCCGCCAGCGCCCTGGCCAGGCGGCGGCACGCCTCGTCCCGGGTCGGCCCGTGCGCGATCACCTTGGCCAGCATGGCGTCGTAGTGCACACCGACGACCGAACCGGCCGCCACCCCGGCATCCACCCGCACCCCGGGCAGCGCCGGCACGGCGAACGCGTGCACGGTGCCGGTGGCCGGCCGGAAGTCGGCGGCCACGTCCTCGGCGTAGAGCCGGACCTCGACCGCGTGGCCGCCGATCGTGGCCAGCCGGACCTCCTCGGGCAGCGGCCGGCCCTCGGCCACCAGCAGTTGCAGCCGGACCAGGTCGAGCCCGGTGACCAGCTCGGTCACCGGGTGTTCCACCTGGAGCCGGGTGTTCACCTCAAGGAAGTAGAACCGGCCGGACGCGTCCAGCACGAACTCGACCGTGCCGGCACCGACATAGCCGATCGCCTTGCCGGCGGCGATCGCCGCGTCGCCGAGTTCGGCGCGCAGCGTCTCGTCCACCGCGGGGGACGGCGACTCCTCGATCACCTTCTGGTACCGACGCTGGATCGAGCACTCCCGCTCGAACAGGTGCACGACGTTGCCGAAACTGTCACCGAAGATCTGCACCTCGATGTGCCGGGGCGAGTCGACGAACCGCTCCAGGAACACGGTGCCGTCACCGAACGCGGCCAACGCCTCCCGGCGGGCGCCGGTGACCGCGTCCAGCAGGTCGGCCTCGGCCCGCACCACTCGCATCCCCCGGCCGCCACCGCCGAAGGCCGCCTTGACCAGCACCGGATAGCCGATCTCCCGACCCGCCCGAGCGGCCAGCCCGGCCGCGCCGAGTTCGTCGCCCGCGGCCACGGTGACGCCGGGCAGCACCGGCACCCCGGCGGCGGCCATCAGCTCCTTCGCCGCGATCTTGGAACCCATCGCCTCGATCGCGGCGGCCGGCGGCCCGACGAACACCAGGCCGGCGTCGACACACGCGCGGGCGAACCCGGCGTTCTCGGACAGGAAGCCGTAACCGGGATGCACCGAGTCCGCGCCGGTGCGGCGGGCCGCGTCGATGATCAGATCGGCGCGCAGGTAGGTCTCCGCCGGGCTGTTGCCGGGCAGGTGCACCGCCTCGTCGGCGGCGCGTACGAACGGCGCCTCGGCGTCGGCGTCGGAGAACACCGCGACCGTGGCGATGTCCAGCTCGCGGGCGGTCCGCATCACCCGGGCGGCGATCTCACCCCGGTTGGCGATCAGGAGTTTGCGAAGCTCAGGCACGTGGATCGCCCCTCTACATCCGGAAGACGCCGAAGCCCCGGCGCCCCCGGACTTCCTGGGAATGGGCCGCGGACAGGGACAGCCCGAGCACCGTGCGGGTGTCCCGGGGGTCGATCACGCCGTCGTCGTAGAGCCGGGCGGTGACGAAGAAGGCGTGCGACTCGCGTTCGATCTGCTCCTCGATCGCCTGGCGCCGGACGTCGTCGGCCGCGGTGTCGAACTCGCGGCCGGCCGCCGCCGCCGACTGCCGGCCCACGATGGACAGCACGCCGGCCAACTGCTGCGCGCCCATCACCGCGAGTTTCGCGTTGGCCCAGGCGAACATGAACCGCGGGTCGTAGGCGCGACCGGACATGCCGTAGTTGCCGGCCCCGAAGGACGCGCCGATGTTGATGGTCACGTGCGGAACCGTGCTGTTGGTCACCGCGTTGATCATCTTGGCGCCGTCCTTGATGATCCCGCCCTGCTCGTAGGCCTTGCCGACCATGTAGCCGGTGGTGTTCTGCAGGAAGACCAGCGGGGTGTTGGTCTGGTTGGCCAACATGATGAACTCGCTGGCCTTCTTGGCCTCCTCACTGAACAGCACGCCGCGCGCGTTGGCCAGCACGCCGACCGGGAAGCCGTGGACGGACGCCCAGCCGGTGACCAGACTGGTGCCGTAGAGCGGTTTGTACTCACCGAACCGGGAGCCGTCGACCACCCGGGCGAGCACCTCGTGCGGGTCGACCGGCACCCGGAAGTCGGCGGCGGCGATGCCGAGCAGCTCGTCCGGGTCGTAGCGCGGCGGGTCGGGTGGTTTGGTCGGTCCGGGGCCGAGTTTGCCCCAGTTCAGCTCGTCGACGATCTGTCGGCCGATCCGGATGCAGTCCAGCTCGTCCACGGCGAAGTGGTCGGACAGCCCGGACACCCGGGAGTGCATGTCCGCCCCGCCCAACTCCTCGTCGTCGGCCTCCTCACCGGTGGCCATCTTCACCAGCGGCGGCCCGCCGAGAAAGACCTTGGCCTGGCCGTCCACCAGCACCGCGTAGTCACACATGCCGGGCACATAGGCACCGCCGGCGGTGGAGTTGCCGAACACCAGCGCGATGGTCGGCACGCCCTGCGCGGACAGTTCGGTCAGGTCGTGGAAGATCTGGCCGGCGTGCACGAACAGGTCCGACTGGCTGGGCAGGTCGGCACCGCCGGACTCGACCAGGTTGATCACCGGCAGCCGGTTGACCCGGGCAATCTCCAACGCCCGCAACGTCTTGCGCAGCGTGTAGGGGTTCATCGCGCCACCGCGCACGGTCGGATCGTGGGCGATGATCACGCACTCGACGCCGGACACCACGCCGACGCCGGTGAGGATGCTCGCCCCCACGGTGAACTCGGTCCCCCACGCGGCCAGCGCGGACAGTTCCAGGAACGGGGCGTCCCGGTCGAGCAGCAGCTCGATCCGCTCGCGCACCAACAGCCGGCCGCGCTTGTGGTGGCGCTCGGCGTACTTCGCGCCGCCCCCCGCCCTGGCCAGGTCGAGCTGCTCGTCGAGCGCGGCGACCGCGGCCAGCTGCGCGGCCCGATTGGTCTGGTAGGCCGCGCTGGTCACGTCCAGAGCGGACTTGAGTACCGGCACCGGGCGGGCTCCTCTCCGTCACCGCAGGAAACAGCAACGAAGTTACTACCCATTCACTAACTTGAAAAGAGCGATCAGCTCCGACAATCCGAAAATCACTCCACCAGGAGTTTCAACGAAGAAGGGTGACGCCCTTCACAACCACGCTGCCGCGATCTACCCTCCTGAGTGAATCTCCGTTCACACGCGGCCCGCGAAGCGAGGACAGCCATGGCCCTGGACGTCAGCAGCCTGAACCACCGCCACGCGGTGCACCGGTGGGAGCGGGTCAGCGTCGGCGACATCCTGGAGCGGCTCACCTGGAGCTACCCCGACAAGGAGGCCATTGTCGGCTGGCAGGGCGCCTACGGCCACCCGGAACACGAACGGCTGACCTACCGGATGGCCGACGAGCTGGCCAACCGGCTGGCCAACGGGCTGCTCGCGCAGGGCCTCCAGCACGGCGACCGGGTGCTGCTGTTCTGTGAGAACTCGGTCGAGGCGTACGTGGCCAAGATCGGCATCGCCAAGGCCGGCCTGGTCTGCGTGCCGGTCAACCCCACGCTGGCCGGGGACGTGGTCGAGCACCTGATCAACCAGGCCCGACCGGCGTTCGCGATCGTCGACGCCGAACTGTGGCCGCGCGCGGAGAAGCCGTTCCGCAACACCGGCCTGCAGCCGGGCATCACCATCCCGATCGGCGGGAACGCGGTCGGGGGCAGCGTGACCTACGCCGAGTTCTGCCGCACGCAGCCGACCACCGAGCCGGAGCTGGAGATCCACGGCGACGACATCTGGCAGATCCTGTTCACCTCGGGCACGACCGCGCTGCCCAAGGGGGCGATGATCTCCCACCACTCCAGCTACCTGGCCGCCTACAGCTTCGCGCTGACCCTCACCCGCGGCATCCGGCTGGAGTGCGACCTGAAGCTCGCCGCCTTCCTGCCGATCATCTACCACATCGCCGACCAGATTTTCACCTTCCCGGCGTTCCTGTCCGGCGGCACGCTGGTGATCGGCCGCAGGCCCGCGCCGCACCCGATCGCCGAGGCGATCAGCCGGGAGGCGGTGACCGCGTTGTGGGCCGGCGCGCCCGCGATGGCCAACGCGCTGGCCGACGTGCTGCGCGAGGACCGTCTGTCCTACGACCCGCGCAGTCTCAAGGTGATGGTCTACGGCTGGGCCGCGCTGCCGCCGGGCACGCTGGCCACGTTCAAACGGCTCTGCGGTGACGACTTCACCGCGGTGGAGATCTTCGGGCAGACCGAGGCGATCTCCTGCCACCGGTTCTGGCCGGACAAGTGGCCCGAGACCTACCGCAGGACCGCGCCGGAACAGAACTACGTCGGCGTACCCGGCCCGCTGCTCGCCTCGACGGTGATGGACGAACTGGGCAACAAGCTGGACGACCAGCCCGGCGTGCCCGGCGAGGCGGTCTACCGCTCGCCGGCCGTGACCGCAGGCTACTACCAGGACGAGGCGGCCACCGAACACGCGTTCCGGTACGGCTGGTTCCACTCCGGGGACAGCTGCGTGTACGACGAGCAGGGCCTGCGGATCATGGTCGACCGGTACAAGGACATCGTGAAGTCCGGCGGCGAGAACGTGTCCAGCATCCGGGTGGAGGCCGTGCTGCACCAGCATCCGGCGGTGGCCAAGGCGGCGGTGATCGGGCTGCCGCACGAGCGCTGGGGCGAGGCGGTCACCGCGGTGGTGATCCCCCACCCCGACCGCCAGGCCAGTGCCGAGGAGCTGGTCGCGTTCTGCCGGGAGCGGCTGGCCGGGTTCGAGACACCCAAGACGATCATCTTCGTCGACGAGCTGCCGGAAACCGTGGGCGGCAAGGTGCTGAAGTACAAGCTGCGCCAGGAGTACCGCTCGGCCTACCGCTGAGGGGGCTGCTTCCGGCCGCCGGAGAGGAACGTGGTGACACCCCGCTGGAAGTCCTCATAGGACACCGCGGGGCCGGTCACGAAGCTGTGTGCGGCCGCGCGCACCGGCGACAGCGCGACGCTGACCGCCTGCTTCGCCGCGACCAGCGCGGGCCGCGGCTGGGCCACGATCGTGTTGATGAGTTCGGCGGTCACCCCGGCCAGCCGGTCGGCCGGCACCGACCGGTTGGCCAGCCCGAGCCGGACCGCCTCGTCCGCGCCGACCAGCCGGCCGGTGTACAGCAGTTCGCGGGCCAGGCCGTGGCCGACGAGCACGGTCAGCCGGGCGGCGAAACTCGGGCTGACCAGGATGCCCAGCCGCGCGATCGGCATCCCGATCCGTGCGGTGTCGGCCAGCACCCGCAGGTCACAGGCGAGCGCGACCTGGCAGCCCGCCCCGGCGGCGACCCCGCTGACCTCGGCGATCACCGGTACCGGCAGCTCCTCGATGGCCGTGCACGCGGCCTCCATCCGGACGAAGCTCTGCTCGACGTCGTCGGGACCAGCGTGCACCCACTCCCGGATGTCCGAACCGGCGCTGAAGGTGGCGCCACCGCCACGGACGAGCACCGCGCGCACCCGGTCGTCCAGAGCGAGTTCACGGAAGATCCGTTCCAGTTCCCGCCAGTCCTCCCGACCGAGGGCGTTGCGACTGCCGCCGGTGCCCAGCACGATCTCGGCCGTCGGACCGACCGGACGCACGGTGATCCTCGGGCCGACCCGGTGCTTGGACGGCATGCCACCTTCTCCCGCGGCCGGTGCGGCCGGCCGACCACTACGCTTGAGCATGCGGACGATCAGCTGACGGTGTCAAGTGAACGCGCTGGTGCGCACGGGAGGACTGGATTGATGGCCCTACTGGCGGCGCTGTCCAACGACACGACGACCGACCGGCCCGACGCGCTCCGGTTCGCCGGACAGGACTGCGCACGTGCGGACCTGCTGGCGATGGCGACCGCGGTGGCCGACCGGATCAGTGGCCGACCGGCGATCGCCGTGCTCGCCCGGCCGGAGCTGGCCACCGTCGTCGCCATCGTCGGCGGGCTGCTCGCCGGGGTGCCGGTGGTACCGGTGCCGCCGGACTCCGGACCGGTGGAACGCGAGCACATCCTGCGCGACTCCGGCGCCGAACTGTTGGCTCCCGGTGAGGTCGACCTGACCCGCCGCTCGGCCACCAGCCACCCCGAACCGGCCGACGACTCGACCGCGCTGATCCTCTACACCAGCGGCACCACCGGCCCGCCCAAGGGCGCGCTGATCCCCCGCGCGGCGCTCGCCGCCGGCATCGACGGCCTGGCCGAGGCGTGGGCGTGGACCCCCGACGACGTGCTGGTACACGGGTTGCCGCTGTTCCATGTGCACGGTCTCGTGCTCGGCCTGCTCGGCCCGCTGCGGGTGGGCAGCCGGCTGGTGCACACCGGCAGCCCGAAGCCCGCGGCCTACGCGGCGGCCGGCGGCTCCCTCTACTTCGGCGTGCCGACCGTGTGGTCCCGGGTGTGCGCGGACCCGGCGTCGGCGCGGGCGCTGGCCGGTGCACGGCTGCTCGTCTCGGGCAGCGCGCCGTTGCCCGCCCCGGTGTTCCACCAGCTGGCCGAGTTGACCGGCAGCGCCCCGGTGGAGCGCTACGGCATGACCGAAACGCTGATCACACTGAGCACCCGGTTCGACGGCGAACGCCGGCCCGGCCACGTCGGCCTTCCGCTGCCCGGCGTGCACACCCGGCTGGCCGCCGAGGACGGCAGCCCGGTCCCCGCCGACGGCACCACCATCGGTGAGCTGCAACTGCGCGCGGACAGCCTGTTCAGCGGCTATCTCAACCGGCCGGACGCGACCGCGCTGTGCTGGACCGCGGACGGCTGGTTCCGCACCGGGGACGTGGCCACCATCGGCCCGGACGGCTGGCACCGGATCGTCGGGCGGGCGGCCACCGACCTGATCAAGAGCGGTGGCTACCGGATCGGCGCGGGCGAGGTGGAGAACGCGCTGCTTGGCCACCCGGAGGTGCGCGAGGCCGCGGTGGTCGGCCTGCCCGACGCCGACCTCGGCCAGCAGGTGGTCGCCTACGTGGTGGCCGGTCAGGTGGGCGAACTGGACCTGATCGAGTTCGTCGCCACCCAGCTGTCCCACCACAAGCGGCCCCGCCAGGTCCGGTTCGTGGACTCGTTGCCCCGCAACGAAATGGGCAAGGTACAGAAGAAGCTGCTCACCGACTGAGCAGCCTCCCCCGCCTGTCTTCCCGGGTCAGACCACGGGCAGTCCGGTCAGCACCGTCACCCTCGGCTCGGTCAGGTCGTCCATCGCGGCGGCCGGACCCTCCCGGCCCACGCCGGAGTCCTTGACCCCGCCGTAGGGCATCTGGTCGGCCCGGTAGCTGGGCACGTCGCCGATGATCACGCCACCGACGGCGAGCGTCGCGGACGCCTGGAAGGCGATGTTCAGGTCGGTGGTGAACACGCCGGCCTGCAGGCCGAACCGGGAGCTGTTGACCGCCTCGAACGCCTCGTCCACCGAGTCCACCGGGTTGACCACGACAACCGGACCGAACACCTCCTCGGTCAGCACCTTGCTCGTCTCGGCCGCTTCGGCCAGCACGGTCGGCTCGACCGTGGTGCCCGCGCCGCCACCGCCGGTGAGCAGCGTCGCGCCCTCGTCGACGGCCTCGGCCACCCACCCGCGCACCCGGTCGGCCGCGGCCTGGTTGATCAACGGGCCGACCGAGGTGCCGGGCAGCGCCGGGTCGCCGGTGCCCAGCCGCCCGACCTCGGCCAGCAGCAGCTCACGGAAGCGCTGGTAGTGATCGCGGTGCACGAACACCCGCTGCACCGAGATGCACGACTGCCCGGCCTGGTACATCGAGAAGGTGGCCACCCGCTTGGCGGCGAACTCCAGGTCCGTCCAATCAGGACTGATCACGACCGCCGCGTTGCCGCCGAGTTCGAGGGTGACGTGCTTGCGCGGGGCGGCGTCGCTGATGCCCCAGCCCACCGGCACCGAACCGGTGAACGACACCACCGGCAGCCGTGGATCGGCGACCAGCCGCGCGGCCACCTCGTTGCTGGTCGGCAGCACCGACCAGCTGCCCACCGGCAGATCGGTCTCGGCCAGCAGCTCCCCGAGCAGCAACGAGGTGAGCGGGGTGGCCGGCGCCGGCTTGAGCACGATCGGCGCGCCCACCGCGAGCGCGGGCGCGACCTTGTGCGCCACCAGGTTCAGCGGGAAGTTGAACGGGGTGATGCCCAGCACCGGCCCGCGCGGCACCCGCCGGACCAGCGCGGTGCGGCCGGTGCCGCCTGCGTCGGTGTCCAGCCGTTGCATGGTGCCGGTGAACCGGCGGGCCTCCTCGGCGGCCCAACGGAACGTCGACACGCCCCGGGCGACCTCGGCCTGCGACCAGATCAGCGGCTTGCCCGACTCGGCGGTGATCAGCGCGGCTATCTCGTCGGCCCGCTCGGTGATCCGCCGGGACACGTGCTCCAGTGCGGCGGCTCGCCGGTAGGCCGGCAGGGCCGCGAACGTGCCGGCGACCGCGGCGGCCGAGGCCACCGCTTGCTCGACGTCCTGGGCGGTGGGCACCGAGTGCCGGCCGACCACCCGGCCGTCATACGGGCTGTGCACCTCCACCGTCTCCGTGCCGGTGACCGGCTTGCCATCCACCCAGAAAGGAAATGTGTTCACCGAACTTCTCCGTCCACGACCGATTCCAGCACACCGAGGGCCTCGTCCAACTGGGCCTCGGTGAGTACGAGGGGCGGCAACAGCCGGATGACGTTGCCGAAGGTGCCGCAGGTCAGCACCAGCACGCCCTGCTGGTGACAGGCCTTCGCGATCCGGCCGGTCAGCTCGGCGTCCGGCTCGGTCGTGCCCGGCTTGACCAGTTCGATCGCGAGCATCGCGCCCCGCCCACGCACGTCGCCGATCGCCGGCGTCCGCTGTGCCAGCGCGTGCAACCGGGGCAGCGCGAGTTCGCCGATCCGCCGGGCGGCGAGGGACAGGCCGGCCGAGCGCATCGAGGCAATCGCGCCGAGCGCGGCGGCGCAGGCGACCGGATTGCCGCCGTAGGTGCCACCGAGCCCACCGGCGTGCACGGCGTCCATCAGCTCGGCCCGACCGGTCACCGCGGCCAGCGGCAGGCCGCCGGCGATGCCCTTGGCGGTGGTCACCAGGTCGGGCACTACGCCCTCGTGGTCACTGGCGAACCAGGAACCGGTGCGACAGAAGCCGGTCTGCACCTCGTCGGCGACGAACACCACGCCGGTACGCGCGGTCCACTCCGCGATGGCCGGCAGGAAACCGTGGGCCGGGTCGATGAAGCCGCCCTCGCCCTGGATCGGCTCGACGACGATCGCGGCCACCTGGTCGGCGCCGATCTGCTTCTCGATCAGGCCGATCGCGCGTGCCGCGGCCTCGGCCCCGGTCAGGCCGTCACGGAACGGATAGGAACCCGGCACCCGGTAGATCTCCGGCGCGAACGGCCCGAAGCCGTGCTTGTAGGGCATCGACTTCGCGGTCAGCGCCATGGTCAGGTTGGTCCGGCCGTGGTAGGCGTGGTCCAGCGCGACGACCGCCTGCCGGCCGGTGGCCAGCCGGGCGATCTTGACCGCGTTCTCCACCGCCTCGGCGCCGGAGTTGAACAGTGCCGAGCGCTTGTCGTGGTCGCCCGGGGTGAGCGCGGCCAGTTGCTCGCACACCTCCACATAACCCTCGTAGGGCGCGATCATGAAGCAGGTGTGGGTGAACCGGCCGACCTGCGCGCGCACCCCGGCGATGACGTTCGGGTCGGCGTGGCCGACGGTGGTGACCGCGATGCCGGAGCCGAGGTCGATCAGCGTGTTGCCGTCGATGTCGGTGAGCAGGCCACCCTCGGCGTGGTCGACGTAGACGCCGAGGGTCGAGCTGACTCCCCTGGCGACGGTGGCTGCCCGCCGCGCGTCCAGTGCCCGCGACCGCGGACCGGGGATCTCGGTGCGCAGCACTCGCGCCTGGGTCGGACTGGACTGGGCAGTGGTCATGGCGGCACTCCCTGTTTCCGTGGCTACCTCAAGAGTGGCCCCCGCGCGGCCGGCGCGCAGGGTGCCACTTCGGCTAGATTGAGATGGCCGAATGGCCACTCTGTCCAGGTTTGATGGGAGTCTCCGGGAATGCCGCTCACGCTCGCCGACCTGCTTGTCGAACCCGGTCTGCGGCTGCGCCTGCACACCGGCGCCGACCTGGTGGACCGGCGGATCGGCTGGGCGCATGCCACCGAACTGGTCGACCCGACGGCGTTCCTGGAGGGTGGCGAACTGTTGCTGACCACCGGCCTGGCGCTGCGCTCGGACTACCTGGCCTACGTCGGCCGGTTGGCCGGGATCGGCGTGGCCGCACTGGGATTCGGCACCGGCCTGAGTCACCGCACCGTGCCCGAGCAGTTGGTGACCGCGGCCGCCGCGCACGGGCTGCCGCTGGTCGAGGTGCCGAGGGCGACACCGTTCATCGCGATCACCAAGGCGGTGTCCACCGCGCTGGCCGCCGAGTCGTACGCGTCGGTGGTGCGGACCAACGCCGGGCAGGAGGAGTTGGCCAGGGCGTCGATCAGCGGCGGGGTCGGCGCGTTGGTCCGGCGGTTGGCCCGGCTGCTGGGCGGGTGGGTGCTGCTGACCGACGGCGGCGGTGGGGTGCTCGCGGCCGCGCCCGCGTCGGCTGCCGACCGGCTGGCCGGCCTGCGCGCGGACATCGACCGGCTGCGCGGCCGGCGCGGGGTGTCCACCTTCGGGCGGTCGCTGGGCGACCAGGAGGTGGTGCTCCAGGTGCTCGGCTCGGGCCGGCGCGGAGTGCTCGTGGTCGGCCGTGAGTCCACTGTGGACCAGGCGGACCAGCACATCGTCAACACCGCGGCGGCGCTGCTCACCGTCGCGCTGGAGCAGGGTTCGGCCCAGCGCGACGCGCTGCGCAGGCTGCGCACCGGCCTGTTCGGGCTGCTGCTGGCCGGCCGGACCGAGTTGGTCGCCGAGTGCCTGAGTGAACTGGGCAGCTCACTGCCGACCGAGCCGGTGCTGCTGGCCGTGCTGTCCGGCCCGCGTTCGGGTGTCCGGGCCGGCTACCAGCTTGCCGACGCGGAACTCGGGGCCGAGTTCTTCGCCGAACTCACCGACCGGTTGGTGATCCTGCTGCCCGCCGACCATCCCCGGCCCGACGAGGTACTGACCGGTCTGGCCGGCCGAGCCGAACTGCACGCCGGTCTGTCGGCACCCGGTGGGTTGGCCGGCCTGGCGACCGCGCTGCGCCAGGCCGGCCAGGCGGCGGACGCGGCCCGGCGGGGCGGGGTGCCGTTGGCCCGGTTCGCCGACCTCGCCGGCCACGGCCTGTTCGACCTGTTGCCCGAGTCGGCGACGGCGGCAGCCGAGTCACTGCTGGCTCCGCTGCGCCAGGCCGGCCGGGGCGATCTGGTGGAGTCGTTGCGGTGCTGGCTGTCCGTGCACGGGCAGTGGGACCCGGCCGCCGGCTTGCTGGGCGTGCACCGGCATACGCTGCGCAACCGGATGACCCGGGTCGAGCAGTTGACCGGGCGGGACCTCGATTCGCCTGGGGTGCGGGCGGAGTTCTGGGTCGCGCTCGGGTTGGTTGATCAGTCGGCGACGGGGTGAAGGATCGCGGTCGACATCGGGTTCGGCGTTGGGTTGGGCATCGGGGTCGGCACTGGGTCGCTTCGCTCCTGGCCCTCCCTTGTCGCTGGCGCGACAGGGCCCGCGACAGGGCCCCCCGAGAGCCATTCGGCGATGCGGTGCACCGCTGACCGGCAGCCGTTGCAACCGGTGGTGGCTCGGGTGGCCGTCACCAGGCCGCTCAGGCTCGGGTCGTGTCCGCGCCACGCGTCCACCAACTGCCGCTTGGTCACCGTGTTGCACCGGCAGACCACCTCGTCGTCGGGCAGGCCGCCCGGATCGGCGCGGGACGGGAGTTCGGGCAGCACGCGGCCCAACAGCAGCGCCAGCCGGTCGGCCGGAACCGGCAGGGACCGGTCGTAGAACTGGCTGATCGTCGCGCCGGCGTCCGGCAGGCCGATCAGGATCGCGCCGGCCACCCGGTCGTCACGCACCACCAGCTTGCCGTACCGGCCGCCGCTGGGGTCGTGCAGGCACAGTACTTCCGCGTCGCTCGCGTCGACGGCCACCTGGGTGTCGCCCAACGCGACCAGTTCCACGTCCCTGGCCTTCAACCGGGTCACCGTCGGGGTGTCCCGGTATCTCGCGGTCGGGCCGGCGTCGGTGATCAGGTCGGCCAGCACCTCGGCCTGTGCCCAGGCAGGGTCGACCAGGCCGGTGGTCACCCCGTTGTGCTCGGCGCAGTCGCCGATCGCGCGGATGTTCGGATCGCTGGTGCGCAGCTCGTCGTCCACGATGATGCCGTGCCGCACCGCCAGACCCGCTCGCCGAGCCAGACCGGTGCGGGAGCGGACCCCGGTGGTGACCACCACCAGACCGGCGGGCACGAGTTCGCCGTCGGCGAGTTCCAGGCCCACACCGGGCCGGTAGCGGACGGCGAGTTGGTCCAGGCGCAGGGTCAGTCCGTGGTCGCTGAGCACCTCGGCGAGCATCGCGCCGGCCGGCTGGTCCAACTGCCGGTCCATCAACCGATTCACCGCGTGCACCACCGTCACCCGGTTGCCCCGGGACGCCAGACCACGCGCGGTCTCCAGGCCGAGCAGCCCGCCACCGAGCACGGCCACCGGTGTGCCGGACGCCGCGGACTCGATGATCCGCTGGCAGTCGTCCAGTGTGCGGAAGGTGCGCACGCCGCGGGCGAGCGAACCGTCCGGCGCGCGCAGGCCGTCGACCGGTGGCAGGAACGGCTGGCTGCCGATGGCAAGCACGAGCGTGTCGAACTCCAGCACGCTGTGCTCGTCGAGCAGCACCTGCCGGCCGGCCCGGTCGATGCGCAGCACACTCACGCCGGTGCGCACGTCCACCGCGTGCTGCTGCCCCCAGCCGGGCCGGTGCAGCAACACCGTGTCCAGCGGCAACCGGCCGGAGATCGCGTTGGACAGCAGTATGCGGTTGTAGGCGGGGCGGCGTTCGGCGCCCAGCACGGTCAGTGAAATTCGGTCTCCGTGCGGGTCACGGGCGCGGACCTGCTCGGCGAATCGTGCCGCGGCCATCCCGTAGCCGACCACGACGACTCTGTGTGGGTTCATCGGTCGGTGTCCACCGTCCCGGTCACCTTCATCTGTGAGGTCACTGATGACGCCAGGTCGGCTGATACCCGCGCCGGTATCAGGCGAACCGCACACGTCTTGAACTCGGGCATCCGGCTCGTGGGGTCGAGCGCCGGATTCGTGATCAAATTCGCTCGTTGATCTCCCGGAAAATGGAACGGGAGGAAAACGAGGTCATGACGTAGCGAAGTAACACAATGCACCCTCGCCAGGACGGTGCCGCGGCGGGATACCACTTCGGCAAGATCGCCGTCGGCCAGTCCCATCCGGGCCGCCGTGTCCGGGTGGACTTCGACGAAGCCCTCCGGCGCGGCCGCGGCGAGTTCGGGGATCAACCGGGTCTGTGCGCCGGACTGGTAGTGGGCCAGGATTCGACCGGTTGTCGCGTACAACGGGTACTCCGCGTCCGGTTGCTCCGCCGGCCCCTGGAAATCGACCGGCACGAATCGGGCCAAGCCGTCCGAATGGGCGAACCGGTCGAGGAACATCCGCGGGGTACCAATTGATTCACGTCCCGGAACCGGCCAGTGCAATGCGTCGCCCGCACGTAGCCGGTCGTAGTCGATTCCGGAATAATCCGCGGGCGCGCCGGCCGACGCCCGGCCGATTTCGGCGAACACCTGCTCGGGTTCGATCGGAAATCGTTCCGCCGGTTGGCCGAGTCGGGTGGCCAGTCCGCGCAGTACCTCAAGATCCCCGCGCACCCCCACCCTCGGCGGTAAAGCCTTGCGGCGCAGCAGGATTCGACCTTCGAGATTGGTCATGGTGCCGTCTTCCTCAGCCCACTGGGTGACCGGCAGCACCACGTCGGCGAGCGCCGCGGTCTCCGACAGCACGATGTCGGCCACCACCAACAGGTCGAGCGCGGCCAACCGGTCGACCACGTGCCCGGCGCGCGGCGCCGACACCGCGACGTTGCTGCCGAACACGAGCAGCGCACGCGAGCCCTCGGGAGTGCCCAGCGCGTCGAGCAGTTCGTAGGCCGACCGGCCGGGGCCGGGCAGCTCGGCCGCATCGATGCCCCACACGGCGGCCACCGCGGCCCGGGCGGCCGGATCGTCGATCTTGCGGTAGCCGGGCAGCTGATCGGCCTTCTGACCGTGTTCCCGGCCGCCCTGGCCGTTGCCCTGGCCGGTGAGACAGCCGTAGCCGGCACCCATCCGACCGGGCATACCGAGGGCCAGACACAGGTTGATCCACGCGGACACCGTCGCGGTGCCGTCGGCGTGTTGTTCGGTGCCCCGCCCGGTCAGCAGAAAGGCACTGCGCGCGGCGGCCAGCATCCGCACGCACGCGCGCTGGTCGGCCACGGACACGCCGGTGACCCGCTCCACCCGCTCGGGCCACCAGGCCGCCACTATCCGCCAGACGGCGTCGAAGCCGGTGGTGCGTTCGGCCACGTAGGGCTGGTCGAGGAAGCCGTCCACGACGGCGAGGTGCAGCAGTCCGATGGCCAGCGCGAGATCGGTTCCGGGCGCGGGCTGCAGGTGCAGGGTGGCCAGTTCGGCGGTTGCCGTGCGGCGCGGGTCGATCACGATCAGTCCGCCCCGCTGGGCCGCACCGCGGACGTGCTGGACGAACGGCGGCATCGTCTCGGCGACGTTGGCACCGACCAACATGATCGTGTCCGCGTCGGCGAGATCGGTCACCGGGAACGGCAGGCCGCGGTCGAGGCCGAAGGCCTTGATGCCGGCGCCGGCCGCCGAGGACATGCAGAACCGACCGTTGTAGTCGATTTGCGAGGTGCCCAGGGCCACTCGGGCGAACTTGCCCAGCGCGTAGGCCTTCTCGTTGGTCAGTCCGCCGCCGCCGAACACGGCGACGGCGTCCTTGCCATGGGTGGCTTGGATCTCCGCGATTCGCGAGGCGACGAAGTCCAGCGCGTCGTCCCAGCCGACCGGGCGCAGCGCCCCGTTCTCCCGCATCAGCGGCGTGGTGAGCCGGTTCGGGGAGGTCAGCAGTTCGGCCGCTGTCCAGCCCTTCCGGCACAGCCCGCCGCCGCTGGTCGGGAACGGCCGCGGCGCGATTTCCGGCTTCGGTCCGATGTGTACTGTCATGCCGCACTGCAGCGCGCAGTACGGACAATGCGTGGCGACGCCACGACTCTGGTCATCCATCTGAGTTCAGGGGGATACCGATTCGGTCGACAACATCAATCCCGCAGGCAATCAGAGAAAAGGCCAACGGGTAACCGAACGATCGGCCACAACCCTGCCGAAATTGGGCGATCGACACGGTGGCCGACGCTAGCACCGGCGCCGCGCGACCCGCAAGCAGCAAAATACCCGACCGAAAGGCTTTATCACCCGATCGGCCGTACCAATCAATCACAGCACATGGTAAAGAACAAGCACCAAAGTTGTGCTGTGATCGACATTACTACATCCGGACGAGTGGTGTTGCAACGGTGAGTAGGCGAGCGAGTGAGGCTGGCGAGGCGATCGCGGACACAAACACGATCATCAACCGGGCAAATCCGCAGCTGTCCGAAATTCCATCAGACTCCTCCGGAATAGGCTGCGGCAATTTGACACACATCGTTAACATACGGTGGGTTGACCACGGCTCCGCACAGATAGGTAACCTGCCTTCCCGGAGAACTTTCCAGCAGGGATTTTCACGTGAAAACTAGCTCGGACGCAGCACTATCAACGGAGGACGTCGTGACCCCACGGCACCGGGTGCCCGTCGGCGAGGAGTACCCGGCCGACCAGAGTGCACCACCGGTATCCGGAGGGGCGCTCGGCTTCCTCCGACCCCGCTCCATCAGCGCGAAGTTGATCCGCATCCTGGTGGTGTCGCTGGTCATGGTCACCGTGCTGCTCGGGGTGATGGTGTACGACCAGATCGGCAACTTCCAGGACGCGAACCGGATCTCGCGGATGGTGTCGGTCACGCTGAGCGTGCAGGACGCGGTGCACCAGTTGCAGAAGGAACGCGGCCTGACCAACGGCTATCTCTCCGGCGGTGAGCAGTTCAAGGCGCAGGTCCCGCCACAGCGCAAGCTGACCGACGCGGCGCTGGGCGAGCTGAACACGGTGATCAACAACCCGGCCAACGCCGATGCCGGCGCCCCCCAGGTACGCACCGCGCTCAACCAGTTGGTCGACCTGACTTCGGTGCGGGCCGGCGTCGACAACGGCAGCGCGCTGGCCTCCCCGACGTTCGCCTTCTACACCAACGCGATCAGCGTCCTCAACGGCCTACAGCTGGGGTTGGACGAGGCGCAGGACGGCACGCTGCGGCAGGCCCTGCAGGCGCTGTACGCGCTGGGTGACGCCAAGGAGTACACCGGCCAGGAGCGCGGCCTGCTCAACGGCGTGTTCTCCGCGGGCCACTTCGCGTCCGGCACCTACCAGCAGCTCGCCCAGATCCTCGGCGAGAAGGCGGCCGCGCTGGCCAGCTACACCCGGTACGCGACCGCGACCGAGCAGAACTCGCTCGCCGTCGTGCAGCACTCCCCCGCCGCCAGCCAGGCGCTCGGCTCGGAGAACATCGCGGTCGCCGCGACCGACGGCCACCTGCCCACGACGGTCGACGCGGGCGCGTGGTGGACCCAGATGACCACCGTGGTGAACGATCTGCGGACCGTGCAGCAGTCGGTCGGCGCGGACGCGACGGCCCGCGCGGTCCAGCTGCGTAACGATGCGACCCACAACCTCGAACTGATCTCTGTGCTGGCTCTGCTCGCGATCGCCATCGAGGTGGCGCTGGTGATCGGCGCGTCCCGGTCCATCATCGGCCCGTTGGGCCACCTGGCCGAGGACGCGGACGAGGTGGCCCAGAACCGGCTGCCGGAAGCCGTCGACGCGTTGCAGACAGCGACCGAGCTGGACACCGGACAGCTGTTGCAGGCCTCCCGGGTCACCGTGCCCGATCGGGCCGGGACCGAGATCCACCGGGTCGCCGCGGCGCTGGACCGGGTCCGGGAGACCGCGCTGACGCTGGCCGGCGAGCAGGCGGTGATCCGCCGCAACACCACGCTGTCGCTGGCCAACCTCGGTCGACGCAACCAGAACCTGGTCCGTCGGCAGCTCTCACTGATCAGCGACTTCGAGCGCGAGGAGCTGGACCCCTCGGCGCTGGCCAACATGTTCGAGCTGGACCACCTGGCCACCCGGATGCGCAGAAACGCGGAGAGCCTGCTGGTGCTGGTCGGTGACGTGAGTCCCCGGCCGTGGTCGGAGCCGCTGCCGGTGTCCGACGTGATCCGGGCCGCACTGTCCGAAGTAGAGGGTTACCGCCGGGTGGCGCTGCGGCGGATCGACGAGGGCTTCATCACCGGCAGCGCGGTCACCGAGATCGCGCACATGGTCGCCGAACTGGTGGAGAACGGCCTGGCCTTCTCCCCGCCGGACATGGAGGTCGAGATCTACGGCCGCCGGTCGGGCACCGGTTACCTGCTCGCGGTCGTCGATGCCGGGGTCGGCATGACCCAGGAGGCGATCACCACGGCGAACGCCCGGCTGCGGGACGAGGAGAACTATCTGGTGGCGCCCACCCGGTTCCTCGGCCACTACGTGGTCGGCCGGTTGGCCCGCCCGCTGAAGGTCGAGGTCCGGCTGACCGAGTCGCCGGTCACCGGCATCACCGCCCGGATCTCACTGCCCAACGACCTGCTCACCGAGAAGCCGGCGATCACGTCGGCCCGACCCGGCCGGTCGGGTGAGCGCGAACGCGAGTTGCCGCCGGCCTCGCCGGTGCCGGCCCGGGAGTCGATCTCGCTGGCGATGCCGGCCCAGCTGGCCGCGCCCGAGGTGGTCTGGCCGGTGGCCGACGAGGTCGAGTCGACCGTGGTCGGCCTGGACAAGCCGGCCCGGCAGAGCCGTCGGCGGCCCAGCGCACCGGACCTGGTGCCGACGGCCGCGCAGCCGGCCGAGCCGCAGCCCACGGCCGCCGAACAGGCCGAACAGGCCGCGCAGATCGCCCTGGAGCGCACCAGGAACGGCCTGGTGAAGCGGCAGCGCCGCGGCTCGGCGAAGCCGTCGGGCCAGCCCGGCCAGGGCCGGCGTCGGCCGGTGGCCGATCCGTCGCTGACCAACCGCAGCCCGGAAGAGGTGGGCAGCATGCTCGCCTCGTTCCACCGAGGCCACAAACGGGGCGAAGCGCAGGGCGGGGCGCACTCGTTGCGCAACGACCAGCGCGGCACGTTCGACCTGACCGATCCGGCCAACTAATGAGGAGTAGCTCCACGTGACCGCTGAGTTGCACGCCAGCCCGCAGAACTTCAACTGGCTGATCTCCAACTTCGTGCACAGCACCGACGGTGTCCGGGAAGCCGTGGTGGTCTCCTCGGACGGGCTGCTCATCGCGATGTCCGATGGGCTGGACCGGACCGCGGCCGACCGGCTGGCCGCACTCGTGTCCGGGCTGGCCAGTCTGGCCCGAAGCGCGGCCCGACACTACGAGTTCGACGGCCTCAAGCTCATCATGATCGAGATGCGCCGCGGATTCCTGCTGGTGTCCACGATCGCCGACGGCAGCTGCATCGCCGTGCTGGCAGGGGAGAACTGCGACGTCGGGCTGATCGGGTACGAGATAGCCGTACTGGTCGACCGGGTGGGCACCGTGCTGTCCCCAGCACTGATCTCTGAACTCAGAGAATCGCTGGTCAGATGACGGACATGCCCAGACTGCCCGATCCGAGGATGATTCCGGTGACCAAACCGACATCCTGGTTCTCACCGCAGCACAAGGACTGGACCGCGCCGGAAGAGTCGACGGCGGAACAGGATCTTCGGGACGCGGTGGCCGACCAGGGCGATGATCCGTTCGTCCGGCCGTTCATGGTGACGGAGGGCCGGACCCGGCCGCTGCGCGACGACCTGCGCATCGAAACGATGGTGATCACCGTGCCGGCGGCGTTGTCCGCACCGTTGCGGTTCGAACAGCGGCGGGTGGTCGAGCTGTGCCAGTCGCCGATGTCGCTGGCGGAGATCGGCGCCGTGCTGCGGGTGCCACTCGGAGTGGCGCGGGTGCTGGTGGCTGACCTGGCCGCCGGCAACTACGTCCAACTACGGGAGCCGACCGAGCTTCCGGTGCACGTAATCGAGAGGATCAGGGACCTTGTCCGGGCACTCTGAGTACCCGTCCGCGCCGGTGACCGGACACCCCTCCGCGATCAAGATCGTGGTGAGTGGTGGTTTCGGGGTCGGCAAGACGACGTTCATCGGCGCGATCTCCGAGATCGAGCCGCTGGTGACCGAGGCCGCGATGACCGACAGATCGGTCGGCGTGGACGTACTTACCGGGATCGACCAGAAGACCACAACGACGGTGGCCCTGGACTTCGGCCGGATCACGCTGGACCGGTCGCTGATCCTCTACCTGTTCGGCACACCGGGACAGGACCGGTTCACCTTTCTCTGGGACGACCTGTCGGAGGGAGCGCTGGGCGCGGTGGTCATGGCCGACACCCGGCGGATCGCCGACTGCTACCCGGTCCTCGACTACTTCGAGGACCGCGGGGTGCCGTTCCTGATCGCGGTGAACAACTTCCAGGACGCGTCGATCTTCGACCTGGAGGAGGTCCGCGAGGCGCTCGACGTGGACGACCACATCCCGGTGCTGCACTGCGACGCGCGGCAGCGCTCCTCGGTGAAGGGAATCCTGGTCGCGTTGATCGAACAGGTGCTCCTGCAACGGGTGGCCAGCAGCAAGTCCTGACCGGTGGCCCCGACCGCGGCCACTGACCGGCCGCCGTCGCCCGTCCGCCACGGTGCGCGGGTGATTGATGCCCCGTACGCTCGGTGGCGGATTGGCACATGGCATCCTTTGTGCACCGCTTGTCCAGCGTCGGGGCAATCGGAGCACGAGCCGAAGGGGCGGGGCGGACAGCGATGTCGATGGTTCGACGAAACCGGCGGAAGCCGGTCGCATTGGTCGCACTGGCCCTGGCCGGCGTGGTCCTCACCGGTTGCACGACCTCGACCGCCAACAGTGGCGCCGGCAGCACGACCACCGGGTCGACCGCGAGCAGCCCCGCGGCCAAACCGTTGAGCGTGAGCATCTCCCCCGCGGGCACGGCGCCGGTCGCCCCGGCGAATCCGATCGTGGTCACCGCCGCCAACGGCCGCCTCGGCGCGGTCACCGTCACCGACACGGCCACCAACACGCCGATCACCGGCACCTCGTCGCCGGACCGGACGACCTGGACGTCCAACCAGCAACTCGGCTACGGCGCCACCTACCAGGTCGCGGCCACCGGGATCGGCGCCGACGGCCACTCGGTTTCGCAGTCCGCGACCCTGCACACCGTCACCCCCGCCGCACAGACGTATCCGTCGTTGGTTCCCGCGCCGGCAGCCGGCAGCGACTTCGGCGTCGGCCAGGTGATCGAGGTGCTGTTCGACCACACCGTGACCGACAAGGCCGCTGCCGAGAAGGCGCTCACGGTGACCTCGACGCCCAGCCAGCCGGGCGGTTGGTACTGGATCTCCAGCAAGGAGGTGCACTACCGGCCGGAGAACTACTGGCAGCCCGGGACGACGGTGAACGTGAACATCGGTGTCTACGGTGTTGATCTGGGCGGTGGGGTGTACGGGAAGGCGTCCAGGACGATGACCCTGCACATCCACGACTCGTGGGTCGCCAAGGCCGACGGTCACACCGAGAAGATGCAGATCTTCCACAACGACCAGTTGGTCAACACGATGGACATCAGCCTGGGTTCGCCGGGCAAGCCCACACACGAGGGCGTGCACGTCATCTCGCAGAAGTCCCCGAGCGTAGTGATGGACTCGTGCACGTACGGCGTCTGCCCCGGCGAGCCGGGCTACTACAAGGAGACCGTTCTGCTGGACGAGCGGATCTCCAACGACGGCGAGTTCGTACACTCGGCCCCGTGGTCGGTCGGTTCACAGGGCAGCACCAACGTCTCGCACGGCTGCGTGAACCTCAGCCCCGCCAACGCCCAGTGGTTCTACAGCCACTTCAATCCGGGCGATGTCGTCGACATCAGCAACTCCGGCGGCAAGACACTACCGGTGTGGGACACGTATGGGGACTGGGAACTGTCGTGGGATCAGTACCGGGCAGGCAGCGCACTGAACGGTTAGGGCGGATGTCGACCGCTCTACCCTCTTCACCCCGATACCAAGCGCCCACAGGATAATTGAGCGATCGGGATGACGGGGACGGTGCTTACCCGGTTCAGGGTGCCTCTCCGGTTGGATGGATCGGATGGGCGCACTGGCTGGTTGAGTCCTGTTTGGTGGGTGGGTCCTTCTTCCCGAGCGCGCGCCCTTACTCCGGGTGGGCGACCATCACCGGCTCTGTTCCGAGGTCCAACCGAACCCGCTGTCCGGTCCCCAATCCCACGCCCTGCTCGCTCGCAAGATCGACAGCGACGCCAGTCCCGTCCTCCAGCTCGATGTGAACCCGGCTCACCGCCCCGTGAAAACTGACCCGCAACACAGTCGCCGGGCCAGAAGCCTCCGGAACAACCCGAATCCGTTCCGGTCGCAACAACACGGTGACCTGGCCGTCCAGCGGGTGATCCCCACCCGGCAGCACCGACAACACCGTGTCGGCAACCCGAACCCGGTTCTCCGGGGTGAGGACACCGGACAACCGGTTCATCGTCCCCACGAACGAAGCGACGAACCGGGTAGCCGGCCGCGCGTAGATCTCGGCAGGTTCGGCGCACTGCTCAAGACGCCCGGCATTGAGCACGGCCACCCGGTCGGACATGCTCAGTGCCTCGTCCTGATCGTGCGTGACGAACAGGGTGGTGATGCCCAGCCGAGTCTGCAACGCCCGGATCTCGTCCCGTAGCTGCATCCGGACCACCGCGTCCAGCGCGGACAGTGGCTCGTCCAGCAGCAGTACCCTCGGCTCGATGGCCAGCGCCCTGGCCAGCGCGACCCGCTGCTGCTGGCCACCGGAGAGCTGGTGCGGGTACTGCCGGGCGTGCGTGCCGAGGCCCACCAGGTCGAGCAGATCGCCGGCCCGGTCGTGGCGGGCGCGCTTGCCCTGTCCGCGCAAGCGGAGACCGAAGGCGATGTTGTCCAGCGCGGTCAGGTTCGGGAACAGGCTGTAGGACTGGAAGACCATGCCCATGTCCCGCTTGTGCGCGGGAGTCCGGGCGATGTCGGTGCCGTCCACTTCGACCGCGCCGGCGTCGGAAGGTTCCAGGCCGGCGACGATGCGCAGCGCGGTGGTCTTGCCGCAACCGGACGGCCCGAGCAGGCTGACCAGTTCCCCCGGGCCGGCCTCCAGGTCCAGCCCGTCCAGCGCGACCACGTTACCGAACTGGCGGCGCAGGCCGGTGATCCGCAGGTGTGAGCCGGCCTGCCGGCCGAGGATGTCGGGCTGGACCGACGTGACGGTCTCGGTCATCGGGTCCTCCTGGCGGGACGAGGCGCACGCGGCCGACGCTGCCGGCCGAGCAGAGACATGATCATCAGCAGTATCCAGGTGACGATGAGGATGAGCATGGAAGCCGCCATCGCGACCTCCGGGTCCTGCTGACCGGCCTGCACCGTCCACACCGGAAAGGTGTTGAGCAGCAACAGGTTGGCGATGGTGAACTCGCCGAGCACCATGGCCGCGGACAGGATCGCGGCGGACAGGATGGCGGTGCGCAGGTTGGGCACGATCACCGTGAGCAGCGTGCGCAGCCAGCCGGCGCCCAGGCTGTGCGCCGCGTCGACCATGGTGCGCAGTGGAATGGCCGACATGCCCGCGTCCAGACTCCGGAAGGTGAACGGCAGCGCCAGGATGACATACTCCAGCGCGAGGATCACCGGCGTGCCGTTGATCCACTGCGGCAGGCCGCTGAACGCGACCAGCACGCCGTTGGCCAGCACCACGGCCGGGATGACCATCGGCATCACACAGATGCTCTCCAGCACCCGGCGCAGCCGAGGCAGCCGCAGGTGCACCCAGGCCATCGTCGGCACCATCAGCACCAGGATGATGACCACGGTGCCGCCGGCCAGCTCCAGCGAGGTGATCAGGTTGTCGGCGAACCCGGCCTGGTGCACCAGGCCGGTCCACACCGACACGGTGTGCGTGTTGTCCGTGCCGCGTAGACTGAACTCGACCGATGCGGCGATGGGCAGCAGGAAGAACAGGCCCATCACGACGAGGAAGACTCGCCGGACGATCGTTCCGCCGGTCATCGCATCCACCTCGCCGACCGGCGCTGGGCCCACGCGTAGGCGAGGAAGGCCAGCGCGACCACGACGATCATACCGAAGCCCAGCGCATTGCCCAGGTTCTCCTGGCCCGCCGCGACGTTGCCGGACATCACCGAGCCGATCTGGATGGGCACCAGCGGGATGACTCCGTTGGTCAGCGCCTCGGCGGTCGCGTAGGAGGCGAACGCGTTGGCGAACAACAGCATCAGCGCGCCGAGGAACGGCGGGAACAGCAGCCGGCCGCCGACCAGCCGCCAGTACTGCAACCGGCTGGCGCCGAGGTTGCGGGCCGCCTCGGTCCACTGCGGGCGAATGCCCTCCAGCGCCGGGAAGATGACCAGCACCATCAGCGGGATCTGGAAGTACAGGTACACCAGGGTGATGCCGGAGAAGCCGAACAGGTACGACCCGCTGACGTTCACCCCGATGTCGGCCAGCCCTTTGGTGACCAGACCCTCACCGCCGAGGGTGGCGATGAACGCGAAGGCCAGTGGAACGCCGCCGAAGTAGGCCAGCACACCGGAGGCCGTGGACACCACGTGCCGCAGCACGCCGTCGGCCGGTGACGAGGTCACCGCGAACGCGATCAGCAATCCGAGCACCGCGCCGATCACCGCGGTGAGCAGCGAGATCTCGATGCTCTCGGCGAACGCCTGGGCGTAGGGCTTGTGCAAGATGGCAGTGATGTTGGCGAAGGTGGGCTTGCCCGAGTCGTCCTGGAACGCGCCGAAGACGACCGAAACCGTTGGTGCGCCGAGGAAGATGAGCACATACGCGGTGAACGGCAACAACCCGAGCAGGTCGGCCCTCGCGCGCCGGGCCGGGGCCTTGGGCGCACTGGCAGCGGCAACGGTGCTGCCGGGTACGGAAGCTTCCGTACCCGGCAGCACCTCGGTGGGGATGTGAGTCACCTCAGCCCACCGCGGATGCCCAGTTGCTGGCGATCACCGTGTTGGCCTTGTTGATCTGGTCCTGGGTGGGGAACTTGGCGGTTCCGTCCACCTGGGGCAGCGCGGCCAACTCGGTCTTGTCGACCGTGCCGGCGGCGGTCATCGCGGCCAGTTCGACCGGACGGGCGGCACCACCGAGGAAGCCGTTCTGACCCTGGGTCGAGTACAGGAACTCCTCCCACAACCGGGCCGCGGCCGGGTGCGGAGCCGTCGCGCTGATCGCCTGGTTGTAGTAGTTGGCGTAGAGACCGTCGGTAGGCACGACGACCTTCCAGTTCACCTTGCCGGCCAGCGTCTTGGCCGCGGAGACCTGTAGGTAGTCCCAGTCGATGGTGATCGGCGTCTGCCCGGACTGGATGGTCGCCTGGGTGGCACCGACCGGGATGAAGTTGCCGTCCTGCTTCAACGTCGCGAAGTAGTCGATGCCGGGCTGGATGTTGTCGAAGTTGCCACCCTTGGACAGCGCGGCGGCGTAGACACCGGCGAACGCGGCGCCGGCCTTGGTCGGATCGCCGTCCAGAGCCACCTTGCCCTGGTAGGCGGGGTTGGTCAGCGAGGCGAACGACGTCGGCGGCGTGCTGATCTTGTTGGCGTCGTAGCCGATCGAGATGTACCCGCCGTAGTCGTTGTACCAGTCGCCGTTAGCTGCCTTCTGCGCATCCGGGATGTCGTTCCAGGTCGCCACCTTGTACGGCGCGAGCAGGCCGGCACTCGCCGCGGACAGTGCGAACGACGACCCGATGTCCAGCACGTCGGGGGCCCGGGTCTGGCTCTTGAGCTGCTTCACCGCGTTGATCTCGTCCTGGCTGCTGCCGTCCGGGTTCGCGTCGGTGATCTTGATGCCGTACTTGGCCTGGAATTCGTCCATCAGCGTGCCGTAGTTGGCCCAGGTGCGGGGCAGGGTGATGACGTTGAGCGAGCCCTCCGCCTTCGCGGCCTTGACCAGCGCGTCCATTCCGCCCATGGCGGCGGCGCTGGTCGCCTTGGCGGCCGGCGAGCTCGACGAGCTGCTCCCCGAAGACCCGCCGCAGCCGGTCACTCCCACCGCCAGCGCCAACGCGCCGGCCGCGAGACCAATCAGCCGTGTGTTCACTACTCCTCCAGACAATTCCTCCGGTCGCGCCGAGCCGACTACCCGGAGCGAGGAGGACAGTCGTCCTCCGAGCTGTCGGCTTGGCCAGATATGACTGAACATGGCCGGACATGTCGGTTAACAGCGAGGGTCTTGTACAAACAAGTCCGACAACCGGCCCAACGGCGGTTAATCTCAACCGCTGTGCGGTATCAGGAGAATCACGCTCAGTCATCGCTCTACCGGAAGGTCGCCGACGACCTGCGCGCGGCCATCGCCGCCGGCACGTACGGTCCGGGCGCGCGGCTGCCCTCGGAGAGCGACCTCGCCGAGCGGTACGCGGTGTCCAGGGGAACCGTCCGGCAGGCCTTCGCCGCACTGCGCGCCGACGGGGTGATCGCCTCCCGCCGGGGCGCGCGCCGGGTCGTCCTTGGCGGACCGCGGTTCCAGGGTTTCGGCGAGTTGCTGAGTTTCTCCCGCTGGGCCAGATCGATCGGCGAGACGCCGACCGGCCGGATGGTCAACATGACCAGACGGGCGGCCACCGACGAGGAGGCGACCCGGCTCGGGCTGGACTGCGGCACCCGGATCTACCACCTGATCCGGGTGCGGATGCTGTCCGGACGACCGGTGATGATCGAGCGGTCGGCCTTTCCCGACCGGGTGGGCGCGCTGGTGGCCGGTATCGACGGCGATCGGGAGTCGATCACCGACCGGCTGGAGGAACTGGGCGTGATCTTCGCCGACGCCGAGCACATCATCGACGCGGTGCCGGCCTCCGCCGAGGACGCCCGGCTGCTGGACGTGCGACCCCGAGTCCCGTTGCTGCGGGAACGGCGGCGCACCACCGATCCGACCGGCGCTCCGGTGGAATGGTCGGAGGACCGCTACCTGGCCGACGCGGTCGCCTTCACCGTGCACAACTCGGTGACCTCGAACGCACTGTCCCGGCTGCCCCGCCAGAACTGACGGGGCAACCGGGACGGTGATCGGGTTATGCGGGTCAGATTCCGGTCTTCAGGTCGAGCGTCAGGATGCCGGCGTACAGCGCGGCGCCGGCCGGTTTGGGATGGAATGACTGCTGACTGGCTACCTGAGTCGGGTCATCACCCGCGCTGAATCTCAGCACGATCGCATTGATGTCCTCGGGTGTGCCACAGGCCGCCTTACCCTGGAAAGTGGCCTCCGGATCGAGGAACTCGACCGGGATGCCAGCCTGGAAGGCATCCTGGGCGTCGTTGGACAAGGCGCTGTCCAGGTAGCCGGCGATGAAGTCGAACCAGGTGATGGTGGTCGGCCCGAATTCGTCGTTGCAGGTGGTGATGCCACTTTCGATCAACTTCGGATAGCCCATCAGTTTGATCTGCGCGTTCGGCGCGAGCCGATGGATCTGTTGAAGCACGGTCAGCGCGGACGGTGCCACGACATTGTCGATGATCGGCGTCTCAGTCGTGTTCAGGACCGCGCTGTCGCCGGGCAGTTCGACGTCCGGGCAGTCGATGCCGACCACGTGTTGCTCCAGACACGCCTTGATGATGTCGGTGAACCGGGCGTCGTTGCCACCCACCGACAAGGTGACCAGGGTGGTGTTCGCGTCCAGATAGCCCTGGTCCAGTTGCGGCGCCTCAAGATACTGACCCGCTCCGGTTCGGCCCTGCGCGTCGGTGGGCGGGCTGCCGCCCGGTACCGAGGTCGGCAACATGTTGTAGGCCCGGGCGCCGCTGCACGCGATCATGTTGTAACCGATGCTCGGGTCCCACCGGTCCTCAAGGGCGCCGATCGACGTGGTCTCGTTGGGATAGGCGTCCGCCTGCCGGGACCACGCGTTTGTCGACCGGTGGCAGCCGTCCCGGTTCCAGTCCGCGCCGTCGTGGTCGGACTCGGGGTAGTAGTCCCAGGTCGTCGGGCTGGTCGCGCCCTCGCCGGAGGAGTACGAGTCGCCCATCGCGACGATGATGTTCGCCGGCTTCTGGCTCAGCGGCTGGAAGGCGACCGAGTTCCAGTCGGTGTCCTGCTCCCCCTGCTCGTTGGCCGGGAACGAGGAGCTGGTGAAGTTCGACAGCGACACGCTGGGAGTGCCGGCGAACTGGAACACGCCGAGGTCCCGCCAGGAGTTGCTGCTGCCGTCCTCCACCACGGCGCGTCGTTCCGACTGGCCGTTGCCGAGGTTGATGGTGTACCAGGCCTGATGGTCCTGCGCCGCGTGGTTGGGCACGTACACCATCACCCTGGCCCACTGGGTGAGTGGCTTGTTCAACGTCCAGGTCCCGGTGACGCCTTCCCGGTCGTTGCCCACGGTGTCGATCCAGGTGTGGGCGAACCAGAGGTGGTTGTTGAAGCCGTCATCGATCTGATGGAAGTCCACTTTGGATGGATAAACGGTCTTGCCGAGCGCGTTCGTCGCGCTGTTGAACTTGAAGGACAACGTGCCCGAGTCGGCACCCACCCTGGTACAGCTCGTGTTGGTGTGCACGGAAGCCGGGGTGCTGTCGATCACCAGGGCGCCGGCCGGTAGTTCACCGCCGTTGCAGTCGGGGTGATAGAGCGTCTGGGTGGGCAGCGGTTCGGCCGCGCCCGGCGGGTAGCTGAGGACCTGGGTGCCACAGAAGCTCGCACAGTTCGCCCAGGTCACCGATGTATGCCACCAACATTCCAGGTCGTCGCGCTGGCAGTTGCTGCCCGGATCGGTCGGAAAGCCTCCCGGTTTGCGAATCTTGGTCGGGTCACACTGGTTCGTGCTGGTGCAGAAGGTGAAGAAGGCCGGCACCACCGGGTCGCCGATGACCCAGTAGGGCGGCGTGGTCGGCACGCCCGTCTGCACGGTCGGCCAGTGGCCGGGCTTGAAGGCGGGCACGTACACCCCGGACACGTAGTTCAGCCGCAGCAGCGCGTGCTTGGCCCAGCCCATCACGCGTTCCGGGTACGACCAGTGGTTGGGCGTCTTGGCGTCGTCGTAGCTGGCGTCCAGGAAGCCCTTCCGGTCGGGCACGAAGTCCTCGTTGGCCGGGTTGTTGGCCCAGCCAAGACCATAGGGCGTGCCCGCAGCACCCTGGGCGTGCCAACCACTGTTGTACGCCCACAGCGCGTACCACCAGTTCTCGATGTACTGCGGGTCACCGCCGTTGACGGTCATCCCCAGGCCGAAGAGCTGGTTCCACTTGTCCTCAAGGATCTCCAGGCCGGCGGCGATGTTGGCGGCGTAGTCGACGGTGATGGCCAGCTTCTGGTTGGCGGTGTAGGTGGTGGTGTCCGCGAGCGTCATCCCGGTGGTCACCTGTGCGGCGCCGTAGCCGCAGTCCGACTGGTCGAACCGGACGGTGGTGATGTCACCGTCGTTGCCGTAGAAGCCGCCCTGTTCGAAGTTGCCGCTCTCCCCGTCGACCACATGGTTGCTGGCCTGCCACATGTTCGACTCCTGGGACATCACCCCGAGCAGAACCTGGGCCGGCACGCTGCCGCCACCGGCGAGCGCGTGGTTGGGAAACATGCCCTGCGGTGTGTAGGCGGGCAACGCGCTGCCGTTCCAGCCGGCCGGTCGGGTCAACGTCAACGAGTTCTGCACGGCCAGGTCGGCCGCCCACTCGCCCATCTGCGCGGTCGGTTGCAGTGACTCGATGGTCGGATCGTTGCGGGGAATCGCGCAGGTCCGGTCCGGGTCGATGGTCTGGGTGGAGGGATCGGTGACGTTCGGGGTGACGGCGGGCTGCTGCGCGGCCCCGACGTTGGGCTGGTTGGCCGGTGCCGCCGGGGTGCCGAGGGCCGGCGATTCGGCGCTGCCCTGGCCGACCTGCATCGGGTCCGGGGCGACCACGAAGCTCTGCGCCGAGTGCGTCGGCATGACCTGTGCGGTAATGGAAATCGGCTCTGCGGTGTCCGGTGACGGGGTGAGGTCGGCCCGGCCGGCCGCCTCGTCCCTGTTGGTCGAACTCGTCACCGCGAGCGTGCCGGCGGTGGAGAGCTGTGCGGTCGGCGCCACGTTCACCGCCGCCCAGCTCTTCGGCAGCTTCGCCGCGCCGACCTGCTGGCCGGCCTGATCGCCCTGCACGAACACCCGACCGCCCACCGGGTCGAGCTGAAGCTGGTCGTTGGGCGCGGTCACCAGCGCACTGTCCTGGCCGGCCGCGAACCGGCGGACCTGGGTGTCGGTCTTGCCCATCACCTCGTAGCCGAGGCCGCCGTCGCTGTCGGCACTGAGCCGGAACGGCGCGCTGGGCAGGTCGGTCAGGTGGGACACGGTGCCGTGGTAGTCCATCGAGACCAGTCCACTGAGACTCGCCGCGGCGATGCCGGTGCCGTAGGGCACCGCCGAGGTGACCTGGCCGGGGGTGGTCATCGTGGAGAGAATCTTGCCGGTGGTCGTGTCCACCACGGTCAGGTCGGTGACGTAGCTGCTGCCGCTGTCATCGGCGGAGGTGAGCACGGCCCGCTCGTCGGCGCCGCAGCCCGGGTCGTAGTAGGCCAACGAGACCGGCATCGGCAGCTTGGTCACCGCGCCGGTGGTCAGGTCGACGATCGCGGCGAGGCCGCCGAGGTGGAAACCGGTGTCGGTGTTGACCATCTGGCGGGGTGCGTACACCACCACGGCCCGCAGGCCCGACGCGGTGACGCAGGACTGGCCGATCCACTGGTCGGTGTCGGTGCCCGGCTCGGTCAGCGTCGCCGCGGTGCGCCAGGTGTAGCCGTCCTTCTCATCGGCGACCAGGACGTGCAGTCCGGTCGCGTCGCCGTCGGTGGTCACCGCCCGGTCGGTCGAGGTCTGCCAGCCGGCGGGCAGGGCGGCCGCCCGTGCGGCGGGACTGATCGTCGCGCTGCCGGCGGTCGCCGGTGCGGCGGCCGGCGCCGCGGCCGGAGTGGCCGCGGCGGCGGGTAGGCCGAACGTGATCAGCATGCCGATCGGCAGCAGTAGCGCCGTGCCGATGCTCAGTGATCTGCGGATCGACTGTCGGACATGAGGACCGAATCTGCGGCGGACTGCCGTGTGCATCGCTGCCCCCTTGGGCGGACTTTCGCTCGGATGGTCCGAACGGCCAGTCTCTTCCGGGGCACTCTCGTACTACTGACTTCTTGCTGACGCCTTACCCTGTCTTGACTCCGACGATCACACCGAGCCGGCTGGCAGGACGGTCACCGTTCCGCTGGCGGTGACGCCACCGCTGGACACCGAGACGGTGACCGAGCCGGGCCGGTGCGCGGTGAGCACACCGGACGTGGCATCGACGGTGGCGATGCCCGGGTCGCTGACCGACCAGACGTGCGAGGCCGGATCGGCGATCGGCATGATGGCCGCCGGCAGGTTGTCGCCGACCGCCTCCGTTCCAGTCGCGGTCAGGGTTTCCGCGCCGCCGGCGGCCAGCCGCGGCTGCGGCACGGCCACGGTGATCCTGCTGAGCACCGGTTCGACGGTGAACTGGACAGCGCCGGCCGGGTCCACCCGGAACAGTCCGACGTTGGCGAAGCCACCCTGGTCGGCCGGCGTCGCCGCGGCCACCCCGAGATCGGCGACGGTGAACTGCGGGATGCCGCCCTGGGCCGCGCTCACCTGCTGTCCGGTCGGGTCGAGCAGCTGCTCGGCGAAGCCGGTCGCATCGCCGGCCAGCATCAGCACGTGCCGGTCAGGGTGGGTCTGCTGGTACCGCTGGATCAGCCGCACATACATCTGCGCCTCCCAGCGGTCGCTGAACTGGTCGGTCGCGGTGTTGTGCGGGTCGTAGGCGGGCAGGTTCGTCGCCACCACCACGGTCGGCGCGGTGTCCTGGGTCAGCTGTCCCACCAACCACGGGTACTGCGCCTGGGCCGGGCTCTGGTCGGGATCGGAGGCCAGCAGGCCGCCGTGCGAGCTGTCGGTGACGATCACCTCGGCCGCGCCCGCGGAGTAGGCGTAGTGCGTGTCACCGAAGGCTTGCGCGAAGTTCCCGGTCTCCGGCAACGCGCCCTTGCTCGTCTCGCCGCCGCCGACCGCGTCATGACCGGCAACGACACCGAGACCGGTCAGCTGGGACCGGGCGAGGGCCAGGTCGGCAGGTGTGCCGTCGGCCGAGAGATTTCCCAGCAGCTGCACGGTTTCCGGCTTGGCCTGGGTCGGCAGCGAACCGATCCGGCCGGCCACCGCACCGAGCACGGCGGCCCCGGTCGAACCCGGGTCGGCGGCGCTCAGTCCGGCGTTGCCGCCGGCCAACAAGGTCTGTCCGGTCCGGCTGAAGTCGGCCGCGTTCTCCTGGAACCGCAGCCAGGACGGGTTGGCCGGGATCGCGGTGTAAGGCGGGGTGACCACCGGACGCGGCGAGTACAACTCCTGCAGGCCGGCCACGTCGAGGGTGCCGCCGGTCGTCTGGCTCGGGCTGATCGCGAGGAAGTCGAGGAAACTCACGCTCAGCGGGAAGTTCAGGCCGGCCGGCAGCTGCGCGACGACGAGTTGCCAGCCCTGCCAGGTGACCGTGGTCGGATAGAGGGTGGTCGACGTGCCGTCCACCGACAGGTAGCTCTCGGCCAGTTCGATGCCGGTGCCGTTGCCCTTCACCCACAGGCCGATGCCGGTCGGGTCGCGGCCGTCGGCGGTCGCGGTGATCGGCAGGCTCCTCTCGGCGGAGAGCACGAGCTGCTTCACGCCGGTGCCGGCGGGCATCGTGTAGGCCAGCTGCAACGAACCGCTCGCGGTCGAACCCGGCGGCACCACCCCGGGAGCCAGCGTCACCGTGGCCGGATCGCCGGTGGTGTTGCGCAGGTTCCAGTTCGACACGTCGGACAGGTCGTCGACCGTGGTGGACACGCTGCCCACCGCGACGCTCGCGGTGGCGGTCGCGCCGGCCACCCGCGCGGTCACCGTGGCCAGGCCGGCGCCGGTGGCCGCCGCGGTGAACAACCCATTGCTGTCAACGGAACCGAGGCTCGACGGACTCACCGACCAACTCGCGGCGGCTGCCGGGATCGGCACCGCGGCGTCGCCCGTGGTCGCGCCGGTCAACGTGAAGTTCTGGCTGCCGCCGTTGTTGAGGTCGGGTCGGGCCGGCGAAAGACCAGCCGAGGCGAGCCGGTCGACCACCCGCAGCGGCTGCACGGACACCGCGCGTCCGTCGGTCGCGACGATCTCGCCGACGCCCGGTCCGTGCACGGTGAGCGTGCCGTTCGCCCAACTGCCCAGTGAACCCGGCACCACCCGCACGCTCGGCGCGGTCACGGCCGGGTTGTCCAGCGCGTCGGTGGCCCGCACCGGCAGTGGCACGGCCGTCTTGTCCACCGTGGTCACCGACCGGCCGTTGCCGATGCTCACCGCGGTCGCCGGTCCGGCGTGCTGTTCGTTGCTGTAGATGAAGATTCCGTTGGAGACCGGACGCTCGGTGCCGTCCGAGGGCGTGTTCAGCACCGAGGTACCGGCCGCCCCCGGCTCGCGGCCGACCATCTCGGTGGACCCGCCGCCGTCGAACAGCACGCCGGTGTAGGCGCCGTGCGCGACGAGGTAGCCGGCGACCTGCGCCGGGGTGACACCGGCGGCGACCGGTTCGCTCTGGTGGCCGTCCAGTGTCACGATGATCGCGTGCCGGCCGTCCTGGGTGAGACCGACGGCGGTCTCCGGATTCACGCCGCCGGGCGGGTTTCCGGTCGGGTCGGTATCGACCTGACCGCCCTTGACCAGCATGGTCGCGCCGCTGATCAGCTGGGTGAGGTTGTTGTCCGGGGAGATCCTGGTGGCGATGGTGAGCGGGTCACCGGCGTGCACGGTCGCGGCCAGCCATTGACCGCCGACGCCACCGCCGAGCAGGTCCTCCTGCCCGGCGGGGAGGGCCGGCAGCGCGGTGACACCGGTCCGCACCGAGTCGACCACGAGTTGGCCGGCGGCACCCGGGTGGCCGACGACCAGGGTCGAGGCGGGCAGGCCGGTGGCCGCGCCGAGCGCGGTGGTGACCTCGGTGATGCCGCCGGTGGCCAGGTCGTTGACGACGTTGACCGAGGTGAGCGGGTCGCTGGCCGGGCCGTCGGTGATCGTGCCGGTGAAGTTCTCCTGGCCCAACACCATCGAGCCGTCCGGCCGGACACCCAGCTGCGCGTTGTAGTCGGGGCGCGGACTCTTGAGCACAACACCGTTGCTGATCACGCCACCCAGCGGCCGGCCGGTGGCGTTGATCTCGAAGTAGTCGCCGTTCACACCGGCCACCGCGCCGGTGCGAGCGGCCATCGAGCTGACCGTCTCGTCGGCCGGGTCGGTGATCGAGTCGCCGGCCTCGACGACGCCGAGGCGCACGTTCGGGTCGGCCAGGTTCACGTCCATCATCTGGGTGTGCTGGGCGCCGCCGACGGTGTCATAGGTCTCGGAGTACTCGGAGACGCCGTGGGTGACCTGGAATGGTGTGGTCGACTGCTCGTCGACGACCTGGGCCCAGTTGGCCGGCGTCGCCGGCAGCCAGTCGCCGGAAGCCGCACTCGCGCCCTGCGCGGGCCCCCCGATCGTCAACACGGTGGCCGCCACGGTGGCACCGATCAACGAGATCGCCCGAATCGGGCGCTTTCTTACCATCTGCCGGCTCCCTCGGTGATTCACTCACTCTAAGGAGGACGAGCCAAGCAGCGGCCGGTGTCACCCAGGTGTCGGCGTGTCAACCAACGGGACAACCACGCAGGGCAAAGCTGGTCAGAGCTGCGCGCGGACGACCTTGGCGCGCTCCTCGATCAGCGCGATGTCGTCCGGACCCGGGGTGGCCGGCACGAGGTCGGAGCCGAGCCCGACGACGACCGCGCCGGCCGCGATCCACTCGCCGACCGCGTCGTGCCGGATGCCACCGGTGGGCACGAAGGCGACATCACCGAACGGCCCGCGCAGCGCGCGCAGGTAGGCGATGCCCAACGCGCCGGCCGGAAACAGCTTGATCAGCCGGGCGCCGCTGTCCAGCGCGGTGGCCACCTCGGTCGCGGTGGCCGCGCCGGGCAGCGGTTCGAGGCCGAGCCCGATGGCGGCCTTGATCAGCTCGGGATCGGTGTGCGGGCACACCATGAACCGGGCGCCGGCCGAGGCGGCGGCGGTGAGCTGGTCCTGGGTGCGCACGGTGCCCGCGCCGACGAGCAGGCCGGGCAGGTCGGTGGCGGCGTCCGCGACGGCACGCAGTGCGGCGAGCGAGTCGGGATGGTCGAGGGTGAGCTCGACGACCGACACCCCACCACGGTGCAGCGCGCCCACCACGTCCACCGCGCGGCTGTGCTCACGCAGGCGGGCGATCGCCACGACCTGCTCCTGGACGATCCGCTCGTACGGTGTCACCTGAACGCTCCCGAACCCGGCTATATTATGGAAACCTCTTCCATAATGTACTCTGCCGATCCGTCGAGTCCAGTCCCGAGGAGAGGAAAGCCCCCGTGACCAAGATCGCCATCACCAGCCCGGACCTGCCCGCCCCCGCCGGCCCGTACAGCCACGTGGTCGACACCGGGCAGTTCGTCTTCACCGCGGGTTTCGGCCCGCAGGACCCGAAGACCGGTGCGGTCGCGGAGACCGTCGCGGAGCAGACCCAGCAGGTGATCAACAACGTGGAGAGCGCGCTGAAGGCGGTCGGGCTCGGCCTGGCCGACGTGGTCAAGACCACCGTGCACCTGGCCGACCTGCACGGCGACTTCGCCGCCTACAACGAGGTCTACGCCCGCCGCTTCCCGGCGCCCTTCCCGGTGCGCACCACCGTCGGCAGCACGCTCAACCACATCCTGGTGGAAATCGACGCGGTGGCGGTCCGACCGACCGCCTGACCACACTGTCGTTCAGGCGGCGCTGTCG
>DATATV010000061.1:0-104624 GCA_036268615.1 Pseudonocardiaceae bacterium
ACAGGTCGCGGGCAAACAGTGGGTGAACTTTGGTCTAGACCCATCGAATGGAGTAGTGCTGACCCCTCGGTGAGGCACTGAGCAGGACCGCCTGAATGTGTATCGCCCGCCTACCGGCGGTAGGTTACGTTGGGGCGATGACCGATCCGCCGAAGCGAGCCATCCAGCGCTCCGCCCGCCTCGGGTCGCTGCCGGTCGGCTTCGCCGGCCGCGCCGCCGCCGGCTGGGCGCGGCGCATCACCGGTGGGGACCGCGACGAGATCGCCGCCGAGCTGGCGATCCGCAACGCCGACCAGATCTTCGCCGTGCTCGGCGAGCTCAAGGGCGGCGCGATGAAGTTCGGCCAGGCGCTCTCGGTGTACGAGGCGATGATCCCCAACGAGCTGGCCGAGCCGTACCAGGAAGCCCTGATCAAGCTGCAGGCCAACGCGCCGAAGATGCCGGCCAAGGACGTGCACCGGGTGCTCGCCGAGCAGCTCGGTCGGAACTGGAGCCAGCGGTTCGCCCAGTTCGACGCCGACGAGGCCTCCGCCGCGAGCATCGGGCAGGTGCACCACGCGATCTGGCACGACGGCCGCGAGGTGGCCGTCAAGGTCCAGTATCCCGGCGCCGACCAGGCGCTGATGTCCGATCTGCGCACCCTGCAGCGGTTCGCCAAGCTGCTGCAGGTCATCGTGCCCGGCGCCGACGTGCGCGGCCTGCTGAACGAACTGCAGGACCGCATGATCGAGGAACTCGACTACAGCGCCGAGGCGGACAGTCAGCGCACCTTCGCCGCCGCGCTGGCCGACGACCCCAAGATCAGGGTCCCCAAGGTGATCGCCTCGGCGCCGAAGGTGATCATCACGGAGTGGATGCCGGGCCGCCCGCTGTCCGAGTTCGCGCACAACCCGACCGAGGACGCCGAGGAGCAGAAGCTGCGCGACTGGATCGGCGAGACCGTGATGGAGCTGCACTTCTCCTCGCCGGCCCGGGTCGGCCTTCTGCACTCCGACCCGCACCACGGCAACTTCCGGCTGCTCGAGGACGGCCGGCTCGGCGTGATCGACTTCGGCGCGGTGACCCGGCTGCCGGACGGCATCCCGCGCCCGCTCGGCCAGATCCTGCGCCTCGCCGCCGACGAGCGGGCCGGCGAGATGATGGAGCTGCTACGCAGGGAGGGCTTCATCGGCCTGGAGGACAAGGTCACCGCCGAGGACGTGATGCATTACATCGGCGCGCTGGCCAACCCGCTGCGCGAGGAGACCTTCCACTACAACCGGACGTTCATGCAGGCGGAGGGCGGGCGGGTGACCGCGCCGGGCAGCACCGACTTCCGGACCGGCCGCGCGATGAGCCTGCCGCCGCAGTACCTGATGTTCATCCGGGTCGTTGCCGGCTGGATGAGCATCCTGGCGCAGATCGACTGCTGGGTGCCGTCCCGGCGGATCGTGGCCGAGTGGGTCCCCGGCTTCACCGACTACGACTAGGAGGGTCCCCGCCGGCGCGACGGCACAATTCCCCCGACTCGCCCTGCAGGAAACCCCGACTCGCCCTGCAGGAAACCCCGACTCGCCGGCAGTCCACGCTCAGCGGTCGGACGCGGGCCCGAGGCCGGCGATCACGATGTCCAGCGCGGCCCGGAACTCCGCCGCCGGGTCGGCCTGGGTGGCCGCGTCGGCGATCTCGCGCAGTCCGGGGTAGCGCTCCGCCGGCAGTGCCTTGGCCCGCGCCAGCACCGTCCCGGTGTCCTCCCCGCGCCCGGCGGCCAGCGGGCCGGCCAGCTCGGCCTGGGCGAAACCGGTCACGAAGCCGGACACCGCACGGAACGCCGTGAGCAGCGCGAAGCCGCCGCGGCCACCCCGGCGCAGCGCCCGTAGCAGTGCCTCGGCGTGGTCCAGGGTCGCTTCGTCCAGGGTGCGGCGGGTGAGGACCAGCGGGATCGCGTTCGGGTGCGCGCGGACCGCCCGCCACAGTCCGGTGGTCACCGCTCGCACATCGTCGCGCCAGTCCGCGCCGGGCTCGGGTGGTAGTGGGACAGTGGCGAACACCGCCGACGTGACCAGCTCGTCCAGTCCGCCGCGCCCGTCGACGTAGTTGTAGATGGTCATCGCGCCGGTGCCCACTCGCGCGGCCAGCGCGCGCATGGTCAGCGCCCCCGTCGTCGTGCTTGTGCATGGCGGCGGCGCCACCCACGACATGGGCCTGCCGGCCTACGAGCGGGCGTTCGCAGATGCCGGCCTCGCGGTGCTGGCGTTCGACTTTCGGCACCTCGGGGCGTCCGGCGGGGAGCCGCGCGGGCTGATGAGCCCCCGCCGCTACCTGGCCGACGTGGCGTCGGCGCTGGACTTCGTGCGCACCCGCCCGGAGCTGGACGCCAGTCGGATCGCGCTGTGGGGCACGTCGTTCGGCGCCAGCCACGTGGTGGCGACCGCCGCGGCGAACCCGGAGGTGGCGGCCGCCGTGGTGCAGTGCCCGGTGTTCAGTGGCCGCGAGGTGGCGCTGCGGGCCGGGCTGGGCCAGCTGCTCGGGTTCACCGGGCCGATCGTGTCCGACCTGGTCCGCGCGGTGACCGGCCGCCCCCGGCGCTACCTGCAGATCGTCGGCCGGCCGGGCGAGCAGGCGTTCGTCAACCAACCCGGCGCGTGGCAGGGCTGGCACTCGCTGGTGGCCGACGGGTCGACCTTCGACAACCGGGTGCCGGCGGCGGCCACGCTGGGCATGGTGCGCTACCACGCGGTGGCCCAGCTGCCCCGGGTGCGCTGCCCACTGCTGGTCTGCGTCAGCGACAGGGAGACGCTGATCGACCCGGCCGGCGTGCCGGCGGCCGCCGCGACCGCGCCACGGGCCACCGTGCGGCACTACCCGGCCGACCACTTCGACGTCTACCACCCGCCGCTGCGCGACCAGATCGTCGCCGACCAGGTCGCCTTCCTCGCCGAGCACCTGCGCTCCGGCCGCGCCGGCAACACCCGGGACTCGTGAGTGACCAGCGCTGGTCGCTCACGACTGGCTATCGGCGGGCGCCGGTGATCCGGACACGCTAGACTGCGTGTATGCGGCGTTATTTCTGGTTTAGCAGGCCGGCCCCGGGTGGGCCAGCCAGCGGCCGTCTGCGCTGACTTCCCACCCCCGAGCCGGAACCACTGAGCCGGCTCGGCGGATCTTTCGGGGCGGCTCCTGCCTGAGAGGACGCCCCATCTCATGACCGTCGTTGACGAGCCGCGCGTCGCTGCCCCGCTGGACGGGCGGCGTACCGCGAAGATCAGTCCGCTGATCTCGCCCGCGCTGCTGCGCCAGGAACATCCGATGTCGCCCCATATCGGGCCGCGGATCGAGCGCGCCCGCGCCGAGATCACCGACATCCTCAACGGCGTCGACGACCGGCTCGTGGTGGTCGTCGGCCCGTGCTCGATCCACGACCGGGAGGCGGCGCTGGAGTACGCGGCGCTGCTGGCCAAGGACGCGGAGCGGTTCGCCGGCCAGCTGCGCATCGTGATGCGGGTGTACTTCGAGAAGCCGCGCACCACGCTCGGGTGGAAGGGGCTGATCAACGACCCGGAGCTGGACGGCAGCTTCGCGGTCAACAAGGGGCTGCGGCTGGCTCGCGGCCTGTTGCTGGAGGTCTCCGAGCTGGGCCTGCCGGTGGGGTGCGAGTTCCTGGACCCGATCATCCCGCAGTTCCTCGCGGACGTGGTGTCCTGGGGTGCGATCGGGGCGCGCACGGCGGCGAGCCAGGTGCACCGGCAGCTGTGCAGCGCCCTGTCCATGCCGGTCGGGATCAAGAACTCGACCGAGGGTGATGTGCAGGTCGCGGTGGACGGGGTGCGGGCGGCGGCCGGTGAGCACGTGTTCCCCGGCATCAACTCCGACGGGCTCGCCGCGTTGATCAGCACCACCGGCAACCCGGACTGTCACGTGATCCTGCGCGGCGGCTCGGGCGGCCCGAACTACTCCGCCGCCGACGTGATCGCCGCACTGGGCAAGCTGCGCGCCGCCGGCCTGCCGGAGCGGCTGATCATCGACGCGAGCCACGGCAACAGCGGCAAGAGCCACGTCCGCCAGGGCGAGGTGGTCTCCGAGATCGCGGCCAGGGTCGCCGGTGGTGAACGCGGCATCATGGGTGTGATGCTGGAGAGCTTCCTGGTCGCCGGCCGTCAAGACCTCACTCTGGGGCGCGCGGAGGAGCTGACCCGCGGCCAGAGCATCACCGACGCGTGCATGTCCTGGGACACCACGTCCGCGCTGCTCGAGGAGCTCGCCAAGGCGGTCGAGGCCCGGCGCTGAGCCCTGGGGTGGGGGCGGGCGACCGCTCGGCGGGCAGGGTGACCCGGCCGCGCGGCGCCGCGTCCGGGGTCGGCGCCGGCAGCCAGACCGTCAGCGGCCGAACCGCCGGGCGGCTCCCCCGATCCCGGCCATGAACAGGGCGAGGCAGAGCAGTCCGGCCGTGAGCAGGACCGTTGCGGTGATCACACTGAGCGCGATACCAGCCAGCTCGAAGATCAATGCGAGCAGGAACAGGACTGCGGCGACAATGGCGAGCATGGGTTCCTCCATGTGCGATTGGGCGCTCAGTATCGGCGGTGCCACCCTGCGTCGCAGGCTCTGGTGGGCCTCGCGGGTGGGTCGTGGCCGGTTCGAGACCGGGGTGGCCGGCTGATCGTGACCAACCGGTCTCACGAGGGCGGCTCGGCCACGCCGCGCAACTCGAGCCGGGCCTGTTCGGTGCTGGCCCGGACGAAACCGAGCAACGCCGCGACCTGCTCATCCGGGCAACTCGCCAGGGTTGCCCGGCTGCGCGCCACGATGTCGTCGTACTGGCGCAGCACCCGCCGCGGGCCCTCCGGCGTCGGCTCCACGCGCACGCTGCGCCGGTCGGTGCGCGACGGCACCGCGGCGCCGGGCCCGGACGGCATCGGTCGGTCGGCGTATCGCTACGTCGACTGGGTGGATCAGCACCGCGCCCGGTTTGCCCGCGCGGCACGCGGTGAGCCGGAGCCACGCGGGCCCCGCTCAGCGTGCCGTCCACCGAACGTCAGCCCAGGTAGAGCTCCGGGATCGTGTACGGGGCGTACGGGTTCGGTTTGACCGGAAGTCTGCCGACCATCGGATCGCGGTGCGGCGGCTCGTTGGGCACTTCGTCGTCGAGATGCGTCACGAGAACCCCCAGTTCCCCGGGGCTCGCACTCAGGTGTTGGGTCAACTCGCCGATCTTGATCATCAGGATCTTCTCTCACGACTGCATTGCCGCGGCACAGCTTGCTCCCTTTCGGGCAGCGGGTAAACCGTCAGTCGGGCTACCGCGCCAGCCGGTCCGGATGAACCCTCGGGCGGGCGTCCTCAGCCGCGCTGGCCCGGCTGACCGGGGACGCCCTGGTCCTCGTCGGCGAAGTCGAAGCTCAGCCACCTGTCGGGTCGGGCGGTGAACAGTACGAAGGTGCCGGCCGGATTGGTGGTCTCGGCGTCGGCGAAGGCCCGGGCGGCGTCCTCGGGCAGGTAGCGGGACGTGACGGCGAGTACCTGCTCCACCTCCGGCGCCCGGTCCGCGCCGGTCACGGTGGCCTCAGCGGTGACGTACCGGTACGGATACTCCGGCTGCTGCACGCAGAAGCTGAACGTGCCGGCGCGTTCGAGCAGCCGCGTCTTGCGGGCGGCGCGCCCCTGGGTACCGGTGAAGAAGGTGATGTCGCCCCCCGGTTGGTAGGCGTACCAGACGGGCACCGTGAGCGGCGGCCGGTCACCGTCGATATCGGCGACACTGAGCACACCGACCTGGGGCAGGGCGAGGAACTGTTCGCGTTCGGTGGCGGTCATCGTGTGGGGCATCTCGACCTCCTGATCAGTACTCGTCGCGGATCTGGATCCAGCTCATCGTGGTGTCCCGCGGCCAGCCCGGCGGCGAGTCCTCCCACGCCTCCTGCCGGCCGTAAGGGGTCAGGATCAGCGTGGTGTCGCGGGCGTTGAGGTGTGACTCGTCGGCGATGTTGTCGGTGAACGAGGCGCACCCGCCGCACAGCCAGTCCTGGCCCGGCTCGAGCATGAAGTGGTACACGACCAGCTGGTGGCGGCCCTGGAACAGGTCCGCGAAGGTGACCTGGGTGCCATCCGGCGCGGTGAACCGGTAGTCGGTGCCCAGCGCGACCATCGGCATCCGGCGCCGCTGCGCTGCCAGCGCGTCCAGTGCCCGGGTGTGCTGCTTCTCCGTCACCAGCAGCGCATCCCGCGCGGCCTGCCACTCCTGTGTCGAGACAACCTCGGGTCGGTCCATGGCGTGCTCCCTTCATTTAGTTCCCTAAAGGAACTGACGAGGTGAACCGTAGCACTAGCCAGTTCCCTAAGGGAACTCTTTTGCTAGGCTGGACTCATGCAACGGACCCGGTTCGGTGATCTGGCGTGCTCGATCGCGCGCACCCTGGACGTGATCGGCGAGCCGTGGTCGCCGCTGATCCTGCGGGACATCTACGTCGGCATCAACCGGTTCGAGCAGATCCAGCAGGAGCTCGACATCTCCCGCAAGGTGCTCACAGAGCGGCTCAAGTGGCTGGTCGAGAACGAGGTGCTGCAGCGGCACGCCTACTCGGAGCGGCCACCCCGGTACGAGTACCGGCTCACCGCCAAGGGGCTCGAGCTGTGCGACCTGCTGCTGGTCATGGTGCGCTGGGGGGACCGTTGGACCGCAGGCGAGGCCGGTCCGCCGGTGCTCTACCGGCACCACGCGTGCGGCCAGGTCAGTCACGTGGAGCTGCGCTGCTCGGTGTGTGCCGAGCCGATGCGCGCCACCGATGTCGACGTGCTGCCCGGTCCGGGCGCCGCGCCGGCGGTGACACCGGCCCGAACGGGCTAGCGTCCCCGGAACAGCGAAAAGCCCCGTCCACGCTGGAGTGGACGGGGCTTTCGTCGATCGTGGGGCGAAGGTCAGTCGCCCGAACCCCCACCTGAATCGCCGCCCGAGCTGTGGCCGCCCCCGCCGGAGCTGTGGCTCTTCGAGCCGCTCGAGCTGTGGCTCTTGGAACCGCTCGAACCCTTCGAGTCGCTGTGACTCTTGGAGTCACTGTGGCTCTTCGAGCTGCTGGAGCTCTTGGAGTCGCCGTCGCTCTTCGAGCTGGAGCTGGACTTGCCGGACCGCGACGAGGTGGACCGCGACTTGTTGGCGGTCTTGCCGGCCTTGTTCGAGGACTTGTTCGATGCCTTGTTCGCGGACCTGGTGGCGGACTTGCTCGCCATCTTGCCGTTCGACGCTCCCGCCGAGGACCTCCGGGAGAGCGTGCCCGAGCTCTTCGTCGAGCCGGTGCCCGCCGGTTTGCTCGCGGAGGTGCCCGACGGCTTGCTGGCGGAGGTGCTCGAGGAGGTGCCCGACGGCGGGCTAGCGGCTGTCCCCGAGGAGGTGCCCGAGGCCGGGTCGGACGGCGCCGAGGACGACTTGGCCAAGGACTGCGGGGTGGCGTCGCCGCCGGAGGTGCTCGCGGCGCTGTCGGGAGCGGCGCTGCCGGAGCCGTTCGCGGCGGAGCCCGCCGCGCCGCTCGAGGCGCCCGAGGAGTCAGGGGAGGTCTTGGCGGCGTCGCCGGAGGAACTTGCCGCGTTGCCCGACGATGCGCTCCGCTCCGCGTTGCCCGACGGTGCGCTCTGCGCCGCGTTGCCCGAATCGGGTGTCGAGCTGTGAGCGGCCCCCGGTGCCGGGCCGGTCTGGGCGGCGCCCTGGGCGGCGCCGCGCGGCGAGCTGGACCCGCCGGGGCCGCTGGGTGTCGCCTGCTGGGCCGTGCCAGCGGAGGTCGCGGGGCCGCCCCCAGTGCTGTGGGCATCGGCGCCGGGACGCGTCGGGGCTCCGCCGGCGGCCTGGTCGACCGACTGTGGCAGCGCGCCCACCGTGGCGTTGATCGGGGTGGAGGAGGTACTGCCGCCCTCCGCCAGGATGGACTGGGTGGGGGCGCTCGGCGTCATCGCGTTGACCATCTCGCGGACCGCCACCACCGCGGGATCGGGCGCCACGTGCCCACCGATCGCGGTCACCGCGGCGAGCGAACCGACCGCGAGCACGGCGCCGGTCGCGCTGGCCAGCCGCATGCGGGGCGAGGTGCTGCCGCGCTCGAGGGGCCGGTAGTGGCGCGGGCCGGTCGCGTCACGCAGGAAGGTGCCGTAGCCCTCGCGCAGCAGTAGCGCCGCGGCGGGGATGCCGGTGCGGAGGGTGGGGGCGACCTCGGCACGGGACCAGGGCGGGATCACCGGCCGCCCCAGTAAGTCGCCGAGCGTGATCACTGACCCGGTGGCATAGGCGCCACTCATTCGATTCAACTGCATCCGCCTTAGTGACCCCTGATTGGGGGAGATGGGTCCAAAGCTCGGCCGGACAGTAACAGGACGGCCGTACGGTCACTCAAATTCAATGTACTAGCTTCACCCAAAGGGCTCAGCTCGTGCGGGCAAGTGATGACCCGCCGCTCACCCGAAGAGTTCAGTCCGACACGGTCTGTCACTCCGCCAGTCGCGCCGGGGGGCGGGTTCCGATGACAACTGTGGCGCTCAGCGCGTCGGCGGTTGCCACTCGGGGGATCAGCCCGTGCCGGGCGAATGCGGCAACCGTGCTCGGCGCCTGGAGCGCACTGGTCTCAATGAGTAGGTAACCCCCGGATGCCAGCCAGCGCGGCGCCTCGGCGGTGACCCGGCGCTGGACGTCGAGCCCGTCCGAGCCACCGTCGAGGGCCACCCTCGGCTCGTGTACGCGTGCCTCCGGGGGCATCAGCCCGATCGCCTCGGTGGGTACATAGGGGGCGTTGGCGACCAGCACGTCGACGCGGCCGCGCAGCCCATCGGGCAGCGGTTCGTAGAGGTCGCCCTCGTAGACCTGGCCGCCGGCGAGGTTGCGGCGCGCGCAGAGCACGGCGGCGGGGTCGATGTCGACCGCATGTATCTCGGCGCGCTCGACGGTCGCGGCAAGTGCGGCGCCCACCGCGCCCGAGCCGCAGCACAGGTCCAGCACGACGGCTCCGGGCCGGGCGAGGGAAGCGGCCTGGCGGACCAGGAACTCGGTGCGGCGGCGGGGGACGAAGACGCCGGTGTCCACGGCGATCCGGAGCCCGCAGAACTCGGCCCAGCCGAGGACGTGCTCCAGGGGCAGCCCCCTGACCCGCCGATCCACCATGGCGGCGAGGTCGGCCGGGGTTCGCGCGGAGGAGATGAGCAGCCGCGCCTCGTCCTCGGCGAAGACACAGCCGGCGGCCCGGAGCCTGGTGACCACGGCGGTGCGTCGGTGAGCTGACGGCGAGGCTGAGATGAGCGCGCCTCAGTTCCCGCCGAACAGACGCCGCACCGGGCCGGGCACCAGCGGTCCGGCCCGTTCGATCACCGGCAGCAGCATGGACAGATCCGGCGTCCGGGCGGGCGGCCGCTCCGGCTCCTCGTCGTCGAGGTCGAAGTCCGGCACGAGCTCCACCTCGATGATCGGGTCCGCCCCGGTCTCCGGCAGCCCGACCGCCGCCTGGCCGAACCGGCGCAGCGAGCGGGTGAACAGCCCGCCGCCGGGCAGCGTCTCGGCCTGGTCCAGCATCCGGCCACCGATCCCGCCGAGCCATTCCACCGTCGTCGGGGGGGCCGGCACGACCGGGACGACCGGCGCCGGCGGCGGGACCCGGGTCGGCGGGCCGACGGTGATCTCCCGCTTCCCCTGCCCGGGCACGATCACGTCCCGGACGGCGGTGAGCGGCGCCCAGACGAAGGCGATCGCGTCGGTGCCCTGCTGGATCTGGCCGAACGTCTTGAACACCGGGTCGAAATGGCCGTCCGCGTAGGCCTGGCTGGCGGCCGCGACGGCGGGCCGCAGTGCGCGCAGGTGGAACACCAGCTCGCCGAGCAGGGCCTCGGTGTTGCGGAGAATGTTGACCGAGGTCACCGCGAGCTCGAACGGCAGGATCGCGCCGGTCACCACGACCTGGATCGGGATCGGGAGCCCACTCAGCGCCGCGCGGTCGAGCAGGTGTGGGAACCGGTCGGTCGGTTCGTCCTCGGCCCAGTCGTACCGCTGCCGGGGCTGACCGGGTTGCGGCCGGGAACTCGGGTCGTACGGGGCTGGCATCAGAGCTGCCTCCTCGAACCGGCCGGGTGATCGCTCGATCTCAGCAAAGGTCGAGGTTACCGGCCGGTCGGGCCCCCGGACCGACTCGGCCGCCGGTTGTGCACCAGCTCACATACCCTCGGGGCGTTCGGTGGCTGGTGTGGCGACGGAGGCCTCCAGGCCGTCGAGCAGCAGCGTCGCGAAGCTGTCTCCCACCTCGTCGCCCTGGTACGGGTCGCGGGGGCGGTACCAGCGGTGCGTCCAGTTGACCATGCCGAGCAGCGCGTTCGCCATGATGTCGATGGGTATGTCGGTGCGGAGCTCACCGTCCCGACAACCCTGCTCGAAGATGCCCAGCACGTTCGCCTGGATCTCGCGGACCATGGAGACCAGGTGATGGGCCCAGTCGGAGTTCTCGTGCCAGGTCGAGTCCAGCAGCTCCTGGATGAAGATGTACGGATGCGGGTAGTGGGCCTCGTAGGAGGTCATCACATGGGTCATGACCTGCCGCAGCTTGACCGGCGCCGGCGAGTCGCCGAGTGTGATGCGGTCGACCTCCTCGGCGATCTGGACCACGCTCTCGGCGATCACCTCGCGGAGCAGTTCTTCCTTGCCGGTGATGTAGCGGTACAAGGTGGCCCGGTCGGTGGTGAGCGCCTCGGCGATGTCGTTGAGGGTGGTGGCCCGGTACCCCTTCTCCTGGAAGATCGTCGCGGCGGTGAGGATCACCTCCCGGCGCTTCGCGTCGTAGGTCTCGCCACCCGCGATCCGCGCCGCGTTCCGGCGCCGCCCGAGACCGCCGCCGTCGGCGTCTGTGACGTCTGGCCTGTCCGGCGTCGTTCCTCCCCGGGTCGGGTCAGGGCCGAACCGAGGCCCTGAAGCTGGCTCAAGAGCCGGAACCTATCAAACCTGCAGGCTCCGGCCATGGCGTGTGCACCGTCGTCAGTAGCACTCCTGTTGTCCTCGGCCGCCCGCCATGGTGAATCCGTCGAGGTGGAACCGGTGGGCGGTGATCCACCGGATGGTGAAGCTGACGTTGAGCGTCATGCCGCCGACCTGCAGGGGGAGGAATCCTGACTGGTCGGAGCTGTTCGGCGACCCGTTGAGCAGGCCGGTGGCGTGCCGCAGGTTGAGCTGCTGGCCCAGCACGCCGAGTCCGTCGAGGCTGTCCATGGCGAAGCTAAGGGTGTCGGCGGTGATCGTCGGGGTGCTGATCCGCAGGACGTAGGCCCCGACCGGGGTGGGGACCCTGGTGGAGGCGCACAGGCCCCGCACCTTCATGGCGCGCAAACTGACGACGACCTCGGTGCGGCGCCGCCCGTCGCGGGTCTGGAACGCCTGCGGCAGAGTCGTGGCGCCCGACGCGCTGAACGACGTGAAGCTGATCTTCATCGGGTGGCGGCCGGTCTCGGCGGCCGCGATCGGCACCGCCCCGGTCGCCGCCGCCGCGCCGAGCAGGACCAGCGCGAACAGGGCCGGCAGCAGGATCATCGCGAACCGGGGCCAGCGGGTGCGGCCGCGCGCCGTGCCCGGGGCAGCTCGCCGCCGCCCGCCGGCCAGCTCGGCACCTCTCACCTGATCTCGGTGTCGGGCGGGCTCCAGGCGAACCCGAGCGATCCGCCGACGATCCCGAGCAGCATGCCGACGACGAGACCGCCGAGGTTGGTGGTGACGAAGGAGACCAGCGAGAGCAGGACGGCGGCGATGCCGATCAGGCCGTGCAGCTGGGGGGAGAACAACAGGAACAGCCCGCAGGCGGCGATCAGGCCGCCGATCACGAAACCGGACAGTCCGGCGACCCCGGGCAGCAGCACCACCGAGAAGCCCTGAGCGGGAAGGAGCACGATCGTCAACCCGGCGAGCACCGTCAGTGCGCCGCCCAGCCAGGGCCGCTGCCCGGTCCAGGCACGCAGCTCGGCCAGCCGCGCCGGGTATGCCGGCTCGGCCGCCGAATCCGGGTCGGTGGGCAGCGGGGGTGTCACTTGCACTCGTGTTGTTCGAGTCCGCCGGCCAGCGTCAGGCCGTTGAGGTGGATCTGGTTGGCGACGACCCACCGGATCGTCAGGTCGAGGTCGAACCCCAGGTTGTCGATCTCAAGGGGGACGAATCCCCGGGAACCGGTGTCGGTCGGGGTGCCGTCCGGGGTCTTCGCGCCGTAGTTGACCCGGACCTGCTGGCCGTCGAACCCGAGCGAGTCGATCGTGTCGACACCGATCGTCACGTCACCGGCCTTGATCTCCGACCCCGAGTCCGGCGAGGTGATGCGCAGGACGTAGTGACCGACCGGTGTGTTCACCTTGGTGGACACGCACAGGCCCTGCACCTTCAGGTTCTTCAGCGTGACGGCCACCAGGGTCCGGTGTTCGCCGTCCTGGGTCTGGAAGAACTGCGGGAAGGTCGCGGTGCCCTCGGTGTCGAACGACTTGGCCGTGACCTGGACCCCCTGCTTGCCTTCCACGGCCAGCGCCACCGGCACCACGCCGGTCGCGGCGCCGAACGCGAGCAGCGCCAGGGAGAGCAGCGCCGGGATGAAGACCAGCGAGAAGCGGGGCCAGTGGATGTGCCCCCGGTGGTGGGTCAGGGCTCCGTCGGGGGCTCTCCGATGCGCGGCGGCCACGTAGAGCCTCCTTCCAGATCCGGCGTTTCACCCGACCCGCTGGACTTGATCAACGGGTCGCATAGCCAACAGCTACAACTGATACAGTCATGACTGGCAACGTTAGTGTGGCATGGGTCACAACTTGGTGAGCACGCGGAGGTCGGCGTGGCGGAGTACCGCATAGACGAACTGGCGCGCGCCGCCGGAACGTCGGTGCGCAATGTCAGGTACTACCAGGACGGACGCATGTTGCCGCCGCCCCGGCGGCAAGGGCGGGTAGCGCTCTACAACGACGCCCACCTGACCCGGCTCCGCCTGATCACCCGCCTGCTCGACCGGGGGTACACCGCCGCGAACATCACCGAGATGGTCGGCGCCTGGGAGCAGGGTCGCGACCTGTCCGACGTGCTCGGGCTCGAGCAGGTCGTCGGCGGGTTCTGGGGCGAGGAGATCCCCGGTTACCTGACCCAGCGGGAGATCCACGCCCTGTTCGCCACCGACGAGGTGGAGTCCGGGCTGGTCGACAAGGTGGTGCATGCCGGCCTGGCCGCACCGGAGGGCGACCGCTACCGGGTGCCCAGTCCTCGGCTCCTGAACGCCATCGCCGAGCTGATCCGGACCGGCGCCCCGCTCGTCGCGGTCCTCGACCTCAGCGGACAGTTGATGCGCAGCATCGATGACACCGTCCGAGGGCTCGTCAACGCGATCGCCGAACACCTGCTCAAGGACCGCGAACAGGGCTGGATACCGAACAGCAGCGAGCTCCCCCCACTCGCCGAGCTCCTCCAGCAGATCAAGCCGCTGGCCAACATCGCGGCCAGTGCGGCCCTGAGTCTGAGTCTGGACCGCCATGTCGAGGACATCCTCGGCGACCATCTCGCCCGGGTCATGCCGCACCGCGAGCAGAACCCCACCTGAGCCGGAGCGGCGGGTTGGCTTCGGCTCCATGACGCCTGGGTTACCGATCCCGGTGCGACAGTGCGGGGAGGCCCCGCTCCGGTTAGCGTGTTCCCGGGCCGGGAGGAGGCGCCGGGTTGCCGATCGTCACCGGTTACGAGGACACCCCCGGCGGCCATGACGCGCTGGTGCTGGGTGCACTGCTGACCCGGCTCACCGGGCTGGGCGCCGTCGTCGCCACGGTCTATCCGGCCGACGCCAGGGGGCTCGCCGCCGTCGCCAACGACCCCCGCTGGATCCCGAGGGCCCAGAAGGTGGCGCGGGCCAGGTTCGCCAGGGCGCGGGCCATCATCGGCGAGGGCTGGGGCGAGACGGAGCCGGTGTTCGCGGCGCTGGGGCCGGGCTCGGTCGCGTTGGTGCTCACCGGGTACGCCGACGAGGTGGGCGCCGCGGTGCTCGTCGTCGGCTCGACGGGACACGGCCTGCTCGGCCGGCTCTCGCCCGGCCGGACGGTGCAGCGACTGCTGCCGATGGCGCGCTGCCCGGTGGCGATCGCCCCGCGCGGGTACCGGCACACGTTGTCGACCGGGATGACCGTCGTCACCGTCGCCTACGACGGCAGCCCGGAGTCCGACCGCGCGGCCGCCGTCGCCGTGCACCTGGCGAGCCGGACCGGTGCCGCCTTGCGCTTCGTGACCGTCGCCGAGACCGACGACGACGTCGCGGCTGCCCAGGCGACCGTCCACAAGGGCATCGCCTCGGCACCGGTGGAGATCGACGCCCTCACCGACGTCGTGGTCGGGCCGGTGGCCCGGGTGCTGGCGGACCTGCCGGAGCGGACGGACGTGCTGGTCGTCGGTTCGCGGGGCTACCGGCTGATGCGCCGGGTGCTGCTCGGCGGGGTGGCGGGGGTGCTGGTGCGCACCGCGCGCTATCCGGTGGTCGTAGTGCCGGGGCACAGCTGAGCGGGTGGCTCAGGGGGAACCGGGGTGTTCCTCGGTGCTCGGTGCGGCTATGCCGTCGACCACGCCGTCGACCACCCGGTCGACCAGGGCGGCGGTGGACTCCCACAGCTCGTGTTGGAGGGTCGCCTCGCGGCCCGGTGGCGGGCAGGCGAGGGGCTTGGCGTCCCGCACCGAGAAGTAACCGCCGGTGGTCAGGGCAACGGCCGGGTCGGTGGCGAGTCGCACGATGATGCCGGCGCCGCGGCGGGGGTCGCCGACCCGGAGCACGGACAGGATCTTCTGCAGCACCCCGGCCATGGGCAGGTCCCGGCCGAGACCGCTGGTGTTGAACCCCGGGTCGCAGCAGTGGGCGGTGACGCCGGTGCCGGCCAGCCGCCTGCCGAGCTCCTGGGTGAACATGATGTCCATGAGCTTGGTTCGGCCGTAGCGCTCGAGTGACTGGCGCCGGTTGTAGTTCCCGGTGGCGGTGAGGTCGGTCGCGGGTGTGACACGTCCGGACTGCCGGGCGGCTTCGGAGGCGACCGTCACGACCCGGGCCGGCGTCGAGGCGATGAGCCTGTCACGGAGTGTGTCGGTGAGGACCCAGGGGGCGAGGTAGTTGACCGCGACCATCTCGCCGAGCCCTTCGGCGGTGATCCGCTGAGAGAAGGCGTGCACCCCGGCGTTGTTGACCAGGACGTCGATCCGTTCGTATCGCGCGTCGATCTCCTGTCCGACCCGGCGAACTTCGCGCAGCGACGACAGATCGGCGAGGAACGAGTCGACCGGAGTGGCGGGGGCCACCTGTTCGATCTCCCGGCGCAGGTCGTCCGCCTTCTCCTCGCTCCGGGCGACGACCCCGAGGTGCGCGCCGCGGCGGGCCAGCTCCAGGGCGGTCAAGCGGCCCAGCCCGTTGGTGGCGCCGGTCACGACGATGACAGGTTTGGCGTCCATCGAGTTCTTCACTCCACCTTATTCGTGATGTACCTCATCAACGTAGCATTGCTGGGGTACCTCATGAGAAGGACTTCGGGCAAGGAACAGGGAGTGGAGCCGTGACCCGCCGAGGGCAGGCCGAGCGGACGGGGCTGCGGTACCTGACCGTCGCGTACCGGCTACGCAAGGTGCTCGACGAGAAGATGACCGCCGCCGGCCTGTCCCTTGCTCGGACCAAGGTGCTGCAGGTGCTCGACCGGCACGGCGCGCTCCGGCAGGCAGTACTGGCGGAGCAACTGGGGCTCGCGCCTCGCTCGGTCACCCAGGTGGTCGAGGCGCTCGAGCGCGCCCAGCTCGTCGAGCGGGCACCCGATCCGGGGGACCTGCGAGCCAAACTGGTCGCCATCACCCCGGCGGGTGCTGAGGCGCTGAACGCGGGCACCGCGGCCGGAGAGCGGGTCCTCGCGGCGGTATTCGACGGCCTCGGACAGCGGCAGCTGGCGGACCTCGACGGACTGCTCGAACTCATCGAGGCCGCCACCGACGAGGTGGCCGGCTGAGAGAGCGGGACACTCATTCCACTCCGCGCCGTGTTCCGTTCACCGTGTGTTCACCTTGACGCGTTGGACTTCTGTTGTCTCCACCCGCGAGCAACGAGGAGTCTCGATGACTGCGCGACTGAGCAACTTCCACGTTGCCTCTCCGGAAGACCGTCAGATCCAGCAGCAACTCGAAGACGTCGAGGCCCGCCTGGTAGCGCAGTACGGGCAACAGCCGACGGTGTCCGAGGAGTACGTGCGAACCACGGTGGAGCGCGAGGCCGAACGCTTCAGCCACGCCCGGGTACGCACCTATGTGCCGATCCTGGTCGAGCGAGCTGCCCGCCACGACCTCGACACGCGAGCCGCCGGCCACTGAGCTGCACCCGGCTCAGGGGCCGCGGCAGCATGGCGGCCACCATTCCGGTGGGCCGTCCCCTATGCGCTCGCCGTGCATCCCGACACCGGCCGCGTCTACGTCGCCAGCCTGGACGACGCCACGGTCTCGGTGATCGACCCGGCGACCAGTACGGTGACCGCGACCATCCCGGTCGGCACCCGGCCGGAAGGCATGGCCCTGCACGCGCGGCTCGGCCGGCTCTACGTGCCCAGCAACCCACAGAACGGCACGCTGTACGTGCTCAATTCGTCGTCCAATTCGGTGGCCGTGGTCGAGCCCTAGTTCTCGGAGGACACTAGGTCAACTCGCCGTCCGGGAGTGCCGGGCAGCGGCCTTCTCGAGGTCGGCCAGGGTGTGCTCCAGATGGGCCAGGAGCCGCTGCAGGTGTGGGACCGACCGGCGGCAGCCGGTGATGCCGAACGCGAGCCGGTCGCTGTAGGAGACGAGGGTGATGTTGAGGGCCTGACCGTCGGTGACCACCGAGACGGGGTAGGTCTCGGTCATCTCGGCCCCGTCCAGGTACAGGGGCGTGGCGACGGCCGGGACGTTGGAGATGACCAGGTTGAAGGCGGGCCGAGGTGGTAACGGGACACCGGGCAGCGTGTTCAGCACGACCCCGCCCATAACCGCGCCGCTGACGGCCGTGGCGGTGACCGGATCGAGCTCGGACATGAGTCGCTTGCTGCGCCGCATGGAGCAGTTGATCCGCCGCAGCCGGATCAGGTCGTCGGCGGTGTCGGTGCCGAGGTTGCACAGCACGGCTGCCCAGGAGTTGCCGTCGCGCGCCTCGCCGGAGGGGTCGGTGCAGGAGAGTGACACCGGGACCATGGCCACCAGCGGATCCCGGGGCAGTGCGTCGCGTTCGAGCAGGTAGGCGCGCAGCGCGCCGGCGCACATGGTCAGCGCCACGTCGTTGATGCTGGTCCCGGTGCCGCGGGCGACCTCGCGCAACCGGGCGATCGGCCAGGAGTCGCCGGCGAAGCGCCGCGCGGAGCTGACCCGGGTGTTGAGGACCGTGTGCGGTGCGCTGAACGGCAGGGTGAGCTGCCCGTTGCGCACCGAGCTGACGCCGCTGGTGGCCAGCGCCTCGAGGGTGCCGCCGACCCGGGTGGCCACGTCCAGCGCGCCCTTCCCGATCGAGGTCAGTGAGGGTGCACCGGACGGGTGCGTGGCCGGCCTCGGTGGCCTGCTGCTCGTGCGCCGCCGGCTGGGCACGATCCACGGGGCGGCGCAGCCACGTTCGGCCGGGTCGGGGGACAGCCCGCCCAGCACGTGCCGGCCCATGTTGACCCCGTCGAACGAGGCGTGGTGCATCTTCGTGCAGAGCGCGAACCGGCCGTCGGCCATGCCCTCGACGAGGTGGGCCTGCCACAGCGGGCGGTCGCGGTCCAGCAGGGTGGCGTGGAAGTCGGCGACGTGCTCGAGCAGCTCACGGACCCGCCCGGGCCGGGGCAGCGCGACGCGGCGCACATGCAGCGTCATGTCCACGTCGTCGTCCATCGCCCAGGCGTACTGGCCGGCGGTGGCCGGCGAGCGGTAGGGGCGCCTGCGGAACGCGGGCTTGAGGGCGTCCTGGTCGGTCATCGCCGCGTAGAGCTCGTCGAGCAGCTCGGGCCCGGCTCCGGGGGGCGGTTGGAAGATCTGCAGCGCGATGACGTGCGCGGGGCTGCGCTGCGACTCGGCCCACAGATAGAGGGCGTCGGTGGGTGGTACCAGGCGCATCGCTCAGCCCCCCGAGGGCCGCGGGGTGAAGCTCACCGGCAGCCGCTTGATGCCGTTGATGAAGTTCCCGGCCAGGTACTCCGGCTCGCCGACCCGCAGGTCCGGCAGCCGGAACAACAGCTCCCGGAACAGCGCCTTGAGCTGCATGCGGGCCAGGTGGCTCCCGAGGCAGAAGTGCGGGCCGCCGCCGCCGAAACCGACGTGGTTGTTCGGCTTGCGGGCGATGTCGAAGCGCCGTGGGGCGTCGAAGACCAACTCGTCCTGGTTGCCGGAGCGGTAGAACATCACGATCTTCTCCCCGGCGGCGATCGGCTGGCCGCCGATCTCGGTATCGATACGCGCGGTACGTCGGAAGGTCATCACCGGGCTGGCCCAGCGGACGAACTCCTCCACCGCCGTGCCGATCAGCCCGTCGTAGTCCGCCAGCAGGGCGGCCCGCTGTTCGGGGAAGTCCCGCAGCGCCTTGATGGTGTGGCTCGCGGTCTGGCGGGTGGTGTCGTTGCCGGCCACGCAGAGCAGCACGAAGAACGCGGCGATCTCGGCGTCGGTGAGCCGCTCGCCGTCCAGCTCGGCCTGGGCCAGTGCCGTCATCAGGTCGTCGGCGGGTTCGGTCCGCCGCTGTGCGACCAGCTCGGACGCGGCGGCGTGCAGGGTCGTCAGCGCGTTGAACAGCACGCCGATCGGCTCGCCGTCGCCGACGAAGTCCGGGTCGTTCCAGCTGACCATCGCGCCGGCCGCGGCGGCGACCCGGTCCCGGTCCGCCTCGGGGATCCCGATCATCTCCGAGATCGTCCACATGGGCAGCCGGGCGGCGACCTGCTCGACGAAGTCGATCTCACCCAGCGGTGCCACGGCGTCCACGATCAGCCTGGCCTGGTCGCGGATCTGTTCCTCGATCCGCGCCACCCGGCGCGGGGTGAACACCGAGCTGATCAGCTTGCGCTGCTTGGCGTGGCGGGGCGCGTCCATGGCGAGGATGGAGTGCGCGGCCTCCAGCACCTCGGCCGGCACGTCCTCCAGCATCACCCCGCCGAACTCCTGCCCGGAGGCGAACACCTCGGAGTTGCGGCTGGCCGCCACGATGTCCGCGTGCCGGGTCAGCGCCCAGAACCCGGGGTCGGCGGAGTTGGGCATCAGGTCGGTCTCGGCGGGGCGGTGCCAGGACACCGGGCGCTCGGCGCGCAGCCGCGCGAACACCTCATCCCGCGCCGCCGGGTCCTCGGCCCAGAACGAGTGCGACGAGATGTCCAACGGGTCGAAGGTTCGTGTGGTGAGCACGGGCCTGCCTCCTCAGCTCCGGCGGTGCGACCTAATTCTGACCATAACAAAGATTATGTTATAGTCAATTGGCGCTGGCGGAGGCGATGTGTTGAGCTGGTCACAGCGAAGGGAGGGCTACTGATGCCGAGAGAGCCGCGCCATCTCAAGGTCACCCAGGACCAGTACTTCGAGGCAGCGCTGAGCCAGCTCGCCGCCCAGGGGGCCGAGGGCCTGACGATCAGCTGGCTCTGTCGCGCGCTCGGGGTGACCAGTGGCTCCTTCTACCACTACTTCGGCGGCTGGGCCGGCTTCGTCGAGGCGTTGCTCACGCACTGGGAGGCCGAGCAGACCCAGCGGATCGTGGAGTTGGCCCGGGCCGCGGCCGACCCCGAGCAGCGGCTCGATGTGCTGCGGCAGCAGGCGACCGACTTGCCGCACGACGCCGAGGCCGCCATCCGCGCCTGGGGCCGCGGCGAGCAGCGGGTCAGCCAGACCCAACAGCGCGTGGATGCACGGCGGCACGCGGCGCTGCTGGCGATCGTCAGCGACCTGGGTGTGCAGCCCGAGGACGCGGAACGGCTGGCGACCACCGGGATGGCCCTCCTGGTGGGTATGCAGCAGCTGCAACGCCCGGTGGACATCGACATGTTGGGCGCGGTGTTCGACGAGCTCGGACGGACGATCCGGGACTACGCCGCCCGAGCGGCGTCCACTCGGCGTTAGCCCGTGGAGATCCTGCCCCGTATGGAGGAGCTACCACCTCGCCCGGATCCGGTTACGGGGCTGCCACGCCCGCCCCATGCGCCCGGATTCGTTGGCCGTGATGTTCCTCTTAATGAGGATTCGTTTCGGGAGAAAGACCCGGCGTTGGCGCCGGTCCCGCCACCGGGGCAGAGCCCAGTGCTGGTCTGGTTCCAGGAGAATCAGCGCGGCGCGCGACTGAGCGCGATCGGGTTCGGGAGCGTTCTGGCAGTGCTGCCCACTGAGGCGTCGCTGTATCTATGGGATGCGGGCGGGCGGAAGCTCCGGTACAAGCTCATTGACTTCAGTATCGACGACCGGCTGTTGTGGGCCTGCCCCCGGCGTCGAGCAAGAGGAATCCTCCCCGGACCAGTGACCGACAGGTTGTTCCTCGCCGACCGACGCTTTTCGAGACCGGAGGCTGCGATCACAGGCCCATGACAGGCCGTCTACACGGATCCCCCACGAACGGTCGGCACTCTTTGTGTAGCTGCATAGGCAAGGGAGCGCCACCATGACCGATTACGACCCGACAAGCCCGCACGAGCCCCTTCCAGCTCGCCCCGTTTCGGCCTCGGTAACCATGGCCGAGCAGGCACGCCGGCCGAGGGTACGGCGATTTTTCGTGACCGCCGCACTGATGTGCGCGGTGGTCGGACTCTCCGCCGGTTGCGCCACGTCCCCCTCCGCAACCGCCACGTCCCCCTCGGCAACACCAGGGCACCTCGTGCCCGGCGGCGGAGCCCCCGGCGGTTTCGGATCCGGCGGCCGGGGGGCCAACGCCCGGTCTGGACCGGCGTCAGGGGGAGCATCCGGCACTGTCGGCAGCGTGTCCGCGGCGAGCTTCACCTTGTCGACCTCAGCGGGCCAGAACGTGACCGTCGACGAGGCGCCCGCTACGACCTACCAGAAGGGGACCAGCACGACGTCTGCGAACGCCATCACAACAGGCGATAGCGTCCTCGTACTCGGGATGACCAGCGGATCGACCATCACGGCCACCCAGGTCATCGTGCAACCGACTGACGGTGGCGGGTCCGCGACGTCCTCGGCGGCAGGCGTCGTCCCCTTCCAGCGCGGTGCACCGACCACGTCAAAGCAAGTCGGTCAGATCCCGGCCAACTACAGAGAGGGGTCGGGCACGATCGCCGGCGGAACGACGGCGAACAGAGCGACAGAAGCCGCGCTCGCTGCCTACCCGGGGGGCGTCGTCGACCGTGTTGTGCAGCTGAGCAACGGCGAGTACGAGGTCCACAACATCGGCGTCAACTGGCCGCACCACATCTTCGTCGACCAGGACTTCAAGGTCGTCGGCGCCGACTGAGGCTCATGCGTGGGCCGGACCCAAGACCGACCTAGGACAGGTCGTCGGACCGGCCCTCGGCGAGCCGGGACCACTGAGCCGTTGGCCGTCCGTCGGCCCGGAACTGTTCGCCGGCGGTGGCGTACGGCTGCGGCCAGCCGGTCGGCGAGTCCTCCCAGGCCTCCTGCCGGCCGTACACGGTGCGATCGAGCAGGTGGTAGCTGGAGGCGCCGGCCTCGACGCCGCGACTGGTCGTCCAGTACGTCTCGAACACCCGGTCGCCGTCGCGCAGGTAGTAGAGATAGCCGCCGAAGCCCCGCCCGGCGAGCAACGCATCCAGCGAGTCGCGCGCCGAGTACCACGGCATCTCCCAGCCCATGAAGTCCCGGTACCGGGCGCTCTCGGCGTACGGGCCCTCACAGAACGTCGCGTAGGTGACGTCGCGGCTGTGCAGATAGGACAGCTCCCGCGCGTGCCCGGTGAAGAACGTGCAGCCTTCGCACTGTTCGGCGGCGGGTTTGCCGTCATGCCACATGTGCAGATAGGTGATCAGTTGCCGGCGCCCCTCGAACACGTCGACCAGGGGCACCGGGCCCTGCGCCCCGACCAGCGGGGTCCGCGCGTCCACCTCGACCATCGGCAGCCGCCGCCGGGCGGCCGCGATCGCGTCACCCTCGTGGGTGTGTGCCTTCTCCCGCACCAGCACCCGGTCGACCTCGGCCTGCCAGGTGGCCCGGTCGACGATCTCCGGCGACGGGTACGTCGTGCTGGTCGCTTCCATCGGTTCGCCTTTCCCTTGCCGGGCAGGCACATCGCCGGCCCTCGGAAGGTATGACCGGCCGGACGACCGAAACTCATCGGGGAGGGACGCGGCTGGATGCGCCCCGGGCCGTCGCGTGGACCGTGGCGATATATATCGGCGTGATCAAAAGTCTCATGCCCATCACCTCATTGTGTTAAGTTCCCGCGCAACTGAACTTCGGACAGGAGCGTCCTTGCGCCGCACAAGAATCGCGTTGGTGCTGGGTGTGCTCGTCGCGCTGGTCGCGATCGCGTGCGGTCAGGGGCCCGAGGGTGGATCGGACCGCGTCGCCTCGGCCGGGGTGCTCCGGGTCGGCACCGAAGGAACGTACGCGCCCTTCAGTTTTCACGACGGCACCACGGGCGCCCTTTCCGGCTACGACATTGACGTGGCACGCGCGGTCGGCGACAAGCTGGGCGTGCGGACCGAATTCGTTGAGACGCCTTGGGACTCGATATTCGCTGCGCTGGAATCGGACCGATTCGACGTCGTCGCCAATCAGGTCACAATCACACCCGAACGACAGGCGAAATACGATCTGTCCAAGCCGTATGCCGTCGGCGAAGGCGTTATCGTCACTCGAGCGAATGACGACTCGATCAAATCGGTGAAGGATCTCGCCGGCAAGACCACCGCGCAGTCGGTGACCAGCAACTGGGCGGACGTCGCCCGGCAGGCGGGGGCCAAGGTCGAGGCGGTGGAGGGCTTCACTCAGGCGATCACCCTGCTCAACCAGGGCCGCGTCGACGCAACCGTCAACGACAGCATTGCGGTGTTCGCCTACCTGGCCACCACGAACGACACTTCGGTCAAGATCGCGGCCAAGACGGGGCAGCGCAGCGAACAGGCGTTCGCCGCCCGCAAGGGCAGTGGTTTGCTGCCCGGACTCAACCGAGCCATCGATGAACTCGGCGCGGACGGCACCCTGGCGAAGATTTCCCAGAAGTACCTGAAGGCCGATGCCAGCGGCGCAACCCCGCAGAAGGGCGCCGCGGCCCCGGCGCCATCGACCATCAAACTGATCCTGGACAACCTGTGGCCGATGGCCAAGGCGACCATCACCGCAACGATTCCGCTGACCGCGATCAGCTTCGTGATCGGGCTGGTGATCGCGCTCGGTGTGGCACTGGCACGGATGTCGTCGAATCGGCCGCTTTCCGCGGTGGCGCGTGTCTACATCTCGATCATCCGCGGCACGCCCCTGCTGGTTCAGCTGTTCCTGATCTTCTATGCATTGCCCGAGCTGGGCCTGAAGATTGATCCGTTCCCAGCGGCCATCATCGCGTTCAGTCTCAACGTCGGCGGCTACGCCGCGGAGATCATCCGCTCGGCCATCTCCAGTATCCCGAAGGGACAATGGGAGGCCGCCCAGACCATCGGCATGAAGTACCCGACGACGCTTCGGCGAATAATTCTGCCGCAGGCCAGCCGGGTTGCGGTGCCGCCATTGTCCAACACCTTGATCTCCCTGGTGAAGGACACCTCGTTGGCCTCGACGATCCTGGTGACCGAGCTGCTGCGCACCGCGCAGGTGGCGGCGGCGCCGACCTTCGAGTTCTTTGCGATGTACGGCACGGCCGCCGCCTACTACTGGGTCGTCTGCCTGGCGCTGTCGTTCGGGCAGGGCCGCGTCGAACACCGACTGGAAAGGTACGTGGCCCGGTGAGCGTCCCCACGTTGGTCACCGTCGCGGACGTGACGAAGTCGTTCGGCAGCAACGCCGTGCTGAAGGGCGTTTCGTTCGACGTGCCGACGGGATCGGTGACCACCATCATCGGCCCGTCCGGCTCCGGGAAAACGACGGTGCTGCGGTCACTCAACGCGCTGGAGCGGCCGGATACCGGGGTCATCACCATCGGCGATGTCCGAGTGGACTTTTCGACCGATATCCCCGAGACCGAGTTCTACCGGTTCCGCGCGCAGAGTGGAATGGTGTTCCAGGGGCACAACCTGTTCCCGCACAAGACGGTGCTGCAGAACGTCATCGAGGGGCCGGTCATTGTGCAGCGGCGTGCCGTGGCCGAGGCGCGGGCCGACGCGGTTGAGCTGCTGCGCAGCGTCGGGCTGGAGGGCAAACAGGACCAGTACCCGTACCAGCTGTCAGGCGGGCAGCAGCAGCGGGTGGGCATTGCCCGCGCGCTCGCGCTCAAGCCCAAGCTGATGCTGTTCGACGAGCCGACCTCCGCACTGGATCCCGAGTTGGTGGGCGAGGTGCTGGCGGTGATCAAGGACCTGGCCACCCAGGGTTGGACGATGGTGATCGTCACCCACGAAATCCGGTTCGCCCAGCAGGTCGCCGATCAGGTGCTCTTCACCGACGGCGGCGTGGTGCTGGAAAGCGGCCCGCCGAGCGATGTCATCGGGTCGCCCCAACAGGAACGCACCCAACAGTTCCTGCGGCGGATCCTCGACCCTCTCTGATCGCGGGGCACTAGGTCGTCGGCTGTTCGGGCACGGCCCCGGTGACGACGTAGTCGAGTTGTCTGGCGATGGAGACAGCCTGGTCGGCGAACCTCTCGAAGTACCTGGCGAGCAATGCGACGTCGACGCCCACCTGGATGGGATAGGGCGGCTCGGCGTTGCTGACCTCCTCGACGACCTCGTGCTGGAGTTGATCGACGCGGTCGTCGGCCTGCAGCATTGCGGGCCAGTCGTCCCCGGTGGGGGCAGCGATCGACCGCTCGAGGTGGTTGCAGGCCTGCACGCCGAGGCGGGCCATCTCGGCGAACCGATCAGTCAGCTGGGCCGGGACCGCGGGTTGTGGGTGGCGCAGGCGGGCAACCTCAGCGACATGTCGCGCCAGGTCGCCCATGCGATTGATCTTCTCCCCCGCTTTGATCGCGGTGATCACCGTACGGAGGTCCTTGGCAACGGGTGACTGCAGCGCCAGCATCGCGCACGCATGCTCCTCACATTGCGCCGCCAAGGCGCTGATCTGCTCGTCGTCGGTGATGACGCCCTCAACGAGGGTGAGGTCGGTGTCGAGCAACCCCTGGCTGGCACGAGTCATGGCCTCGCTCACGAGTCCACACATCATGGCTAGATCGCCGCCGAGTTGTTCGAGTTGGCCGTGAAAGATCTCGCGCACCCAACGACCTTAGATCCACTGGGTGCTCACCGCGGACTTCTTCGGCCAGGTTGGTCGAACGACTTGACCGGATGGGATCGGCCAGCGACCCTACCTGGGCGTTCTGCTCTCAAGGATGAGTTCCTGTGCGACGATCCGAGGAGCCTTTGATGACTGCGGACCCACTCCCCTCAGCGGATCGGGCCAGTGAGCTGGTCCTCCATCGCCCCCGGAGCATGGCACCGGGTGCGGCCCGGCGGATCCACGTCTACCTCGATGACCAACAGATCGCGGACCTGGAACACGGTGGAACGGTGCGGGTGCCGACCAAGGCGGGCCCGCATCTACTGCGAGCGCGTTGCATGCCGCTCATCGGCACGGAACTGCCCTTCATCCTGGGCCACCGCGAAGCACTCAAGGTGTTGATCTACGTCGGCGCGCTCGAAGGGGTGCACATCGACATCGCCCCGGAGCCTGAATCAGCGTGAGGAGTCTCGTTCGGGCTCGACCCAGCAGGCGCCCGGCGGACGATGCTCGAGTCGATCTCGGCGACACTCCTCACGCCGACTCGGGCCATGGACACTTCGAGTTGGTACTGCAGCAGGCGGAGCATGTCCGTCACAGTTCGAGCACCGCCCAGGGTCAGGGACCACAGTGCCGGTCGGCCGATCAGCACCGCGCGTGCTCCCAGCGCCAGTGCGGCGAGTACCTCGCCCCCGTGCCGAAAGCCGCCGTCGACGTAGAGCTCCGGCCCGCCGTCGGTGAGTTCGTCGGCGATCTCGGGCAACACGTCCAGGGTGCCGAGTGGAGTGTCGAGGGCACGGCCGCCGTGGTTGGAGACGACGATCGCGTCCACCCCACTGTCGCGAGCGGGTGCGACGTCCTCGGCCGACATCACGCCCTTGACGACGATGGGCAGGCTCGTCACGTCACGCAACCAGGCGAGGTCGGACCAGGTCAGCCGGGTGTCGTGATCCCAGGCGCCCGGAGTCAGGTGTGCCGTGCGTGGGGGCAGGTAGGCCGGTAGGTGGTGGGCCACGCGGGTAATGGCCGATCGCATCGTGGCGCCGACCAGTGGGCGCGCCGGCATGTCGACCGTCAGACACAGCGCCCCGGCGCCCGCCGCATCCGCCATCTGGACCAGCTCACGGACGCGTCCGCGATCCTCGCCCCAGTACAGCTGGAACCACAGGTCGACGCCGGAGGCCGCGACGTCCGGGATGGTGCGGCCGGTGGCCGCGCTGAGGATCATGACAGTGCCTGCGTCGCGGGCGCCGACGGCGGTGGCTACCTCGCCGTCCGGATGGACCAGCGTGTGCAACCCGGAGGGAGCGATGAGCACGGGCAGCTCGACCCGCTGCCCGAGCACAGTCGTCGCCGTGTCGATCGAGCTGACGTCACGGAGCACCCGAGAGCGGAGCGCCCACCGTTCGTGGGCCATCCGGTTGGCCCGCACCGCGCGATTGCTCCCGGCGCCGTCCTGGACGTACGCGCGCACACCCGGGTCCCAGCGGTCGACGGCCTGTGCTTGCAGGTCAAGCAGGCTGTCTACGACGATCCCGTCGTCGAGGACAAACGTCCCTACCGCCGCCGGTGTGGTATCCGTCACGACGTGACTCTACCAAGTGACTTGGTCACTGGCCAAACCTCAGCTAGGGCATACGCGCGGACGGACTCCGGTCCGCGGAAAACGTGGACGACTCTGACTATGATGGACGAGCCGGCACCTCCGACCGGCTTATGACTCGGAGGTCGCAGGTTCACATCCTGCGCCCGCTACGACCAATTACCCTGCGAGGGGGCCCGATCGCCGACTGGCGACCGGGCTTCGATCGCGTGGGGACAGGAGTAGTTCGTGGCTCGAGGTGACCAGCGCCCACAGCGCGCTCACCGCACCGCCCGTGCGCCGAAACGCCGCGTCCGCGATCGGGACGACGACGGCATCATTCCGGTGCTCGCCCGTACCGCCCGCGAGGTTGAGACAGCAGCGCAGCGCGGGTCCGTCCGGGCCTCGGACCGCACGAAGTTCCAGGTCGTGGCGGTCCTGGCTCGCCAGGAACGGGCCCGGGTACGGGCGGAGATCACTAGCGACGCCCGCCGGTCCGCGATGCTCAAGCGCCTCGACGGGATCGCGCTGATCCTCGCGCAGACCGCCACCCGCGACACGTCGTTGCTCGAGCTGCTCGCCGAGGACGCCGTCCTGTCCGACGCGGCCAGGACACTCACGCGGAACCTGCTGGAGGACGCCGGAATCGAGGCGGCCCCCGCCGGGGTCACACCCCCGGAGCCGCCCATCGCCCCCGCCCCCACCGAGCGGCGGGTGGTGCCGCAGACGATCGTCTCGCGCCAGTTGGCGAACCCCTTCCTCGCTCCGGATTTCTCGGCCGCCAGGCCGAGCGTGGCCCCGGCGCGCCGCCTGGCCACCTGGGAGCTGCTCGGGCCGCTCTTCAGCTCGTTCGAACGCGCCGGCGGCGGAGCCTCGCCGTGCATGGCGCTGCCCGCGGCGTCGTCCCTGCAGGCACCGGGTGGCCGCGAGCTGATGCCCCACCAGGGGCAGCTGGTCGCCGCGGCCGCCGCCGGGCACCGGAGCTTCCTGCTCGCCGACGAACCGGGCCTGGGTAAGACGGCGCAGGCGCTGCTCGCCGCGAAGGCGGCGAACGCCTACCCGCTGCTCGTGGTCGTGCCGAACGTCGTCAAGACCAACTGGGTCCGCGAGGCCGCGCTCTGGACCCCCACGCGGTCGGCGACCGCGATCCACGGCGACGGCGACACGATGGATGGCTTCGCCGACATCGTCGTGGTCAACTACGAGGTGCTCGACCGCCACGTGGGCTGGATCGGCGATCTCGGCTTCCGCGGCATGGTCATCGACGAGGCGCACTTCATCAAGAACAAGACCTCGCAGCGCTCGCAGCACGTGCTGCAGCTGTCCGAGCGAATCCGGTCCCGCGTCGCGCGGCCTCTGCTGATGGCCCTGACCGGGACCCCGCTGATCAACGACATCGAGGACTTCCGGGCGATCTGGCAGTTCCTCGGCTGGATCGACGACACGAAGCCGCGCGCCGAGCTGATGACCGTGCTGGAGGAGACCGGGCTGACGCCGGCCGACTCCGGGTTCTACCCCGCCGCCCGCCAGTGCGTGGTCGACCTCGGGATCGTCCGCCGCCGCAAGGTCGACGTGGCCGCCGACATCCCGGCCCGGCGGATCGCCGACCTTCCCGTCGAGCTGGACGAGAAGGTCGGCCGGTCGATCCGGGCGGCCGAGCAGGAACTGGCCCGCCGCATGGTGGGGCGGTACGAGGCCGTGCTCAAGCGCCGCAAGGCCGGCCCCGACGTCGAGGGGATCGACCACGCCCTCGTGCGCCGGATCGCCACCCGGGAGCGCAAGGAGGCGACCGAGGCCGAGGGCACCGAGAACGTGTTCGCGATGATGCGGCGCATCGGGCAGGCGAAGGCCGGCCTCGCCGCCGACTACGCGGCCCAGCTGGCGCGCAGTGCCGGCAAGGTCGTCTTCTTCGCCAAGCACATCGACGTGATGGACGCCGCCGAGGAGACCTTCACCAAGGCCGGGATCCGGTTCTCCTCGATCCGTGGTGACCAGGCGCGGACGGTGCGCCAGAAGCAGATCGACGCCTTCGTGAACGATCCCGAGGTCGCGATCGCGGTCTGTTCGCTCACCGCGGCCGGGGTCGGTATCAACCTGCAGGTCGCCTCGAACATCGTGCTCGCCGAGCTCTCCTGGACCGATGCGGAGCAGACCCAGGCCATCGACCGCAGCCACCGCATCGGTCAGACGGAGCCTGTCACCGCGTGGCGCATCATCGCCGCCCAGACCATCGACGCGAGGATCGCCGAGCTGATCGACAGCAAGGCGGGGCTCGCCGCCCGGGCGTTGGACGGTTCGGACGAAGAGGTGGCGTCCTCCGCGGACGTGCAACTCGAGGCACTGGTGGCGTTGTTGACCGACGCGTTGACGGCTCGGCCGTAGCCCAAGCGCGGGGACGGGCGGAGCGCAGACATCGCGTGCGACGTACCGCCGTGACTACTGCAGCGCCTGGATGCCGTCACGGACCTCTTGTACGAAGATGTCGGGCTGCTCGAGCGCGGCGAAATGGCCGCCCCGCTCGGTCTGGTGGTAGTAGCGCAGGTCGGTGAACCGGGTGCGCAGCCAGCGCTCGCTCACCCAGAACAGCTCCTTGGGGAACAGCGAGTAGGCGCTGGGCACGGGGACCTCGTCGGCAACCGGGTTCGGGAAGCTCTCCCAGTACAGCCGGGCGGAAGAAGTCGCGCTGTTGGTCAGCCAATAGAGCATCACGTTGTCGAGCAGTTCCTCGCGGGACACCGCGCCCTCCAGGTGCCCGTTGCTGTCGGTCCAGGCGTAGAACTTCTCCACGATCCAGGCCAGTTGGCCGACCGGTGAGTCGGCCAAGCCGTAGCCCAGGGTTTGCGGTCGGGTTCTTTGCTGGGTGGAGTAACCGGACTCGTGGTCCCAGTACCGCTTGACCTTGGCCAACATCTCCTGCTCTTCAGTTGTCGGCTCGCCGAGTGTCTGCAGCGCCGCGGGCGAGGCCAGCGCCATGTTGACGTGAATGCCCAGTAGCCCCTCAGGGCGCTGGTTACCCATCGCGACGGTGACCATGGCTCCCAAGTCACCGCCCTGCGCGTAGTACTCGGGGTAGCCGAGGTGGCCCATGAGCTGGTGCCAGGCTGCGGCGATCCGGGGCACGCCGGTGCCCGCCCGGGTCGGTTTGTCGCTGAACCCGTAGCCCGGCAGCGCGGGGACGACCAGGTGGAAGGCGTCCTCGGCGGTCCCCCCGTGGGCGAGTGGGTCGGTCAGCGGGCCGATCACGTTCAGAAACTCCAGCACCGAGCCCGGCCAGCCGTGCGTCATGATCAGCGGCCGGGCCTGGGCGTGCGCCGACCGGATGTGCAGGAAGTGCACACCGAGTTCGTCGATCGAGGCGTGGAACTGGGGCAGCGCGTTCAGCCGGGTGGCCACCCGCCGCATGTCGTAGTCCCGCGCCCAGTACTCGGACAGCTCACGGAGGTAGGCCAGCGGGATGCCCTGGGACCAGTCGTCCACGGTCTCGGCCTCGGGCAGCCGTGCTCGAGCCAACCGGTCGCGCAGGTCGTTGATCTGTGCGTCTGTGATATCGACTGTGAAATCCCGGACCTCGATCACACCGGCGAGCCTATGGCCGGGGCACATCGTTGAGAAGCGGATGACCGGTTCGGCCGCCCAGAGAGCAGCCGTGCGACCATGCCTTGATGGTGACACGAATATTTGCTCGCGTTCAATTCGCCTGCTGGGCAGTCCCGTGACAGCGAAGGCCCGGCGCCCCATGCGCCGCGAGCCGAGCCAACCCCGCTCCAAGGAGATGGTCGAGCGCATCATCACCGCCGGCCACACCGTCTTGCTGCAACGCGGCTACGAGGCCACCACCACCAACCACATCGCCACCGCGGCCGGGATCAGCCCAGGATCGGTCTACCAGTACTTCCCGGACAAGATCGCCATCATTGACCTGATCATCGACCGCTACGCCGGCGAACTCTCGACTCGCATGTCCCGCGCGTTCCTCAGCGCCCTGGGCTCCGCCCGACCCAGCGAGGCGGTACGCGGGACCGTCACCGCGATGCTGGACGCCTTCGAGGAAAATCCTGGCCTGCTGCGCGTGCTGATCGAGCAGGTGCCCCGCTCCAACGACAGCCCTCGCGCACTGTTCGCCCGCCGGATGGACGACATTATGGCCACCGCGATCCTGTCCTACCCGGGCCGAGACACAACCCGACCCGTGGACACCATTTCCTGGATCTTGGTACGGACCGTCGAACACGTCACGATCAGCTACGTCCTCGAACGCCCGCCGCTGGATCGCGCCACCGTCATCACCGAGCTCACCGAACTGATCACCGGTTATCTCAACCACCGACCCCCGCGAAACACTGTGCTGTCCCGCGAGAACCGGTGACGCGGTTGGGCGTTTCGCGGAGTCACGTGGCTTGCTGATGGCGCTCGCGGTAGGTGCGGGTCTTGTGCCGATTGCCGCAGACGTTCATGTCGCACCAGCGCCCTCGGCCGCTGCGTGACGTGTCGTGGAAGGCCCACCGGCAGTCCGGTGCCGCGCAGAGCTTGATTCGGCTCCAGTCTCCCCGGCACACGCTCATCGCCACGGTCTCGACGATGACGTCGAGCCAGCGCCTACCGGACCCGGCAGCGAGGCGCAGCCCGCCCGACCGGTGAGGTGCGAGCTGCAACGGGTAGTCCACGAAGGCTGTGGCGGCATCGACGTCGCCCAAGAGCGACTGTCGCAACGTCGTACGGAGGGCGATGGCGCCCGCCAGATCTGCCTGCCCCAACGGGGTGCCGGCATCGACCAGGTCGCGGTCTGTCAGCCAGTCCGCCAGTTCGCCCGGCGACGTCAGTTGCTCGCCGCTGCTGGCCTGACGTCCCTCCGCGCGGAGCACAGCGAGGGCGGCGGGACCATGCTCGGGATGTCGACGTCGAGAAGCGCGGTTGGTGCCCGATCGGATGGTCAGTCCGACATGAACGCCGCCGTCGAATTACCGGCCTTCTCGTAGCGGCCGATTGCCTCGACGTAGTAGTAGTCGCCGAACATGATGCCGGTGTCCGCCCAGCCGCTCGGGAAATGCTGGGTGCCGTGCTGCAGCATAGCCGCGAACTTCGGCTGGCGTGGTGCGTACGTGGGCGAGGACAGCGAGGTGAGGATGTCGCGCGCGGTATCGGTGTCGTGTTGCTTCGCGGCCGGGTCGGTCTCGTAGCCGCTGAGTTCGACCAGTGCGCTGGCGACGATGGCGGCAGCGGATGTGTCGCGCGGCGCGGTCCCCTTGTTCGGCACGTCGAAATCCCAATAAGGAACCCGGTCCGGCGGAAGGCGGCGAACGAAATAGTCCGCCGTGCGCCGGGCGGCATCGAGGAACCGGGGGTCCTTGGTGTAGCGGTAGGCCGTGGTGAAGCCGTAGACGGCCCAGGCCTGCCCCCGTGACCAGGTCGACTCGGTCGCATAGCCCTGCTTGGTGGAATGGCTCAGCAGGGCGCCGGTTTTCTGGTCGTAATTGGCGACCATCCACGTCCCACCGTCCGGGCGGACCAGATCCTGCAGCGCCCGCAGCGCGTGGCGTTTCGCGATGTCGGCGTGTTGCGGGTTCCCGCCGTTCTGCCCGGCCCAGAACATGAGTTCCAGGTTCATCAACGCGTCGATGTTGACCCGGTACTGCGTCTTGTCGTCGGCCTTGTCCCACACCCGGAACATCCCGACGTTCGGGTTATATCGACGCGCCACGGTGTCGGCGGCCTCCAGCACGACGCGCTTGTACGACTCGTCGCCGGTCAGCTGGTAGCCCACGCCGTAGGTGTCGAAGATCTTGAAGCCGAGATCAGTGGTGTCCTGCTTCGTCTGGCGGGCCAGCCCGGCCTGCCAGGTCTCGGCCCGCTGACGCCACGCCGGATCGTGGGTGCGCTCGTAGGTCCGCCACAGCGCGGCGGCGTAGAAGCCGGCGGTCCAGTCGTCCGCACCCTCGGTCAGCCAAGAGCCGCCGGGCTTCGTCCGCACCGGATAGGCCGGTGGGTTGAGGGCGGCGTCGGTGGAAAGCAGCCGCTGCTCGGTGTACTTGAGTACCCGGCTCGTCGCCGGCGGGGGCGCCGGTGTCGGTGAGACCGCCGTCGGCTGTGTCGGCGCAACCGACGGTGCCGGCTGTGTCGATGCCGGGTTGCTGCAGCTCACAAGCGCGACGAGCACGAGCCCGACCCCGCCCGCCGTGGCTCTGATCGGCATTCCGCTCCTCGCAGGCCTCGACTCCACAACGCGGGGGGCAACATAGCAGCAGAGGTGGCCACGACGACTGCCGCACAGCCGGCGTCGGTCACGAAGAGGTGTTGGCTGGTCGACGCCGGCTCAGGTCAGGAAGGTCACCGGCACCGACTCGACGACGGCGGTGGCGAGGCTGGGGTGGAACACCGCCGGCCCCCTGGCCTCGATGTTCGGGAACCGGGCCAGCAGTTCCTCGAACGCGACCCGAGCCTCGACCTGCGCCACGAACGCCCCGATGCAGCGGTGCGGACCCCAGGAGAACGCCAGCACATCGCTCGGACGCCGGTCGAGGTCGAAACGCAGCGGCTCGTCGAACATCGCCGGGTCGTAATTGGCGACTGTGAAGTTCATGACCACCGCCTCACCCGCACGAATCCGATGGCCGCCGATCTCGGTGTCGGCGGTCGCGGTGCGCCGGATGTAGCGGCCGGGGGTGACCACCCGCAGCATCTCCGCCACCGCGTCCGCGATCAGCGACCGGTCGGCCACGATCCGGGCCTTGGCCTCGGGGTGGCGCAGCAGGAGGTCGAGCCCCGCGCCGATCAGGTTTCCGGTGGTCTCCAGGCCGGCCACGAGCAGCAGCCAGCACCACATCACGACCTCCTCGTCGGCGAGGCCGGTGCGGGTGAGATCGGTGATGAGGTCCTCGCGCGGGGCGGCCCTGCGGGCGGCGACCTCGCCCGCGAAGAACCCCACCATGTCACCGATGGCGCCGAAGTCGGGTGTGGCTCCCGGCTCGAAGGACTGCAGGATGGTGTTCGCCCAGATCTCGAAGTCGTGCTCGCGGTCGGTGCTGACCCCGAGCAGCCGGGTGGTGGCGAGGAGTGGGACCCGGGTGGCGAAGGCCCGCATGAAGTCGGCCTCCTGCCCGGGCTCGATCGCGTCCAGGATGTCCCGGATCTCTGCGCGGATGGCGGGTTCGAGCCGCGCGGCCATGGCCGGGCGGAAATGCTGGTTGATCGGGACACGCAGCCGGCGGTGGCCCGCGGCGTCCATGATGTTGGCCGGCCGCAGGGCCACCGGCAGCTCCGCGGTGAGGCTGCTGGAGGACTGCAGGTCCCGTTTGACGTCGAAGGCGGCGGCGTTGAGGTGCACCCCGAACTCGGTGGTGAACAGCTCGCCGTCCTGGCCGACCTGCCGGATCAGTTCGTGGCGGCACACGTTCCAGAACGGCTGCGTGTACTCGGCCTCGACCCAGTACACCGGGTCGTCGGCGTGGATGTGCAGGTAGGCCGGCCGGTTCGCCTCGGTGTAGAAGAGCGGATCGCTGGCGTCCACCGTCGTGCCCGCAGCGGTATCGGTGCTCGGTCCGGTCATGTCGTCCCCATCCGTCGAACAGCACATTAGCCAAAACTGATCAGGCGGTCAACTTCGATTCACCGATCGAAATATGCCCTGAGCAGCTGATCCGGCGAGCCGGGGGAATGGGCAGAGCTGATTGCTGTCAATCGGTTGACGGCAGATCGAGTTCTGGTAGTTGGCGGTGGGAGATCTCCCGTGCGGACACGGTGTCGACACCGAAGCCGCGCAGCATCATCTCCGCCCCGGCGATGTCGGCGTTAGGTCCGACCCGGCCGGCCAGCACACCCTTGATCGCGGCGAACGCCGCGGCGGCGACCGATGTCAGGCAGAGTTCCAGGTCCTCGATGTGGAATCGGCCGCTGCTGATGCCGCGTTCCAAGGTCTTTCGGGCGTAGGGCAGCAGCGAGTTCTCGAACAGTGCGTCAGCGCCGACGAGCTTGACCAGCACGCCGGCCAGCTCCGGCTCGTCGCGGGCGAACCGTACGAACCGCCGGTAGGAGAACGATGCCGTCTCCGCCGGATCGGTGAACTCAAGCGCTCGCGCGCCGATCGCGGCGGCGGCGCTGTCGAGGACCTCGGTCAGGACCGCTTCGACGATCGCATCCTTGGACTCGAAGTGGCTGTAGAAGGTGCCGAATCCGAGGTCCGCCATCTCCGTGACGTCGCCGATGCGCAGGTTGTCCTCGCCGCGTTCGGCGATGATCCGCCGAGCCGCCGCCATCAGGCGTCGGCGAGCTTCGAGCTTGCGGCGATCACGGCGCCCCAGAGGGGCTGTCTCCTGTGGCACGACCCGATACTGCCAGGATTCGACCGTAAACTCGAACTTGATTGGTGAATCGAACTATCGTCATCCCTCACATACGTTCGTCATTGCCGGGTACGTGACGTCGGCGTTGGCCCTTGGCGTCGCTGAAGTGTCGCAGCGCGGGTCGGGCGGCCAAGGCGCCCTCGTCGTAGCTATCAGGGTCACCTCGGTCGTAGCCGAGGAGCACCAGTTGGTGTTCGGCAAGCATCGGGAACGTGCGTCCGATCCGGGCCAGCGGCGTATCGGCGATTCCGAGCAGGTGAGCGATGCCGGTCGCGTCGAGGATGCCGCTACGGGTGCGCTCCGGAGAGCTGAGATCCGCATCGCCGTCGAAGTAGGCGAGCTGAACGTCGTCGTGGACGCGTTGGAGCCCCGCGACTACGCCGAGCGTGATAGTGCAGTCCCCGCCGAGCACGACTGGGTAGCCGGCCGGCTCGGACCTCCCGCTCGACGGCGTCGGCGACAGCGAGGGCCACCCTGAGGACTGCGTCGAGGTTGCGTGCGGTCGCGCGGCCGTGGATGCGGAACCGGTGCCTTGTTGCGACGAGTACATCGATCTGGCTGTTGCTGCGCGGCCGAAGGGTCCGATCAGCGAGGGCGAGGATTGCTGTCGCCAGTACTTCTTCCCAGTGTTACTGCAGCAACCCGATGGCGAGGGCCATACCCAGGAACAACGTCAGCTGGTATGCGCTGTTGATCACGGTGAGCCGCGCCGGCTTCTGCTCGAAGGCGTTGTGCTGCACCAGAGTCGTCAGCGATAACCCGAGCGAGGTCACGAATCCGACGGCCAGATCGAGCCAGAGCGGATCGCTGGCGAAGAAGCCCGACGCGAGGGAGCAGCCGGCGGCGAGCACCAGCGCGGTGACGAGGATCGACGCCAGGAGGATTGCGAGCGGGCGCTTGCCGGCTCTCTTGGAATCCTCCTCGGTCACGCCCGTCAGCTCCCTCCAGACGCCGAGGAAGGCCCACCCGTACCAGACCATGGCTATTGCCATCCCGACCGCGGTCGCCACCGCGACGGCCAGCCAACTGATACTCATCTCCCCGCGGATCTCCTCTGCTCGACATCTGTCCGTGTGGTTGATAAAATCAACTACGATGGATAAAGTCAAGCAGGGCTCGAAGAAGCCCCGTTCTTACGGGCAGTTCTGCGGACTCGCGCGCGCCTTGGACATCGTGGGCGACCGCTGGACCCTCTTGATCGTGCGGGAGCTGCTTCCCGGTCCGATGCGCTACACCGAGCTGAAGGCCTCGCTCGCGGGAATCGCGACGAACCTCCTGGCGGAACGGCTGCGGACCCTGGAGGCGAACGGGATCGTCGAGCGCCGCCTGGAGGAAGCGGGCGTCGTCTACGCGCTCACGCCCTGGGGCGCAGGGCTCCGCGAACCGATGGAGGCGCTCGGCAGGTGGGGCGCGCCGCTGTTGCTGACAGGACGTGGCGGCGATTCGTTCCAGCCGCGCTGGCTGGCGCTCGCTCTCCCCGGCCTGCTGCGGGGGATGGCTGCGACCCCTTCGGTGGAGCTCGGCGTCGAGACGGACGGCTTCCTCATGATCCTGCGCATCGACGAGGACGGTCCCAGTGTGATCGCCCGGCCCGATCAGCAGCCGGACACGATCTTCACCGCCGCGCCGGAGGTCATCATTGGGCTCGCGGTCGGCGGCCTCACGATCGACCAGGCACTCTCCATGGGAGACCTCCAGGGCGACAGGCGAGTCCTGTGCGAGGTGTTCCCTCCGGGGCGGGCGACCGCCGCTTCCGAGTTCCCGCCGTTGCCGACGGACGACTGACAGCAGCGGCAACCTTCGGCCTCGATAGATCAAACGGCTTCGCCAGATGTGCCGGGTGGCGGCCGGGAGCGGAGCGGCAAGGCGGGCCGGGCCCAGAGTAGCGAGAATGGGCACTCACGGGGCTCCCTCGGGCTCGGGGCCGTGGTAACCCTCTTCGGACGAGTCGTCCATGCCGACCTGGAACCCGACCTTGGGACCGATGTTGTTGTCCCGGATCGTGGCGTTGGTCGAGTTGTTCTGCAGTGAGAACGCCTTGTCGATCTTGCCGACGACGGTGTTGCCGGTGAGCGTGACATCGCTGATGTCGTCGAAGAAGAATGCCTGCCCGGCGCCGTTGTCGCAGTAGTTGTTCGTGACGGTGAAGTTGCTGGAGCTGCCTTCCCCGGTGCCGTCGCCGGCCTCGCTGTCCGGGCCTTCGGCGATCAGGCACATGTTGTCGACGTTCTCGAACCGGTTGTTGTCGATGAGCACGCGCTGGCTCGGGCCGTTCTCGTCGGAGGTGGCGAAGGTCTGGATGGCGTCGGCGTGGTTGCCGTCCTGGCCGTTGAGGTTCTTCACGTTGCTGACCAGGTTGCCGACGATCTTGATGTCGTTGCCGAAGAACCGGATGCCGTCACCGTCGTCGTTCTTCTTGACCACCTGCGGGCTGTCGATCACGTTCGCGCGCACGGTGATGTCGTTGCCGATCAGCTGGAACCCGGGTGAGCGCGGCTTCGACAGCTGGACCCCGTCGACGACGACGTGGTCGCCCCGCACGGAGATCTGGCCGGTGGTGGCGGTGCCGCCGCCGAGGATGGTGATCGGCTGCTGGGAAGTGCCCGAGCGGCGTAGCTGCAGCTCGTCGTTGCCGAGGTCGCCCTGCAGGCAGATCCGGCTGCCGGGCTGCGCGCCCTCGAATGCACTGCGCGCACTCGAGGCGTCGGTGACGGTGGCGGTGCAGTTGGCCAGTGCCTCCGGCTTGCCCACCGCGCCGCCCGTGCCACCGACCTGAGGGCCGCCGCTCCGGGTGACGATCAGGTAGCCGCCGGCCAGGGCGATCAGCACGGCGGCCGCCAGCCCGAGCACCAGCCAACCGGGTCGCTTGAATGACGTACCGGCACGCCGGCCCGGTGTTGCCCGGCCCTGGTCGGGCGACTGCGTGATGATCGGGCGCGTGGAGGTCGACTCGGCGTCCGGCGTCGGGGCGGAGTTCGGTGCCCGGTTCGCCTCGGTCGGGGGGACCCACGGCCGAGGCTGGTACAGCGGACGGGTGGGGATCGGGCCGGGAGGCGGGCCCGGACGAACCGGCGACCCGCTGAGCTCTCGGGTGGCGCCGGCGTCCTCGGGACGGCGCTGTCCCCGCACCGACCCGATCAGCCGGGCCAACCAGCGCGGACGAACAGATTGACGCATCACGGCCCCCGAAAACTCGATGATCTGCTCTCCCTTGAGACAACGCTGTGAGTCCCTCAGGTGTCACACCGCGGCCGAGATCCACAGGTCATTCACAACTATCCGACCCACCCGGGTTCGCGCGGGCCGGATCGCGGTGGTCGCCGCCCCGCCGACGAGGTCGCCCGCCCCAGGCCTGTCACCGCGACGCCGGACTTACTCGGATAGCTGGGGCACCGACATCGCTGTGATGGCTGTGCCGCCGTTGAGTATGGCTTCGGCGATGGCATCGATGGCGGCGCGAGAGGAGGACGGGGACGGCGGCGGTTCTGATCCCCTCGTACCGGCGTGATGCCTTTCTGATGCGGGCCTTTGTTGCTGTCGGCTGGCGGGATTCGAACCACGACCTCTTCGTCCCGAATTAGGTACGGTTCGCCGTCCTGCCTGCGGCGTGGGTAATAAGTGCAGTTCAGGGCGTTGGCTTCCATTGATCTGGGTGGCCTTGCTATCGCCCAGTTTCAAGATCGTCCCTTGGCATTCTCCCAGTATCCGGCGCCTGAGCGCAGGGGTGCCATCGGTGCTCGCTCTCGCTTTCAAAGCTGCATCCGATCATGGGCGTTCGGGTCTGGAACAGCTCGGCCCCCGCCCCAGGGCTCGTCCTTCAGCTGCACCGGCGGAGTCTGGTCGGGGTCGGTGAGGAGCTGCGGAGGGCTACCTACGGCATCCCAGCTGGAAGGGCCCCCGCCACGACAAGACACTCGACCACCTACCCCCCCGAGGTCACCGGAAGTGCCTCGCCTACCTAGTGCCCGGGCGGACCCCAACGCCCGCCGAGCCCACCTCGGCACCGCTGGACGCGGTCGTCCGCCAGTTGGACGCGTTGGCCTAGCTCAGGGCGGCGACGAAACTGCCCAGGTCGGCCTTGAGCTCGTCGATGTCCTGGCCGGTACCGGCGAAGCGGCGCCATGAGGCGGCCAGCACCGTGACGTCGGGGCCTTCCAGCCAGTCGCCGATGAGGGTCAGAAGCTTCGCCAGCTCGGCGGCATCCTCGCGGTCGAGCAGAACCCCGGGGGAGTGGGACCCGAGGGAGCCGTCCCGGGGCGCGGGCATCGCGCCGGGAGCCTCGGTTCGGATCTCGGTTCGGGCCCTGGTTCGGGCAGTGGGATGCATGGGAGCGATGGTGCCCGCGCGAGCTGTGGTTTGCCTGTGTCGGGTCAGTGTTCCTTCTGAGGGACCGGACCGAGGCGTGCGGTCCGACAAGTGCCGTGCGGTGGCTAGGGGGACGGGGCGAGCCCGTGGAGAGCCCCGTCCAGGACCGCGCTGTGCTGGGGGATCCGTGGCTGGGCGTGCCGGTACGGGGCAGGAACGCCGCAGGGCGGGCGGACGCGTGCTGGCTGCCGGTCGCTCCGCGCCTCACACCCCATGGGCTCCGGCACACGCACAAGACGTTGATGGACGGGCTCGACACGCCGTCGAAGTTGAAGGACGAACGGATGGGGCACATCGACGGCTGGGTGCAAGCTCGCTACTCGCACATCACCGCCGACGTGCGCCGTCAACTGCTGGACGGACTCACCGACCTGTTGGACGCAGCGCTCGACCAGCGGCTGAGGTACAGCGGCAGCTCACCGGTTGGAGTACTGGACGCCCTGCTCAGGGAGCGGGACCGTCCCTTACTCGCCCACAGGATCAGCCCCTACTGCGTCGACACCCCCGAAGATGACGCATGGGTCGCCCGCCTCGAAGTTCAACGGCGAGCCGTCCGAACGGTCCGTCCGGGACATCCTGCGCACAGCCGAGTCAGTCATCGTTTCCCCCGGAGGGGAGCTGGCAGCGGAACGTGCCGATGAACGCGCACTCAGACTGGATGACCTTGTTGACAGGGTTGAGATCGCTGGCCGCTCGGGTCGCGTTCTCGGTGTTGTTCCAGTCGCGGAGGTCTGTGTAGAACGCACACCATCGGTCTAAGACGGCGTTTACATCGGCGATCTCCTCGGCGCTCTTGGGAGCTGAGGGCGCGATCGTGTCGCAGTAGTTGTGGAAGCCAATCGTGTCGTGCCGGTAGTTGATCAACCGGTCGCGCTCCGCGGTGGTGAGAGGTTCGAGATCCTCCCGGTGCCAGGGGGTGAGGAGGACGGCGTCCGACATGGCTTTGAGGGCGGCCCGCTTCTCTTCGATGGTCTTTTCGACGAACGGCGTCATCGCTGCTCCTTCGAGGGGCTGGCTAGGTGAAGCTGTGGTGCATCCGGCGCGGCTCACGCTCCTCTGTCCAAGGGGTCACGGCCAGTCCTTCCTGACGGCTACCTCAGTGCCAGGAACCGTGCCTGGCAGTCCTACGAGATGCGCGGCCGACTGCTGGACGGGCTCACCGACCTGTGGGACGCAGCGCTCGACCAGCGGCTGAGCTACAGCGACAGCTCACCGGTGGGAGTACTGGACGCCCTACTCAGATAACGTCGCTGAGGGAGAATTTCAAGATCGTCTCCCCAATTTCTCCCAGCGAGACTGGGAGAAGGCGAAAGGCCAGGTCCCAGTCCCCCCGGAGGGGGTCTGTGACCTGGCCGTTGTTGCTGTCGAGGTGGCGGGATTCGAACCCACGACCTCTTCGTCCCGAAGGCGGATTCTGGCCCGGAGGACCTCGTTCAGGCGGCGGAGCGCTCAGCGACTGGCCGGCGCCGCAGGCTCACGCTCGAGACAGCCGGCGGTGTGTACGCCACGTCGTTGGGGCCAGCGTCGGTACCCGCCGGAGCGATCTCATCGATCCGGTCGAGAACCTCGTCGTCCAGGGTGACCTCGACGCCGGCCAGCAGGTCGTCGAGCTGTTCCATGGTGCGCGGCCCGATGATCGCCGAGGTGACGCCGGGGTGGGCGATCGCGAACGCCATCGCAAGGTGCGTCATCGGCAGGCCGGCCTTCTCAGCGAGTGGGACGAGCTGTTCGACCACGTCAAGCTTGCGCTCGTCGGCGAAGTGTTGCGGCATGCCGCCGGAGCGGTGGGTGTCGGTCTGCTGGCCCTTGCGGAAGCGGCCGGTGAGCAGGCCCTGGCCCAGCGGGCTCCAGACCAGCGCGCCCATCCCGTAGCGCTGACAGACCGGCAGCACCTCGCGTTCGATCCCCCGGTTGACAATCGAGTACGGCGGCTGCTCGGTCCGGAAGCGCTCCAGCCCACGCCGCTCGGCGACCCACTGTGCCTCGACGATCTCCGAGGCCGGGAAGGAGGACGCACCGATCGCGCGCACCTTGCCGCATTGGATCAGGTCGGACAGGGCTGACAGTGTCTCCTCCAGGTCGACAGTCGGGTCGGGGCGGTGTACCTGGTACAGGTCGAGGTGGTCGGTCTGCAGGCGGCGCAGCGAGTTCTCGACCTCGGCCATGATCCAGCGCCGAGAGTTGCCCCGGCGGTTCGGACCCTCGCCCATCGGGTAGTGCACCTTGCTGGCCAGCACGACGTCGTCGCGGCGGCCCTTGAGCGCTTTGCCGACGATCTCCTCGGACTCCCCATGGGAGTAAGCGTCGGCGGTGTCGACGAAGTTGATCCCCGCGTCGAGAGCCCTGTGGATGATCCGGATCGAGTCGTCGTGGTCGGGGTTTCCCATGGCCCCGAACATCATCGCGCCGAGGCAGTAGGGGCTGACCTGGATTCCGGTCCGGCCCAGCGTGCGGTACTTCATACTTCTCTCCCTTGGGGGCGTTCGTTGTCGTCGGCGGTGCTGGTGGACGCCGCGCGGTGGGAAGGACTCGACGTACCGACTCCGCGAATCCGACCCCGACGACGGCCGGCACGACGTGACCGTTCCGTGAGATTCGGACTATCCGGACCGCGTCGAGGACACCGTTCGCAACTGTTCGTCGTCGAACACGATCTCGACGAGCGGGCTGCGCGCGAGCCAGTCGTCGAGGTCCTGGCGTCGGCCGACCCGTGCCGCTACGTCGGGCCGGGTTTGCAGGTCGAGGACCGCGGTGATCACTCGCCGCCGTGTTGGCTCGTCGACCGGCGCCGCGGTCGCGGGCAGGTCGGCCGTGACCCCGTGCTTGAGATGCACCACGAACCGTGGATTCGCGCGCAAGTTCGCGTACCAGCTTCGGGGAACGGGCATGCCGGTCAGGTACCAGCGGCCGTCGACGCGGTGGAACCAGACCTCGATGCGGCGCGGGATGCCGCTACGTGCGCCCAGCGTGGTGATGTCGATTGTGCGCTCGGCCGTGGAGGAGGCCGGCCCGATGGCGAGCGCACGGGCGACGGTGTCGTCCACGGTCACAGTCCGCTCTCCCGCTCATCGTCGACGGGCACGTCGCCGCGCTCGACTCCGGTCCGGCCCAGCATGCGGTACTTCATAATTCTCCAATTTGACGGCAGTCGGTGAGTCGGTCGGCGACCGCCATCGCCCGAGTCGTGGTGACTGTCCGGAATCCCTGCTCGTTCCGATACCCACAGGAAAACAGCACCGCCGGCGCCGGGCTAGCAAGATCCTCTCGCGTATTTGCACAAACCTCTTCGCTCAGGCCGCGTCACGGCAGCGCCGGGGCAGCGGGCCCCGCTCCGCCACGCAAGCGCGCCGCATCGACGCTGGGCGGGGCACCGAACTGGCGCCGGTACTCCCTACTGAACTGGGACGGACTGTCGTACCCGACACGCTGGCCGACGCCGGTGATGTCGTTCGGACGGTTCGCCAGCAGCAGTCTCGCCGCCTGCAGCCGGATGTGCTTCTGGAACTGGATCGGGCTCATCGCCGTCACCTCCTGGAAGTTCCGGTGGAAGGCGGAAACACTCATCCCCGACAGCTGCGCCACGTCCTCGACCCGGAACGGCCGGGTGTAGTTCTCCCGGATCCACCACACCGCGCGCCTGATGTGCGTGAGGCTGCTGTCGGCCAGGCCGAGCTGACGTACGGCGTCACCTTGATCACCGGTCATCAACCACCACAGGATCTCCCGCTTGGCCAACGGCACCAAGACCTTCCGGTCCCGCGGCCGGTCGAGCAGCCGCAGCAGCCGCACGACGGCGTCGAGCAACTCCTCCGGGGCGTCGCTGACGACGATTCCCGGGCGGACGATTCCGGGCGACGGGGGTAGGTCGCCGGGGCCGGCGCGCAGCAGCAGCTCCGCGATGACCGCCGATTCCAGGGTCATGCCGAAACCCAGCTCGGGGCGGTCCGGTTCGGCATCGAGGACATGCCCCGTCACCGGGAGGTCGACCGAGGCGACGAGGTACTGGCCGGCGCCGTAGTCATGGACGCGGTCGCCCAGTGCCAAACGTTTGCGGCCCTGGGCGATGATCGCCAGGATCGTGCCGGACATCGAGGACTGCGGTGCGACGGTGCCGTCCGACCTACAGATCCGGACACCCTCGATGGCCGTGGTCCCGTCGGGACGCACGTGCCGTTCCAGGAGTTCGCGAAGCTCGTCCAGCGCCATGGCACGATTCCAGCACACGATTCGCGATGATCTTCAGCGACGAGAGGATCGTGCAAGGACTCGCGAGTTTCGTCGAGGCGCGAGCTACTCCACTGCCTGGGCGGTCACCGCGCGCAGGAAGGGTGGGATCGGCTGCCAGTGGGTCGGGTGGAGGTGGGCCGCGTCGAGTAGGGCACGGGCCCGGCCGACGGTGCGGGCCCGGCGGCGGGTGGTCAGCGTCGTCGGCCACAGCCAGGAGGAGATCAGGTCGGTGAGGACCAGGTGGGCGCCTACTCGCAGGACTCGGCGGCACTCCGCGAGGCCGGCCGGCTGGTCGGACCAGTGGTCGAAGGAGACGGTGCTGACCACGAGGTCGAAACTGTTGTCGCGGAACGGCAACGACTCGGCCAGCGCGACCGAGTACCGCACGCGCGGGTCGGTCGTGCGGGGTCGCGCGGTCGCGACCATGGGCGGCGCGGCGTCGACGCCGATCAGTTCGGTCGCGTCCGGGAGTCGGGTGGCGAGTTCGCCGAGCAGGTAGCCGGTGCCGCAGCCCACATCGAGGACTCGGCCGGCGGCGGGCTGCGCGGTGGCGGCGATGGCGGCCGAGCGGGTGGCCACGTCGTGGTGCCAGCGGCCCAGCCAGCCCTCGTCGTATCGGTCCGCCCGCTCCGCGAAGGCCGTCACATCTCGATCGCGTGTCACGCTCGCAGTATCCAGGACCGCTGACGCGTCACACGATGACGCGGTAATGGGTGGTGAGGCGGCGATCGTCGTCGAGCAGGTGGAACGCGATGGCCGGCGGGCTGGTGAAGTCGAGCGGGCTGCCCGCCTCCCACGGAGTGAGGATTCCGGTGGACGCCACGCCGGGCGCCACCAGCAGCGGACGGCCGGCGAAGGTCGTCGCGGCGGGGGTGTGCGCGTGGCCGCAGAGCAGGCCGACCACCCTCGGGTGCCGCTCGACCACCTCGGCCAGGCGCTCGGCGCCGAACTGCCGGATACGGTCCACCGGCGCGATGCCGATCGGCACGGGCGGGTGGTGGAAGCAGACGAACGCCGGCTGGTCCGGGTCCTCCTCGGCCAACACCGTGTCCAGCCAGGCGATCGTCTCGTCGGCCAGGTAACCGTCGTCCCTGCCGGGGATGGACGAGTCGCACATGGCGAAGACGACGCCCGCCGCGCGGTGGACCCGGTTGATCGGACTGTCGCCACCGGTCTCGCCGAGCAGCACCTGGCGGTACGGCGCCCGGACGTCATGGTTGCCGGGGCACGGGAACGCCGGCACCGGCAGGTCGATCAGCTTGCGGGCCTGCTCGTACTCGTCGGTCCGGCCGTGGTCGGCGATGTCGCCGGTGACGACCACGGCGTCCACCGGATTGGCCAGCCCGGCCAGGAAACGGATCACCCGGTCGGTCCGCTCGGCTGCCCGGTCTTCGCCGTCGAGGTGGAGGTCACTGATGTGCGCGATGACAATCACGACGGACAACCTGCCACAGAACGGTCAGCCGAGGTGGTCATTTTCCCCGCTCACCCAGCTGATGTAGCGGGCCGCGGACCGCCGGACCGCGCCTTTGGCGTCGACCGACACCCTGCCGCCGGACAGTGCGTACAGGCGGTCGAACTCGTAGGGCTCCAGCCGGTCAACGATCCGCCGAACCAAGCCGGCGGACAGCGGGACCCGGTTGGGATAGCTGCGCAGGAAGGTCACCCAGCCTGCGTCGACAACCGGCATGATCGTGTCGCCGGTCAGCAGTGCGCCCGTGCCGTCGGCCGTGCTCACGACGTGCGCCACCGCCGCGCCGGGAAAGTGACCGCCTGCCTCGACCAGGGTGACGCCGGGCAGGATCTGCTCGGTGCCGCGCCACTCGCGGATCACCGGGTCCTCCCGCCGCACCCACTCGCGGTCGGCCGCGTGCACCAGGACCGGGATGTGGCCCAGTTCGCGGCTCCAGCTGACCTGGGAGCCGTACATGTGCGGGTGGCTGGCGACGATCACGGCCGCGCCACCGAGTTCCTCGATCCTGGCCCGGGTCGCGCGATCGACGTGGTTGGGCGGGTCCCAGAGCAGGTTGCCCTCGGCGGTGCGCACCAGGTGCGTCCACTGGCCGATGCCGAACGACGGTTCCCGGTTGAGCCGATGGATGCCCGGTTCGAGTTCCTCGTGCACGAGTTGGTGACCGTCGGCGGCGAGCTTGTCCAGCGTCGTCCACACCTGGCCGGAAGTGGGCACCCACTGGCGCTCGTCCGCACAGATCACGCAGGTCCGGGCCGGTGGCTGGTCGGTGTCGGGGTGTTCCACGCCGCAGGTCCCGCAGATCCAGATCGTCATGACCACAGTCTGGAACTTCCGGTCGGGTGGCGGTCAAGCTCATTTCACCGGTGCCGCGGTGCGGTGGAACGGTTCGCGATGATCTGGGCGCGATGGTACTAAGTACCCGTGACCGCGCCCGGAACTGCGAACGGTGGCCGGACACTGTGGACCCGGAAGGTCGCCGCTCCGCTGCGCGAGTTCCTGCAGACCGAGTCGGGCAGTGCCGGGGTGCTGCTGTTCGCGATCGTCGTCGCGCTCGTCTGGTGCAACGTCGACGCCGGCTCCTACGACGCGTTCTGGCGGACCACGCTGTCCCTGCGGGTGGGCGACCTCGGGGTCTCCCGGGACCTGCGGACCTGGATCAACAGCGGGCTGATGACACTGTTCTTCCTGGTCGTCGGCCTGGAGGCGCGCCGGGAGTTCGACCTGGGCGACCTGCGGGACCGGCGGCGGTTCGTGCTGCCGTTCACCGCGGGCGTGGTCGGGCTGGCCATCCCGGTGCTGATCTACCTGGTGATCAACCTCGGCGGGCCGGGCGCGCACGGCTGGGGGGTGGCGATGTCCACCGACACCGCGCTCGCGTTGGGGTTGCTCACGTTGGTGGGCCGCGGTGTGCCCGACCGGGTGCGGGTCTTCCTGCTGACCGTGTTCGTGGTGGACGACATCGTCGCGCTGGTCGTGATCGCGGTCGCCTACAGCGGGCGGATCAGGATGGTGCCGCTGTTCGTGGCGGTCGGGGTGTTCGTGGTGCTCTTGGTGGTGCGCGCGTTGCGGGTGCGGCAGGGCGTCGTCTACGTCGGGCTGGGCGTGGTCATCTGGGCCGCGCTGCTGGCCAGTGGGATCGACCCGGTGGTGACCGGCCTGGTCATCGGGCTGGTCACCTCGGCGTACACGCCGGCCCGGGACGACCTGGAGGCGGCGACCGTGCTGGTCCGGCTGTTCCGGGAGCAGCCGACACCCGAACTCGCCCGCTCGGCCACCGCTGGGCTGACCGCGACCCTCTCCCCCAACTCGCGCCTGCAACACCTCTACCACCCGTGGACCAGCTACGTCATCGTTCCCCTGTTCGGCCTGGCCAACGCAGGGATCAGGGTGAACGGCGGCTTCCTGGCCCGCGCCTACACCAGCCCGATCACCCTGGGCGTGCTGATCGGCTACGTGGTCGGCAAGCCGATCGCCGTGTTCGGTACCTCCTGGCTGCTGGAACGGATGAGCCACGGGCGGTTGCGGCCGCAGGTGGGTTGGCTCGCGGTCGCCGGCAGCGGCACGATCGCCGGGATCGGCTTCACCGTCTCGCTGCTGATCGCCACGCTCGCCTTTCACGGGGAGGAACTCGACGACGCGAAGCTCGGGGTGCTCTCCGCGGCGCTCGGCGCCTCGCTGCTCACCTGGGTGGTGTTCCGGATCAGTGCGCTGCTCTCCCCCCGGCGTCGGGCGCTGGCCCTGCTCGGGGACGTCGAGCAACTGGTCGACCTGGTCGAGGACGTCGACCCGGACCGGGACCACATTCGCGGGCCGGACCGCGCGTCGGTCACCGTGGTGGAGTACGGCGACTTCCAGTGTCCCTACTGCGGTCGCGCCGAACCGGTGGTGCGTGACCTGTTGACCGACACCGACCTACGCTACGTCTGGCGGCATCTTCCGCTCACCGACGTGCACCCGCAGGCGCAGCTGGCCGCCGAGGCGGCGGAGGCCGCGGCCGCGCAGGGCGCGTTCTGGCCGATGCACGATCTGCTGTTGGCACGGCAGGAAAACCTGCGGCCGACCGACCTGCTCGGCTACGCCGACGAACTGGGCCTGGACCGGGACAAGTTCCACGAGGACATCAAGCGGCACGCGCGGGCCGCCCGGATCGCCCAGGACGTGCAGTCGGCCGACCTCAGCGGTGTGTCGGGGACGCCTACCTTCTTCATCAACGGGCAGCGGCACTACGGCGCGTTCGACATCCTGACGCTGACCGCCGCGGTCAAGATCGCCCGCGCCCGCGCGGTGATCGGGCAGCCGGCGGACTGAAACCCGGTCAGGGCAGCAACAGCAGTTTGCCGGTGGTGCCGCGCGACTCCAGGTCGCGGTGCGCGGCGGCCGCCTCGGCCAGCGGGTGGCGACCGCTGATGTCCACCGCGAGCCGGTAGGCGGCGATCAGCGTGAACAGCTCGGCGGAATGCGCGCGCAGACCTCGGGGCCGCCCAACTCGTCCACCACTGTCGCCCGCACGTCGTGTTTCCCTTCGTTCGGTCGACAAGACCACTGTCACCGAACTAAAATGGACCGGCAGGTCCAGAAAAAGGGAGGCCGGGGTGCTCACCACCAAGGGAGCCGCGACCCGACAGCGCATCATCGACGGTGCCGCGGCGGAGATCCGGAACCGCGGGGTCGCCGCGACCACGCTGGAGGACGTCTGCCGGCGCACCGCGACCAGCAAGGGCCAGCTGTTCCACTACTTCCCGGACGGCAAGGAACAACTGCTGCTCGCCGTGGCCGACCACGAGGCCGAGCGGGTACTGGCCGACCAGCAGCCGCACCTCGGCGCGCTGACCAGCTGGTCGGCGTGGCAGGACTGGCGGGACGTGGTGGTGCGCCGCTACCGGGCGCAGGGCGTGCACTGCCCGCTCGGCGTGCTGATCACCGAACTCGGCCGCAGCACCCCGGCCGCGCGGGCGGTGACCGGCCGGTTGATCGAGCAATGGCAGGGCGCGCTGCGCGCGGGCATCACCGGGATGCAGCACACCGGCCGGATCGCCGGGGAACTCGACGCGGACCGCACCGCCGCGGCGCTCGTCGCGGCGGTCCAGGGTGGGGTGGCCGTGCTGATGTCCACCGGCCGCAGCACCCACCTCGAAGCGGCACTGGACACGGCTTTGCTTTTCCTGCAAGGGAAGCACACCAACTGAAGGACGGTGGGACGAGCATGGGGTCTGGGTTGCTGGTTGATCCGGTCGAGGTGCTGCGCCGGCGGCGCAGCGCGAAGTGGCGGACGTACCCGGCCGACGTGCTGCCGTTGACCGTCGCCGAGATGGATTTCGGCCTGGCTGAGCCGATCTCGGCCGCGCTGCGAGAGGCGGTCGAGCGGTCGGACACCGGCTACTCGATGGCCGAACCCGACCTCGGCCTGGCGATCGCCGGGTTCGCCGCCGACCGGTGGGGCTGGGAGATCGACCCGACCGCGGTGGCCGCGGTGACCGATGTCGGTGTCGGCGTGGTCGAGTTGCTGCGGGTGCTGACCCGGCCCGGCGACGCGGTGGCGATCAGCCCGCCGGTGTATCCGCCGTTCTTCGACTGGGCGCCCGAGGCCGGTGCCCGGTTGCTGGAGGTGCCGCTGGCGCACGGGGAGGACGGCTGGCGGCTGGACCTGGCCGCGCTGGAGCGGGCGTTCGCCACCCATCCGGCCGTGTACGTGCTGTGCAACCCGCACAACCCGGTCGGCCGGGTGCACAGCCCGGAGGAACTCGCCGCGCTGGTCCGGCTGGCCCGGATCTACCAGGTGACGCTGGTCAGTGACGAGATCCACGCCCCGGTGGTGTTGCCCGGCGCCACCTTCACCCCGCTGCTCAGCGTGCCCGGCGCCGCCGAGGTCGCGGTCAGCCTGCTGTCGGCCAGCAAGGCGTGGAACCTCGCCGGACTGAAGTGCGCCGCGGTGGTCACCGGGTCGGCACGGATGGCGGCGGTGGTCGACCGGTTCCCGCCGGACGCGATCTGGCGCATCGGCCACTTCGGGGTGCTCGCCACCGTCGCCGCGTTCACCGAGGGACAGCCGTGGCTGGACCGATTGCTCGGCACGCTCGACCAGCGCCGCGCTCTGCTGACCGAACTGCTGCGCACCCGGTTGCCCTCGGTGCGTTGGACTCCGCCGCAGGCGACCTATCTCAGCTGGCTGGACTGTGCCGCGATCGGGCCGGATGACCAACCGCGGCTGCGGTTTCTGGAGCACGGCCGGGTCGCGCTCGAACCCGGGCCGCGGTTCGGCGCTGCCGGGGCGGGCTACGTCCGACTGAATTTCGGGACCAGCGCGGAGATCCTGACCGAGGCGACGGCCCGGATGGCCGCCACCATCGGCTGACAGCGCTACCGGTCAGGGTCCGAAGGGCAGCACTTCGCCGTCCTGGACGAGTTCGCCGTACTGCGCCGGATCGACCGGGGCGAGCGCCAGGTCCACGAGTGCGACGGCCCCCTGCGCGGGGGTCGCTGCCCTGCTCATGTCGAACCAGACCGAGGAAGTCGGCGTGTCGAGCAGGCCGGGGCAGGTCGCGGCGATCAGCACCCCACGGTCGAGGTCGGCCGCCCGCCGGGTCCTGGCGAGCGTGCGCACGGCGGCGACCTGCGCGATCTTGGAGGGGATGTTGATGAAGCCCGGCCACGAGCCGATGGTGGCGCTGCCGTCCAGAATGGCGTCCCGCCAGGCCCGTACGACGTCGTCGACCTCGTCGAGGGTGCCGGGACGGAGGAACCGGTCGTGCAGGACCGGCGCGAGATAACGCAGCCGGCCCAGCGAACTGGCGACGATGATCAGCCTGCCGTTGTCGCGCAGCAGCGGGGCGAACGCCCGCAGCACCCGGGTGGTGCCGAGGTTGTTCACGTCGACGTACTCGTCGATGATCTTGGCCGGGTCGTCGTCCGGGGTCATTCGCATGACGGCGTTGCCGAACACGATGTCGACGCCACCGTGCCGGGCGGCCAACTCCGCGGCGACCCGGTCGACACTGCTGCCATCGGCGACGTCGAGCACCTCGGTGCGTACCTGCGCGCGACCCGGCGGCAGGCCGGCCAGCGCCGTGGCGATCCGGTCGGCGTTGCGGCCGGTCAGGTAGACGATGTCGGCCGGCCAGAGCCGGTTCGCGAGTTCTTCGACGAGGGCAAGGCCGAGGCCCTGATTGGCGCCGGTCACCAGCGCGACCCTCGGTTGTTCGGTGGTCATGCGTCCAGCGTGCGCGCCGCGCGGACCCTGGTACAGGCAGCGATTTATGCTGGTATCACCGCTACCCGGCTCGCTGGACGTAGGGCACGGTCAACTGGTCGTGGTGGCCCGACCAGGACAGGTCGAGCGACCAGCAGCCGGCCTTCGGCGGTCGACCGTCGAGGGCCCGGGGAATCGTCAGCGAGTCGCCCCGAGTGTCCACTCCGGACACCCGGAGGATCTTGTTCCGGACGTCCGGACAGGGCGGGACGCTCAGCGGCTGACCGAACAGCACCCGACGATGTCACCGCCGGACCCGACCACGTAGGGCACCGGCATCGTCGGCGGGGAGAACCCCGCCGCGCGCCCAGTCCGACAGCGGGCCGGACCGCCCCGCCAGCATAGTCAGTTGTATTTTCCAACTCAGCAGGTTACCGTTGGGCTAGTTAGTAGGAAACCACAACTTACTCTGTGAGGACGCGATGTCCGCCAATCCGCCCGCGGTCGACCCCCGGCGCACCCGACCGCCGGGTACGCCAACCGTGCCGCCGACCGCCGACGCGCTCCGACGGCACTCGCTGGCCGTGCTCGCGCTGGGCAGTCTCGGGGTGTTCGTGGTCTTCCTGGACACCACGATCGTCAACATCGCCTTCCAGACCATCAGCCGCAGCTTCGACACCACGACCGCGCACCTGGCCTGGGTGCTCAACTCCTACAGCCTGGTGTTCGCGGCGATGCTCATCCCGGCCGGTCGGGTGGCCGACCGGTACGGCCGCAAGCGCGTCTTCCTGATCGGTCTGACCGGATTCGCGCTGACGAGCGCACTGTGCGGGGTCGCGCCGGACACCGGCGTACTGATCGCCGGCCGGGGGTTGCAGGCGATCTTCGCCGCGCTCGTCGTGCCCAGCTCGCTGGCACTGGTGCTGCCCGAGTTCCCGGCCGAGCGGCGGCACGTCGCGGTCGGCACCTGGGGCGCGATGGGCGCGGCCGCCGCGGCACTCGGCCCGACCATCGGCGCGCTGCTCACCGAGTACGCGTCCTGGCGGTGGATCTTCCTGGTGAACGTGCCGATCGCGGCGCTGATCATCGGGTTCGGCGTGCGTGCGCTGCGCGAGTCCCGCGAGCCGCACGCCGCCGGCCTGCCCGACCCGATCGGCACGCTGCTGGTCGCGGCCGTCCCGGCGCTGCTGAGCCTGGCCATCATCGAGGGGCCGACCTGGGGCTGGGCCGATCCGCGGGTGATCGGCGCGTTCGTGCTCGTCGCGGTGCTGCTGCCGGTGTTCGTCCGGCGTTCCTCGAACGCCGTGCGGCCGGCGATGGACCTGGCGCTGTTCCGGGTGCGCCAGTTCCGACTGACCAACGCGGCCACCCTACTGTTCGCCACCGCGTTCTACGGGCTGATGCTGAGCAACGTGATCTTCCTGCAGACCGAATGGCACTACTCGGTGCTGCGGGCCGCGCTGGCCAGCACGCCCGGTCCGCTGATGGTCGCCCTCATCTCGCGCCCGGCGAGCAAACTGGCCAGCCGGATCGGCCACCGGCCGGTGCTGCTGGCCGGCGCGATCTCTTGGGCACTGGGCGCGGCGGCGTACGCGCTGGTGGTCGGCGACTCGGCACACTGGGTCGGCCACTGGCTGCCGTGGAACCTGCTGATCGGGGTGGGCATCGGGCTGACCCTGCCGGTGCAGTCCGGCGCCGCGGTGCAGTCGTTGACCCAGGCCAACTACGGCATGGGTTCGGCGGTCAACGCCAGTTTCCGGCAACTCGGCGCGGTGATCGGCATCAGCGTCTTCGTCGCCGTGCTGGGCACGCCGACGCCGGCCGGCACGCTGGCCGCGTTCCACCACACCTGGTGGACCTTCGCCGCCCTTGGCCTGGCCAGTGGCCTGGTGCTGTTCCTGCCGGCGCTGCGCCTGCCGCCGGTACGCCTGCGAAAAGCCTGACCGGACAAGCGAAAACCGGGTGGCGAGGTCCGCGCGCACGGACCTCGCCACCCGGCCGGGGAACAGTCAGCTCGCCGGGGTGTCCCGGACGGGCGTGGCCAGCGGCCAGCCGCCGGCCGCCAGCCGGGCGCTGACCCGGGCAACGTCGGAGTCCAGCGGCTTGTCCTCGGTGACCGCGGCGATCGCGGCCTTGATCACGTGCGACGAGGTGGGATCGCTGGACCCGGCCAGCACGTCGCCGATCTCGACCACCTCCTCGTCGGTCAACTGCCGACGCAGCAGCGCGAACAGCGGAATGTAGTCGTGCTCGGGAACGCCTTCCGGATAGCCGGCCCGGAGCCAGCCGACGATCGACGCCAACATTGGGGGCAACGCCATGGCCTGTGACCCTTCACTGTGGATGATGGCCCTGGACGGGCCGGTGCTACCGGCTCTCAGCTACCGGCGACGATGAAGTAGATACCCCAGCCGACAGCCGCGAGCACCACCAGGAAACAGATCGCGGCGAGCGCGATGCCCAGCGGGTTGTTGCCGACCACCCGGTCGGTGTCACCCGCGCCCGCCGCCTCGGTCCGGTTGCCGCCGAGGCTCAGCGCGCGCAGGCCAACGGCGAACAGGGCGGGCAGGCCCGCGCCCGCGATCAGGCCGACCACCACGATCTGCCACAGCGCACTCAGGTTGATCCAGGAGTTCATCGCTACTTCTCCCTCGCGCTCAGACGGTGGCCGGGACCGGCGGGGCGACCGTGCCGGTCCAGTCTTCGTTGACGTTGTCGTGGCTGACCGAGGTCTTGCGGGACCGCAGGTAGATGAAGACCGCGACGCCCAGCAGGATCACGAAGTCCACGATCACACCGGGCAGACCGCCGATCACGTGCGCGAGCCCGTAGGCACCCGCGCCGACGACCGCGGCCGCGGGCAGCGTGAACAGCCACGCGGTGGCCATCCGGCCGGCGACGCCCCAGCGGACCTCGGCGCCCTTCTTGCCGATGCCGGTGCCCAGGATCGAACCGGTCGCGACGTGCGTGGTGGACAGTGAGTAGCCGAAGTGGCTGGACAGCAGGATCACCGCGGCCGACGAGGACTCCGCGGCCATGCCCTGCGGCGACTCGATCTCCACCAGGCCCTTGCCCAGCGTCCGGATCACCCGCCAGCCGCCCATGTAGGTGCCCGCGCTGATCGCCAGCGCACACGTCAGGATCACCCAGAACGGCGCCTTCGCGCCGGCCCCGAGGGTGCCGTTCGCGATCAGCGCCAGAGTGATGATGCCCATCGTCTTCTGCGCGTCGTTCGTGCCGTGGGCCAGCGAGACCATCGACGCGGAGCCGATCTGGCCGATCCGGAAGCCGTGGCTGCGGGACTTGTCCGAGATGTTGCGGCTGATCCGGTAGACCAGATAGGTGCCGGTCGCGGCGACCAGGCCGGCGATGATCGGCGAGAGCGCCGCCGGGATGATGACCTTCGAGAACAGGCCCTGCCACTTCACCGCGCTGCCACCGGCGGCCGCGAGCGTCGAGCCGACCACCCCGCCGATCAGCGCGTGCGAGGAGCTGGACGGGATGCCGAGCAGCCAGGTGAGCAGGTTCCAGATGATGCCGCCGGCCAGACCCGCGAACACCACCGGCAGGGTCACCAGTTTCGTGTCCACCAGACCGCTGGCGATGGTCGCGGCGACGCTCAACGAGAGGAACGCCCCCACCAGGTTCAGCACGCCGGACAACGCCACCGCGGTGCGCGGGCCGAGGGCCCCGGTCGCGATCGAGGTCGCCATCGCGTTTCCGGTGTCGTGGAAGCCGTTCGTGAAATCGAACGCCAACGCTGTCACGACCACCAGGGCAAGCAGCACGTCGTTAGCCACGCAGCAAGTGTCACTACCAGAACCGGCCGCGTCGACACGTCCGAGCAACAGTGAGGCAACCCGTCGACAACACGACACCTGTTGTTCATCTGCGGGTGGTGTTCGGTAGCCGGGAGTGGTGAACCAGCACTCAGAGCCAACCTCGGCGGCGGAAGACCAGGTACAGAATGGCCGAGATCACCACGATCAGGACACAGGACCAGATGAAGCCGGCGTGCGAGCTGAAACCCGGATAGGGCACGTTCTGGCCGTAGAAACCGGTGATCGCGGTCGGCACCGCGATGATCGCCGCCCAGCTGGTCACCTTCTTGGTGATGATGTTGAGCCGGTTGCCCTGGATGGTCAGGTTGGTCTCCAGGATGGTGGTCACCAGGTCGCGCAGCGACTCCGTCCACTCGGTCGCCCGCAGCACGTGGTCGTAGACGTCCTGGAAGTACGGGGTCATCTCCGGCGCCATGAGCCGCATCTCGCGACGCATCAACGTGTTCACCACCTCCCGCATGGGCAGCACCACCCTGCGCAGGGTGACCAGGCTCTTGCGCAGCTCGAAGCTGCGCCGCTGCACGTCGGTGTCCCGACTGGACTCGTCGAAGACCAGGTCCTCCAGCAGTTCGATCTCCTCGTCGAGCTCCTGGACGGTGTCGAAATGACCGTCGACCACCAGGTCGATCAGCCCGTAGAGCAGGAAGCCGACGCCGAAGCGGGTCAGGTCGGGCGCGCCGTCCCAGCGCTCGACCACCCGGGTCACGTCGAACCGGTTCTCCTTGCGCACGGTCACCAGGGCGTTGGGCGTGATGAACACCGCCAGCTCGCTCATCTCCAGCGCGCCGGAGCCCTTGTTCAGCCCGACCGCGTACATGCTCAGGAAGTCGTGCGAGGCGTACCGGTCCAGCTTTGGCCGCTGGCGGTGCTCGATCGCGTCCTCGACCGCCAGTTCGTGCAGGCCCAGCTCCTCGGCGACGACCTTGAGGTCCACTGTGTCCGGCGCACACAGGTCGACCCACACGACGGTGTCCGGCCGGCCGAGATGCTCGGAGACCTCGGCCACCGGGAAGTCCTCGGCGACCAGCTCACCATCGTGATAGGCGCGGGTGCGGGCGATCTTGTCGGTGCCCGACGCGGTCTCCGAGTTCATGTCGCAGACAGTAGTTGCCGGGGGCCGGCCCGGGGCGGCACGGGTCGGCCACGAGTCGGCCACCGACAGTTCGCCCGCATCGGCTACTCCGCCGGTCGGTCCACAATGGACCGCGCGGTGGGCAGTTTGACCACGCTGACGAAGAAGTCGTCGATCTGCCTGATGATCTCGATGAAGCGCTCGAAGTCGACCGGCTTGGTGACGTAGGCGTTGGCGTGCAGCGAGTAGCTGCGCAGGATGTCCTCCTCGGCCTCCGAGGTGGTCAGCACGACCACCGGGATGACCCGCAGTTCGGGGTCGGCCTTGATCTCGGAGAGCACCTCGCGGCCGTCCCGGCGGGGCAGGTTGAGGTCGAGCAGGATCAGACCCGGCCGCACCGCGTCCGCGTACTCGCCGGTGCGCCGCAGGAACTGCAGGGCCTTCTCCCCGTCGTTCACCACGTGCAGCCGGTTGCGCAGCTTGTAGAACTCGAACGCCTCCCGGGTCATCAGCACGTCGCCCTCATCGTCCTCGACGAGCAGGACGTCGAAGACCTCGAACGTCGACGGGTCAGTCATCGGCCTCTTCTTCCTCTGGCAACGCGGGCAGGGTGAAACAGAACCGGGAGCCGCTGGTGACGGTGGTGTCCAGCCAGATCCGGCCGCCGTGGTGTTCGACGATCTTGCGACACATGGCCAGCCCGATGCCGGTACCCGGGTACTCGCCCTTGCCGTGCAAGCGCTGGAAGATCACGAAGATCCGCTCGGCGTAGTCCGCGTCGATGCCGATCCCGTTGTCGGCGACCGAGAACAGCCAGTTCTCGCCGTCCCGCCGCGCCGCGACGGTGATCTCCGGCGACGCCTCGCCGTGGAACTTCAGCGCGTTGCCGAGCAGGTTCTGGAACACCGCGGTCAGCAGCGGCACCTCGGCCATGACCACCGGCAGTTCGCCGACCTCGATCCGCGCGTGCGTCTGGTTGACTGCCGCCGCGAGGTTGGCCTTGGCCTGTTCGACCAGGGCGCTCGCCGGCACCGGGACCTGCTCGGCGACCATCCGGCCGACCCGGCTGAAGGCGAGCAGGTCGTTGATGAGCACCTGCATCCGCTTGGCGCCGTCCACCGCGAAGCCGATGTACTGGTCGGCCCGCTCGTCGAGTTGGCCGCCGTAGCGGCGTTGCAGCAGCTGGCAGAAGCTGGCCACCTTGCGCAGCGGCTCCTGCAGGTCGTGCGAGGCGACGTAGGCGAACTGCTCCAGTTCGGCGTTGGACCGCTGGAGTTCGTTCGTGCGGGCGTCCAGCACCGCGTGTCCGGAACGGACGGCGGACAGCTCGTGCAGGATGCGCTCGCGCATCCTGTTGACGTCGGCACCCAGCGCACGCACCTCCCGCGGCCCGCTCTGCTCCACCGGATGCTCGAACGCACCAGCCGCGATCTGCCGGACCTCACCGGCCAGCCGGTCCAGCGGTCGCAGCGCGGCCGCGCGCAGCCCGAAGCCGAGCAGCGCCACGATCACCACCAGTACGACGGCGATGCCGATACAGACCGAGTCCAGCACGGTGGCCGAGTGGTCGAGCGTCGTGACGGCCTGCTGATGGGCCTGCCCCAGATCGCGTTCGAGAGTGGTCACCCCGGCCCGGACCGTGTCGAAGTACGACTTGCCCAGGTTCGCGTCCGAGGCGACCAACGGCCGCCCGATGCTGCGCACCTTCTGGATCGTCGGCTCGGCGTAACTGCTCCGCCAGGCGTTCACCGCGGCGTTCACCGTGCGCAGGTCGGCGGCGGCGGTGGGCAGGTTGGTGAGCAGCGGTTCGAGCCGGCCGACCGCGTCCCGCTGGGTGGCCAACCCGGAGGTGTAGGGCGCCAGGAAGTCCGGCTGTCCGCTCAGCGCGTAGCCGCGCACGCCGGTTTCCTGGTCCAACAAGGACGCGTCCAGTCGGAGGGCCTGTTGCACGGCCGGGTCGACCTGGTTGACCGCCTGGTCCCGGGCGTGCGCGAGATTGGCCAGGGCGAGACCACCGAAGAGCACGGCGAGGATCGAGAACGCGGTGATCGTGAGGACGCCGACGGCGATCAGCCGGCGCAGCGGCCAGGGTCCGGACCTCGGCTCGGCCGGGGTGGCCGCCGGCTCGCCGCTCTGATCGGCCGGTTCGACCGCGGCCGGCGGCAGTTCTTCGGACGTGGTGGACAGGTCGGTCACATCAGCCATCCTGGTTCCCGGGCCGCCTGGCCAGGGCCAGCACGGCGAGGTCGTCGGTCAGATCACCGCCGTTGAGCTCGCGCACGCGGGCGATCACCGAGTCCAGCAGCACCTCGTCGGGCGCGGACCGCGGCTCACCCGCGGCCGGCAGCGACCGGCTCACCAGGTCGATCAGGCCCTCGGTCTCCAGCCGCTGGCTGCCGGCGCCGATCCGGCCCTCGACCAGCCCGTCGGTGTACATCCACACCGTCCAGGAGTCGCCGAGCTCGACCTCGCCGCTGGGCCAGTGCCGCATGTCGCCGATGCCCAGCGGGGTGTGCACCGGCGCGGCCAGCAGCCGCGCACCGGCCGGCGTGATCAGCAGAGGTGGCGGATGGCCGGCCAGGTAGAGCCGGGCCGAGGTTCGGTTGGGTGACACGGAGAGCATCGTCATCGTGGCGAACAGGCCGGGGCGGTGCTGCTCGTGTTCGAAGACCTGGCCCATGATCGGCCGGATCTCGGCCACCGGCCGGCCGGCGAGCACCATCGTGCGCCAGGCCACCCGCAGGCACACGCCCAGCGCGGCCTCGTCCGGGCCGTGCCCGCACACATCGCCGACCAGCGCGTGCACCCAGCCGTCGGCGGCCTGCACCACGTCGTAGAAGTCGCCGCCCACCAACATCTGCTGCGCGCCGGGCCGGTAACGGGTGGCCACCCGCAGATCGGGGTCGGCCAGGATCGGCGAGGGCAGCAGGCCGCGCTCCAGCCGGGCGTTCTCCTCGGCGTAGATGCGGGCCTCGGTGAGCTGGGTCTGCACGTCCCGGAACCGGCGCCGTTCCACCGCGTAGCGGATCACCCGGTCCAGCAGCAGGCCGTCCACCTGGCCCTTGACCAGGTAATCCTGCGCGCCGGCGCGGACCGCCGCCTGACCGAGATGCTCGTCGGCCTGGCCGGTGAGCACCACGACGGCGACCTCGGGAACGTACGTCTGCAGCCAGCGCAGGCCCTCCAGGCCGAACGCGTCGGGCAGGTCGAGGTCGAGCAGTACGCACTGCATGTCGGGCAGCGCGGCCCTTGCCTCGCCGATCGAGCGGACCCGACGCATGTCCACGGTGGTCACGACGTCCAGGAGCAGTTCCTCCACCAGCAGCGCGTCACCGTCGTCGTCCTCGATCAGCAGGATCGGCAGCGCACCGGACCCCTCGACCGAGGGCACGTCGCCGAAAGTGACCTCCCCACCAATCATGGCCACCCTGCTCGTTCTTGTTGCCCGCGCAATCGACCGGAGACGGCCGACGCGTCGCCCCACCTTAGACGGTCGGCCGCGCGGATGGTGATCGGCGGGCGGGGATGAGAAATGGCGGGCGAGCAGCCCGGGAAACCGGCGTTGCGGCCGTCGGAAAGGGACGGCGGAAACGGGCCGGAAGTTAAGGACGACGGTCCGGCGCCTGGGGGTAACGCCGGACCGCCTGTCACTGAGTTCATCGGTCCGACCAGCGCAAAGGTTACGGCCTTCGGCGAACTTTCTCGACGCTCGCCGGCCGGCCGCCGACGTCGGACAGCACAGCGAAATCGCTGGTTTCCGCAGCGTGACGGATACCGGTCGCAGATCACGGTTGAGTAAATCGACCGGTGATCGGTAACGCCTGTTAATAGCTGGTCGACATCAATAGTGATCCCGCGTTCGGCGGGATTGTGCCAGCGGCCAGGAGCGAGTCATGGACCTTCAGTTGGGCGACGAGTTCCTTTCCCGGCAGCGCGCGTTGGTCATCGCTCCCCATTCGGACGACGAAACCTACGGCTGCGCCGGCACCATTGCCCGGATCAAGTCGCTGGGCGGCGAGGTATTCGCCCTACTGGTGACCGTCGGTAGCCTGACCCACTACGGCAGTAATGCCGACCCGGATATGCATCTGGTCACCGCGGAAACCCGGCTCCGCGAATTCCAGTCGACCGCGGAACTGCTGAAAATAGACGACTGGGAAGTGCTCTACGCCAGCGGCGCGGAGCACCTGGCGCTGGACACAGTCCCCCGCAAGGACATCGTCGCGCGACTGGAGCGGGATGCCCGACTGTCCATCGAGCAGGTGCAGCCGACGATGTTGCTCATGCCGTGGACCAGCTACAACCAGGATCACGATGCGGTCTTCCGGGCGTGCCTGACGGCCACCCGTCCCGGCGACCCGGCCGCCCGACACCTGGTGCCGCACGTGCTCTGCTACGACAACTCCAGCCTGTTCTGGGCGGCGCCCGGTGAACGGTTCCAGCCCAACGTCCTGATCGACATCAGCGATTTCCTCGGGGTCAAGCTGGAGGCCCTGCGGATGCACGCCTCGCAGCGGCGCGGGCCGCTGTTCCACGGCAGTCCCGAAGCGGTCGAACTCCAGTCGCGGTTACGCGGCAAGGAGATCTCGGTGGACAGCGCCGAGGGGTTCATGGCACTGCGAATGGCGTTCTGATGACGATCGTGTCGGTGCACCAGCCCAACTTCCTGCCCTGGGTGAAACTACTGGCGAAAATCGCGGCCAGTGATGTTTATGTCGCCTACGACAGTGTGCAGTTCACCAAACGGGAGTTCCACGCGCGCCAACTGCTGCGCACCCGACAGGGCGGCTCGGCCTTTCTTTCGGTCCCGGTCCGGCACGTCGGCCGACGGCAGATACTCACCGAGGTCCGAATCGAGAACCGGCTGCCCTGGCGGGCCGATCATCTGCGCTTCCTGGAGAACAACTATCGGAACGCGCCGTGGTTCGGTGAGGTATTCCCGTTCGTGTCCGACGTGTACGCACTCGACCACGAACGGTTGGTGGACCACAACATCGGTCTGATCGAGGCGATGTGTGGCTATCTGCGACTGAACGTCCGGATCGTCCGGGCCTCCGCGTTGTCGCACACGGGGTCCCGCGAACAACGACTGCTGGAGTTGGTCCGGGGCGTCGGCGGGGACGAGCACCTGACAAGCACCCGGACCACCCACCAGATCGACTGGACGCCGTTCCGCGCCGCGCACCTCCCGGTGTTCGAGCAGTACTTCCGGCACCCGGACTACGCCCCGCCCGGCGGCACCTTCCTGCCCGACCTGTCCGCGCTGGACGTGCTGTTCTGGCAGGGGCGCCGGGCCGCCGAGACGATCCGGGCGTCGACCGCGCTGCTGGCCAACGCCGAACCGGCCGCACCAGCACGGAGCTGATGCGGCCGGGGTGAGCGCCGGTCGCCCGGCTACTCGACGGTGACGCTCTTGGCCAGGTTGCGCGGCTTGTCGATGTCCCGGCCCAGCTTGCGGGCCAGGTGGTAGGCGAACAGCTGCAACGGGATGGTCAGCAGGATCGGGTCCAGCTCCACGTCCCCGGCCGGAATCCGGATGATGTCGTCGGCCAGGTCGATGGGCAGGTCGGTGTTGGTCACCGCGATGACCGGGCCGCCGCGGGCCTTGATCTGCTCGATGGTGCCGAGGTTCTTGCCGACCAACTCGTCGTCGGGCACCAGCACGACACTGGGCATGGCCGGGTTGATCAACGCGAGCGGGCCGTGCTTGAGCTCGGAGGCCTGGTACGCCTCGGCGTGCACGTAGGAGATCTCCTTGAGCTTCTGCGCACCCTCCCGGGCCACCGGCCAGCCGCGCACCCGGCCGATGAAGAACATGTGCTCGGCGTCGGCGTAGCGGGCGGCGACCGCGGCGATGTGGTCGCGCTGTTGCAGGATCTCGCCGAGCTGACCGGGCACGTTGCCCAGCGCGGTGACGAGTTGCTGGCCGCGGCTGGCCGACATGTCCCTGGTGCGGCCGATAAGCAGGCCGAGCATGGCGAAGGTGGCCGCCATGTTGGTGAACGCCTTCGTGGAGGCGACCGAGATCTCCGGACCGGCGTGCAGGAACACCCCGCTGCCGCACTCCCGGGCGATGGCCGAGCCGACCACGTTGACCGCGCCGGCGACCAGGCCGCCCTTGCGGCGCAACTCCTCCACCGCGGCGAGGGTGTCGTAGGTTTCGCCGGACTGGCTGACCGCGACGTAGAGGCAGTCCGGGTCGACCACCGGGTGCCGGTAGCGGAACTCCGCGGCCGGTTCGGCGTCGGCCGGGATGCGGGCCAGGTTCTCCACCAGCGTCGCGCCCAGCTGGCCCGCGTAGTAAGCCGAGCCGCAACCGAGGAACTTGACCCGGCGGATGTTGCGCAGCGCGCGGGCGTCCAGTTTCAGACCGTCCAACCGGGCGGTGCCCAGCCGTTCGTCCAGCCGGCCGCGCAGGGCCCGGCAGAACGCCTCGGGCTGCTCGTTGATCTCCTTGTCCATGTAGTCGGCGAACCCGGCCAGCTCGTACTCCTCGGCGGCCAGGTCGAGCTGGGTGGGTTCCCGGCTGGTGCGCCGGGCGTCGATGGTGGTGGTCAGGTATTCGTCGGCGCGGACGGTGGCGACCTCGCCGTCCTCCAGATAGACCACCTGGCGGGTGTAGCGGACCAGCGCGGACACGTCCGAGGCGACGAACATCTCGCCCTTGCCGATGCCCAGCACCAGCGGGCTCCCGTTGCGAGCGGCCACGATGGTGCGCGGGTTGTGCGCGTCCAGTACGAGCAGGCCGTAGGTGCCCTCGACCAGCCGCAGGCTCTCCCGGACCGCCTCCTCAAGGCTGGCGCGGTGCGTACTCTCCTCGGCGATCAGGTGCACCAGCACCTCGGTGTCGGTCTGCGAGGCGAACCGCACGCCGCGGGCGGTCAGCGCCGCCCGCAGCTGCTCGGCGTTCTCGATGATCCCGTTGTGCACCACGGCGAACCGGCCGCTGGCGTCCTGGTGCGGGTGGGCGTTGGCAGTGGTGGCCGGACCGTGCGTCGCCCACCGGGTGTGCGCGATGCCGATCGAGCCGCCGGTCAGGTGCGTGCTCATCTCGGCGAGCTCGTTGACCCGCACGGCCGCCTTGCTCACCGACAGCTCGTCGTCGCGCACGACGGCGACCCCGGCCGAGTCGTAACCCCGGTACTCCAGCCGCCGCAGTCCTTCCACCAGCACGCTCACCGCGTCCTGATGGCAGCCGACGTACCCGACGATTCCACACATGCGCTAGTTCCCCTTCTGGGTGCCCTCTTGGTGTCCGAACCGGCCGTGCCTCCCGGTCACTGACCGGCGACCCCGGCGGTCGGTCGGGCCGTCCGGCGCGCCCGGCGGTCGGCGATCACCGCGTCCAGGATGTTGTCCAGGTTGCGGGAGGGCTGGAAGCCGATCCGCGCCTTGGCCTTGTCGCAGTTGGGCACCCGGCGCTGCATGTCCTCGTAGCCCGCGCCGTAGGCCCGCTCGTAGGGCACCTTGACGATCTCGCTGGTCGACCCGGTGGTGGCGATCACCCGGGTGGCCAGTTCCAGGATGCTGACCTGCTCGGCGTTGCCCAGGTTGTAGACGGTGCCGTGCGCGCCCTCGTCGGCGAGCAGGGCGACCAGCGCGGGCACCACGTCGGCCACGTGGCAGAAGCAGCGGGTCTGGTCGCCGGTGCCGAACACGGTCAGCGGCTCACCGGCCAGCGCCTGGTCGACGAACCGCGGCACGACCATGCCGTAGCGGCCGGTCTGCCGCGGACCGACGGTGTTGAACGGCCGCACGATCACCATGCGCAGGCCGCGCTCGACGCCGTAGAGATAGGCGAACGTCTCGTCCAGCGCCTTGGCCTCCGCGTAGGACCAGCGGTTCTTCAGCGGGGAGCCGACCACCCGGTCGTCGTCCTCGGTCAGCCCCACCTTGGTGTTCTTGCCGTAGATCTCACTGGTCGAGGTGACCAGCATCCGGGCGTCGTGGCGCAGCGCGGCCTCCAGCACCACCTCGGTGCCGGTGAGGTTGGTGCGCAGGCTTTCCAGCGTCCGGTCCAGGATGGTGAACACCCCGACGGCGGCGGCCAGGTGGAACACCGAGTCGACGCCGGCCATGCAGTTCTCCACCGCGCTCACGTCGCACACCGAGCCACGCACGAAGCGCATTCTCGGGTTGCCCGCGACCGCGCTGAGGTTGGCTTCGTTTCCCGTGCTGAGATCGTCGAGCACCATCACCTCGTGGCCGAGGCCGAGCAGATGTTCGGTCAGATGGGAGCCGATAAAGCCGGCCCCACCGGTCACCAGGCACCGCATGTGTGTGTCCTTTCGTCGAACCGTCCGTGGTGGTACAGGAAACTGCTGGCCGCTCAGACGACTTCGCGGTGCGCGGCGGCCGCGTCGAACTTGTACGTGGCGTCCAGCACGATCGGGCAGTGCTGCACCCAGTCGTAGCCGACACCCGGGTGCACGGTGTGCATGACCGCGAGGTCCCAGTCCGCGCCGTGCGGCTCGGCGATGCCTTCGAGCACACGCCCGTTGTCCAGCCGGATGCTGTCCACCATCGGGTCGTAGTAGTCGACCTTGGCGCCGCGCGCGATCAGGCCGTCGATGATCTCCAGGGCGGAGGACTCCCGCAGGTCCTGGACACCGGGCTTGTAGGTGACCCCGACGACGACCACCCGCGCGCCCGCGGTGCCGCGGCCTGCGTTGGACAGCGTCTCCACCGCGCGGTCGACCACGTGCCCGGGCCGCCGCGCGATCTGGGTCATCGCCTGGTGGATCAGGGGGGCGTCCGAGTGCACCTTCTTGAGCTGCCAGAGCAGGTAGTGCGGGTCGCACGGGATGCAGTGGCCGCCGACGCCGGGGCCGGGAAAGAAGCTCATGAACCCGTAGGGCTTGGTCGCCGCGGCGTGGGTGATCTCAATCGGGTCCAGCGAGAGCGTGCCGCAGATCTCGGCGAACTCGTTGGCCAGTGCGATGTTCACCGCGCGGAAGGAGTTCTCGTAGAGCTTGGTCAGCTCGGCGGCCTCGGCCGAACTCACCTCGTGCAGCAGCGGGGTGAGCAGACCCAGCACCTGCTTGGCCCGGCTGGTGCAGGTCGGCGTGGTGCCGCCGACCACCCGCGGGGTGATGTTCTGGGTGTGCGCGGAGTTGCCCGGGTCGATCCGCTCCGGGCTGAACGCGACGAAGATGTCCTCGCCGACGGTGAAACCCCTGGCGGTCAACGGCTGCACCAACATGTCGTGGGTGGTGCCGACGAAGCTCGTCGAGGTCAGGATGAACGTCTGGCCGGTGCGGGCGTGCTCGACCAGCGCGGAGCAGGCCGACCGCAGCGGGCCGAGGTCGGGCGTGAGGTAGTGGTCCAGCGGGGTCGGCACACAGACGATCACCGCGTCGGCCTCGCTCAGCCGGGCCAGGTCACTGGTCAGCTCGAACCGTGGGTCCTGCCGGGCCAGTTCCAGTCGGGCGTGATCGGACGCGATCAGGTCCGGCTCGCCGGTGGCGATGGTGCGCAGCCGGTCGGTGCTCAGGTCGATGCCGAGCGTGTGCACCCCGCCGTCATGCAGGCCAAGGGCGGTCGGCAGACCGACGTAACCCATTCCGACAATGGCGACCGAGTCAATTCTCTCGGCTTCGACAAGAGGCGATTCAACCGTGCTCGTCAATGCAATTCACCCTTTCCACGAGTGTCGTGGTCGTTCTTGTTCTGCGGCACGTCGACACATTTCATCGGCTGTTCGTCAGGCTGCCGTGGTCGACGAAACTCCGGCGGCGAGCGGTTCGGGTGGATACGTGATCCCGACAGTGATCAGGCTGGAACGCTGCGTGGCCAGCGGGTGATCGGGTCCGAGATCAGCGGCTGCGCGGTTTCCGGCGAACCGGATGTCGAACACGGACCGCATTCGCGCCGTAACAGCACCGGCGCACAGCCGGTTGCCGATGCCTCGGAATGAGCGGGTGACCTCCACGGGACACAGCAAATCGCGCGGGCAGATAATTGTCCTCGTCCAGCTGGGCGAGATCGCTACCCCACAGTTGAATGACGGCTAAAGACCCTAGCGGCCGTTCCTGATCAGCTTCCCGGATGCCGTTTCGGCCTACTGCTACCGGCCGGATATGGACCGGACAGGGCCGGCTACCAGCGCAGATCGCCCGAACGGTGGCGAACCGGTCACCGGGCGCCGGCTCGGGACCATTTCGCCAAGGTATACGCTCAGTAGAATCCGCTGGCCAATGGATCATCGGCGGGCACCGCGTCGACGGGATGTCGATAACCACCGACAGCGTTGCCGGATGCGCGTACAGTGCGCAAAGCGGACATTGGGTCGAGTAGCGCCGGCACCGTCATCGAGATGTGGTAGCCCGACTCGTCCGTTGAGAGGAGTCGTGTTCTTTGGCGGCGGCCTAGCGTCGGGCTGAGATATCCCCGAGCCACTTGGCGGCTGTCGATGAAACAAACCAGACAGGTACAAAAAAGCAGCTCCCGGCTGGGAGCAAGATTCCGGCGCGGCAGCCCACGACAACGTCTCTCGCCGTTGATTGTCGTGGTGGCGGCGCTCTGTCTGCTGCCACTGCAGGCGGTGACCACGGCGGCGACCGCGAATGCGGCGGTCAAGCAGACCCAGGTCGCGCTCACCTTTGACGACGGCAACGCCGACCAGATGACGGTGCTGCCGATTCTGGCCGCGCACCACATGGTCGGCACCTTCTACATCATCACCGGTTCGGTCGGCGCGCCCAATTACCTCACCCAGGCCAACATCGCCACCATCGCGGCGGCGGGCAACGAAATCGGCGGGCACACCGTCTCGCACCCCGATCTGACCAGTGTCCCGGCCGCCGAGGCCACCCGGCAGATCTGCAACGGCCGGGCCACCCTGGCCAGCTGGGGCTACCAGGTCACCGACTTCGCCTATCCCTACGCCGACCTGAACGCCTCGGTCGAGGCCATCGTGAAGTCCTGTGGCTTCAACAGTGGCCGCGGCCTGGGTGACATCGCCTCGGCGCACGGCTGCACCGGCTGTGCGGTCGCCGAATCGGTGCCGCCCAAGGACGCCTACGACCTGCAGGCCGTCGACGAACTGGACAACACCTGGACGTTGGCCCAGATGGAGGCTGTGGTGACCGCGGCGGAGGCCAAGGGCGGCATGGTGCCCTTCACCATCCACCACCTCTGCGACGGGACGGGCTGCGACCCGCTGTCGATCACCCCGACCTTGTTCGACCAGTTCCTGACCTGGCTGGGCACTCAGTCCAGCAAGGGCGTCTCGGTCAAGACGGTGCACCAGATCCTCGGCGGCACGGTGAAGCCGATCGTCACCGCACCGGCGTCGACCAACACCGTGCTGCCCAACCCCTCGCTGGAGACCTCCACCACCGGCGACGGGTTCCCGGACTGCTACATGCCGGCCGGGTACGGCAACAACACGGCGACCTGGGCGGAGACCACGGACGCACATACCGGGAAGGTGGCCGAACAACTCACGGTCACCGGCTACACCGACGGTGACGCGAAACTGCTACCGACGTTCGACCTCGGTTCGTGTACACCGGCGATCACCGCGGGCAACGTCTACACCGCCAGTGTCTGGTACAAGTCCACCGGAATCAGCCAGTTCGCCCTGTACACCAGAACCGTGGGGGGCTACTGGTCCTACTGGACCTCAGGCCCGTGGTTGGCACCCGCGGCCACCTGGACCCAGGCGGTCTTCACCCTCCCGGCCGCTCCGGCGGGCGCTGTCGGCGTCAGCTTCGGCATCGCGATGATCGCCAACGGCACCCTGGAGACCGACGACTACGCGATCGCCGCGGGCACCAGCCCGGCGGTACCCGCCACGACGAAGGTCAACGTCATCGCCGGTTCGAAGCTGGCGGCCATCGCACCCGCGGTGACCTCGGCGGCAGCCAACAAGACCGCATCCGGCAAGGCCTCCGCGTGGGGCAAGCACGCCCGGCCACTGGTGCCGGCGTCCAGCCCAGGGCACGTGATCGCGCCGCCGGCACTGGATGACTGAGTCGATCCGTTGAATTCGAGGTTCCACCAAGGCCGGCCGGCCGTGCTCCTGCTCACGGCCGCCGCGCTGGCCGTCTCGTGCTCCGCGCCCGCTCCCAGCCAGGGGGCGGGCGCGGAGCCGCGGGTCACCAGCAGCCGACCCGCACCGACCACGACCACCGCCCCGCCGACGACCAGCAGCACCGCGCCACCGACGAGCACGCCGAGCCCGCCGGCCGGCACGGTCCGGTCGCCGACACGCAAACCCAGCGCTGCCAACCCGTTGCCGGCCGCCGACCGCTACCCGCTGCACACCGGCATCGTCGCCACCACCTTCTGGGTCGGCGAGGTGTTCGACCCGAACGCCGCGGACGGCAGCCAGGTCTACTCGACCTACGACGGCCAGTGGGAGACGCATTACGGCGGGTGTGACGGTGTGACCGCGGGCGGCAGCTGCCAGACCGAGCGGCGCACCGCGGCCGACGGCTACTTCCCCACCGCCATGACGCCTCGGCAGAACCCGTTCTACCTCGACCTGCCCTTCGACGACGTCAACAACAACGCCGCCTTCCAGCAGCGTGACCAGGTGATCCCGTGGGCGCACGACCCGGCCTACGCCGGGCACGTCGGCGACCAGTCGGTCAGCCTGATGAAGAACCGCTGGGTGGAACTCTCGCGCGCCGGGCACGTCTGTTACGGCCAGGTCGAGGACGCCGGGCCCGGCGACTACGACGACGCCACGTATGTCTTCGGCACCGGCGATGCCCGGCCCGCCAACGGGAAGTTCAACGGCGCCGGCCTGGACGTGTCCCCCGCGCTGACCGGCTGCCTCGCCTTCAGCGAGCTCAACGGCGAGAACAACGAGGTCGACTGGCGGTTCGTGGACGACGCCGCGGTGCCCGCCGGGCCCTGGAAGAAGATCGTCACCACGAGCGGGCTGACCGAGTGACAGCGCGACCGACGGCGACCGGCCGACCACGTCGGGTGCGACCCGCCGGGTCGTGCGAATGAGGTAGTCCGGCTAACCCCTCCAACCGATTTGCTTGTGCGCTCGCGGAAATAGCGTTCGGGGGCAGGCCCGAGGGGACGAGGACGCGAGCGATGACCGGACGCAGATGCCAGCGCACGACACAACGCTCGGTGGCCTGATGGCGGACGGCCGAAACATCCGGATGAACGTGGCCGAGCGCAGCCACACCAGCGGCGAAGGCACCCGGCCCGGCCGTGCGGCCGGCGCCCAGGTGCTCGTGCTGGCGCCGCGCGACCAGCCGACGAAGCGCAGCCCCCGCCCGCTCGGTGCGGGTCCGAAGTGGTTGATGGTGCTCGGTGCGGGAGTGGGGTTGGTCATCTTGTTGCTGGCGAGTCTGCAGGCGGCGCCGCCGCTGCCGCCGCCGATCGTCGTGGTGTCCACCCCGTACTGGAACATCGACCACGGCACGTCCACGGTGCTGGCCAACCGGCCCGACGTGAGCGAGGTGTCGCCGTGGATGTACGCGCTGGACGCGGACGGCGACATCGTCAACCAGTACGGCCCCGAGCAGGCCGGCTCGATGACCACCAGCCTGGCCGCGCTGCGCAGGTCCGGGCTGCGCATCGTGCCGACCGTGGCCAACGTGTCCGACGGGGACTTCAGCTACCAGCCGATCGCGCGCATCCTGCACGACCCGGAGCTGACCACCAAGCACATCGCCGCGATCGTCGCGTTGGTAGAGCAGCAGAACTACCCGGGCATCGACATCGACTACGAGAACCTGCACAGCGGTGACCGGCAGGTGTTCACCGACTTCGTCACCCAGCTCGCCGAGGCGCTGCACGCACACGGCCGCACGCTGTCGGTGACGCTGTTCGCCAAGGCCACCGACGCGGGCTACGACCAGCGCAACGTCGCGCAGGACTACGCGGCGATCGGCAAGGCCGCCGACGAGGTCCGGCTGATGGGTTACGACTACCACTGGGCGAGTTCGGCGCCGGGTCCGATCGCGCCGGTCGACTGGATCCGGGATGTGTTGAACTACGCCAAATCCCAGATCTCACCGCTCAAGATCGTGCTGGGCATCCCGATGTACGGCTACGACTGGGTCGGCAAGAAGGGCACCCCGGTGGCCTGGCTCCAGGCTTTCCGGCTGGCCAACCAGTATCACGCGACGATGCGCTTCGACCTGGCCAGCCAGACCCCGTGGTTCGAGTACACCGACCCCAAGGGCCAGGTGCATCACGTCTGGTTCGAGAACGCGGCCAGCGCCACCGCGAAGCTCGACGTCGCCCAGGGCAGCGGGATCGGCGGTGTCTACCTCTGGCTCTACGGCTACGAGGACACCGACGTGTGGTCCGCGCTGCACCAGACCTTCCCGGTCCAGCTTCCACAACCGGCGCCGAGCAGCGTAAGGGGGAGTTCGTAATGCCGTGGTGGCTACTGGCGATTTTCGTGTTCGGGGCGAACTTCACCCTGTGGGGCGTGATCGGCCTGTGTCGGCTGGCGGAGAGTCCCTTCGCGCGTCGGCGGAGCAGACGAATCGTCTGGCCGGTCAACGAACCTGACGAGATCGAGAACGCCGACACCGATGTGGTGGTCGCGCTGCGCGAGGGCGACGGCTTCCGGCGACCGCGCCGGGGCAACCTGAGTGTCAACGACGTGGCCGTGCTGATCGCCGCGCACAACGAGTCCGTGGTCATCGAGAACACGCTCGCCGCGATCAGCAAGTTGGTGCCCCGACAGAACATCCACGTGGTGTCGGACGGATCGACCGACGACACGCTGGACCTCGCGCTCGGTGCCGGCGTGCACGCGATGGCCACTGAGACCAACCTGGGCAAGGCTGGCGCGCTGTCCGCGGCGATCAAGCAGTTCCGCCTGGTGGACCGGTTCGCCGTGGTGATGCTGCTGGACGCCGACACCCGGGTGCAGCCGACCTACTTCGACGCGGGACTGCCGCTGTTCGACGACCTGAAGGTGTCCGCGGTGGCCGGGTGCGTGCGCAGCGAACGGGACCGCAAGCTCTCCCTGGTCGGCAACCTGTTGGTCGCCCACCGGATGCGGGTCTACCTGTTGGCCCAACGCATCCTGAAGTTCGGCCAGACCTGGATGCGGCTCAACTCGACCTACATCGTGCCCGGCTTCGCCAGCATGTACCGCAGCGACGTGCTGCCCCAGATCGACATCAACCCGCCCGGCCTGGTCATCGAGGACTTCAACATGACCTTCGAGCTGTACCAGAAGAAGCTGGGCAAGGTCGGCTTCACACTCGGGGCGGTCGCGGTCACCCAGGACCCGGACACCTTCCAGGACTACCTCAAGCAGACCAAGCGCTGGGCGCTGGGCCTGTGGCAGACCGTGCGCCGGCATCCGCCCAAGGCCAACATGTTCACCGGCATGCTCACCATGCTGCTGGTCGAGCTGATCACCAGCAGCCTGATCTTCCTGGCGCTGCCGATCCTCGCGATCATCCTGTTGCTACCGGATGTCTACGGCGGTTCGCTGGCCCTGCCGGTGTTCAACGAGGTGCACACCGCGGTCGCCGCGCACGTGACCCTGCGTTCGCTGCTGTTCGGCATCGTCATCCCGGACTACTCGATCACCGTGCTGGCCACGCTGATCGAACGGCGGCCGCGACTGCTGCTGTGCGGACTGTTCTTCCTGTTCCTGCGGGTGTTCGACGCGGGGATCGCGCTCTACACGCTGCCGCTGGCGTGGTTGGCCAAGTCCAACGGGCGGTGGAAGAGCCCGACCCGGCGCGCACTGGTCCCGGAGAACATCAACAGCAGGCGGCTGGCCGCCGCGCCCGAACCGTCGCCGTCCCTGTTCGCCGACGCGGTGCGCGACTCCGAAGCCGCGGGCTGAACCCGGCCGGGCGGCATCGGGTCAGCCGAAACGAAGGAGCTCGTCATTCATTTGCACGAGGACCACACCCCCACTGACGTGCATAGTAGCCAGATGAACGTGCGCCGCCTGCTCCTGGTAGATGACCACCTGATGCTGACCGAGGCGTTGGCCGCCCGGCTCACGGGTGCCGACGACCTGTGGGTCGCCGGCCGGTGCACCACCGACGATCCACACCTGTTCGAACTGACCCGACAGCTCCGGCCGGACGTGCTCACCATCGAGGTGCAGCCGCTGGGCTCGGCCGTCGAGGACGTGCTGCGCAAGCTGTTCGAGGCGTGGCCCGCGGTGAACATCGTCGCGCTGAGCGCGGAACACGACGTGGAACGCGCGGTGAGCGCGGCGCGGGCGGGGGTGGCCGCGTGGGTGCCCAAGGAGTGCGGCGCCGACCAGTTGGCCGAGGTGCTGCGCGGGGTGTGCCAGGGACATTCCTGGTATCCGCCGGAGTTGCTCGGTCCGGTGCTGCGGGAGCTGCGGGCCGACGTGCGTCAGGCGGCCGACCGGACCGGGCCGCTGGACGTGCTCAGCCCGCGTGAGCTGGATGTGTTGTCCAGCATGGTCGAGGGCCGGCACGGACGGCAGGTGGCCGAGCACCTGTCCATCTCCATCGACACCGTGCGCGCACACACCAGGAGCATCCTGACCAAGCTGGGCGTGCACAGCCGGCTGGAGGCCGTCCGGGTGGCCAGGGCGGCCGGAATGCGGCCGCCGGAGCAACCGGCCGACCTGCCGGTGCAGGCGATGTCCCTGGTCGCACCGAGTTTCGACCGGCGTTGCGCGCGGTGACCGACCGGCCGCGACCTGCCATGATCTGCGAATAGAATTCCCCGAAAGAGAATTGCACATTTTCACCGCGGACAATTCGCGGACATAGGAAGAACATTTCCAACAGACTGACCAGGGTCGAAAGACCCATGCCCGCGGGGCCATTGTTCCCATCTTGACACACCCGCTCTGACCTGCATGTTTCTTCGAACACTTCGAAGTGCTGCCATTGGTTTCGAAAACAATTACGCCGATCGGGGCACCGGTAACAGCCATGCACGCCCGGCGATGTACTCAACGATATGTTTCGCGGAATCACGGCCTTCGAGCAGAACGAGGACGATTGTGTATCGCCGCACGCCGCAGCCGGGCGGACTGACGGGAGCACCGATGGAGTGGTCGGTCGAGCGGGACGGGTCGGAGCAGCACGGCTCCGAGGTGTCCGACGGGTCGGGCTTGCGTGGCCTGATCCAGGATCTGGAGCACCGGATGGCGAACCTGTCCGCACTGCTGGATGTCGTTCGCGACGACCCCGAACTGTCCACCAGCTCGGGTGTCCACATGCGACAGGCTGAGCGGGAACTGGCTCGGCTGTTGGACTTCGTCACCGACTTCAGCGGCGGCCCGGAGGCCGAGCAGCTCGACGCCGGCGGCGGCCCGGTCGACGTGCGCGCGGTGGCCGGCGAGGTGGCGCAGCTCGCCCAGCTCGAACACGGTGCCGAGGTGGTGCTGCTGAGCGGCGAGCGGATGCGCCTCGACGTGCGGATGGAACTGCTCTGGCGGGTGCTGGCCAACATCCTGGACAACGCGGCCCGCGCGGCCGGTCCCGACGGCCGGGTCGAGGTGAGTGTGCGGCAGGGCGACGGTGTGATCGTGGAGATCAGCGACAACGGACCGGGTTTCGGCCACGGCCCCCGCGGCACCGGCTCGGTCGGGCTGACCACGGTCACCGCGCTGCTGCGCTCGGTCGGCGGCCGGTTCGCGATCCACGACGCGCCGACCGGCGGAACCCTCGTCCGCGTGCTGTTTCCCGGCGACGCGAAGGAGCAGAGACCGTGACCGACCTCGTGCTCGCCGACGACCACGCGGTTTTTGTGGACGCGTTGTCCACCGTGTTGACCAGGGCGGGATTCACCATCAGCGCCGTGGCCACCACCATCGACCAGACCGTCGAGCAGGTCGGCCGGCGCAAGCCGCAGGTGTGCGTGATCGACCGGCACTTCGGCGACACGGACAGCCTGGACGCGATCGGCAGCCTGCTCGCCGCGAGCCCACGGACCAAGGTGCTCATCCTGTCGGCGGACCGCAACCCGGACGGAATGCTGCGCGCGCTGCGGGCCGGCGTGTCCGGTTATCTGCACAAGACCCGCGCGCTGGCCGCACTCACCGGGGCGATCAGCGAGATCCTCTGCGACAAGATCGTCGTCGACCTGCCCACCGCGCCGACCGTGCGCCGCTCCTCGCAGGAGGACTCCGCGCACCGGCTGGCCGCGCACCTGACCGCCCGCGAGTGGGAGTGCCTGGCGCTGCTGGTCGAGGGCCTGGACACGGTGGCGATGGTCGGCAGGCTGGGCGTGTCCCGGACCACGGTGCGCACGCACGTGCAGTCGCTGCTCACCAAGCTGGGCGTGCACTCCCGACTGGAGGCGGCATCCTTCGCCACCCGCCACCGACTGCTGGACGACGTGCCGGCCCCCACCCGCGCGGCTCGCGCGATCTGACGCCGAACCTCCGATCAGGCATGCTGGCTTGACCTTGCCCCTGGGGAAGACGTCAGGCTCGGCTCGTCGGGCACGGTGCCCGACGCTGGAGGAACAATGGGGCTCGTCACGATCGGCGAATTCGCCGCACGCACCCGGCTCTCCGCCAAGGCACTGCGCCTCTACGCGGAGCTGGGCCTGGTGGTCCCGGCCGAGGTCGACACGCACAACGGCTACCGCCGCTACACCGAGGACCAGGTCGAGCCGGCTCGTCTGGTCGGGCTGTTGCGACAACTGGACATGCCCCTCGCGGTGATCGCCTCGGTCGTCGGTCTACCCGGTCCCGCAGCCGCCGACGCGGTCGCGACGTGGTGGACCGAGGTCGAGGCCACCACGGCCGGCCGGCGTGCCCTGGTTTCGTACCTCCGGGCCCGACTCACCGGGGAGGACCTGACCATGTACGACATCCATCTGCGCACCCTGCCGGAGCGCCGTCTGCTGCGGATCAACCGGCACGTCCACCTGGCCGGCGTCGACGCCTTCTTCGCCGACGCCTTCACCCGGTTGCGCGCACTGGCGCCGGGTCTGCCCGGCATCGCCGGTATCCCGTTCGTCGTCTTCTACGGGGACGTGAGCGCCGACAGCGACGGGCCGATCGAACTCTGCCGGCCGATCGCGGCGGACACCGTGGTCGACGGGACCGGCGATATCCAGTTGACCGTCGAGCCCGAGCACGAGGAGGCGTACGTCCGGCTGACGATGAAGGAAATGGGGTGGCCGGCGATGATGCCGGCGGCGGATGCGCTGAACCGGTGGGTTGCCGAGCGGGAGCGTCAGGCCGGTGGGCCGGTGAGGCAGGTGTTGATCGCTGATCAGCGGACCGCTGCCGCGGACACACCGGCTTGCGATTTGAGCATTCCCTTGCGGGATTGACGGTGGCGTGGTCCTGCCGCGCCAGCGGCCCGGGAGGACCAGGAACGAAGCGACCCTCATTCGCACCTCACCAAGCAACTCCTGCGCGCCGCCCGGTCATGAGCTACAGTGTCCTCCGGGTACCCCCCTAGGGTATCCGGAGGAGGCTTCGATGCACGCGATCGGACACGCCCTGGCGCTGGCCGGCACGATGACCTGGGAAATCCTCTGGGCCCTGATCCTGGGCTTCACCCTCTCCGCCGTGATCCAGGCAGTGATCCGCAAATCGACGATCGTCCGGCTCCTCGGCAACGACCGGCCGAAGACCCTGGTCGTCGCGTCGCTGCTCGGTGCGGCATCCTCCAGTTGCTCCTACGCGGCGGTCGCGCTGGCCAGGGCACTTTTCCGAAAAGGCGCCAACTTCACCGCGGCGATGGCCTTCGAGATCGGCTCCACCAACCTGGTGATCGAACTGGGCGTGATTCTCGCCCTGCTGATGGGCTGGCAGTTCACCGTCGCCGAGTTCGTCGGTGGGCCGATCATGATCGTGCTGCTCGCCGTGCTGTTCCGACTCTTCCTGCGCCAACGGCTGATCAACTCGGCCCGCTACCAGGCGGACAAGGGCCTGGCCGGGTCGATGGAGGGGCACGCGGCGATGGACATGTCCGTGTCCGGCGACGGCTCGTTCCCGCGGCGGCTGCTGTCGCCGGCCGGGTTCACCTCGGTCGCGCACGTGTTCGTGATGGAGTGGGCGGCCATCATCCGGGACCTGGTCATCGGGCTGCTGATCGCCGGGGCGATCGGCGCCTGGGTGCCGGCGTCGTTCTGGCGGCTCTTCTTCCTGGCCGGCCACCCGGTGCTGTCCGCGGTGTGGGGTCCGATCATCGGCCCGGTGGTGGCGATCCTCAGCTTTGTCTGCTCGATCGGCAATGTGCCGTTGGCCGCGGTGCTGTGGAGCGGCGGGATCAGCTTCGGCGGGGTGGTCGCGTTCATTTTCGCCGACCTGCTCATTCTGCCGATCCTGAACATCTACCGGAAGTACTACGGCGGCCGGATGGCGCTGTTCGTGCTGGGCACGTTCTACCTGGCCATGGTCGGCGCGGGCTACCTGGTCGAGCTGCTGTTCGGCGCGACCGGCCTGGTGCCGAAGGTGCGCTCCACCGTCGTCATGCAGGAGGGCATCTCCTGGAACTACACCACCTGGCTGAACATCGTCTTCCTGCTGGTGGCCGCCGCTCTGATCATCCGCTTCCTGCGCAGCGGCGGCCTGCCGATGCTGCGGATGATGAACGGCTCACCGGACGAACAGCCCGAACACGAACACGGGCAGCACGCCGGCCACCAACACGGCTGAGTCCGACCTCACCGACCCTGCGTGAGCGCGGTCCGGACAGCGTCACCGGGCAACACCCGCAGCGCGAGCCCGTGCTCGGCGCACCGCGCCTGGGCGTGCAGCAGCGTGGTGACACCGGCGTGGTCGCAGGCGGTCACCCCGGCCAGGTCCAGCGTGAGCACCTGGGCCTCCGCGCTGTCGGCCAGCTCGAAGAAGTCGGCGACCAGCCGGTCCAGGTCGGGCGCGGTGGTCACGTCCAGCTCGCCGGACACTCTGATCACCGAGTTCGCGTCGACGTACATGGTCACCGGCGACATCACGTGGGACAGTCCTGGAGCACCCATGCGGTGACCCTACGGTCGACCCACCCCTGACTCGCATCAGGTGAATCCCCGATATCGACCCTGAAGCCCCCCGGGTCAGCCCTTCACCGACCCGGTCAGACCACCCACGATCCGCCGCTCGGCCAGCGCGAAGAAGCCCAGCGCGGGCAGCATCGACAGCGCGGTGAACGCGAGCACCCTCGCCGTGTCCTGGGAGTACTGCGACTGGAAGGTGGCCACCCCCAACGGCAAGGTGAAGTGCTGCTGGTCGTTGAACACCAGCAGCGGCAACAGGTAGAAGTTCCAGCTCGTGACGAAGGCCAGCACCGCGACCGTGGTCAACGCGGGCACCGACAGCGGCAGCAGGATGCGCCAGAAGAAGCCGAGCCGGGTCGAGCCGTCCAACACCGCCGCGTCCTCGATCTCGTCCGGGATGGCGCGCATGAACGGGCGCAGGATCACGATGGTCACCGGCAGCGAGAACGCGGCCTCCGGGAGCGCCACGCCCATCGGGTTCTCCAGCAGCCCGATCTGCCGCAGCAGCAGGTAGAGCGGCAGCGCGGCCACCCCGAGCGGGAACAGCAGACCGACCGTGAACAGCGAGAACACCGCCTCGCGGCCGGCGAACCGGTAGCGGGACAAGGCGAAGCCCGCCATCGAGCCGAGGCTGACCGCGAGCGCGGTGGCAACCACCGCGATCAGCGCGCTGTTGCCCAGGAAGTCCCAGAACAGCGACGAGGTCAGGATCGACACGTAGTTGCTCAGTACCCACGGATGCGGCAGCCCGGCCGGGTCGGCGTTGATCTGCGCGGACGTGCGGAAGCCGCCGACCACGACGAACAGCAGTGGCACCACGGTGATCCCGATGACGGCGATGGCCGCGAGGTAGGCCATCGACGTGCCGAGCGCGGTCTGCCTGCGTGCGGGCATCAGCTCACCCCCGTACCCCGGTCAGCGCGCCGTCGGTGTCCCGGCGCAGTGCGAATCGCTGATATACCAACGCGAACACGAAACAGATGGCGAACAGCACCACGGCCACCGCGCTGCCGTAGCCGAACTCGTAACGCTTGAAGCCGTGGTCGATCAGGTAGGTCGCCATCGTGCTGGACGCGTTCGCCGGACCGCCCAGCGTCATGATCCACACCAGGTCGAACACCTGCAGAGCACCGATCACGCTCAGGAAGATCCAGATCCGGATGGTCGGGCCGAGCAGCGGCAGCACGATCAGCCGGGTCGACTGCCAGGCCGTCGCGCCGTCCAGCGCCGCGGCCTCGCGCAGCTCGACCGGAATGCCCTGCAACCCGGCGAGCAGCAGGATGATGCCGAAGCCGATGTACTTCCAGGTCAGCACGACGAACATGGTGTAGAGCACAAAACTCGGATCGGCCAGCCACAGGTGCACCGCGCCGCCGAGGCCGACCGCGCCCATGATCTGATCGATGAAACCGTTGGGCTGCAAGATCAACAGCCAGATCACCGCGGTGGTCGCCTCGGACAGCACGTAGGGCGCGAACACGATCACCCGCAGCACCGACCGGCCGCGCAGGTCGCGGTTGAGCAGCAGGGCCAGCCCGATGCTCAGCGGCAGCTGGATCACCACGGACAGCCCGACGATGATCAGGTTGTGCAGGATCGCCTGCTGGAACACCGGTCCGGTGAGCACCAACTGGTAGTTCTGCAGGCCGACGAAGTCACTCAGCGAGCCGAACCCGGTCCAGTTGTAGAGGCTGTAGTAGATCGCGATCCCGATCGGCAGCAAGACGAAGCCGACGAACAGCACGAGCGCGGGCCCGAGCAGCAGGGCCAGTTCCAGTCGTTTGCGCGTGCCGCCGGGCCGCCGGGCCGGTCGCGTCGAGACGCGACCGGCCGGCGCCGGCGGGGTCGTCATCGGCCTCGGGGGGCGGCCGGTGACGATTCCCGCCTCACTCATCTACCTGTCCCCCGACGCGGCCGAGGTGACGGCCGAAATGATCGTCTGGGGGGAACCCTGGCCGGCGAAGTAGTTGGCCACCGCGTCGTCCAGTGCCTGCCCGGCCGCGGTCGGGAAGGCGATGTCGAAGTAGTTCTGGATGTAGGGCGCCTTCTGGTAGTAGTCCAGCACCGTCTTCAGGTTCGGGTCGGTCAGCGCGGACGCGGCGGCCGGGTTGGCCGGCAGGCCACTGCCGGTAGCGACGAACTTGTCCTGTACCGGCGCGCTGTCCAGGTACTTCAGGAAGTCCGCGCACGCGGTCGGGGCCTTTGTGGTGCAGGAGAAACCGTCACCACCACCGAGCACGACGGCCGGGTTGCCCTGCCCGCCGGCGATCGCCGGGAACGGGAACCAGCCCATCTTCGAGGTCAGGTCCTTGTCCGAGGTGAGCGCCGACATCGTGCCCGGCTCCCAGTCACCCTGCAGTTCCATCGCGGCCTGCCCGTTGGCGACCATGCCGGCCGAGCTGCCCGCGCCCTGCTGGGCCGGGGTGCCCAGGAAACCGGTCTGGAACGGGTTGGTGGCCAGGAACGTCTTCACGTCCGTACCGGCCTTCGTCCAGCACGGATCGGTGAGCTTGAGCGACTTGACCGACGCCTTGAGCACGTCGATCGAACACTCCCGGACGGCGAAGTAGTCCCAGTAGAACGCGTCCGGCCAGCGGTCCTTGCTGCCGATCGCGATCGGCGCGATGCGCGCCGCCTTGAGCTTGCCGACATCGGCGTTGAGCTCGTCCATCGTGGTCGGCGTGCTGGTGATGCCGGCCTGGGTGAACAGGTCCTTGCGGTACCAGAACCCGACCGCGTGCAGGTCGTAGGGCACGCCGTACTGCTTGCCGTCGACCTGCCAGCCGGCGGCTGCCTGGCCCAGCTGGCTGATCCAGCTCGACGTCGCCGAGGTCAGGTCCTCGACCTTGCCCGAGGAGATCTGGCTGGCCTCCTGGCCGCCGCCCCACTGCTGGTAGAGATCTGGCGGGTCGTTGGACTGTAAGGCGAGCGGCACCTTCGTGTTGAACTGCTCGTTCTGGATCGGGTCGACCTGGAAGGAAACGTCCGGGTGGGCGGTGTGATAGGCATCGGCCGCCTGCTGCCAGACGGACTTGAGCGGGTCTGTTGTGGCGTTGTGCCACCAGGTGATCGAGTTGTCGGTCGGACCGCTCGCCGAGCCGCCACCACCGCACGCGGTCGCGGCGATCGCGACCGCGGCGGCGATGACAAGGACACGGGAACTTCGAAGCTGGCGCATGGTGGTCCACTCCTGACGACGTCGGCGCGAGCTGGACCGGGCGACGAGCCCAGGTTTGGGAAACGAGTTTGCGCGCCACGAAGCGGCCGTGTCAATCGTTGTCGATAACGTTTTACATGACTATCCTGAGCCGGTGCAGCCGAGCTCCCGAGTGACCATCCGCGATGTCGCCGCGCGAGCGGGCGTGTCCGTCGCGACCGTCTCCAAGGTGCTCAACCAGCGCTACGGGGTCGCCGCCGAGACGTTCGCCCGGGTGCAGGCGGTGATCGAGGAACTGGGTTATGAAGCCAGCCTGGTCGCCCAGAGCCTGCGCAACCACAAGACCAACGTGATCGGCATCCTGGTCGCCGACCTCGAACCGTTCAGCACCGAACTACTCAAGGGCGCGGCCGACGCGATCCGCGGCTCGGGCTTCGAACTCGTCGTCTACTCGGCAGGCGGCCGGGTGAACGACCACGTCGGCTGGGAACGCCGCTACCTGTCCCGGGTCAGCGGCACGCTGGTGGACGGCGCCATCCTGGTCACCCCGACGGTGATCGACGTGAACTACGGCGCGCCGATCGTCGCGGTCGACCCGCACACCGGACCGTCGGACCTGCCGACCATCGACTCGGACAACCTGCGCGGCGCCCAACTGGCCACCGAACACCTGCTGTCGCTGGGCCACCGCCGGATCGCCATGCTGACCGGCCGGCCCGACCTCCAGTCGGCCCGGCTGCGCGAACAGGGCTATCGGGACGCGCTGGCCGCCGCGAACGTGCCGGTGGACGAGAAGCTGATCCAGCTCGGCGGCTACGACCCGGCGATGTCCGCCGAGGCGGCCCGCGAACTGTTGAGCACCGCCGACCGGCCGACCGCGATCTTCGCGGCGAACGACCAGTCCGCGCTGGGCACCCTCGAAGCTGCCGCCGAACTCGGCCTGAGCGTGCCCGACGACCTGTCGGTCGTGGGTTTCGACAACATCCCCGAGTCCGCACTGAGCACCCCGTCACTGACCACAGTGGACCAACCCATCCGGGAGATGGGCCTGCGGGCGATCCAACTGCTGATCCAGCTCATCAACGGCGAAGCCGCCGAGGAAACGCACATCACCCTGGCCACCAGCCTGGTGGTGCGGCAGTCCACACGCGCGAGCTGACCCCATCACCGAGGACGGGCGGGCCCCATGACCATCGAGCGCAGCGTCAGCACCGAAATCTGGCGCGATGCCACCGCATCCCCCGCGCACCGGGTGGCCGACCTGCTGGCCAGGATGACCCTTGCGGAGAAGATCGCGCAGCTGTACGGAATCTGGCTCGCCACCGACGCGGCCGGCGAGGTCGCGCCGCACCAGCACGACTTCGCCGCCGCGCCGCCGGACTGGGCCGAGCTGATCACCGCCGGCATCGGTCAGCTCACCCGGCCGTTCGGCACCACGCCGGTCGACCCGCTGACCGGCGCGCGCAGCCTGGCCCGCAGCCAGCGGCAGATCGTGGCCGCCGGGCGGTTCGGCATTCCGGCGATGGTGCACGAGGAGTGCCTGACCGGGCTGAACGCCTGGCAGGCGACGATCTATCCCGCGCCGCTGTGCTGGGGCGCCAGTTTCGACCCGGAGCTGGTCCGCCGGATGGGCGCCCGGATCGGCCGGAACATGCGGCGCCTCGGGGTGCACCAGGGCCTCGCGCCGGTGTTGGACGTCGTGCGCGACCTGCGCTGGGGGCGGGTCGAGGAGACCATCGGCGAGGACCCGTACCTGGTCGGCATGATCGGCAGCGCCTACGTTGCCGGGGTCGAGTCGGCCGGTGTGGTGGCCACGCTCAAGCACTTCGTCGGGTATTCCGCCTCCCGGGCCGGGCGCAATCTCGCACCGGTGTCCATCGGCCCACGTGAGTTGGCCGACGTGCTGCTGCCGCCGTTCGAACTGGCCCTGCGGGCCGGGGCCCGATCGGTGATGAACGCCTATGTGGACATCGACGGCGTGCCGGTCGCGGCCGACCCGAGCTTCCTGACCACGCTGCTGCGGGACACCTACGGCTTCACCGGAACCGTTGTGTCCGACTACTTCGCGGTGGCCTTCCTCCGGGACCTGCACGCCGTCGCCGGCACGCCTGGGTCGGCGGCCGGGCTCGCCCTCGACGCCGGGATAGACGTGGAACTGCCCACGGTCAACTGCTACGGCGAGCCGCTGCGCGCGGCGGTCGAGGCCGGCGAGGTCGACATCGAACTGGTCGAGCGCGCGGCGACCCGGGTGCTCGCGCAGAAGCTCGAACTCGGTCTGCTGGACCAGGACTGGTCGGCCGAGCCGGACGTGCTGGCCGACCGGGACGCCGACCTGGACGACCCCGAGTCCCGTGCGCTGGCCCGGGAACTCGCCCAGGAGTCGATCGTATTGTTACGCAACAACGGGATTCTGCCGTTGCCGGCCGGCCGGCGGATCGCCGTGGTCGGGCCGAGGGCGCACGAGGCGAGCGCGATGCTGGGCTGCTACTCGTTCCCGATGCACGTCGGCGTGCACCACCCGGAAGTGCCGATGGGCGTGTCCGTGCCGACCCTGCTGGACGCGCTGCGCGCCGACGACGCGGGCTACACGGTGTCCTATGTAGAAGGCTGCCCGGTGCTCGGCGGCGAGGACAAGGGGATCTCCGAGGCGATGCGGGTGGCCCGGGAGGCCGACGTGTGCGTGGCCGTGCTGGGTGACCGGGCCGGTCTGTTCGGCCTTGGCACCTCCGGCGAGGGCTGCGACGCGACCGACCTGCGGCTGCCCGGCCGGCAGGAGGAACTGCTGGACGCCGTGCTGGCCAGTGGCACGCCGGTGGTGTTGGTACTGCTGGTGGGCCGGCCCTACGAGTTGGCCCGGCAGGTCGACCAGTTGGCCGCGGTGGTGTGCGGGTTCTTCCCCGGCGAGGAGGGTGCGGCCGCGCTCGCCGACGTGCTGAGCGGGCGGGTGAACCCGTCCGGCCGGCTGCCGGTGAGCTTCCCCGGGGCCGGCGGCAACCAGCCGGCCACCTATCTCGCGGCGCCGCTGGCCCAGCGCGGCGCGGTCAGCACGGTCGACCCGACCGCGCTCTTTTCCTTCGGCCACGGGCTTTCCTACGCGCCGGCCACCTGGGTCGAGGTCGACCGGCGGTCGACCGAGCAGTGGCCGACCGACGGCAGTTGCCAACTCATCGTCACCCTGCGAAACGACGCCCCGGTGCCCACCACCGAGGTGATCCAGGTCTACCTGCACGACCCGGTCGCCGAGGTCGCCCGGCCGGTTCAGCAGCTGGTAGCCGCCGTCCGGGTGGAGCTGCCGCCGGGCGCGACCCGCACCGCACTGATCGACCTGCACGCCGACCTGACCTCCTACACCGGCCGAGCGGGCACCCGACAGGTCGACCCGGGCGAGGTGGAACTGCGGATCGGCGCGTCCAGCACGGACATCCGCGGCTCCATCCCCTGCACGCTCACCGGTCCCCGGCGGACGGTAGGTTTCGACCGGGTGCTGCACCCGGTCATCGAGGTCAGCTGACCCAGCGGTAAACGGGCGAGCGGAAGGGAAGTCGATCGTGCCCTGGTTCGACCTACCCGAGGACGAGCTGCGCACGTATCGCTGCACGACGCCCGAACCCGACGGTCTTGACGAGTGGTGGGCCCGCCGGCTGGCCGAGGCGCGGGCCGTGGCCGAGCCCGCGGTGCTGCGCCGGCACCAGCCGGCGACCTATGGCCCGCTGCCGGTCTGGGACGTGGAGTTCTCCGGCGCGGGCGGCGACCGGATTCGCGGCTGGTACCTGCGCCCACCCGGCAGCGCCGAGGACGAGCCGCTGCCCGCCGTGGTGTGCTACGTCGGCTACGGCGGCGGGCGCGGCCTGCCGGTGGAGCACACCCTGTTGCCCTCGGCCGGTTTCGCCGTGCTGGTGATGGACGTGCGCGGACAGGGCGGCGGCTGGTCGGTCGGCGCCACCGGCGACCCGGGCCGGGGCGTCGGCGGACCGGAGCATCCCGGCGTGCTGACGCGGGGCATCGAGGACCCGGCGAACTACTACTACACCCGGCTGTTCGTGGACGCGGTCCGTGCGGTGGACTGTGTCGCCGGCCTGGCCGGGGTGGACGCGACCCGGATCGCGGTGAGCGGCGCCAGCCAGGGCGGCGGCCAGGCACTGGCCGCCGCCGCGCTCGCCGGTGACCTGGTGCGGGTCTGCCACGCGGACGTGCCCTTCCTCTGTGACATCCAGCGCGCGGTGACGCTGGCCAACACCCGGCCCTACACCGAGGTCGCCGACTTCCTGGCCCAGCACATCGAGCTGGTGTCGACCGCGTTGAACACGCTGCGCTACGTCGACTGCGCGCTGCTGGCCCGGCGGATCACCGCGGACTGTCTGCTCTCGGTCGCGCTGATGGACGAGATCTGCCCGCCCTCGACGGTGTTCGCCGCGTACAACGAGATCAACGCGGCCAAGGACATCGCGGTGTTCCCGTTCTCCGGGCACGTGGTGCCGAAGGCGCATGTCGAGCGTCAGCTCGACCACCTACGCGCCCGGTTGACCTGAGCGCGCACACCCATCCCGGTGACCGATTTACACGATAGTATGACCGAGAGTAACCAATAGCCCCTCAGGTCCGATTCTCCACCTGCCGAGCCAGCGCCGCCCGCACCGAGGAGATCGCCATGCAGCAACCCTGTCGTCCCCACTTTCCCCCCCCACGCCGGATCATGCTCGGCGGGCTCGCCGGCCTCGGCCTGCTCGCCGGCGTCACCGCGTGCAACGCCGGCGGAACCCCGACCCCGGCCGGCAACTCCGGCGACATCACCACCGTCCAGCCGACCGCCACGACTCCGATGGACACCGGCCCGATGGACACCAGTGGCATGAACATGACCACGCACAGCGCCGCGGCGGCCAAGTGCACCACCAACGGCGTGACGCCCGGTGAGAACGCCCAGGCCGCCTACCAGACGCTGTCCGCCGCGGGCTGTTCGATCATCATGCACGCCACCAACGGCAAGACCGTGGTGCTCTTCTCCGACTGGACCGTCGTGGACGTGAAGATGGAAGGCAGCAGCGTCGTCGTCGACGTGCGGAAGTGAGCCTTCGCGTAGCGTTGATTTCGCTCAGATAGTAGCGGTAGTTGCGATCGTGTAGTAGCGTCGATGACGTGGACACGAGAACATCGATACTGGAAGCGGCGGCCGAGCTGCTCGCGCACTCGTCCGTCGCGGACGTGTCGACCCGGGCGGTCTGCGAGGCGGCCGGGGTCGGCGCGCCCACGCTGTACCGACACTTCGGGGACAAGGAGGGGCTGCTGTCGGCGGTCGTCGACTACGGCTTCGACCAGTACCTTGCCAGTAAGCGGGCGGCCGAGCCGTCCGAGGACCCGGTGCAGGACCTACGAAACGGCTGGGACAGCCACGTCGCGTTCGCGCTGTCGCACCCGAACTACTACCGGCTGATGTACTCCCCGGCGGTCCGCACACCGCCGGCGGCCGCGTTCGAGGCACACCGCCTACTGGAGGTCGTGCTGGAGCGCTGCGCCGCCGCCGGCCGGCTGCGCGTCTCGCCGTCGGTCGCCGCGCAGATGGTGATGTCGGCGAACGTCGGCGTAGCGCTGATGTTGGTCGCCCGGAGCGAGACCTACTCGCCGCCCGTGTCCACCCGGGTCCGCGACGCGGTGCACGCCGCCATCCTCACCCCGGCCACCGGTGCACCGTCCGCGCCGGCGGATTCGGCCGGGACCGCCGCGGTCGCGGTGCGGTTGGCCGCGCTGCTCCGGTCGGCTCCGCTGGAAGCCCTCAGCCCGGCCGAGAACACCTTGCTCCAGGAGTGGCTGGCCCGACTCTCGGACACCCCGAACAGTTAGGGCCTGATTCAAGGGCCGATTCCCCGCAAACCCCACGGTCGCGGCAGGTTGCCGCCACCGGCGGTGGCGCGCACCCTGAACCGCCACCCCCGCCACCATCCCGAAAACATCGCTACCACCCCGAAGAAAGGTGCATTCCCATGACTGACAACACCGCCCGGGTCGCGATCGTCACCGGCGGTTCGCGCGGCATCGGCCGGGAGACCGTCGGCCGACTGGCCGCCGAGGGCTACGCCGTCGTGATCAACTACGCCGGCAACAAGACCGAGGCGGACAACGCGGTCGCCGAGCTCATCGGCAAGGGCGGCCAGGCCATCGCGGTGCAGGCCGACGTGGCCGACGAGACCGCGGTCGCCGCCCTGTTCGACCAGGCCGAGGCGGCCTTCGGAGGCGTGGACGTGGTGGTCAACGCGGCCGGGCTGATGATCCTCGCGCCGCTGGCCGACTTCGATCTCGACGCGTTGGATCGTATGCACCGCACCAACATCCGGGGCACTTTCGTGATCGACCAGCAGGCCGCCAAGCGACTGCGGGCCGGTGGCGCGATCATCAACTTCTCCAGCTCGGTGACGAAGCTGTCGATGCCCAACTACGCCGCCTACACCGCCAGTAAGGGCGCGGTCGACGCGATCACCCTGATCCTCGCCCGCGAGCTGCGCGGCCGCGATGTCACCGTCAACGCCGTCGCCCCCGGCCCCACCGCGACCGCGTTGTTCCTGGATGGCAAGGACGAGGAGACCGTCGCCCGGATGGCCGCCCAGCCGCCGTTGGAGCGCCTCGGCACCCCGGCCGACATCGCCGAGGTGGTCGCCTTCCTGGCCGGCCCCAAGGGCCACTGGGTGAACGGCCAGATCATCTACGCCAACGGGGGCATCGCATGAGCAGGACCATCATCATCAGCGGCGCCTCCAGTGGCTTCGGCGCACTCGCGGCCCGGGCCCTCGCGGACGCGGGCCACACGGTGTACGCCGGGATGCGGGATCTCGACGGCCACAACGCCGCGCAGGCGGACGCCGCCGCGCGGTACTCCGCCGAGCACGGCGTCGAGCTGCGGCCGGTGGAGCTGGACGTGTCCAGTCAGGAGTCGACCGATCAGGCGGTGGCCACCGTGCTGTCCGCGCGTCCGCAGCTGGATGTGCTGGTGCACAACGCCGGGCACATGGTGACCGGCCCCGCCGAGGCGTTCACCCCGGAGCAGCTGGCATCCCTCTACGACACCAACGTGCTGGGCACCCAGCGGCTCAACCGGGCGGCCCTGCCGCACCTGCGCTCCCGCCGGGACGGCCTGATCGTCTGGATCGGCAGTTCGAGCACCCGCGGCGGCACCCCGCCCTACCTGGGGCCCTACTTCGCGGCCAAGGCCGGGCTGGACGCGCTGGCCGCGAGCTACGCGCTGGAACTGTCCCGGTGGGGCATCGAGACCACGATCGTCGTGCCGGGCTCGTTCACCCACGGCACCAACCACTACGCGCACGCCGGCCACCCCGCCGACGAATCGGTCGTGGCCGAGTACGAGACGCGCTACGCCGGACTGCTGGACCAGCTGGCCCAGAAGATGACTGCCATCGAGCCGCCGGACGCCGACGTGGCCGAGGTCGCCAGGGCCATCGTCACCATCGTCGACACCGAGAAAGGCAGGCGTCCCTTCCGGGTGCACATCGACCCGTCAGACGACGGTGCCGCGGTGGTCAACGCGGTCGCCGACCGGGTCCGCGCCGAATTCCTCCGCCGGGTCGACCTCGCCGATCTGCTGCACCCGGTCGCCGGCTGATCAACCGCCCACCCCCGCCCGAGTTGCACCCGAGCCGGTTCGTACCCCTGGGTTTCGAACCGGCCGCGGGATGGGTAAGTCTGTGCGTGGGTTCGCGGAGCCCACTGGGGAGTCTGGAGGATCGGCGTGGCAGGAATCGAGGCCGGCGAGGTCGCGCGGCCGCACCGGGTCGGCGTCATCGATGTGCGGGTCGGTGCGGAGGCCGAGCAGGTTCCGCTGCTCCGCTCGTTCGCGGTGGACATCGCGATGCGGATGGATTTCGACCTCGACCGGATCGAGGACCTCCGGATGACGGTGGACGAGGCGTGCTCGCTGCTCGTCCGGGCCGCCCTGCCGGCGGCGTCGCTCTACTGTTCGTTCACGCCCGAGGCCAAGGCGATCCGGGTCAACGTCTCGGTGGACGCCCGCAGCGCCGAGACCCCCTCCTCCGACCCGATGGGCTGGCAGATCCTCACCGCCCTCGCCGACTCGGTCAAGGAACACGTCGAGAGCACCGCGGACGGCCACCGGATCTCCATCGAGCTGGTCGCCCTCGCCGGCGGTGCGGCGGAACCGCGGTGACCGAGCCCCATGCCGGCGAGGACCAACGCCTCGCCAGGTTCCGCGCCCTGGCCGCGCTGGATCGGGACGATCCGCGCCGGGCGCCGCTGCGCGACCAGCTGGTCGCCCAATATCTCGATCTGGCCAGAGGTCTGGCCCGCAAGTTCGACTGGCGCGGCGACCAGTCCGAGGACCTGGTGCAGGTCGCCACGATCGGGTTGATCCAGGCGATCGACCGGTTCGATGTCGAACGCGGCAACTTCCATGCCTTCGCCATCCCCACCATTGTCGGTGAGCTGCGCCGGTACTTCCGGGACACCGGCTGGGCGGTGCGGGTGCCCCGCCAGTACAAGGAACTGCACACCACCATCGCCTCCGCGCGCGACGAGCTCAGCCAGGAACTGGGCCGGGCGCCGCGCCCCAGCGAGCTCGCCGACCACCTCGGGCTGAGCCGCGAACGGGTCTACGAGGCGCTGGTGGCCAGCGCCGGCAAGCAGGGCTCCTCGCTGGACGCGTGGATGGCCGAGCCGTCCGGTGACCGGTTCGGCTATGAGGACGCCCGCCTGTCGGAGGTGGACAACCGGGAGGTGCTCGGCCCGCTGCTGGCCGAACTGCCCGAGCGGGAACAGCGCATCATCGTGCTCCGGTTCGTCCGGGAGATGAGCCAGGCCGACATCGCGCGGCGGGTGGGGGTGTCCCAGATGCAGGTGTCCCGACTGCTGTCCAAGACGTTGGAGCGGCTGCGCGCCGCACTGCCCGAGGACACCGTGGCAGACTGAGTACCCCGTGGACGAATGGTGACGGGCCGGGACCAGGGACCGCGCTGGCACCTCGCGTTTCACCCGGCCGGGTCGCGGGTACCACAGAGCGAGCCGGTACTCCCCGCACGCACCGGGTCCGCACCAGCCACGACCAGGCCCGATCGCGCGTCAGGGTCCGTGGTGGCGACCGCGCCCCGGCGTGCGAGCGCCGGAGACCGACGTGCTGAGGAAGGACCGACAGTGGAGATCAGCAGCGAGGGCACCGATCCGGTAGTGATTTCGGTCACCGGGGAAGTGGACCTGGCCACCGCCCCCGAGTTGGAGCGGTCACTCGGTGACGCGCTCACCAGACCGGGCGCGACGGGTGTGTCGGTGGATCTGTCCAAGGTCGCGTTCATGGACTCCGCCGGGTTGCGGGTGCTCGTCACCGCGTTGCGCGCGGCCGAGGACGGTCAGCGCACGCTGACTCTGCACGAGCCGCACCAGCAGGTCCGGCGGATCATCGAGATCGCTGGTCTTGGCGAGATTTTCGGTCTGGGGAACGAGGCTGTCGGAAATGGATTGGGCTGACTTCACCGGTCGTCGCGGCAGCGCGCGAGCGGTGGGGAACGGCTGGCAGACCGGTGCCAACCGGCCGGGACCGTCACCATCGGTACCGGGCGTCGTCGGCCGACGCGCACCCGGTGGGTGAGGGGCGGTGACACACGAAGTGGACGAAGGTGTCCGTACCGAGCGGGCTCGGCAAGTGGTGGCCCAGTTGCCAGCCGATACCCGCTCGGCAAGGCAGGCACGTGAGTTCGTGACGTCGGCACTGGATTCCTGGTCGGTGCCCGAGGAACTGGTCCAGGACATCGTGCTGGCCGCGTCGGAACTGGTCAGCAACGCCGTCGAGCACGGTTGCGGCGAAGTGGCGATGGAACTGGGGCTCGGCAACGACCGGATCACCCTGCGGGTGCGCGACGAGAGTCTGGACGCACCGCAGCGGCAGCCGTCCGACGTGCGATCGGTGCGTGGCCGGGGGTTGGCCATCGTCGAGGCGCTCAGTGTCGACTGGGGGTATCTGCCGGCCGAGGACGGCAAGTGGGTGTGGGCCGAGTTCGCGCTGCCCGACAGCGTGCTGTCCGAGACCGTGCTGCCGGAGAACGCACCGCCCGACAACGGCGGACCACCGGCCACCGACCACCCGGGCGGGGCCGGCTAACCGCGTGCGTGCTCCGCGGTCCACCGGCACAGCAACAGGCACACGTCGTCGTCGTGGTCGTCCGAACCGAGCAGGTCGGCCAGAATCCGGTCCCCCGCCTCGTCCGCCGGCAACGACGCGGTGGCACCGAATGCGGTCGCCAGGCGGGAAAGGCCGGTGTCGATCGGCGCACTGCGCCGCTCCACCAGACCGTCGGTGTACAGCAGCAGCGTCGTCCCCGGGCTGACCGTGTCCAGGTACTCGGTGGCCGAGGCCGAGAACGGCACGCCGAGCAGCGGCGCGTTCGCGCCGGCCAACTGGCGCACGTCCCCCGCGGCGTCGGCGACCAGCACCGGCAGATGGCCTGCGCTGGCCCAGCGCACCGCACCCGTGCTCAGGTCGAGGTCGAGCACGACGGCACTGGCGAACAGCGTGCTGTGCCAGCCGCGCAACAGGTCGTGGGTCAGCCGGAGCGTCTCGGCCGGGCCGTGCCCCTCGGTGGCGTAGGCGCGCAACACGTTCTGCAGCTTGCCCATGATCACCGCGGCGTCCAGGCCATGGCCGGTCACGTCGCCGACGGTCAGCACCACCGTGCCGTCCGGCCGGGTGAACGCGTCGAACCAGTCGCCGCCCACGTTCACCCCGGTCGCGGCCGGTTGGTAGCGCGCGCACAGCTGAAGTTCGGCCGGGGTGTCCACGGTCGGCAGCATCGCCCGCTGCAACCGCTCGGCGAGTTCCCGCTCACGCTCGTACTCACTGGCGTTGCGCAGCCCGACGGCCGCCCGGGCGGCGACCGCGGTGACGAACGGCAGGTCGTCCTCGACGAAGTCGGCCCGATCGCGCCGCAGGTCGAGCACGCCCATCAGGTTGGGGCCGACGGCCAGCGCGACGATCAGCCTGCGTGGCCGCACGACCGGGGCGCCGTTGGCCAACACCGCTTCGATGTCCGGGTCGTCCACGCCGCCGGGCAGTTCGGGCGGCCAGGACTCGCGATGCAGCCGGTTGTTCGCGGTCCGCGTCCACACCGCGGCCGAGTCGGCCACGGACTCCCGCTCGATCAGCCGGACCAGCGCGGTGACGACCTCTTTTCCGCGCAACGACACCGAAGCCGTGCGGCTCACCTGGTCGAGCAGGGCCGAGTGCTGGCGCTGCCGCTCCACCTCGGCGTGCAGCGCGAGCAGGCCGGCGTTGGTCTGCTCAAGTTCGGACTGGTGCAGCCGCAGCTCTTCCTGCTGCCGCTGGATGGTCTCCCGCAGCTGCCGGACCAACTCCTCGTCGGTCCGCGCGCCCTGGCGAAACCGGCTCATGACTCGTTCCCTCCGGTGACGGCCACCACGCAGGCATCGTCCCTGCCCCGGCCGCGCTGCCCGAGCACCCAGGCCGCGACCGTGGAGGGATCATGCCCCAGCAGGCCCGGCCAGTCACCGGTACTCCACCGTTCGGACACCCCGTCGGTGTGCATGAGCAGCCAGCTGTCCGGTGACCAGGGGTGGGTGGACTCGGTGAGCCCGGCCGGTACGGCCGCGCCGGCGATGCCCGGCCGGGACAGCAGGGCCGAGGGCCGCGCGCCCGATGCGGAGTACAGCCTGGTGGACACGTTGCCGATGCCGCTGAACCGCAGTTGTTCGCGCCCCGGTGCGAACTGGACCACCGCGATGGTCGCGCCCCTGGTCGGCGCGAGCACCGGCTGGATGGTCCGCAGGATCATGCTCGGCCCGCGGTCGGCGTGCGCAGCGATCGCCGCGATCGCCACCAGACTGGCCTTGGCCGCCGGCTCGCCGTGCCCGAGCCCGTCGCTGACCGCGACGGTGACGGTGTCCGCGCCGGTCTCCGCGCGCACCGCGATCCACCGGTCCCCGCACGAGGTCTCGCCGGGCGCGGTGGCCAGCGTGCCGCCCAACCGCAGCCCGTCCCAGTTCGGTGGGTCGGCATTCCACCGGGCCAGCACGGCGGTGCCGGCACCCAACTGGGTGTAGACGTCGAACACGTCGGCCGCCCGGCGGACCGCGCCGAAGCCGTGGCCGAGCGTGCCGGTGGTGGAGAAACCGTCCCGCATGCTGTCACTGATCCGGGCAATGCCCGGCCCCTTGTCCACCGACAGCAGATCCAGCCGGCCGGGCACCACGTTCACCGAGAACAGACCGGTGGTGGCGTGCTTGAGCAGGTTGGTGGCCAGTTCGGTGGCCGCGATCGATACCCGGTGCACCTGCTGGTCGGCCAGACCGCAGCGCTCGGCGGCCGCGGCCGCGAGCAGCCGGGCCCGGCTGACGTGGCTCGGCTCGGCGACCGTGATGTCGGTGCGGCTCACAGTCCCGGTCGTTTCCGCGCGGAGAAGGCGATCCGGACGGTCGTGCCCTTGCCCGGTGCGGTGTCGACGCCGAACTGGTCGGCCAGCCGTTTGGTGCCGCCCAGACCGAGGCCGAGCCCGGAACCGGTGGTGTAGCCGTCGGTCATGGCCAGGTCGAGATCCGGGATGCCCGGACCGGAGTCGGTGAAGGTCATCCGCACGGTGCGGATGCCGCCCTCCTCCTCGACGGTCGTCGTTGCCTCGCCACCACCGCCGTAGACCAGCGCGTTACGCGCCAGTTCGCTGGCCGCGGTGACCAGTTTGGTCTGCTGGACCAGGTTCAGCCCGGCCGTGGTCGCCGCCTCCCGCGCGGCCTGTCGCACGTGCACGATGTCGATCTCGCTGGCGATCGGCACCGTGGCCGTGGACAGCGCTCGGGTCACCGGGAGTCCGCCCGCACCTGGCCACTGTCGCCGCGGAGTAGGGCAAGCCCGTCCCGCACGGACAGCGCCGTGCGCAGGCCGGGCAGGGTGAGACCGAGTTCGACCAGGGTGATGGCCACCGCCGGCCGCATCCCGACGACGACCGTCTGCGCCGCGAGCAGCGCGACCATCGCCGCGGTGTCGTGCAGCGCCCGCGCCAGGAACGAGTCGACGATGTCGACCACTGAGATGTCGATCAGCACCCCACGCGCGTTGGCCGCGATCACCCGCTCGGGCAGTTCCTGCTGCAACGCGGCGACCGACGCGTCCAGCAACTCGCCCTGGACGGTGACCAGCAGCACGCCGTCCAGTTCGACGATCGGCAGGTCGGCCATCAGCGGCCGCCCCCGGTACCGGCCGGCACCGGGACGACCTCAAGGCCGAGTCGGCTCAGCGCGTAGGCGAACGCGTCCGCCAGCCGGGCGCGGGTGGCCATCTCGCCGAGGTCGATCCCGAGTTGGACCATGGTGTTGGCGATCTGCGGCCGAATGCCGCTGATCACGCACTCGGCGCCCATCAGCCGCGCGGCCATCGCCGTCTTGAGCAGGTGCTGGGCCACCATCGTGTCCACCGCCGGCACACCGGTGATGTCCAGGATGGCAACCCGGGCCTGCTGGTCGGCGATGGCCTGCAACAGGCTCTCGGTGGCGACCTGGCTGCGCATGCTGTCCAGCGTGCCGATCAGTGGGATGGCCAGCACACCCTCCCACAGTTTGATCACCGGTGTGGACAGCTCGGTGAGCTGCTCACGCTGGTTGGCGATGGTGTCCATGCCCGCGTTGAGCGCGGAGTCCAGCAGCACCAAGCGAAGCGTGTCCACCGCGCCGCTGAGCACGACCGCGCCCGGGGTGACCTGCGCGGCCGGCAGGTCGTCCTCCTGCCACAGCCGCAACAGCGGCGACTTCAGCCCGCTGATCTCGGCCGCGGTCCGCGCGCCCAGCCGGCCGTTGGCGTTGTGCTGGGCGGCCAACGCGCCGAGCAGGCCGCGGATGGCCACAAATCCCTCGCCGGTCGGCGTGTCGTGCTCGCCGGCCTCGATCACCCGGTGCAGTCCGCCGAGCACCTCGGCCGCATCGCTCGCCGCCTGGTCGGCGTCGTTGCCGGTGAACTGGAAGAACGGCGACGCCGCCCACTCGGTGACCACCCGTTCCCGATGGCGGGTCAGAAAATCGCTCAACACGGCGGTGATCTCGTTGCCCGAGGTCGTGGTCATCGCTCCCCAAACTCCCTGCGGGCGACCGTTCGCCCGACCCGTGACGAGTAGCGGCGGCCGGATCTTTGCCCCAGGACCGACATGGTGCACGATGGTCGCACGCTACAACCTGGTCACGGGTACCCAGAACGAGCACGGAGAAACACGGAGAAACACTGATCATGACGAAGTCCGACAGCGCAGCCACGCCAGAGGACGCTCCAGCCATTCGGAGCGAGGTGACCGGGCAGACCGGCCGCATCGTGCTGCGCGGCGAGATCGACCACGACGTGGCCGACCAACTGGATGAGGCCGTGCGCACGCTGCTCGACACCGGCGCGCGGCGGCTCGTGGTCGACTTCGCCGACCTGTCCTTCTTCGACTCCGCGTGCATCGGCGCGCTGGTCCGGGCACACGACCAGACCCAGCAGTGCGGCGGCGAGCTGGCCCTGGTCAACGTCGACCGCTACGCCCGCCGGGTGCTGGACCTGACCGGCCTGCTGTCGGTGTTCACCGTGGTGGACAAGCCAGCCGACGAGGAGAGCGGCGAGCGGTGACCCCTGAGTCCACAGTGGACATACTGTAACTCGGCCAGGTCCAGCTTCGCGCACCGGCCGCTCGGCCGCCCACCACGGCGCGCGGCCGAGGTCAGCTGGTGCCGGTGACGGCCTGCACGCCCAGGCTGGTCAGCGCGACCGCGATCCAGAGCAGCGCGCCCAGCAGCAGCGGCCGGGGGCCGGCCTTGCGGATGTCGGCGAACCGCATCGACAGGCCGATGCCGGCCAGCGCGGTGGTGATCAGGAAGGTGCCCAGCCAGGACAGGTCGGGGTGCCAGGCGGTCGGGATCACGCCGAGGCTGTCCAGCGCGGCGGCCACGATGAAGCCGATCAGGAACATCGGCACGATCCGCCGCCAGGGCATGGCGCGCAACCGGAACCGGCCGTCGCCACCGTTCGCCGCGCTGTCCCGGCGGGCGCGCAGAACCGCCAGCACGATGACGATCGGGATCAGCATCAGCGTCCTGGTCAACTTGACGACCAGCCCGTAGCTGCCGGCGTCGCCGCCGTAGGCGTAGGACGCGGCGACCACCGAGGAGGTGTCGTTGATCGCGGTCCCGCTCCACAGCCCGAAGGCGTGCGGGCTCATCCCGAGCAGGTGGCCGATCGGCGGGAAGAGCAGCACGGCGGCGATGTTGAAGGTGAAGATCGTGCCGATGGCGTAGCCGACCTCGGACTGCTTGGGCCGGATCACCGCGGTGGTCGCGGCGATGGCCGACGCGCCGCAGATCCCAGTGCCCACCCCGATCAGGGTCCGGGTGTCGCCGCCTACCTTGAGCAGCCGGCCGAGCAACCACGCGCCGCCCAGCGCGACGGTGAGTGTGCACAGCATGACCGGCAGCGACTGGCGGCCGACCCGGAGCACCTCGGGCAGGGACAGCCCGGTGCCCAGCACGACGATGGACAGCTGGAGCACCGGTTTGGCGGCCACCGTGTAGCCCGGCGACCAGCGCGTGCCGCGCACCGCGGGCAGGGCGACGGCCAGCACGGCGCCGGCGAGGATGCCGAACACCGGGCCGCCGACGATCGGCACCAGCTTGCCCAGCCCGGTGGCGACCCCCGCGATGGCAAGGGCCAGCAGCAATCCCGGAGCGGTACGGGTCAGCCAGTGTCCACTGTGGTCAGTCTGGTCGTCGGCCGGACGTCCGGTGCTGGTCCCCTCCCGCAGGTCGCTCACTGCTCGTTCCTCCATCGGGCTGAATGTACGTACATTTACGCTAGACAATGTGCAGACATTTGGCAATGGGTAGCGTGCGCAGGCAGAGCGGGGAGGGCGCATGTCGGCACGAGCACTCGACCGGACCGGGGCCCAGCCCCTGTGGCGGCAGTTGCAGCACGAGCTGCGCGAACGCCTGGCCAGCGGCGAGTTCAGTGATCAGTTCCCGGGCGAGCTGGCGCTGGTCGACCAGTACGGCGTGAGCCGGCACACGGTCCGGCAGGCCCTGCGCCAGCTGCGCGCCGACGGCGTGGTGGTGGCCGAGCGCGGCCGACAGCCCCGGGTGGCGCCCAGCCCCGAGATCCAGCAGCCGTTGGGTGCGCTCTACAGCCTGTTCGCCTCGGTGGAGGCGGCCGGGCTGCCGCAGCACAGCATCGTGCACGCCCTGGACACCCGCGCGGACGCGGTGGTCGCCGAGCGGCTCGACCTGGAGGGCTCCACCCCGCTGATCTACCTGGAGCGACTACGCCTGGCCGGCGACGAGCCGCTCGCCCTGGACCGGGTCTGGCTGCCCGCCACGCTGGCCGCCCCGCTGCTGGCCGCGGACTTCACCCACACCAGCCTCTACGCCGAACTGGCCAGCCGGGCCGGTATCCGGCTGGACCACGGACACGAGGACGTGCACGCGGTCATGCCGACACCGGTCGAGCGGGACCGGTTGCGCTGCCCGGCCGGCACCGCCGCGTTCTCGATCAACCGGCTCAGCCATGCGCAGGACCGACCGGTGGAGTGGCGACACACCCTCGTCCGCGGTGACCGGTTCGCGCTCACCGCGGAGTTCTCCGCACATACCGGCTACCGACTCACCCAGCGCTGAGGCAACTCGGCGCTCGCGCGTCCTGAGGGTGTGCCCCGCTGCTCCGGCGTGAGCCGCTCGGGTCGGTTCCGCCTTGTTGCCCACCTGGAGCTTCGTGGCCATCGTGGACCGTTCCGCTGCCAATTCCAGGTCATATCGATGATTTGGCGATCGACCCCTCCCGGCGTTATGTCAATAACAATTTCCGGTAGAGCTGTGCGTCCTTCCCGCGCGTCGAAGTTCTATTTTCTGATGGGTGTCAATCCTTGGGGCTGGTCCGGGTGTGGGCTCCGCTCGGGCCTGCCGGGGTTCAAACTCGGGCCTGCCGGGGTTTGAAGAGGTCGCTTTGCTCCTGGCCCTCCCGTGCCGCTGGCGCGGCAGGCCCCCCATATTTCGTTTTGCTGTTGCCCGGCGGCCACCGGGCTATTACCGGATCTGCGTTATCGACTCGGATCATTGAGCCGTGCTGGTAGAGGCGACCTTGGTGGATTCGCCGGCGCCGAGGGTGGTTCGCACCCTCGTCGTGCTCGGCGACTCGGTGGGTGTCGGGATCGGCGACCCGGCCCTCGGCGGTGGTTGGCGTGGTTTCGCGCCGATGCTGGCCGAGGCGATGGGCGAACCCCGGCTGGTGAACCTGGCCGTCAGCGGCGCGCGGGTCGCGTCGGTACGCGGGGCGCAACTGCCCGCGGCGGTGGCCGCGCAGCCGGACGCGGCGGTGCTCGTGGTCGGCATGAACGACACGATGAGATCGGACTTCGACCCGGTCCAACTCTGCGCGGACCTGGACCGGATGGTGACCGCGCTGCTCTCGGTCGGCTCGGCGGTCGTCGCCGTGCGCTATCACGACCACAGCCGGATCTTCCGGCTCCCCGGACCGCTGCGCCGGATGTTCACCGGCCGGATCACGCAGTTCAACAAGACCCTGGACGTGGTGGTCGCCCGGCACCGGATCGGCGTGGTCGACCTGCACGGGCTGCCCACCACCTACGAACGCTCCTGCTGGGCGGTCGACCGGCTGCATCCCTCCGAGATCGGCTACCGGATGCTGGCCAGGGCGTTCGCCCAGCGGTTCGCCGAGGCCGGCCTGGCCATTCCGGCCGAGGTCTCGGCGGACTGCTCCGGCGGCCGGGAGATCAAGACCTGGCAACACATCTTCTGGCTGATCTTCATGGGCATCCCGTGGCTGTGCCGACGCGGCCGCGACCTGGTCCCGCACGCGCTGGCCACCATCATCCGCAACGCGCTGGCCGGTCCGGACGCGCCGGAACCGGCCGAGGAGTACTCCTGAGCCAGCACTGACCCGGGAACGGCCGGCCCCGGTTGGGGGCCGGCCGTTCCCGGGTTGGTCAACAGGTCAGCGCACTACTGGTCGACAGGTCAGCGCGCGGCGACCAGCCGGGCCAGTCGGCGTTCGGTCGGCCAGCGCACGTCGTAGACCCAGCCCGACTTCTCGAACAGCCAGATCAGCCGCGCGGACACGTCGATCTGGCCGCGCCGCACACCGTGCCGGGCGCACGTCGGATCGGCGTGGTGCAGGTTGTGCCAGGACTCGCCCATGCTCAGGACGGCCAGCGGCCAGAAGTTGGCCGACCGGTCCCGTGCGGTGAACGGCCGCGCGCCGATCATGTGGCAGATCGAGTTGATCGACCAGGTCACGTGGTGCACCACCGCGATCCGGACCAGCCCGGCCCAGAAGAACGCGGTCAGCGCACCCCACCAGGACAGCGTGAGCAGCCCGCCGACGAGGGCCGGGCCGAGCAGGGTCACCGCGGTGCACGGCCCGAACAGCCGGTGCACCATGCGGATGTCCTTGTCCGCCAACAGGTCCGGCGCGAACCGGCGCTGGTTGGTCAGGTCCCGGTCGAGCACCCAGCCCAGATGCGCGTGCCAGAACCCGCGGACCAGGGCCACCGGCGAACTGCCGAACAGCCACGGCGAGTGCAGATCGCCCTCCCGGTCGGAGAAGGCGTGGTGACGTCGGTGGTCGGCCACCCAGTGCACGATCGGGCCCTGCACCGCAAGGCTGCCGGCCAACGCGAGAATGACCCGCAGCCAGCGTTTCGCCTTGAACGCGCCGTGGGTGAAGTAGCGGTGGAAGCCGACCGTGACACCCAGGATGTTGGCGGTGTAGGCCAGCACCGCCAGGGCGACGTCCACCCAGCTCAGGGCCCAGCCCCAGGCGAACGGGACGGCGGCGATCATGGCCAGCAACGGCACGATCACGAACAGGTAGACGGCGAACTGCGCGGCGGCCGAGCGTTGCCCGGCGAAGACGCTGGTCGAGTCCGAATCGTTGGTGGGCGTGGTGAGTTGGTCCACGGGAGCGAGCATTGGTCACCTCGGGTACGGCTCAGGCGGCCGGTGGGTCGAGTCTCCTCGAACCGCCGCCGGCGGCGGCGGAGTGCAGATCTAACATCGCCTCGGTCGTTGCCGACCAGGGAAACTGCTCGGCCCTGCGCCGAGCGGCGACCCTGCGTTCCATTGTCGGCCAGTTCAGCACTTCCGCGACTCCGCCGGCCAGGCCGTCCGGAGTCGCCGGCACGGCCACGCCGGCCCCCGGCGCGAGCAGTTCCGGGGCGGCGCCGGTGTCCGCGGCGACCACCGGTGTGCCGCAGGCGAGCGCCTCCAACACGGACAGTCCGAACGTCTCCGCGGCACTCGGCGCGAACGCGATGTCCGCGTCGGCCAGCCGGGCGGCCAGTTCGGCCCGGTCGCCCAGGAAACCGTGGAACACCACCGGTAATCCGGCGGCCTGCCGGCGCAGCGCGGCCTCGGCCACGCCGTTGCCGTACACGTCCAGCCGCACGTCCAGGCCGTCCCGGACGAGCTGGCGCACCGCCCCGATCGCGCCCTGCGGGTTCTTCTCCGGCGACAGCCTGCCGGCGTAGGCCAGCCGCACCGGTCCGGGCCGCGGCGGTCGCGGCACCGGCCGGAAGGTGGCCAGGTCGACGCCGAGCGGGATGCGCCGGATCGTGCCGACCCCCAGTTCGGCGAACTCGTGCTCGGCGAACGCCGAGGTCACCACGACCGTGTCGAACCGCCGGGCCAGGCCGCAGTTCCACCGCCGCACGGCCGGGTCGAGCACCGCCCCGCCGTAGCGCCACAGGGTCGGCAGCCGGGCCGCCAGCCAGGTGTCCAGCCGCTCGTGCGAGAAGAGCACCGCCTGCGCGTCGTTGGCCCTGGCCCAGGTGCTCACCGTGAGCAGCGTCGCCTTGTCCGACACCTCGATCGAGTCCGGCGCGAGCAGGTCGAGCTCCCGGCAGACCGCGGCCGGCCGCAGCATCATCCGGTAGCCGCCGCTGACCGGTGCGCCCGGCAGGGTGATCACCGTGCCCGCGTCGGTCTCCCGGACCTGCCGGCGCTGTCCGGGCACGACCAGCACCCGGTCGTGGCCGGCCTGCTGGTAGCCGCGGCCGAGCGTGTCCACCGCGGTGCGCAGGCCACCGGAGTTCGGGCCGTAGAAGTTGGCCAGCTGGACGATCCTCATCGGCGCGCCCCGCTGCGGCCAGGTCGGCTCGTCACGCGGCTCCCCCGGTGGACCGCCGGTCGACCTGCGCCCGCGCGGCGATCACATCGGCGTAGTGGCCGAGCAGTTCGTCGCACACGGCCGGCCAGGTGCGCTCGACCACGCTGGCCCGGCCACGCTCGCCGAACTCGTGGCGCAGCTGTGGATTGATCGCCAGCGTGGCCACCGCCGTGCGCAGCTGCTCCGCCGACTCGGGGTCGTAGAACAGCCCGGTCCGGCCCGCCTCGACCAGGTCCAGCGGGCCACCGGCGGCCGGCGCCACCACCGCCACCCCGGAGGCCATCGCCTCCTGGATCGCCTGGCAGAACGTCTCGTCCGCGCCGGTGTGCACGAACACGTCCAAGCTCGCGTACATTGTGGACAGTTCGCTGCCGCCAAGGAAACCGGGGAAGATCCCGTCCGGCATCAGTCCGCGCAGCCGGGCGGCGGCCGGGCCGTCACCGACGATCACCAGCCGGACGCCCGGGATGTCGGCCAGGCTGGCCAACATGTGCACCCGCTTGTCGCCGGCCAACCGGCCCACGTAGCCGACCAGGATCTCGTCCGGGCCGGCCAGCCGCGCGCGTACGGCGGCCGAGCGGTGGTCGGGGTGGAACCGGTTCGCGTCCACCCCGCGCCGCCACATCGCCAGCCGGGGAATGTCGCGGTCGTTGAGCTGGGCGAGGGTCGCGTGTGAGGGCACCAGGGTTCGGTCGGCCTGCCGGTGCACGTGCCGCAGCCACGCCCAGATCGCCCGGTCGGTGCCGCGAAAGCCATATCTGCGAGCGAATCCGGCCACGTCGGTCTGGAAGACCGCGACACTGGGCAGGCCCATTCTGCGCGCCGCCGACGCGCCGGCCGCCCCGAGCGCGACCGGCGAGGCGAGGTGCACCACGTCCGGGTCGAACTCGGCGAGCAGTCTTTCCAGCCGCGCCGTCGGCAGCCCGAGCACGAAGGAACGGTACCCGGGCAGGGCGACACCCGGCACGGCGACGATCCGATGGCCCGCGTACTCCTCGACCCCCGGACCCGGCGTCACCACCAGTGCCTGATGACCACGTGCAGCGAAATGCTCCAGAATGCGGCAGACCGAGTTCGTCACGCCGTTCACCCTGGGCAGGAATGACTCTGTCACCACAGCTATCCGCACAGCACAGACGATCGGGAGACCGAGTGTGCGTCGCGTGAGGCCCGGGGATTGAGCGGGTGAACTGATGGTGAAAATCGGATGCCGTGCCCGATATGGTGACAAACCCCGTGGTTGCATGGCCATCGAGAGCTCGTACACGGAATTCGAGAATGGGGCCTGCCGTGTTCACTCGCTCCGTCGCCGTGATCGGCACCGGTTATGTCGGCCTCACCACCGGGGCATGTCTGGCTTCCCTTGGCCACCAGGTGATCTGCGCCGACCGCGAACAGACCAAAGTGGATCAGCTCCGGCGCGGTGAGGTGCCGATCCTGGAACCGAGACTGCCCGAGCTGGTCACCGGCGGACTCGCCGCCGGGCGGCTGCGCTTCGTCGTCGACCCGGTCGAGGCGGTGCGCGACGCCGAGGTGGTCTACCTCTGCCTACCGACCCCGATGGGCGTGGGCGGGGTCGCCGACCTGAGCGCGGTGGAGTCGGTACTCGACCAGATCCGGGACATCCTGCCGACCGGATGTGTCGTGGTGAACAAGTCCACCGTGCCGGTCGGCACCGCCGCCCGCACCCAGGACCTACTGGGGCGCACGGACATCGGGGTGGTGAGCAATCCGGAGTTCCTGCGTGAGGGCAGCGCGGTGCACGACTTTCTCAACCCGGACCGGATCGTCGTCGGCAGCGACCAGCAGGACGCGGCCGAGCGGGTGGCCGCGCTCTACGCCCGGCTGGGCGCGCCGGCCGTACTCACCGACGCGGCCAGCGCCGAGCTCGTCAAGTACGCGGCGAACTGTTTTCTGGCAATGAAACTGTCCTATGTGAACGCGATCGCCGAGCTGTGCGAGCGGCTGGGCGCCAACGTCCGGGACGTCACCGAGGGCATGGGCCACGACCGGCGGATCGGCCAGGCGTTCCTGTCACCTGGTCCGGGCTGGGGCGGTTCCTGCCTGCCCAAGGACGTGCACGCGCTGCTCCAGGTGTCCGACTCGGCCGACTTCGAGTTCCGGCTGCTGCGGGCGACCATCGACACCAACACCCGGCAGTTCCAGCGGATCGTGGACAAGGTGCGGCTCGCCGTCACCGGCTCCCGGCAGGGTTCGCTGAGCAAGATCCGGATCGGGCTGCTCGGGCTGACCTTCAAGGCCGGCACCGACGACCTGCGCGACTCACCGGCCCTCGTGGTGGCCGCGCTGCTCCGCCAGGCCGGCGCCGAACTGGTCGGCTACGACCCGGCCATCCCGGAGGACAGCGACCTGCCCGGACTCACCGGGATCACCGTCGTGGGTGACCCGGTGGCCGCGGCGAAGGACGCGGACGCCCTGGTGGTGCTGACCGAGTGGGCCGAGTTCCGGGGCCTGGACTGGCCCGCGCTGGCCGGCGTGGTCGGCCGGGCGATAGTGGTGGACACGCGCAACCTGCTCGATCCGGACGTGGCCAGCCGGGCCGGCTTCTGCTACCACGGGCTGGGCTCGATCCCGCGCCTTGCGCAGGTCTGACCGAGTAGAGCCGGTAGCGCGCCGGCGCTCGGTCAGGGCTTGCGGCCGGCGCCGGCCCAGATCACCGACTCGTTCGGGCTGGCGAAGGTGAGACTGGGCGCGTCCGGGCTGGACTCCTCAGGGTGCCAGAGCGGGGTCCAGGTCAGGCCGGGCTCGACCAGCTCGAAGTCGCCGAACAGGTCGCGGATCTGCGCCTGCGAGCGCCACATCGCCTCGCTGGTGCTGCGCGTCTCGTACATCCGCTTGAGTTCGACCAGGTTGCGGCCGAGGTCCTCGGGCACGCCGTCGTCGGTGATCTGCGAGATGGCCAGGAAGGAACCGGGCGCGAGCAGTTCGCGGTACCGGGCGAGCACCTCGGCGCCGGTGTCCTCGCCGTCCGGTCCGGGCTGCTTGACGTGCAGCACCGCGATGAACAGCAGCGCGACCGGCTGGCTCAGGTCGAGCACACCGGTGTCGGCGACCGCCTGCCAGAGCTGGTCGGGGTAGCGCAGGTCGGCGTTGATCGCCGCGTGCCGGACCGGGTCGCCGTGCTCCTCCAGCAGCACCTTGGAGTGCGCGACGGCCACCGGCTCGTTGTCGACGTAGACCACCCGCGAGTCCGGCGCGACCTCGCCGGCGACCGCGTGCGTGTTGCCCATCGTCGGCACGCCGGAGCCGATGTCGACGAACTGGCGCACGCCCAGCCGGACCAGATGGCGCACCGCCCGGTGCAGGAACATCCGGTTGGCGATGGCGATCGGGCGCAACAGGGGGAATGCGGAAAGTACCCGTTTGCCGAACTCGCGGTCGATCGCCCAGTTCGCGGTGCCACCGAGATAGAAGTCGTAGACCCGCGCGACGCTCGGGTGGTCGAGATCGACTCCTGGCGGGCTGGCGGGTTCGGGCGGGGGCGCGGTCTCGGCCACTGCGTCATCCTTCACATCGAAAGCTGTCCACGGAACTCATCGGCAAGGCTTTCCAAGAACTCAAGGGTTTCGTTGCGTCGCAAAGCCGCGTCCCGCAACTGGTCCCAGGCGTCCAGGAACAGTTCGAAGTCCCGCTCGTCCTCGACGTTGAGAGCTCCGGCCGCGTGCTCGACGAAAACGAAATCCCTCGTGTTGTCGGCGAACCGTACGATAGTGAAATCGTTCGGCACATACGAGAGCCGGGCCGAAAACGGCAGCACATTGACGAACAACCGGGTGTAGGTCCTGATCAGATCGATCAAGTGCTGCACCTGGTCGAGTGCGACCACCGGGCTAGCGCCGCCCGGCATTCGGCGGAACGCGGCCTCGCCGAGGATGAACCGGTAGTACGGCGGCCGAGGCAGGTCGAAGACCTTCTTGCGCTCCAACCTGTTGCGCACCAAGGCGGTCACGTCCAGCACCTGGGCCTCGGTGAACTGCTTGAGCATGTAGTGCTCGGACTGCAACGGGCCGGGCATCCGCTCACCGTGCCAGCCGCAGATCTCCGACGCGGCCGGTTCGAGGTCGGAGAAGGTGCGAAACCACTGCGGCACTGCGGACCGGTAGCCCGACCACTGGCCGCGCTGGCCACCGGTGCGGGCCAGGTCGAGCATCAGCTCGGTCTCGGCCGGGCTGGTCTTGAACGCGAGCAGCATGCGATCCAGGTCGGCGAGCTTGACCGACACGCTGCCCGACTCGATCTTGTTGATCTTTCCCTGGCCACAACCGAGCAGGTCACCCACTTCCTGCTGGGTCATGCCGGCAGCCTTCCTGGCCCGGCGAATTTCGTTGCCGAGCTGGCGCCGCCGTGAGGTCACCGTGGCGGGCACCGATTCTCCACTTCTCACCCGAAGGAATCCGACGAGTGATTCACGTTAGACCACGTTCTCGCACGCCAGTGCCCCGACCAGGGCTATCTTGACCAAGACGCTACCCAACCGGGTCGGCGTGTCGACCGGATTAATCCGGTCGACACGCCGACCCGGTTGGGTAGCGTCTTGGTCAAGATAGCCCTGGTCGG